>JAFXPY010000052.1 GCA_017527495.1 Paludibacteraceae bacterium
CGAATTGAAACAAATATTCTGCTTTCTCAGATTTCTCTGTGGAAGACTTTGTAGAAAACGAATCTGACGAATTAAAGCGAATAATTGCCTTTAATTGTGTATAATTGTGGACTATTCTTTTTTTGTCCAAAATTGAGAAAATTTAAAGAAAATTTTTGGTTTTCTATTTTATTCCATTTTGGATAATTTTTGACCAAACAAAATTCGTGATAATTCGGGTAATTAGTAGAGAAATAATTATCTTACTAAAGTTTCCCACTAATGTTCAGTAGAATTTTTATTTAGATTATACCCCGTAGGGGTTTCCTTTTAATAGCATTGATATTTATAGTCAGCGTTATTTCCCGTTAGGGAATATCTTTTAATTTCATTTTTCGCCATAGAAATTCCCTACGGGAAATCAATTGATAAATATAATCCGCTATCCTATTAAAAGATAATCGCTACGCGATAATATTTATCCAAGTGGGAAACTTTAATTATTTAAGAAAACGAATTCTCTGTTTTCTCTGCTTTCTCTGTGGACAAAATTTAGAAAACGAATCTGACGAATAGAGGAGAAAAATTTGTTTAATTCGTTTAATTTGTGAACCTTTTATAAAAACGAATCGAACGAATGGAAACGAAAATTTTGAGAAAACGACAAATGTCGGACAGTATCCAACACAATTAACAAAATTGTCTTGAAATAAATTGCTTATTATTGTCTTCTATTGTCTTGAAAAAATTAATACACAAAGAAGTCTGCCGTTTGGCAGACTTCTTTGTGTATTTAGTTTGTGTCTAATACAAGACACTCACATGTTAGTTCTCAAGTAATTCTACTTTATTGTTTTCAAACCGTTTTGGCTTATTCAACAACCAATTTTGATTGCCACATCTGGCTACCTGAGCGAACGACTACCATATAAACACCCGATGTTGCCAACGGACTGATAACGATATCGTTTGTTCTTGGTTGTTGTGTGCTTACAAGCATACCGGCAGCAGAATAAACATTGACAGTCATTTGCGACAATTGCGATTCGCTGAACGATGAGAGCACTTTGATTGGCTCGCCTACCTTTGCAGGATTTGGTGAGACAGCCACAGTGTTGGCATAAACACTATTCAGACCATCAGCCATACCGATATTGAGTACGAGAGTTACCTCACCGCAACCGAGGTTGATTGTTGTTGTATAAATGCCTCTCTCTGTTTCTGCTCCGAACAATTCTTCGCCATTGAGAACGTATGGAAGGTCTTCAACAGCTATTGAATCGTAGAGAGTACCATTGTCGGCAACAAGGAGAGTGAGAGTTACGGTTGAATCGCAACCATGCTCAGTCTTGAGAATGCCAGATGGTGTGGTGTAAACACCGGCACGGCTCAAGCCACTGAATGTAGAGTCTTCGTAAACCTCGCCTTTGCATATTGCTGCACGGATGTCAACATGAGCGTCGAAGGCTTGAATTACTTCGATTGTCTTAACGACATCGCAGCCTTGCTCATTCTGAACAGTGTCAACATATACACCACTTTCTACGATAGAATCGAATTTCTCTGTGAAGTTGTAAGCCATATCCGGGCAGATATAAACCACACCTTCATCTTCACGGAGAATATCGTTCACTGTGAGGTGGAGAGTAACGATAGAGTCGCAACCGGTTACAAGAGATGATATTGTGTCAACTTTCTCTGTTGATGTGTAGTAACGAACACCATTGAACTCATAGTAAGCACCTTGGCATATTGTTGCCACAGCGTCGTTGTAGAGACGAGGATTAACGGTTACATTGAGCACAACAGTTGAGTCACAACCAGCGGCACTTTGCAGTTTCTGTTTGTAAACACCTGATTGTGATGCTTCAAAATTGAAGTTGTACTGAGTGAATTGTTCGCCTTCGCAGAGAACGACATCTTCAAGTACTGTCTCGGCATCATCATCAACAATAACTGTGAGTTGTTTGAGTATATCGTCTTGACCATCACGCTTAGCAGGTTTGAAGTCAATGAATTGGTTCATTCCGACATTGAGGTCGTAGGCATCAATATCAAAGTTGTCGATAGAGAAGTCTTCCCAACGGCATACCTGACCTTCAAATTCTTGTGAAGAATAGGTGTTGAGTTGAACATTGTCGAGAACAACGATGTTCTTACTACCTGCCACATTCTTGTCAGCAAATGAGCCGCTGTAGAATGCTATTCTGATTGTCTTGCCGGCATATTTAGTCATGTCAATAAACTTGGTAGCCAATTGACCGCGTGTGAAGAGCTCGGCATAATCATATTCGGCATCATCTTCTGTTGACCAACCGATAGAATTTTCTGCTGCCCATGTCTGACCACCGTCTTCTGAAACGATGACGAGGAATTTCTCCTTGACATCGGTATTCGGATTTGGTGCCACGATATCATCAGCAGTTGAATTTGACGAGCGTAATGCAATGTCAAAGCTCAACATGAGTTTGTCCTCAGCGTTGGCAGTGAGGTCAATTTGAGGAGTGATGAGCCATTGATACTGATAGCTTGATGAAGAACCAGCGTTGTTGATAGTAGTGTTGGTGTAAGCATAAGGATCTCCACCCACACTTGTACGCCAAGCGTATGAAGCAGTAGCCGAAGCCTCAGTCAGAGTTTTCGTGCCGCTGAATACATCTTCAGCCGAAGCGGAGAGACTGCGGTTCCAATCGGCAGGAATAGTGGTGTTGACACTGAAGTTTTGGTTGAAACGAACCACATAGAGTGTCTTGAATGAAATAGGAGCACTCCATGCAGATTCGTCGCCAGTTTCAGAATCACATACATGTTTGAGGCGTACGAAATATGTTGTTGATGGGTTGAGGCCTTTTATTTCTGCGAAATTGCCACCTACTATAGTGTCGGCGAAGACAATAGACTTCTCGTCGAAACTATCGTTATCGGCAATGAGCAGATGTACTTCAGCATTTTCAATCACATCAGACCAGCGTACTACAGCTGATTGAGCATCAATATCTGTAATTTGTACACCTGTAACAGGCAGACAGAAGTCACCACGAATGATTTCAACATCGTCAATCCAGAAGTAGCTTGTTGCTGTTGGCTGAGGAGCAACAAAAGCTATACGGCCTTTGCCGGCATACTTAGCCAAAGGCAGAGCATATTCTTGCCAATATTCATTACCTGATTCGTCGTCTTGAGCAAATACGCCTGCGGTTGCTGTCCATACATTATTGTATGTGATAGTGTCGATAGGAGTGAATGTTTCGAAATCGGCAGGATCGGTAATCACACCTACAACAAGCATACGACTATAGTTGCCGTTTGCGCTGTACAGACGACCGCGCGATGCTTGAGTTGTATATGTTTGAGAATAGAAGTAAGCAGCACGACCCCAGAAGTGAAGTGTCATTGAATCGAGTTCTATTCCGGCTTCCGGCAATACTGCGTATGCATTATAGTAGGAAGTTGTGGTATAGAAGCGCAATGAACGATCAAAATCACTTGCTTGCTCATCTACATATTGCTGACGAGCATAACTATAAGTTGAAGTATTGGCTATTGCATACGGAGTGTAAGAAGCACCTGAGCCATTACCAAGTCCTTCATCCCAACATGACGGGATAACATAAGTTGAGCTTGTACCCCATTGATAGAGGTTATCGGCAAAATTCCATGATGCATTATCAGCATCAAACGGCTTACATGGTGTTGTGAAATCTAATGATACGGCTTCGCTTTCAATTCCTTCGCCACAAACAGCCTTAACACTGATTGTGTAGGTGGTTTGTTCTTTCAATGTATCAATAGCAAAGAAATTGGTGTCAAGCAATGCGTTTTCAACGACAACATTACCATTTTCTGTCTCAACTATACTGAGTATAAACTTATCTTTTGGTGAGAGCCATGAGAACTCAGCGCTACTGAATGTAAGATTTTCCTCGTTGAGAGCAAGTCTTGTTACATTAGCGCAAGCATTAGGATCTACCTTCTGAACAGATACATTGTCAATGTAGAGTACATTTGAAGCCTCAGGAGCGGCAATGACGATAAACTTGCCTTGTGCGCCATAGAGAGGAACAACAACTTCACGCCACCAGCTGTTGCCTTCTGGATCGACTGCATCAGCAGCCTTTGTGCTTGTTGTGGTACCAACTGTTGGGTAGATATATTCTGTCAGAGGCTCGAATGACGACAAGTCATACGGGTCGGTAACAACACCTACAAGAGCAGTATGTTTATAAGTTGAACCTGAATAGCAGAATGATGTGTAATATACAGAGTCTTTACCTTCGTTTTCTCCATTAGCCTTATATGGATAAGTATAGAGACCACGAGTGAAGAAATGGAGTTCGAGACTGTCGTAATCTTCATTTGCTACTACAGGCAGAACAGCGTATGCACCCGAACCATAGAGATAGAGAACTGTATCGCCTGAGAGAGCATAACTACTTGACAACTTACCTGATGTAGAGTTGTATGAGTTTGGATATACGCGAGGAACATTACCTGCAGTACTTGTTCCGGTTACATAGTTATAAACGAACCATTGACCCGGAGCTTTATTGGTTTGACCGAGGAAAGTCGGTTTGGTAGGTTCGTTTTCGAATGTCCAGCTTGCGTCAGCAAGAGCAACTTGATAGAGCGTTGTTGCTGTCAAAGGACCGCGCCATTCGCTCACTTCGCCTTCGCCGCAATTTGCACGAACATAGAAGTCGTATGCTGTGCTCGGTTGCAGATTAGCTATAGTCAGTGCAGGCTCGTTGGCTGCAACAACAGACATTGAAGCTACGTCAGCACCTTCGAGACCATAAGCTACATCCCATGCAGTGTTGTCGCCTTGAAGTTGTTCCCAAGAGAGTTGTGCCTCGGTGTCGTACATCTTGGCACTCAAATTGTCAGGAACGAAACATGAAGGAACGAGAGAGATTTCTACATCATCGATGTACATACCACCGCTACTTGTTGCGCCATTACCGCCGAAACCTATAAATACGATATACTTACCATTTCCATTGTATTTCTCGCTAACGATACGGGTATATTTCTCGTAAGTAGCTACTTCACTGATTACAGTGTCAATCGGTGTGAATGTGGCAAGCAATGTGTCGAGAGTTGATACTTCGTCAGCAATACCTACTACAACTTTACGATTAGGAGCAGAAGTTGTTGCTGCTGAATTTGATTTATACCAGAATGAAATCATTGCTTTGCTCAAATCAGCATCAATGTACGGCAGAGCAGCAAAAGAGAATGTAGGTGAAGTTGCAGAACCACTGCTATACATATACAAGCTTCGAGTACTTTCGTGAGCATTTGATGCTGTAGAGTTCAGACTTGGATAGGATGCACCAGTACCTTCTGTCAGTGTTGTTCCGTTGAGGTAGTAGCACGTCCAGCAGTCCGGTTTGCGGTTGCCAGATGTTGTTGTGTATGATTCAAAATCTTCAACAAACGGCAGGAGATAAGCATCCGGACATTGTGTTGTGAACAGACGAGCGTCAGACCATGCACTTGTGTCGCCTGCACCGCAGATGGTGCGAACATAAACGAAGTAGCGTGTGAGCATCTCGAGACCATCAACAGCAGCTGTTTCTGCTTTGACACTTTCGAGCAATTTAACCACTTCAGCACCTTCTTGGTCAGGAGCGACCTTGCTTGCTGTTACAGCAACTTGGTATTCAGCGCCGGTCTTGTTCCATGAGAATTGAGCACCGAAGGTACCAACAGAATCTATTTCAACAGCTGTTGGATAAGCGCAAGAAGGAATCAATTCGAAGCTGATATTGTCGAGAGTAACATAGTTTGTTGAGTCGCCACTTTCAGAGAGGAACATCACTTGGTTACCCATTGCGCCGGTTACGAAGTCGCCATCGTAAGAGTCAAAAGGTATAGTGTAAGTGAGAGCCTCAAGAGTGTCGCCTGATGTTGACAGATAAACAAGGTCTCTGATTGTTGCAATAGGAACAAAAGTACTAAGATCAGCAGCGTTGCTGATGATACCTACAGTTACGCGTCTAACATTGGTTGCTATTTGGCTGTCGGTACTTCCGCGGAACTTGATTTGGTATTTCGAAATGTCATCAACAGCAAGCGGTGGCATAATAGCGTATGCACCATCTGAAGCTGCAGTGTTGAACATACGGAGATAGAAGCCCAACTTACCTGTTGCCGTACCATTGCGAGCCGGAGCGGATGTTGTTCCGTTCATCACACCGACCGACCAGCAACCGAGAGCATTGACATCAGTAAAGTCGATTACGCCATATTGCTCGGCAGTTTGCGGCATACAGGTTGTTTTGAATGCAGCCTCATCCGACCATGTTGTGCGTGAAGAACCGCAGATAGCTCGAACATAAACATAATAGTTGCTGTTCAAATTGAGAGCATCGTTGGTATATACAACTTCTGTCTTGTTGGTTTCGAAAATGTCAACAACCAAACCTGTTGTATCGTCTGCATTAGGATTGATACTCTTGTTGGTCACCATAACTTCGTACTTGTCGGCAGCAGTGTTTTTCCACGAGAGAGTAGCACCATTGGTTGCCGGAGCAGAAGTGGCAACATTGAATATCTTTTCACAATTGTTTATAGAGTCAACAATGATGTCGTCAATATAATAATTGACAGCGCCATCGCGTTCGTAATTGCGCTTGAAGGCTATGTACTTACCTTGTCCGTTGTACTTATCGAACTTAACTATAGTACCCTTCCATGCAGAACCAACAACATTAATGCTGTCAACAACTTCAAATGTTGAGATGTCGCTTGGGTCAGTCATTACACCAACTTGGAACATAGAATTTTGACTAACGCTGTAGCCTCTCACATAGAATTCAACTTGCAGAGCATCAATGTCGGCAGCCATTTGTGGCAGAGCAACCCACATCTCGCGTTGGGTGGTAGAACTTGATGCTGTATAGAGAGCAAACATTGTCTTGCTGTTGTGAGCCCAAGTGTTTAATGTAGAGCGAGATATATATGGATAATATTCTATGCTCCCACCTGAATACGAATATGAGTAAGTAGGTGACGACCAGCAATAAGGAATCCAATATTTAGAAGAACCTGTAGTATAATCTTTATTCTCAAAGTCTTCAATGAAAGGCAGAGGCTCACCAGGCAAACAAAGTGTGGTGAACGAGAGCCAATCGGAGAGTTCGTATAGAGAATCGCAAAGAGGAGATACCATATATTTGTATGTTGCATGAGGCTCGAGACCTTCAATGGTAAATGAAGTGGTGTCAACGAGTTGAGAAACAAGAGTGTCGCCTTTGCTATTCAAAACTCTAATCAGCCATTGATTCATACCATTTGCGCCCCATGAAAGAACAGCCGAATTGTGTGAAGCATCAACTGATGGATTAGCAATCGGATTGCATTCGCCGAGAGCAAAGATGTTTATCCAGTCAAGACGCTGAACTGAACTATACCAGTTATTCCATCCATAACCGCTACCACTCAGAGAACCTGATGATACAGGATTATTTGCGTCAATTGCTTGTATAGCGATAATTTTTCCATTGCCTTTGTACGACTCAAACGAACATGAGAATGGCTGATACTCTGAAGGTGATGTGGCTTCAAAAGTAGCTATTGTCTCAAAAGTTGTGATGTCGTATGGGTCGGTCATCACACCAACGGCAACACGAGAAGAACCTTCAACAGTGCTTGAATAACGTTGCATATAGAACTTCAGAAGGACTTTGCTTACATCTTCAACCTCAGGCAGAGCGATATAGTTGCCATATTGATGACGGAAAGAATACATTGCAGGGTCGCCTGCTGTTACTTCGTTGTATTCCTTTTTGAGCCAAACATAATGACCGCTTGATTTGCCTTCTTGTGAAGCTGTACCTGACAATATGCCAGCGTACGACTGGTTTTGACCATAGGCGTTAGGCGCATATTGGGTCATTGAGATGATTTCATTCGGGAACTTAGATGATGTTCCTTGCGAACCATAAGGGAATAACATGCGTTCTTGCCATGTGTCTGATTCCGGATTTTCCCAGTCAATTTTGTAAGGCATTTGGCTTGTTGCCAAGTATTTAGGCAAACGGGTAATTACCGGTAACGACCAATCGCTAAGGGCGTTGTTGGCACCAATTGCTTGGGCATAGGCAACAATGAACTGACCGGAAACTTCGGTTGAGAGTTCTACATGCAGTTGTTGAGCATTTTGATTTGACAAACTTGCTACTATCTGAGAAGGATCGAGAAGTTCAGGGTTGTCAACGATATCACCCCTTGCGTTCAAAACACGCTTTGCTACAACCAAGTTGTAAGGTGTATTGTGAGAATTGAGAGAGATGTCGAATCCTTTTGCTGACACATTGCTGATTTTGATGTCAGACGGCCAAGAAGGTGCTGCCGACTCTTTGATTAAGATATTGTCAATATAGAAACGATTGGCCTTATCTTTGAAATCAGAAGCGAAAGCAATATACTTAGCCTCACCTGAATAAGATTGGAAAGAGACATTAAATTTATTGAATGTCCTGTTTCCGTTGATATAGCAAGTATCAATTGCAATGAAGGTGTTGTAGTCTTGCGGATCAGTCATCAAACCGATTATAATACCACCTGCATACTCGCCGCCGAATGCTTGATAGGCAGTACCCCAGAACGAGAGTTGCACATTCTTTATGTCAGCAACATTGATTTCAGGAGTAGCACAATAAACATAGTGTCCGGCAGGAATGTCAGAACCAATAGTGCGAGCACCGGTAAAGGCAAGACAAAAGCCGCCATCGTATGAATAATAGCCGGCAGATGCTGTGTTAGGTTCTGTGTTGGTATTCACAAATGGCATATATTCCATTGTTACGCCATCATCACGCTTTATACTTGTTCCGAATGTCCAGTTGGCAATATGATTGACAGTACCTGTTTTGTATTCAAAATCTTCACCCGGGGTGAAATTTTGTACGAGAGGCAAGTTAACCAAGTTTTTGGTTCTGAATGCGTATGTTGACCAATTACTGATAGATCCACCTTGGCAGAAAGAGCGAACATAGAGATAATAATTTGCACCTCGTTCGAGTTCTATGTTTTGCTCGATTGTTGAGAAGCGGAAAGCATCGTCTGCTAAAAATCCATGCCAGATAACATCTTCGAGATTGACATTGTCGATAGATTCAATTTGAGCACCCGACAAAACAACTTCAAACGAATCGGTGTCGAAACTTGCATTCCAACCGATAATAGCCGATGAAGATGTCAGATTTTGAGGGATAAAATCGAATGGTTCGACGCAAACAGGCACAGGGCGCACTTGGATATCATCAAGCACTACGCCATAGCCGAAATTGTCGGTTACCTCGAACATGATTTGATAAGTTCCACTCTGTCCCGGCAGGTAAATTGTGTCGCGGGTCCAAGAAGGAATTTTGTGGTTGAAACGGTCTTCGTCCATTCTGATCCAACGAGTGTCAGCCGATGTGCGATAATAGACCTTAAGTTGGTCGAAATCGCCGGTGCGCTGTTGTTGAGCATGACTAAAGACAAGGATAGGTTCGATGACTTTGCCGTACGCAAGGTCCATCACCGGAGAAATGAGACGCGTGGTATAACCAATAGTGGCATTTGTGTTGTTGCGGAGCAACAGACGATAGTTGCCACTGGCAGCACCAGCAGGTTTTTGGGCGTCAGAAGCCGCCTCAACAACCCAAGGATGCTCTCCATACAAAGCACTGTTCACAAACTCTTGCGACCAGCCCTCAGGGATTACACCGCTCTCAAAACCTTCATTCAGCACGAAAACATTTTCTTCGGCCGAATAAGCAAAGCCTGCAAAAAGGCAGACTACTGCTAAAGAGAGTAATTTCTTCCTCATAAAAATGGGTGTTTAGTTAATAATAAATAGATTACTGTTTTACAGTTTTGTTTTTTTATCTCTAAGACGAGATAAATGCCTTAATACTCAAATAAATATCAAATAGTATAAAACATCCGTCTTGCTTCTTAGGACAAAGTATTCATTCTTAAAAGAAAGAATACGACGTACCGCCAATGCAATTACACGGAGCGTTGTCTATCGTAACATCAAATGCTACGGTCATTTTCACTCCAACAGAGATGTTCTGATAGGCTGATTGAAGGAAATCAGAGTCGAGAATACTATTGTATTTCAACTTGTCCATCAGGTTCTGTTGGCTCTGAGTTTGGGGCTTAATATCAACTTTAGAATAGTCGGTTAGATGCAGTTTAGTGTGGTTGTTAGATGCTCCTATCGGCAAGCCATATTCGGCATACAAGCCAATACGCATCTTGTTTTTTTTGTTTTTCAGAGGTATCTGAGCTCCTATTTCCAACAACGCTGCGACACGCATGCGCGATGTCTCAATTGTTGCCCTACCCTCGCTTTTGTAATCATAATCAGCAAGAGGATAGAATCCCCAACGCACAGCCTCCGGCGTAAGGTCGCTTTTCAGCGGCTCAGGATATTGCTCATATATACCTTGCGTGAACATTTTTGCTGTTGAATTATAATTGGACAATATGCCAAAGGCAAATTTTCCTCCAACACCGAAATACATATAGTCGCCTATCAATCCTCCAAACATCACAGGAATACCGATATGCAACATATTTTGCTGCTCTGTATAGTTGCTGTAAAGATACTGGTACTCATGGCGGTCGTTTTCCAAATCAAGAGCAATACGAGAGTCGGTAAATTCCGCCAAGGTCTGTCCGTAGTGGCTATAAGTGGCATCTACTCCGAGTGTGAAGAAAAACTTTCTAACAGCCATTTCATAGCCAAAGCCAAAAAGTCCGTTGTATCCTATTTTGTTTTTTATCTCGTAATTATCAATGGGTTTGGCAATGGTGTTTGCTTCGCCTGCTCCAAGACTGAGATAAATATAACTATGCGGTTTTTGCGATGAACGCGATTGAGCATTTAGCGTCAATGCAAAGGCACTTACTAACAGAACTAATATGTATTTCTTAGCGTACAACAAATTTTACTACTTTATTCTTTTTCTCAAAATAAATCAGATAAACACCTTTCTCTTGCGGTGCTGCAAACGATTGTTGCGTTGCATCACCACGCAGTATTTCTTTTCCTAAAATATCATATACAACATATCGCTCGTCAGTATTGACATATACTCTTGCGTTTTGGCGCACGAGGGTCGGATATGCAAGTTGGTCGGAAGATATATTATCTAATCCTGAACGAATATCACTATAGCCTTGATACACAACAGGGCAAGATTTGCGAGCGGTGGTGTCGCCTTCGGCAACAAGAACCACATAATATTCATTTCCGCTGTCGCCTGATTCTGACAACACGATATAAGAATTTGTCTCACCCTGCATCAACTCTCCGTTTTTGTACCATTGATAAGAGGTGAAGTTATATCCTCCGTTATAGGCACTGTCATACACAACAAGGAAAGGTCCTTTCTCGTCAATAATCAGCGATGAATAATCATTGTGTATAGTGAGATTGATTGCCGGTACCGGGCATTCAGGTGTTCCCATGTCGATGGTCATATTATAATCGCCTGTTTTGATTTCTTGCGGTACCTCAATATGTATCGGCTCGTAAGCACCAAAGCCATATTCGGCTTTGAAACCTGCTTTTTGCCCTTTCTCGTCGAAACGGACAACGATAGTGTCCATTTGCCCTTGCAGGACTGTGTAAGGGAAGTCAAACACCCGATTGTCTGCACAATTGACAATATCTGTGTCGAGTTCAACTTTGAGCTGAGGTTCAACATGCAGGTTGAGTATCACAATACTATCAAGCGGATTACCGTATGGGTCTTGCATCGCTTTTGATTGCAATGTTGCACGATAGTTGCTGACAGACTGCGTTATTTTTTGTTCGCCAAGTTGATAGTAACCACCTTCACAGAAAGAGGTGTCAACTTGTGTTTCGATGTTCACAACATGTACGTGCAAAAGTTCTTCACACCCATCGTTGTCTATAAGCACATCAAAATCGTAAGGTTCGAAATAGAACTTACCTTGATAGTACGACCCGACTGAGAGATAAACATCTTTTTCCGGTATTGACTCGTCGTCAAGGTGTATGGTTGGGAAGACAAATGTGTCGGTACATTGTCCTTTTGCTATTGCCGCAGTAACTTTTGGTGTGATGTCCATTTTGCCCTTAGGATAGACATAGACAATCGAGTCTGCCGATGTTGTGAGCACATTGCCATCACCAAAATCCCATGTTACCTCTTCGGGACGCTCGCTGAGTGTATAATGCTGTTGCTCCGCAATCTCACGCCATTTGTTATGATAGTAGATGTATGAATCGTTGTAGAATGTTATCACATTCTGACAATTAATGACTTCGTGTTTATAATGCCCTTTTGCCACCGGATAGCGTGGAATACCACAGGCCGATAAGGTGTAATAACATTTTGATTTACTGAGAGATATGACATCTACAAAATATGTCATCGTATCTTGTTCCGGAATGTAAAAAGTTTGGTCGGTAGAGATAATATCGTCGGGTGTTTCCGGCAGATACCATCTATAGTCGAATCCATCAGGTGCTGAAACTTCCGTGGTAGGATTGTCTTCGCCACAATTTAGACCTGACAACTCGCCACTTTCGCAATCGAGAGTGAAGTAGGCATAACTATAGTGTCCGGAGGCAGTACAATCGGCTGTAGAGAGGGTAACAATCACTGTTTTTCCCACATAGTCGCGCAAGTTTACAGCCACTTCGTCCCATTCTTTCCACATTATGGTTCCATCATTGACGGGGTGCCAACCTGTTTGGTCGCCATAGCCGATATGGAATGAAGCAGCACCACAACCATTGTCTAATGGTTTGGTTTGTCGCCCATTACCTGTTGTGTAACGGATGTCAATGCTGAAACTTGACTGCTCTTCTTCGCTATGGGGAGGATTAGGTTGATTCAATACTATTGCATAGCGCAATTTAAGAATTGCGCTTTCTCCGTCCGGCACATGATAGTAATACTCTATTGCCTCGCCTTCGGCACCAACATTCCAGTTGCCGAGTCTTACTGACGCCAAAGCATCGTCAGGCTTAGTTTTGAGCATATTGTTGGTGCGCGGATCTGTCTCACCCGGTATATAATGCAGGGTGTGACGACTTTTCATGCTTGTAAAACCAGAGTCAACAAGAGCTGTGATGCCTTTAGGTGCAGTGGCAGTACCTATATAAGTTAAACACTGTGATTTATCGTCTATTGCCAAGTAATTAATACATTTTCCAGGAAGGAAGAAGAAACCATTATAAAGGGCATACTCACTGAATCCGTCGCCACAATGTGCGCGCACAAAGATTTGCGTCATACCCTCTGAGAGGCCTTCAATTTCGAGACGAGGAATAGTGATATTGTCGAAGTACTGCCATGTGTTGCTGCTCACATCAAGCACTCGCGCATCATACCAGTCGGCATTGCCTTGCCACGAAACCACCATTGTCGTTCCTTTGATGACTTTTTGGAACTTGGCAGGTGCCGGACACATATTCTGCACAGGCAAAATCTCGATGTCATCAACACACCCACTTGGTCCCGGATTGTTTGCACTTTGTGCGTTAGTCCACGCAAAAACCAACTTATGCGGTTTGCCGTCTGAATGGAAAAACATCTTTGACTGTTGCCAAAGTGTTGAGTTGTTGCATACCGTGTCGCAACGATAGGTATCGATAAATCCGGCACGCAAGGTACGCGATGTTATCGTTGCCACAGAATCAGGCACCCAGCAGCACCATACGCCATCTGCACTCGCTGCTTGCGCCTTACCGCGCCAATTGAAATAGATGACATAGTCGCCTTCGGGAAATGTCATTTCGCGATAGGCAATGACATTTTCGTTATACTGACTTGAATATTCGGCATTAGTCCCGTCATTGGAAATGAATAACCCGCTATTTCCTTCACGAGTTGCATTGCCGGCCTCGCCAAAATACCATTTGTTGTTGCATAGATTGGCGCGAGGTCCTTCATTAAGATGCCATAGCTCACGCTCTGCAGCATCCTCGAAATTGGTGGAATAAACAATTTGAGCATCCAGCGACGCACATGACAGCATCACGAAAAGTAATGCTATCATGCAACGCAAACTATATGCTAAAATTTTCATCATAGAATTTCAAATTCTACACGGCGGTTCTGTGCGCGTCCTTCTTCTGTATCATTAGTGTCGATAGGTTCTGATTCACCCTTACCTATCGCTTCTATCCTGTCTTCGCTTATGCCTCGTTCAACGATATTGGCTTTCACGCTGTTGGCACGACCTTCAGACAATTTTTGGTTGTCCTCGTCGGAACCGACAGAGTCGGTATGACCAATTATACGAATGCGAACATCCTTATTGTCTTTGAGGAACTCATATATCTCTTGCAGTGATTCTTCTGATTCGGGCAAGATGGTTGTCTCGTTGGTTGCGAAGAATAGGTTGCGGATGACATATTTGCGACCTTTTTCAACCGGTTGCAACGAGAATTGCATATCTGCATAGAGGTCGTCAATATTATAATTATTAGTAAGATAATCATTTGCAGATATATTAACTTTATAGTTGTTGCCGTATTTCAGTTTCACACTTCCTCTGCCTTCTTTGAGTGAATCAGTTTGCAGGGTGAATTCTGTCTGACCATTGTTGATATTGACAAACTCAAGTGTTGCACTGATTGGGCGGCTCGACTTGGCATCTTTAACCATGAATGTCAGTATAGGTTCCGGAATGAGCGAGATATGCAGAGTGTCTTGCAAATCCCCAACATGCGCCACTTTATATGTATCGCTTTCAATATAGCCTGATTTGCGCGACGAAACAGTATAGTCGCCCGGAGCATAGCGCGTTACGAAATAGCCCTTGGCATTGGTCGATTTGTTGGTAGTGCGTTTGGTGCGCTGACTATATATACTAACCGATGCACTAAGAGGCTCGCCGGTATGCTTGTCATCAACATAGATAGCCATACGCGGATTAGGTTGTTTCTTTCCTTTAGGCTTGTTGAGTTGCAAAGAAGCGGTAAATTTCAGACCTATCATGAAACTATTCAGTCTGCCTGCCGACCATTCCGACTGATGGAAAGATATTGTTTGAGCAGCATGAGCATCAGCACTGACCATAGCTACATCATCATGTATGTTCATGTTGAGCAGTCCGTAATCAACAAACAATGAAGCGCGCATGTGAAGCGGCATTGTTTTCTCTGTGTTTTGTTTGTTCCATTCCTCACTCATGAAATCATTGATGTTCACACCTACTTCAGCCGAGAGGGTTGCATCGAGTCCGAATTTGTTTTTGCCTTTTGCCGAATACGGACTTGTTTGGATGTTGTGACTATATAGGTTTTCCCAACTTGGGTCGTAAGCCATTTCGTCGGAGATGGTTGTCTTGAGTGTTCCTTTCTGCGAGTAATTGTCGAAAAGCGTGTAGCCGACTTTGAAACCGGCCATGAAATACCAATACTCGAATTTCATACCAGCCATAACAGGCAACATAATCTGACCGACAACTTGATTTTCCTTGAAAGCAGAGAAGTCATAGTATTTAGTCATACTCAGATATTCCAATCCTTTAACTCCATAGGGGTTAGAAGGTGCATTTTCAAACAACACATTATCTGCCGAAGAGAAAATGCGAAATTCCGGTCCGACACTGAGCATAAAACTTCTGTTTTGATATTCGTATCCCACACCAATCAATCCACCTCCACCACCAAGCATTTTGCCATATTCATTTGAGTTGAGCAATGCAGAGTAACCGGCTCCGCCCCAAATATCAACCATGTGAATATCGTATCGACCGGCTTTGATAGTTAGAGAACTGAAAATCAAGACACTCAGTAATATATATCTTATTTTTTTCATCGCTTTCATTGTTTTTAATTGAGTACTGTAACTATAAATGTGCGTAAATCATTTGTCGTTTTGATTTTCACCACATACACTCCTGTTGTTGCCGGTGCTTGCCATGTGTTAGTTCCTTGTTCGATAGTTTGTGAGCTGACAGCCACACCTTGCATATTGAAGCATTCGAGCTGTGCCGTTTCAGGCACTCTTACTTGAACAGCTCCGCCGCTTGCCACAACAGTTGGATAGAGCTGAATGTCAGCAGGATTGTCTATAGGTGTAAATTCACAGGTGTACATCACCGAGCCATCAGACATTACCATACGGACACTATAGGTTGAAGTCAGGTCTAAACCTCCTTCGGCATAATAGTATGATTTTGTAGCTCCGGCAATTTCCTCACCGTTCTTGAGCCATTGGAAACTCTGCACTGAATCGCCGAGCACATCAGCATTACAGAGCGAGAGAACATCGTTCCAGCGTTGGAAAATCACATTGGCAGAGAAATCGACTCGTATGGTGAACGATAACGCCACATCGCCGCTCAATTCATTATCGCCGATGATATTGACAGTATAGAATCCGGGGCGTATTCCGGCAGGTATATTTACTGCGAACACATCAGTGCCGTATGGCATATCAGCAAATATGGTGTCGCCGGGGAAGCCTGCTGCCACAGCCTTATTGTCAAACCACATCTTGTAATGGAATTGCACATAAGACGATACCGGTGTTCCTTCAACGACAAAAGGCATATAAGCAATAGTGCTATCACCGCAAAGAGCAAGTGTTTCGGCTGTTGTAATGCGGAGTGAATCAAATCCTAAGACACGCATTTCTTCTACGCTACAACCTATGTCGTTGAAAAACTCAAATGTGTATATTCCGCTTTTTAATCCGGTCAGCGTTGCATTCTCAACACCATTGAGAGTATAATAGTCGTAACCTGTTCCGCCAAGAGTTATCTTTCCTGTTGCTGAGCCTCCGAGGTCTTCAACAATGATTTCAGGTTTGATACTATCGCGTACCGTAACATTCATCCATAACGTGCTGTCGCAGCCATACTGATTTGTATAGAAACGATAGAACATACCCGATTCGGGGAATTGTTTGTAGCGCTGACCATCTATGATCAGAGGTTCTTCTGCACATACGATGGTGTCACCCACATACTCATTGGTGACAGGATTGAGATGAACACTGAGATAGATGGTAGAGTCGCAACCTGAAGCCGTTTGCCATGTATAGTCGTAAGTGCTATCTAATCCGCAGAATTTCGGGCCGAGGGTAACATAATTGCCTTGACATATAGTAGTGTCGAGGTGTAATATTGTGTCGCCTATGGCAGGAATATCAATATAAATCACGGTGTCATCAACACATTGTCCGTCAGCAATAGATGCATTGAGCGTTACGGCAAAGCGACCACCTTTGTTAGGGAATGTTACAACAGGATTACGGTCGGATGCTTGCATACCATTGCCAAAATCCCAATCATACTCATCACAAGGTTGGTCATGATGATATTCAACAACATTGTTGAACATAGTCATGATATGACTTTTGTTGCTAAACTTAACTTTGTTTCGACATCCCGATGGAACATATTCCCAATCAAATGACGCGATAGGGAAACGAGGTAAGTTACTGCTGTATAGGTCGAAACCACAAGAGGTTTCTTCCAAATAAGTAAGGTGACAACGATATGTTGTAGTATCTGTTGGTGGAATATTCAGTATTCGCCCGTTATTTTCGAGCAGACTCTCCGGTACTTCTTGGTCGTACTTGTCGTACCACTGATAGCGGAATCCGCTTGGTGCTTCGATTGACATCTGTGAATCATCGCCACAGCTTGTGTTGTGTATCTTAGCATTCACACAACCAACAGTAAAATAGGCATATCCATAGTGTCCTCCCCAGTTGCAGTCTCGTGTTGTGAGGCGTACTGTCAGCGTCTCGCCATCATAATCAGCCAAATTGAGACCTACAACAGTCCAATCTTTCCATGTTACCCCCCCATAGATGTTCCAACCTTGACGGTGCGAGTCGGCATAGAAATCCGCAGCACCGCATGTAGGGTCAATCAGTTGTCCATATTGGTCGAGAATTTCAAGAGTGAAACGAGGTTGGTCGGCTTGACCATGGTTAGGGTCCTCAAGCACAACGGCATATTTGAGCAACAGAATAGCTGCATTTTCTGCATCAACAGTATAGAAAAACGACAAACTCTCGCCTTCAGAGCCAAGGTTCCAGTTACCAAGACGAATTGATGCCACTTCATCTTCCGGCACTATTTTAAGTTGATTGCCGGTGCGAGGGTCATATTCAAACGGATCCCAATTGACAGTATGACGCCAAAATTTAGAATCAACACCTGCAAGTGAAGTATCAACAACACCAACATTTAAGTAAGGATCTTTGTAGCTACCATAAGTTGCAAGAACATGTTGGTCGTCATAAAGATTTATATAATTTATACAGTGTCGCTCAGGATAATATATTCCGAAAGTGTTTAGATATGTATATGCTGAGGTATCTACATCGTTACATACTCCACGCACACGAAAATCATAGGCCCCTTCATCTAAACCCTCAATAACAAAACTATCTCCATATATACCGGTTTGAACAAACCATTTTGAACGCCCATATTTGCGATATTCAAGACAATATTGCTCGGTAGTACCCTTCCACGATACAACAACCGAGTCGCCGACTACTTCTGCAGAAACAGATTGGGGGCGCGGACAATTTCGAGTGGTAATTTGTATATTGTCCACACTTGCAGCAATCCTATTAGGCAATGAGTCACGATTAGAATTTGACCATGCAAAATAGAGACGATAGATACGTGTTCCGTTGGACGAGACGTCAATAGAAGCATTTTTCCATTTGCTCATATTGTTGAGCATCTTGTTTTCTCCGGCAAACTGAATTACCGAATTATTAAGGAAAGGTGTAATGTAATTACTCTGCAAATCAGGCATTTGTTGCGCTATACCTACGCCGGCGCAAAGATAGGCATTTGCATCAGATCCTTGGCAACGCCAATCGAATGACAACACATACTGACCGGCAGGCAAAGTAAAATCAAAATAAGCGTAACAAGCGTTTGGTATTGTACCAAATTCAGGAGTATAGCCATCATTTGATATCATCAGCGAATAGTTTCCTTGACTACGCAAATACGAAGACACAACCCAACGCTCTTTGCAGATTGTGGTGTCACCACCGAGATTGATTTTCCAATATTTCATCATGGCAGAATCTGACTCTTCAAAGCCAAAACTCCATGGTGCTTGCAGTTGAGGAACTTGCGCAACAATCAATAAAGGGAAGAGGGCAAAAACAACGCCCAAGAGTATTTTCTTGATTTTCAACATATAAACACTACCTCTATTTATTACCTTAATTTACTACTTTAACTATTTTTATAGGATTTTTTAACCCTTTTTAAAAATATTTTGCAAAATTACAAAAAAAATATCATTTACAAAAGAAAAAAATGCAATTAATGCTACATTTTTTTACTTTTGTGAGTGTTTTATTTACAAAATGTCAATTATTCTGTTACAGCAAAGCCGTTAAAGGAAAAAGAGACAGATTATTAATATTGCAACCGCTAAAGCGGTTGAGAGACGGAATGAATATAAATTTCTTTTAATATGAAACCGCTAAAGCAGTTGGGAGAGACGGAATGAATATAAATTTTCTATTAATAATATGAAACCGCTAACGCGGTTGGGAGAGAGTGAACGAATATAAATTTCTATTAATATGAAACCGCTAAAGCGGTTGGGAGAGACGGAATGAATATAAATTTCTATTAATATGCAACCGCTAACGCGGTTGAGAGACGGAATGAATATAAATTTTCTATTAATATGAAACCGCTAAAGCGGTTGACGATATATATATTTATTGCTCAAGTACGCAATATGAAAACTTGAGGTAATTCAAGTTTTTGCATATTAATGGAATTTTAATATTTAGGCGTACTACGGCGTTAGCCGTTGCATATTAATAGATACAATTAAGAATACAAACTCAACAACCACGTAGTGGTTGCACATTGTCTATTATCCAAATTTTTCGCATAGTATTTATATGCAACCGCAAGCGGTTGGGAGAGATGAAATGTGTATATGAATTTCTATTAATATGATACCGCTAACGCGGTTTTTTGTCTTTGAATCATATATAAATAAACTCCTTTAGCTTAACAAATAACTACTTGTGAAACTTGAATAGGTAATAAAATGAAAACTTAAATAGAAAGGAATAGAAAGGAATAGAAAGGATAATAACCAATCAAAACTTGATTATTTTTTTCTGATTATAGTAAGGCCATCACGAAGTGGGAGTATGACTTTTTCAACTCTTTGGTCTTTGGCAAGAAGGTCGTTGAAGGCACGCAATCCGAGTGTCTGTTTGTCACGATCGTAAGCAGAATCTACTACATGTCCATCCCATAAGGTATTGTCGGCAAGTATCCAACCACCTTGCCTTACAAGAGGGAGTACAGCTTCATA
>JAFXPY010000053.1 GCA_017527495.1 Paludibacteraceae bacterium
CAATATCTATTAAAAGAAATTCCCTACGGGAAACTGAATAATCAATAATCCAACAATATCTATTAAAAGAAATTCCCTACGGGAAACTGAATAATCAATAATCCAACAATATCTATTAAAAGAAATTCCATACGGGAAACCTCGATTTATCGGACAACAATAAAAAAACAAGTGGTAACACAACCACTTGTTTTTTTCTCGAAACATAAATGACTAAATTGTAATTGATCAAATTGTAAATGGTAAATGACCAAATGTTAAATGACCAAATGGCCAAATAGCCAAATGTCTTTACATTTTGATTGTTTCGTATGTTATTTCTTCAAATGTTACGTTGAACACGACGCGTCTGTTTTTTGCTCGTCCGGCAGCTGTTGAGTTGTCGGCTACCGGTTCTGTTTGCCCGAAACCGACAGCTGTCATGCGATTTTCGTCAGCACCTTTTTTGATGAGATATTGTTTTACTGATTCGGCACGTTGTTGCGAAAGGCGTTGGTTATATTCTGCATTACCCACATTGTCGGTATGTCCCTGAATCTCTACATTCCAAGCCGTGTTGCTGATGATTTGTTTTGCTATCTCGTCAAGTATAGAATATGATTTTGGCAGTATTCTTGAGCTTCCTGTTTCAAATTCTATTCCGTTGAGTGCTTGTTGGAATAGTGTGCGTACTTCTTGAGTCAGTTCCGGGCAACCATCATTGCTTTCAACACCCTGAACTACTAAACAGCGGTCGCGCCAGTCAGGCACACCGTCGCCGTCGGTATCGATTTCGCAACCTACCAAATCAACATATTTGGTCATGTCTTTGCGTTGTTTCTCGCCTACTGCAAGTGGTGTGTTCGGGCATTTGTCTTGATAGTTAGGCACTCCGTCTTGGTCGTCGTCGCGCGGACAGCCATTGGCATCTACCGTTCCTATTGCCTCGCGTGGGGTGTTAGGGCAGAGGTCGTATGGGTCAAGAACGCCATCACCATCAGAGTCTAACGGACAACCATCAGCACCAACAACTATACCTCTCGGAGTTCCCGGGCAGCGGTCTAAATTGTCAGGCACACCATCTTTGTCTTCGTCGAGCTCGCAACCGAGTGAGTCAACCGGAGTGTTTGCCGGTGTGTTAGGGCAGCGGTCTAAATAGTCAGCCACTCCGTCGGCATCAGAATCTAACGGACAACCTTCTTCATTTACAAGACCGTATGCATGTTCTGATGTGTTCGGACATTTGTCTAAATAGTCAGGCACACCATCTCCGTCAGAATCAGTCGGACAACCATTTTTGTCAACTTTAACTTTGCGTGGAGTGTCGGGGCAAAGATCGTCTTTATCTTTCACTTTGTCGCGGTCTTTATCATGTTTCCAACCAAATTGCAGAGATATACCCAAACCGAGATTTAGTCCTTGTGATTTGTATGGCATTGCAAGACCGAAGCTATCAGTGAAAGGCATCTTTTCAGTGAAAACAAGTGGTATATAATCGGCCGTTGCAGTGAGACCTATCGGACCTGCTCTCAGTATGAGACCAGCGCCTATTGACGACCAGCGGCCATTCATAAATGAATAACTTGCTGCGAGGTTGAACCATGAAACAGGGCGGAAAGCAAGACCAAGGGTTACTTCTTCGTATATGTTTTTGCGGTAGAATTTAGTCTGTGAAAATACACCAAAACCAACGCGATTGTCCCAGAAATTGAAATCCACACCGGCATTAATTTTGGCTGTAATCATATCCCAGTAGCCTTGTGTTGCATCGTTACCCTCAAGATCATTTACTATAGTGTTGAATGTTGTTTTGAGTGTGTCGGCAATTTGCTGGAAATCAAATGTCCTTTCGCCATCCTCGTTTAAGTATGCTATGTCGCTATATTTGATTTCCCCCGCACCATTGTAGTGCGAATCAACATTCATGTCGTATTTGTAGCCTTTGTTCCAACGAATTACACCGAGGTCGGCAACTGCAAGCGAGATGCGTATGTTTTTGATTGGTTGGTATGATAAACCAAAATCAAGAGCAGCACCATGTCCTTTGGGTTTGAAATAGCTACCATTGAATGGTTGGAAGTTAGTTTTCACTCCATCTTCTGTAAAAATCAGCGGAGCAGCTTCGCGAATAAATTGTTCTTCGTCTTCAAAACCAAACGGACCGGCGGTAAGCAATGTGCCTGTGCCGTTGATATTCCATTCGTCATAGCCCATTTTGAATTTGAGGTCGTCGGTAAATGCTGCCAATTGAGCCGAGCCGTATAAGTATTTCAGCTTGAAACCAATATCCCAATGCTCGTTAATGTTGCGTGCAAAACCGAAGGCTACTTCGGTGTAAAGTCTTGCGTTAAATTGTGTCTTACCCAAATTGTAGGTTGTATTTCCTGAATTTGGGAGCAAGAAAGCAAAAGCTTCTTTGTTTACAGCTGTAGCAAGATCAAAACGTTCGTTGATTGTGATGTGTATATAGTTTTGGTCTGCTCTGAAACCGAAAGAAAGCAAGTTGATTTGCCAATCGCTTTGCGAAATAATCGATTTTCTCAGTTTGTCGTAGAATTGTTGAACACCATTGCCGTTAGGTGTTGCATTGGGGTGCAAGAATGTGGCTGTCTGTCCTAAGGTGTTAGGATAGATGATGTCACTCATTGCTATTGAGTTGTTCACAGCACCAAAACTTGTCCAACCAATAGGCGTAAATAGCAAGTAACCATCACTTGTCGGTTGGAAAGCAGGGTTGAGATAGTGGCGTGTTGGCGCATCTTCAAGGAAGTACAACGTGTTTGGCTGTTGAGCACTTGCTGTTGCACAAAGCAGCACTAATAGTGCAACTGATATAATTTGTTTGATTGTTTTCATAATACTTCCTTATTTATTGTTGTCGTTTTCAGGTTGTGGTATTTTTACTATTGCAGACACATCGGCAGTCAACCCCAAAGTGAGAGAAAGAGTTTGTTTGGTACTTAATATGCACTTTGCTTCATTGTTGCCAATGGAGTAGTCGCAAATGATATGGTCGATTTTTGACATATCGGACAGCTCCTTTTCTTCAATGTCGAAAATAAGCATTGATTCACGAGGTTTGATAACTTCGCCATTCTTTATGTATTCAGTAGTTGACGCTCCGAGGAACTTAATGTTGTTGCCATCGTTGAGCAGTTTCAAACTATTGATTTCTCTGTTGTTCTTGTCCAAAAATCTGATGTTGCCATCAATGTCGAACGGAACTTCACTCTTCACCATGACATACAATTTTGCTTTTGCTGTATTGACAGTGTCGAGGAAATCATTTTGTTCAATCAGAGAATCAAGCGAGAGAGAATTAATGCTCACATTGGTTATAGTGTCGGAGTGTGTAATCTTGACACCCTTTTCGAAAATCAATGGCACATTGAGATATGTATTAACATACACTTTTGTGTTTTTGTTCAGACGGTGTTGAGTTATATTTCTAAATACTGATTCTTGACTGATGTTTGTTTCGAATGCATAGCCGATAACATCAGGTTGAATATTGAACAATCTGTGTATTTGTCCGTTACCCTCTTTCTGATTAAAAGGCAGTACATTGTTTGAAACAGCGTCAAGAGGGTCTGTAACTTTCACAAAATTAGGCATTGGCCATGTCTTATAGTCGGCATTGTCCCAGCGAGCATAAACTTTATTGTTCGGATTGTCGAGAGTGTATGAATAAAGTTTGTGTATGTCAAGTTGAAGCGGTGCACCTACTGATGTTATTACTTCAAGTTTGATTTCAGGCTCTGCCAATGGAACTTTGAATTTGCGGAATTCTGCCCATACCTCAGTTTCCTCTGAGAGGTTGATTTCGTTGGTGTCTGACATCAGTGTTGGTGGGCGGAAATAACCATATAGAGCCCCATACTCCAAGAAGTCAATAGTCATCTTGTAGGAAATAGAAGAGTTGCTCGAAAGAGTTATGTTAGAATTTTTGTCGAATTTAAATTCAAAGTGTATGCCCATGCCCACTTTGTCGATAAAATGCGAGAAATCAAAAGCATCTTTAATGTTGTGTAAGTTATATCTGTCAATATCATTACGCAACAATAGTTTGAAGTTATTCAGAATGATAGGAATACCATTGTTGAAGTTGTAGCTTGAATTGGAATCTATGATAGGCATCTCATAGTAACCATGAGGATAAGAACCGGTATGCTTGAGAGTATTATCGTCCATAATGAAAATGCTGTCAGGAAGATAAAGTGTCAGGTTGGTAATGTTGTCGGTTGACAGACCTCCCATGTTTTTAGGATTGATCGTAATAGTGAATCGTGCAGATTCTATTTCAGCATAATCAATGCGCTCTGTTGTGGCAGTCGAAAGATCAATATTCATGTTTGAGATACTGAACTGAATGTCGTGGTCGGCTTGTCCTTGCCACTCTGTGATGTCTTTCCCTGTTGCAACGTTATACAAATTAATCACATCAGAGATGTTAAGCGACATTCCGGCAGGAATATATGATAGGAGTTCACTCGGCAGAGCCAAATCGCTTTCCGGCACATCGGTCATATAATCCTTCAAGTTAATTGCGTGATACTCCTGTGAATACAAGAATGTATCACGGAAAAAAATGGTATCACCGGAGATCGTGAGGTAGTCTTTAATCGCGTTGATGTCCAAAATGTCTTCAACCGATGCAGTGATTGTTCCTATTGGCACCGCCAAGGAGGTCTCTAATTGTGCTCGTGTGTCAATATTTTCAAGGTCAACATCTCTTTGGACGCAACCGCTAAATATCAGCACCAGCATACATGAAAAAAGATAGATTTTTGAGTACTGTTTTTTCATCGCTGTAATTATTTAAGTTTACTTTTAGTTACAATTCGGTAAATAAAAAAGCAAAAGTAGTATATTTTTTTGTTATAAGCAAGATTTTTTTAACTTTTTTTTATTTTTGGTTGTAGTTGATCATATAAACTTGTTTTGTGGCGCGTGTGATGGCTGTGTAGAGCCAGCGATAGTAGTCGGTGTTGATTTGTTCGTCGGTCAGATTGCCGGTGTTGATAAATATGTTTTTCCATTGTCCGCCTTGTGCTTTATGGCATGTCACGGCGTAGGCAAATCTGATTTGTAGGGCGTTGTAATAGTCGTTTTCGTAAATCTTTTTGATGAGTTCTTGTTTGTTGTGTATCTCTGGATAGTCTTCGGCTATCTGATTGAATAGCTTTTGCTGAAGTGGGTAGTTTTCTTCCGGTGTGTTGGTTTGCATTGTGTCTAACCACAAGATTGCTTCTATTTCCCAATCATAGTCGATTGCTTTCAGACTTGCATTGGCAAAATGAAAACCATAGAGCTCTCTAATATTGCTTATTCGTTTAATTTCAAAAATGTCGCCATTGGCGAGAAACTCAATGTTGTCGTAGTCTTTGGTCCAGTGGTAGTTGTTCTTTACCACCATGATTCTGTCTCCATTAGATATCTGGTCTTCTTTCCAAAGTATTTGTCCTCTGATTCCTTGATTGAATTGGTTAGTTTGATAGTTGGTGCGTGTTATGATGAGTGTTTCTTCTGCGCCTACCTCTTGATATGATTTCTCTATCTGTTCAACCACTTGTGTGCCTTCTAAGAGTTGAATATCGTCTGCATATTGCAGTCGTGGCAGCTGTGTTGTTTTATTGTCGGCAAGCATTTGTCGGAGCATTGTTGCATTGGCAAGAATGCCGCTTTGCTGCTCTTGGCGTGCCACTTTGGTGAGCTGAAACTCGCTGACTTTAAGTCCGTAACTTTCGAGTTTCGTTCTCTCAAGTGCCGGACTGAATTGTTGTCCCACAGGAGGCAACTGAGCATTGTCGCCAAGGAGGAGCATTGCACAATGGTCGCCGGAATAAACATAATTGATGAGGTCGTCAAGCAATCGTCCTGTGCCAAAGGGGGTGCTGTCGTTCGAGATATTGGCAATCATTGATGCTTCGTCAACGATGAAAAGGGCATTTTTGTAAAGATTGTCTGCGAGATTGAATTTCTCTGTTCCGAGTTCTTGTTGTCGGTAGATTTTTTTGTGTATAGTATAGGCAGGATGGTGTGAGTAGTTGGCAATAACTTTTGCCGCGCGACCGGTAGGAGCAAGAAGTATGGTTGTTTGTTTGAGGGTTGAGAGTGCTCCAACAAGAGCAGAGACAATAGTCGTTTTTCCTGTCCCTGCATAACCTTTGAGAAGGAAAAGCTTGTTGGGGTCGTGAGATGCCAAAAACTGCCCTAACTCTTTGATGAGCAGTGTTTGCTGTTCATTAGGTGTGTAGGGCAGTTGTGAGGTTATCTGTTGCGCAAGAAAATCTGAAATCATGTTGTCATTTCATGAAGTTGTTTTTTTCAATAAATCGATATATCGATAAATCGTTATTTCGAGCTTTTGAAAGGTTAAAATCCTAATTTTTTGCGAATATCTTTTGGTATGGCGTTTTTGTTGACAATGAAATTCATTGTTTTGTAGGCAACGAAAGCTTTGGATATGTACCATATTCCATCATAGTCGCCGGCTTTACCCCATGAGTTTTTCACCATGTAATATTCTTTGCCGTTTTGGTCTTTGGCTATACCATATATCTGCATGCCATGGTCGTCTGTTGTTTCCCAGTTGTCGTAGGCCTTTTGTCGCATTTCTTGTGTAACTTCAACTTCCGGCAGTGGTCCTTTGGTTAGTTCTTTGCGTTTGTCTGTGTTCGACATGCCCGTCCAACGTGCTTGGTCGGTTCCCGTCAGTTCGGCTCCTTTGTCTTCATTCGGCATTACGCCAACACCGGTGCGAGTGAAGCCTATTTCAGACACATCAGCTCCCCATGCTATTGTGTAACCATTGTTGATGGCGTTGTCAATGATTGCCATCATTTCGTCAAGCGGTATGTTGTACGACAATTCGTGACGCCAGTTGTCTTGTACTTCAATTGCAAATTGGGTGTAGAAAGGGTGGTGAGTGAAAGATGTTATTGAAACATAATCGTCGAGATTCAACCCTGTTGATTGCAGAAATGATTGAGGAGTGTAGTTTTTGCCGTTGTAGGTAAATGATTCGGGGCATTGTCCAAGATAAGTGTCGTATATTGCAGCGAGACCATTTCGCCACACCGGTGTAAGTTTTTTTGGATTTCCTTTAATCAGTGCATCGACATATCCTTTTGCGACACGGTCAAGTTCGCCGTGGTTGTGTACTGTGTCGCCATACATAATGCCCGGCATGGCGTCTTGTGGAACAATACCATAGTTGCGAAGGCAGAACATCACATCGGCAAAACTGCCGCCGGGGGCGTAAGAGCTTTCGCCATGTAGTCTGACATAGTTGGTCGCACGGTCGAGCATAGTGTGATGAACGACGAACATCTCTGCGAGGTCGTATTCTCCTTTGCCTTGGCGTATAAGTTCTGATTCAATGAAGCCCAGTGTACTGAAGGCCCAGCATGTACCGCTACGCTTCTGGTCTTTAACTTTTGAAATAGGATTTTCTTTCACTGTGGTAAAAATGAAAGTATCCTGACGAACAGTGTCTGTTTGATTCGTTATTGAATCTGTTTGTGCGTATGTTGTAAGTGCAGAACATACAAAGAGGGATAATAAAAGTTTTTTCATATCAGGGTGTGTTTAATTTTCATTCTGAAAATTCCATTAAATAAGCTTTTATGAAAGCATCAATATCTCCATCCATCACAGCTCCTACATTTGATGTCTGGTAGTTGGTGCGATGGTCTTTGACGCGTTTGTCGTCGAATACGTAGCTTCTTATTTGCGAGCCCCATTCGATTTTTTTCTTTTCCGATTCTATCTTTGCTGTTGTCTGACGGCGTTTTTCCAACTCCAGTTCGTAGAGTTGCGAGCGCAAGAGACGCAACGCGTTCTCTTTGTTTTTGGGCTGGTCGCGTGTCTCGGTATTTTCAATCACTATTTCGTCGGGTTGATTAGTGAGTGGGTTGGTGAATTTATAGTGAAGTCTGACACCTGATTCCACTTTATTCACATTTTGTCCGCCGGCTCCGGAGCTACGGAATGTGTCCCAACTGATGCCGGCATTATTGATTTCCACTTCGATGGAGTCGTCAACAAGCGGCGTAACAAACACACTTGCAAAAGATGTCATTCGTTTGCCTTGTGCATTGTACGGACTGACGCGGACGAGTCGGTGCACGCCGTTTTCTGATTTCAAGTAGCCGTATGCAAGGTCGCCGATGAGTTTCATCGTGACTGTTTTTATTCCGGCTTCGTCGCCTTCTTGCAGGTTGGCAATCTCAATGTTGTAACCGTGCCGTTCTGCATATCGCATATACATACGATAGAGCATCTGTGCCCAGTCTTGTGCCTCTGTACCTCCGGCGCCTGCCACAATTTTCAACACTGCATCCATAGAGTCTTCCTCGTGCGAAAGCATGTTTTTCATTTCGAGGTTTTCCACTTCGGCAAGTGCTTTTTCGTATGCAGCATCAACATCAGCTTCCGTAACTATCTCGTCTTTGAAAAAGTCGAAAGCAAGTGTGAGCTCGTCAACAGCACTTTTCACTTCGTTGTAGCCTTCCACCCATCGTTTGAGATTTTTTACCTTTTTGAGCTGTTGCTCAGCGGCTTTGGGGTCGTCCCAAAAGCCGGGAACTTGTGTGCGAAGTTCCTCCTCTTCAATCTGGATTAGTTTCTGATCGATGTCAAAGATACCTCCTCAACGCCTCTTGGCGTTCCAGCAGGTCTTTACGCTGGTCTAATGTAATCATGTTCTTGATTTTTTTTGAAATCAACCAATTTGGTTGATTCACTCTGGTTGATTAGTTAATTATTTTGCAAAATTAATACTTTTTTGCTTTCTGTGCAAATCTCATTGTGCCTCGCAGGGACCGGAGTCGAGGTCTTGATTGGCGTTTTGCCATGCCACTATGCCGCCTTTGAGGTTGTAAATCTGAAAATTAGCAATTTCCATAAGCTGTGCCGATGCCAGTGCCGAACGCCTGCCTGTTCGACAATAAATAGCCACAGGTCGAGTAGGGTCGAGGCGTCTTTGGGCTTTCTCTTTGAATTTTGAATTTTTGTAGTCGATATTTATAGCACCGGGAATATGACTCTGTGCAAATTCTTCAGGTGTGCGCACATCGACAATCTGAACATCATCGCGTTCGATGAGTTTGATGAAATCTGCCAACTCAACATCAGTGTAGTTCTGTTGTGCACAAGCGGTAATACCCAATGTTGCCGCCAAACTAATTAGAAAAGTCTTGAATCGCATAATAATCTTCAAATCTTCAAATCTTCAAATTTTCAAATCTTGAAATCTTCAAATCTCACATTAAAAACACAAAACTGTCTAACTTTGTGAGTTAGGCAGTAATGTGCAGTTTTTGTTAGTTTATGTTAGTTGTATAGATAGCGTTTGATAGAGTTCTTAGGAGTCTTTTTGAATTCTTCTTCTTGGAGTTCGAAAGCTACAATTTGTTCGTACTGCGGCAGTTGTTTGTTGGCTTGTTTACGCAGTTCTTCAAATTTAGCATTTATGTCGGTTATGTTCTCGGCTTTGAGTCTTGTAGTGTCAGGAACGATTAGTCCGATGAGTTTGTTGTCGCGTTGTACAACGAGTGATTCTGCCACAAAAGGCAGGTTGTTGAGCACATCTTCAATCTCTTCGGGGAATATGTTTTGACCTGAAGGTCCGAGCAACATTGTTTTGCAGCGTCCTTTGATGAATATATTGCCTTCTGCATCTATTTCACCGAGGTCTCCAGTGCGTAACCAGCCGTCTTTAGTAAAAGCATTTTTTGTAGCTTCTTCATTCTTATAGTAACCAAGCATTACATGAGGACCTTTAACAACTATTTCGCCAAGTCCTTGTGCATTAGGTTTGTCAATCTTGGCTTCCATATTGTCCATCACGCGTCCGCATGATTGTGGTTTGAATGATTTCCAGTCGCGGTAACTGATCAGTGGTGCCGTTTCGGTCATACCATAGCCAATGGTGAATGGGAAATTGATTTTGTGGAAGAAGGCTTCTATTTCAGGGTTCATTGCCGCTCCGCCGATAATAAACTCGTAGAACTCACCACCGAATGCTTGCACTAATTGTTTGCGTATTTTGTTGTAAATAAGTTTGTTTACCCCCGGTATTTTTATCAACCAGTTGAGAGGTGCTTTTTGCAATTTTGGCAATACTTGCGAGCGATATACCTTTTCTATAATGAGAGGAACAGAGAGAATAAGCGTTGGCTTAATTTCAGCAAAAGCTTTGAGCAAGATTTTCGGAATAGGTAATGTAGTGATGAGGTAGGTATGTCCGCCTGCATAGGTGTTTCCAAGGAAGTCGAAAGCACAACCGTATGCGTGAGCAAGTGGCAGGAAGGTTACCATGCGGTCGCCCTCGAAAAGAATGTTAAGATACAAACCGAACTCAGCATTTGCTGCCATAGCGCGACCGGGACTCATCACAGCTTTTGAATTACCTGTTGTTCCTGAGGTGTAACTCAACACGGCCAGTTCTTCATTGTCTTTCCAATTGTATTTAATGTCTTTTGCTGCGAAGCCTTGAGGATATTTTTGTGTGAAGAGGTCTGTGAGATGTTTGACTGACAGATTGGCAATATCAATTGTTTTGTCGAACACTTCTTTTGGCTCGAAATCGGTCAGAGAAACAACAACTTTGACGTCTCCGAGTTGTGTGTTGTCTAATTCCTTATATTTATAGTCGGCGGTAAAGAGCAGTTTTGATTCCGAGTGTTGGAGAATGTGTTGAACATCCGTACCTGTAAAATCTTGCAGAATAGGCACTATCACAGCACCGTATGTGATTGTAGCAACGTATGCAACACACCAATTGGCAGAGTTGCGACCAATGAGTGCTACTTTATCGTCTTTTTTGATTCCGCATTGTTCAAAAAGAATATGAATTTTCTCTACCCATGTGGCTACATCGGAATAATTCAAAGTGTAGTCTGTACCAAAATCGGTGTATGCAGGTAGATTCCAGTGCTGTTTGAATGATTCTTCAAACAATTGTACGAAGTTTTTTTGTGGATTAAATGACATATTTTTAGCAATTTTGTTTCTGTTTGCAAAAGTAATACATTTTTCTATAATATAAGTGTCTTATTTGCTGTTTTTTTTTACTATTTGGCATTTTTATTTGTTTTTTTTCTCAAATATCGCCTAAAATTTGTCTATTTGGAAAAAAAAGTATAATTTTGCAAAAATGTAAAGTTATTTTTTCCATCAGAAATTATGCAGTATATAAGTACAACTAATGCACAGAAACAGAGTTTATTGAATAGTGTAGCAGCAGAGAGGCGTATAGGAGAGTCATTTTGGATAGCCGATTCGGATGACACAGGTGTGATTTTTCAGGAACAAAGTGGTCCGACATCTTTGGGTGATATGATGGCAATTGTGTTTTGCTATAGCGGCGAAGCCAAGTTTGTTTTAGACATGCGCGAATACACAATGAAAGCACCATTTATGGCGACAATACGTGGCAAAGTGATTGTTGATATTGAGCAAGTAAGCAATGATTATAAAGCATTTTACTATTGTTTTTCAGAGGCTTTTGCAAGTCATTTATTCAACCGCTTAGAAGATACCTACGAGTTCAATCGTTGTGTTCGTGAGCGGCCGGCAATACAATTGAACCAAAGCGCAATGGAATCAATAGAGCTCAATCGCAAACTGATTGAGGCTGCAATGTCAGAGTATGACAACGCCTATCGTGAAGAAGCAGTGCGTTGTTTGGTGCAGTCGTTGTATTATTCTTATAAGACACGTTATTTCACCGTTGCTCGACACATGGCAGGCGGACATACCGATACGGTGGTTAATAAGTTTATGTCTTTGGTGAAAGACAATCATTATGCAGCACGCGATGTCAATTTCTATGCAAATAAGTTGTGCATTACGCCAAAATATTTGTCGCGTCTTGTAAAACAATCAACGGGTAAGACTGCCTACGCATGGATAACAGATGCAGTCATACAAGAGGCAAAAATGATGTTGCGTTGTTCTGACGACACCATTGCTGAAATAAGTGACAAATTAGGCTTTTCGAGTCAAGTGTTTTTCAGCAAATACTTCAAAAATGTAGTTGGTGTGTCGCCTCGAGAATATAGAAAAGAAAATTTGAAAATAAATTAGTAAATAGTAAATAACTAAATCGTAAATAATTATGATGATCGTTCGTCGTATAATAGCCTTTTTCTTGGGTATATTTGTAGTCGTTTGTGGTGCATATTGTATCGTAATGCCAGAGAGTGCCTATTTGGCATTGTCGTGGGTGTTAGGTTTTGTGGTTATAATTGATTCTTTTATTCAGTTGTACACCTGGGACCATTTGCGCATGCTCAATTTCTGGAACAAATGGGAAATTATAGGGGCTTTATTCTCTCTGATTATCGGTATAGTGTTGATATGCAGTTTCGGAGTGCGCGAGACATTTGCCAGATTTATCGGTGAGATTCTCTATTATACTTTTGCCACATGGCTGGTCTTGAGCGGAATAGTTCGCACTGTAACATCTTTCAAATTGCGTGAGTTTCATCTCGAATTTGCAACAGAGAAATTAGGTACTAAGTGGTGGCTAATCACAATAATTGGCATACTGATGATTTTGGTTGGTATGTTCCTATTCTTGTTCCCCGTATTTGGTGATTTGCAAATCGGAACAATAGGCAAACTGATCGGTGTCGGAATTATTGTGGCAGGACTGAATACCTCTCTTTATTCTATTTTGTACTAAAATCAGAACGTAATATGGATAAAAATATATCGACGCTTCACAGCGTCGATATATTAAGACATTAAGGTATTAAGTCTGTTTTTAAGGTACAAATAAAGATTGTGTTACTCACAAAAAATAGCCTGATTGTTATTTTTTGTTTGCGATGCAAAGTTACTGCTTTTTTATTGTTCGTGCAATAGCAAAATTTATGTTTGATAACATGTTTTTGCATTGTTTATCTTTTGAATTGTGCTATTTGTCGTCAAATTATGCATGTTTGTCGGATATGTCATAAGTTTGTTCAATTTGAAATTAATACTTTTTAAGAAAAAAGAACGATAGCTTTTATTATTACTATAATGAAATCAAAACTTATTTTCTTTCTATTTATCTCGAGCATGTCTGCTCACCTTTTTGCAGATGTCTATCAAAATGATGTTGTCAATAGTACTCAAGGAACAGATTTTTGGGTTACATTTATGCGTAATGCCGGTGCAGGTGCAGGAGATGACGGATTGAAACTTATTCTTTATGCAACTCCCGTTGGAAATCAAAACGTAAAACTCACAATAAGAAATAATAATGTTTGGCCATATTATTATAAGGAATATACAGTCAGACCAAATGCCACAGACACAATTGTTGTCCCCAACAATATGGCTTATTTGACGCAATCAGAAGCAACATCTTACATGGCGCTGCATGTTACGGCGGATAAACCTATTTCATTGTTTCTTTGCAATAATCATAATGGTAATTCTTACGATGCTTCTCTTGTCCTACCAAAACCATGTTTGGGAAAAGAATATGTCGTACAGACATATAAAGAGGATCGTGCAGCAACGGAGTTTGCTATTGTTGGAACTCATTGGGACACGCGAGTGAAAATTATTCCCTCAGCCAGTACATCGGATTACAACGGCTATTCTCACAACAAAGGTGAGGAATTTGAAGTCTATATAAGTGAAGGTGAGACTTTTTTTATCCGTAGTAAAGAAGGTAATTCCGATTTGTCAGGAACAACAATATGTGCAGACAAGCCTATCGCCGTGTTTAATGGTAATCAGCATGCTCTGATTCCGCGCGGGTCTGACGACCACATGGTTGAACAAGCCGTGCCTGTACCCTTTTGGGGTAAGTCATTTGCAATAACGAAATCAAACAAGCAAGACTATAACATTGTTCGTATCACTGCTGCAGAAGACGGAACTGTGATAAAACGAAATGGTACAGCATTGAAAACAATCAATAAGTTGGAAACATATAGTTTTGTTATGGCAACCGGAAGCAGGGACAAACAATTCAAAGATGATGGTTACACTGATTTATACAGCGACGAGTCTTGTTACATCGAGACTTCAAAGCCTGCAATATGCTATCTGTACCTTTCTTCAAATGCAATGAACGAAGACATGCTTGGCGACCCGTCAATGGTATTCATAACCCCGCAAGAACAAGCCATTAAAGAAATTGCATTCACTACATACAAGAATAAACCAAACGATGAGATAATTTCTTATGTCAATATCGTAACTACCAATTCGAATAAAGGAAAAATCAAACTTGACGGCTCCGTGATTCCCAATGCACAATATTCCGCCGTAAGCGGAAATAGTAATTTATGCTTTGCGCGTATGGAAGTGAAAAATCCACCGGCAATAATCACCGGTGGAGAATTTACAGCCTACACCTATGGATATGTTGATGGAAGTGATGTCTCGTATGCCACAAGTACAGGTTTCAATAATGAAGTACTGACAGCTTATATGCTCATTGACGGAGTGCGTACCAATTCAACAAGGCTTTGTATGGGCAATAGTGTGAAGTTTGATGCCGTTACAAACATAACACCTAAATCGATAAAATGGGAATTTGAAGACAATAAAGCAACAAATGCTCAAGCCTCGCTGACTCATAAGTATGATAGCGCAGGCAACTGGAATGTCAATCTTATTGTTGAGAGATATAGTCCGATATGTCAGTGCGATATGTTTGACACAATAAGGGCGAGAGTTACAGTTGATAGTGTGAAAAACTACAATAGCACACTGACCTTGTGTGAAGACAAAAACCAGACAACTTTCACTATCGGCAATCCGCCGGTAACTCATAATCGTTCGGAATTAGTGCTTAATGGAGTTAAGAGATATGACGAAACAGGGCTTAAAACTATTGACGGTTGCGATAGTGCTCGCCATTGGAGCGTGTATTATGGTGCCGTTTACGGCGTTGACAAACCTATTGTGCATGAAGTGAATTTATGTGAAGGGAGTGCATATACCTACAAAAACAAGGCTGGCAAGCAAAAGACGCTAACCGAAGCGGGTGTCTATCGCGACACTCTTGCAACAGTGCGTTGTCGCTGCGACAGCATTGTGCAAATCAAAATCACAATGAAACCTAGTCCTGGCATTACCGACACTATTGTCGATCTTTGTGAAAACCAGTATCTTTGGCATGGAACAACCTACAAAGAATCAGGTGAATATTACGACACTCTTCGCGCAAAAAATGGGTGTGATAGTATCATCCGGCTCAAATTAACACTCGGAAAACCATATCTTTTCAAAGAAACAGCAAGTGTTTGCAAAACATGCGAAGGTGTGAATTATGAATGGAGGGGCAAAATACTTACTACCGCCGGCGTACACTACGACAGCCTCAAAACAACAATAGGTTGTGATAGCGTGTATCAAATGACTTTAACAGTTAATGATGCCGAGTGTATTCATGACACAGTGACCATCCTTGAACGCGAACTGCCTTATCGTTGGTCAAGAAACGGACAGTATTACAATGAGAGTGGCGATTATAATTATGAATATCGGCGCTACTACTATTCTTGCACCAACTACTATTTCTTGCATCTGACCGTACTTAATTCTTCAAACGATATAAAACGCGATACAATTTGTCTGCAAAATACTGACAGCTATACTTGGGAAGGTCATGCTCAAGGTGGCGGCAACCTAAATCTGGAAAAACTGACTGCCGGCACACATATCTATTGGGATTCGCTGAAAAATGTTTCAGGTGGAGACAGCGTTTTTCAACTCATTCTTTATGTTGGTGACACAGCAATTACACACAACAACTATTCCATTTGTCAGTACGAACCTTTTGTATATATGGGTGAGACCATAAACACAGATGTGGCGCAACATATTCACCGCATTGACACGATTACCAGCTCGCTCGGATGTGATAGCGTCGTTGAACTCAATTTAGACATAAACCCTGTCTATCACGATACGATACGGCATCGTATGGCGGACAAAGATTCCTACACATGGCCCGCAACAGGTGAAGTATTTGAAAACATGAAGGCAGGTGTGTACGAATATAGACAATATAAAAAGACAATCAATGGCTGCGATAGTACATTCTATCTCAACTTGAAAGTAGAACAGGCATATCAATTTGAGGAATACGACACAATATGCAACGACCAAAAATATATCTGGCATGACTCTATTATAGAAATAGGAAGGGCTGAAGGTGAGTATATCTTGTGGGATTCTCTGAAATCTCAATTGGGTCAGGACAGCTTGTATCGTATGCACCTTGTAGTTTATCAAATCTATAAGAGCGACGAAATAGCAACTATATGCGATAACGAAACCTACATATTCCATGGAGTAGAAGTGTCGTATCCTAAGTACGGACATTATACGCGCACTGACACTCTGTTGTCTATTCACGGCTGCGACAGCATCGTAACTCTTGACATTACGGTCAATCGTACCTATTTGCATAAACTCGAACACGACACTGTATGTTCCGTTGATGGTTATGATTGGCGAGGCAAAAAGTATTTCAAATCAGGAACATATTTTGACACTGTCCCGACAATTCATGGTTGCGATAGTGTGTTCCGCATTCATCTCGAATTAAGCCCCGCCTTCCGTCATACAGCAACACATGCTATGTGCGATAATCAAACCTATCTTTACGAAGGTAATCTAATAGATAGAGGCGGCGATTATTCGTGGGAATATGTGAACGAATTTGGATGCGACTCAACATATTCTTTGCACGTGGAAGTTCAGCCAACTTATTTCTTTGAGGATACAGTGGTGCTTTGCGACAATGAAACCTATACATTCCACGGTCGCCGCCTCTCTCAAGCCGGTATATATTTTGACAGTCTGAAAACAAAAACTTCTTGCCACTGCGATAGTGTGTATAAAGTAGTTATACTCAAAGACCAATCGTACGACATACATTTATACGACACAATATGTAATCGTATCTATGATTTCAACGGCCGACAACTGACTCAAACAGGTGTGTATGTCGATAGCTTGCTTACGCACTTGGGGTGTGACAGCATCATTACACTTCATCTTACAGTCTGCCCTTCTTATCTCTTCGAACATACTCGCTCTGCTTGTTATGCAAGTGCAGGCCGGTGGCGCAAATACAATCTTAACAACTATGAGCCGGGAGAATATATCTTATACGACTCTCTGAAAACTGTTGCCGGAAACGATAGCGTCTATTGTCTGTATTTGACTATTGTGCCCTCATATTTTACTGATGAAAAAGCAACTATTTGTGAAAACGAAACCTACAATTTCCTCGGCAATGAACTGAAGTTAGATGTGGGACAGCACATCATAACCGACACTGTGCTTGCCATTGGAGGATGCGATAGTATTGTTAGGCTTGACATAACTGTTTTCCCGACTTATCATCGTGTGGAAATTGATACAACATGCAACCAAAACGATATTTGGTGGCATGGACAACATATTCATGCTTCAGGAACATATTACGACACATTGCAAACTATACATGGTTGCGATAGCGTGATTGAACTGCAACTGCATGTGCGACAATCGTATTACATGTCATTCAGCACAGCAATTTGCGATAATCAAACATTCAAATATGCTGATTATGTGTTTGATATCCCCGGTGACTATAAACTTACATCTGTTACGACATTTGGCTGTGATAGTGTAACAGAAATACATATCGACCAAGAAAAAACCTATCTCTTTGAACAACATGAGCAGATTTGTGGCGACGAGACCTATAATTTCCGTGGTCGTATTTTGTCAGAAGCAGGCGTCTATTGGGATAGTCTGCAAACCAGAACAAGTTGCCAATGCGATAGCGTGTATAAACTCGTGCTCGATTGGTATCCGACATTCGACCACCATATCTACGACACTATATGCGACAATCAGTCGTTGATACACGACGGAGTGGAGTACAATCAAACAGGTGATTATGTCCTCAATTATCAAACCATACATGGGTGCGACAGCATTGTAACACTTCACCTTAAGGTCGTTTCTACTTACCTACATACTACATACGACACAATATGCGACAATGAATTCTATTCTTTCGGAAAAAAGCAATACAACAAGACCGGTGTTTATGTTGATAGTCTTTACACTATGTATGGGTGTGACAGCGTGGAAATTCTTTATTTGCAGGTAAATCCAACCACCGAAACAATCATTAACGACACGATATGTCGCGGCTCTACATATTCCTTTGGCGGACAAGAACTGACCAAAAAAGGCTTCTATACAGATACTGTCACTAACGAATATGGGTGCCAACATGTCAATAAACTCTATCTTGAAACCGTTTTCACCACAATAACAGGAGTTACTCTCTATCCGATTTGTGCTGACGACAAAACGATAGATATTGACTTTACGTATAAGGAGATGCGTCCGCGTTGGTATGAAATAACTTTTGCTGAAAATGGCTATGAGCAGAATTTTGAAGATGTCAACGAGCGTCTTGGACGTCAAGACTATCTGAGCATTCAAGTTCCTGTCGGCGACACTTTGCCTATGCCTTCAAAACCCTATTTTGACGGAGTCTCGCATCAGTCGCTAAACAAACCGAAATTGGACTATCCACGCCCTGATCGTTACCCGATACATATAGTATTCTATAATGGCTATTGCGAACCAAGTCCGGCAACAATAGTTGACACAGCATTCCTCGTGCGCTACCCATCGTGGATTGTTGAGCAACATTGGAATGATGCCCTCTTCATCTATGACGCTCAATACAATGGCGGCCACAGCTTTGATTCATATCAGTGGTATAAGAACGGCAAAGCACTGTCCGGACAAACGGGTGCATATCTTTATGAACCTCACTATCTTGATTTCGGTGCAGAATATCAGGTCGTTGTCCGTCGAAGTGATGACGGGAGTGTGTTCTATACATGCCCGATTTCTCCTGTCTTAATGACAGACGAGATTATGCCCAAAAAAGATTATATCTCTGTTGTCCCAACGCTTTTAACTCTCGCCAACCCAACAGCAGCATTGCTTTGTACCAAGGCCGGAACATACTATATGTACAATAGCTCAGGGGCATTGGTTAAGCAAGACCATTTTGAACCGGAATATACCGCTTCTAATAAAGTGGCTGACCAACCTGTAAATGTTATGGCAACAGACATTAAATTCCCGTCCTTGCAAGATGTTTATCTGCTTAAGGTGGTAACTGACGATGGCTATGAGAGAACACAAAAAATAATTGTTAAATGACAAATACAATGAAAAAATATATCATATTGGCATTGATGTCGATTTTTTTGCTTACCACTGCGCAGGCTAAAGACGACAATAACTATTCAAAAAAGCGACCTTCAAGAACAGGATTGCTTCAAAGCGGCTACTCTGAATCACATAATTTGTTCGGTTTTTTTGTTGATGGTGCTTACAGCAATATGCTCAACGACAATAAAAACTTTAATTATCGCCCGCAAGGACATAGTGAAACTTTTGGCATATTGTATGAGTTCCAGTATAGATTATTGAGTATTCAAGTCGGTCTTGCGGGCAGGTATCAATATCTGTCTGATTATTGTCCGGAAATAATTGCCGACATAAAAAGTAAAGATGCATGGGGATATGATTTCACGCTTCACAGCTCTTTTTCGAGTCGTAAAGACGAAAGTCATACTCTCTATTTCCAGTTGCCGATAATGTTTGGTATATCATATAAAATAGTCTATGCTATGGCAGGGTTCAAAATGAATGTGCCGGCATGGGGAACAACAAAAATGGGAACTATATGCAATACCTATGCAACCTATGAACAATATATCAGTCCAATGCAGGAAATGGATAACCACGGGTTTAGAAAAGATGTGGAGATAAGTCAGAAAGGCGAAAAATTGCAACTCCATACTGATTTCCTTGTCTCGGCAGAATTGGGCTTTGAGTTCAACTCATTTATTTATACCAATGGGTTGAGTAATTATCGCTTGCGTCTTGCCGCTTTTATTGATTATGGCTTGAAACCTTTGCATCGTGAAACCCAAGCACCGATTTATGACATTCCTCTTGATTATCGTTACGACATATCAGAATATAAACTCAACCACTTGTACAATTCGCAGATGTATAACGACACCAAAATTCATAATCTCTTTGCCGGTGTGAAAATGACTATTCTCTTTGGGCGAAGAGTAGGCGATAGGTGTGTAACTTGCCAGTGGTGGTAATCAATTTACGATATTCATTTTTTCCGGCTGTTGAGCAAGAAAGGCTTCTATGTTGTCGCAAATATTGTCGCACATATCCAAACGCCCTTCTATTGTGCATGTGCCTATATGTGGTGCAAGCAGAACATTGTCGAGTGTGAGTAGCTGTTCGGAGATATGCGGTTCAAACTCATAGACATCAAGAGCCGCCGCCTGAATGCGTTTGTCTTGCAAAGCGTCAATCAAGGCCTTTTCGTCAACAATCGCTCCGCGAGCCGTATTTATCAATATGGCATTAGGTTTCATCAAACTTAATGTCTCTTTGTTTATAAGGTGGCGTACCTGTGGAGTATAAGGCAAATTGAGAGATACGAAGTCGGCGGTGCTCAAAAGATGTTCTAAAGAAACATACTGAGCATTCAATTCTTTTTCGGTATCTGTGTTCACTCTGTGGCGGTTGTGATAAATAATATTCATTCCGAAAGCCTTTGCTTTCAGAGCCAAACTCGTGCCAATTCTGCCCATGCCTATTATGCCAAGGGTCTTGCCTCGCAGTGATGTTCCAAGATTGTTCATCACTCCGAAAATGATGTCGTTGGTAGTGCGCAGTTTGCGGTCGAGTTCGGCAAGTCGTTTCGAAATACTGATCATTAATGCAAAAGCAAGCTCTGCCGTTGGCTCAACAACTGGTTGCGGTGTGTTGGTTACAATGATGCCTTGATGCTTGGCCGTTGCAATATCAATATTATTATATCCGGCACCAAAATTTGCAATGAGTTTCAAATTAGGCATGGAAAGAATAGTATCTTTGCCGATTTTGTAATCGAATGTGGGTACAAGGATGTCGCAACTTTGAGCGTGAGCGAGTAGTTCTTGTTCGGTGAAGAATGCTGTTTGCGGAATGATGATGTTATGTCGTTTGAGCCTTGCAAAACCTTGTTGCGGTAGGCGTGTGGTCAAGAGTATGTTCATTGTTGCAGATATTTCCCGATTATTGTTGCGGCATCAGCCACTTTGTCGTTGCATGTTGTCTTGCTGATAATAGTGTTTGGGTCGTCGGGTTCCTTTAACCCAAGAAGTTCGGCACATATCAGCGAGCCGTTGATGTCTTTGAATTGTTGAGCAAGGTTTTGTACTTGCTTGTAATTATTCATTTTTGCTTGTTTGTCGTTTGGATTTGTTTGTCCGCAGTGGAGTCCGCAGAGCATAAACATTCCGCAGGCAGCACCGCAAGTTTGTCGCATCATGCCGATGCCGCCACCAAAAGAGGCTGAGATACGCAATGCTGTTTGCTCGTCTAAATCGAATATATCGGCGTAGGCTGCAACGACAGCTTGGGCACAATTAAAACCTTGTTTATGATATTGACGAGCCATCTCTACTCGTTTTTCTATGTCTATATTCATGTGCTTATATTTTAGTTATAGTTTTGTATGTTGGTTTCCATTTGATGTGTAAATAGACAGCGCGTGCAAGAAGGTGGGCGAAATATGCAAAATAGAGAGCATGCATTCCAAATCTGTTGCAAAAAAGCAAATAGCAGAGAGAAAAACTTGCTGCAGCCCATATCATTGAGTTGCGTATAGACTTGCCTGCCGTGGCACCTATATAAATACCATCCCACATAAAGGCCGCACAGCTGACCAAAGGCATAGCGATGAGCCAAATCAGATATTTCTTGCTTCCTTCAGCAATTTGATTGTCGGTGGTGAAAATCATGACCACATCGCTGCCTGCAAAGGCGTATATACCTGTAAACAATAAGCCTATAGCGATAGTCCATGCAAAGAGATATCTGACAGAGAGAGTAATCTTGTCATAGTTTTTTTGTCCGACATATTTCCCCACTAATGCTTCGCCGGCGTATGCAAATCCGTCAACAAAATAACTGAACAGCATAAACATTTTCATCATAATACTGCTCAGAGCAAGTTCATTGTCGCCATATTTTGCAGCAAGTGATGTGAAGCCGACATAAACAATCATCATGCATAGCGAACGCACAAATAGATTGGCATTGAAAACAAACAACTGACGAAGTTTTTGCCATCGTAACGTTTCTTTTATGCTGATATGCTCAAATACATACTTGTATTTATAAACAATGATCGTAGCTCCGGCAAGCAACCCTGTGTATTGAGCAATCAATGTCCCCCATGCCACGCCCATCACGCCAAGTGGCGTGTGAAAAGCAAGCAGGTAGCTGACAATGATATTTGTTATGTTGATACTCAAATCGCATATCATGGCACCTACTGTGTTTTGCATACCGATGAGCCAACCTTTGATTGCCATGTTGGCAAGAGTGGCCGGGGCAGCCCAGATGCGAATGAAAAAATAAGTGCGGGCAAACGTTGCAACATCGTCGCTGCAAGGAACTAAAAAAAGAACACCATTGACAAACAACCACTGAATCAACCATATCAACAGAGCACCGCAAAGAGCAATGAAAATACCTTGTGTGAGCAATTCACCCTGACACTTGGTGTCTTGACGACCAAAGGCCTGAGCGGTCAAACCACCTGTCCCTGCACGCAAAAAAGCAAAATTCCAGTACAATAAGTCAAAAAGCATCGTGCCAATGGCAATGCCGCCTATTGCAACAGCATTAGATATGTGTCCGACAATAGCAGTGTCAACAATACCGACGAGAGGTACTGTGATATTTGCTAAGATACTTGGAAAAGCAAGATTGATGATTTGACGATTGAGAGACTTGTCCATCATTTGTATTTTGATGCCGAACCACAACCCTGCAGCGCGTGTTCTTCAATCTTTATTCCCTGAGGTAAAACAAGTTGGCGAAGTGATATGCAATTGCAAAAAGCATAGTCCTCAATAATTCTTACAGATTCAGGAACATTGACATTTTGCAACTTGAAACAACCCATAAACATTTTGTAGGAAATCTCTGTTATTGCCTGCGGGAGAACAACAGTTTTCAAATGATCGCAACCACGAAAAACGGCGTCACCAATCAGCTTGACCGATTCAGGCAAAATACATTCTTTGAGACTTGTACAATCTTGAAAAGCATAATCACCAATAGATGCTACGCCGAAAGGAATATTGATTTTTTTCAAATTGCTGCAACCCTCAAAAGCGTTAGGCTCTATCGTTCGAAGAGAAGACGGAAGGTTAATCTCTGTCACCTTGCGATTGCCCGTTAGTGCCTGATAACCTATAGTGGCAACATCGTAGGTCGTGCCATTTATTTCTACCGTATTGGGTATGGTGAGAATACTTTTGCAACTGCTCCCCACAAATGTTACTTTACGCTGTTCGGTACCTTTTGAAATAGTGAAACACAAAGAGTCGCCGTTTGAAACAACCCAATAGTGCTCTTGGGCTAACATAGGTAATGCAAAAAGTAAAGAAAGAATGATGACTTTTATTGATTTCATAATTCAAATTATTAGTTTGTGCAAAGTTATGAAAAAAAACTTAAATAGCAAAATTTGTTAAAACGAAAAAAATATATTAACTTTGCAAAAAATAAAGATTTTGTGAATATGAAAAAGTATTTATTTCTTATAAGTGCAATTGTCTTTGCATTGATGTCATCTTGCCAAAAGGGTGAAAATTATGTAGTTAAAGGTACTATAGATAAACGATTGTCAGATTTTATGGAGCCTAAATCTCCGATGTATATCGTTTCTGACAATCAAGAAATGACTGTGTTGGATTCAACAATAATTTCTGACGATTTAACCTTTGAATTTAAAGGAAATGTAGAAGAGCCAAAAATGGTGGTTTTGAATTCTGATTTTGGCGCATTGTTTGAATTTGTTCTTGAAAAAGGAGAAATAAATGTCTGCATAGACTCAATGGGTGATTTTACGATTTCAGGAACTCCGAATAACGAGTTACTTAATGATGTGCAGAGGCATCTCGAAACATCAAACGACCAAAATGAAGTTGTAAATTATCTTGTTGGAGTAGCCAAAGACAATATAAATAATGTGGTAGGACAATATGTTTTTAGTCAGTACTATCTCTTTTTCTCCGAAGAAGCGATTGATGGCGTTATTGACAACATGAATGAACAAACCAAACAGGTGCCTGATATAGCAAAGACAATAGGTAGAACTGACACCATGCGCCTCACAATGGAGGGCAAGCAATACATAGATATCACATTACCGACAGCTGAAGGACCGGCTGCTGCTTTGTCTGATTTTGTCGGAAAAACAGACTATGTATTAGTCGATTTCTGGGCATCATGGTGCGGCCCATGCCGCAGAGCAATGCCTGCTTTGGTAGAACTCTATGAACAAAACAGAGACAACGGGCGACTTGAAATCGTAGGAATATCGCTCGATACAGACCCCGACAAATGGCAAAATGCAATAAGCAACCTCGGACTGGCATGGAAACACATGTCGGACATGAAAGGATGGAAATCAGAGGCAGCAGAAAAATATGGAGTTTATGCCATACCTAATACCTTATTAATAGACAGAAATGGAAAAATAGTAGCACGCAATTTAGAACCGGAAGAATATGCACAAATAATAAATAAAGGTGCAGAGACTTTATGAATATTTCCACTTTTTCACATTTTGAAATCTTGAAATTTTCAAAATTTTCTGTAAAAAAAGAAAAAAAATTTGTTGAAATAAAAAAAAAGTATTAATTTTGCAACCGATAAATGTAATAGCGTGTAAATTAAGAGAATAAAATAAATATAAAATAATTATGACAAAAGCAGAATTAGTAGCAAAAATTGCTTCGCAGACAGGTTCAGATCGTCAGACTGTCTTGAATGTAGTTGAGGCTTTTATGGCCCAAGTAAAAACCTCTTTGTTGGAGGATGAGAATGTTTATCTGAGAGGTTTTGGTTCATTTATAGTAAAAACTCGCAGAAAAAAATTGGCTCGTAACATTTCAAAAAACACTACAGTTGAAATTCCAGAGCATAAAATTCCTGCATTCAAGCCTGCTCAAGAATTTAAAGCACAAATGGGTGAAAAATAATTTATAAAACTATATAACAATGCCAAACGGAAAGAAACATAAGAGACATAAGATGTCGACACATAAGCGCAAAAAACGCTTACGTAAGAATAGACATAAGAAGAAATAATTTTGTCTAAGTAGAGCAGAAAACAAGCCAAGGCAATTTAACCATGGTTTGTTTTCTTTTGGAAAGGGACATAGTCCTATCATTAACATGGAATAAAACAGCTTGAACAAGACCAATAATTGGGTGAAGTGTAACATGCTTTGCTGATTATTGTTAGTTGAAGGACAAGCAAGATTTGCTTCGGGCGCGAAGAAATCGTTTTGTTCTGCAAAAATTTTGAAAACAATAGTGAAAAGCGAATTAGTAGTAAATGTAGAACCACAAGAAATAACAACTGCATTTGTTGAGGATGGACGCTTGGCTGAAATCAATCGCGAACCGCGAGATATGGGCTTTGCTGTCGGTAATATCTACTATGGCAGAGTGAAAAAAATCATGCCGGCTCTTAATGCTGCATTTGTTGATGTGGGTTGCGAAAAAGACGCTTTCTTGCACTATTTAGATTTAGGTTCTAACTTTAATAGTCTTAATGACTATACAAAACAAGTCGTTTCTGACAAAAAACGCCTACCGCCTTTCCCTAAAAATGCAGTACAACCTATCGTGTCAAAATTAGGTACAATAGAAGATGTACTTGAAGTGGGACAACCAATATTGGTTCAAGTAACCAAAGAACCAATCAACACCAAAGGACCGAGACTTACTTCGGAAATATCTATTGCCGGACGATATCTTGTTCTGATTCCTTTTGCTGACAAAATCATGGTGTCGAACAAAATTAAGGGAGAAACAGAAAAAAATCGCTTGCGCAAAATGGTAAATGCCATCAAACCTAAGGGATATGGCGTAATAATCAGAACTATAGCAGCCAACATTCAGCAAGAAGACTTGCAAAAAGAAATGAATGTGCTCTATAAAAGGTGGGAAGATGCAATAGTAAAACTTCAACGCTCCGAGCCTGTGTCGCTTATTTCAGCCGAAATAGGTAGAACAGTAGGTATAATCAGAGATGTCTTTAATCCGTCATTCGACCATATCTATGTCAACGACAAAGATATGTATCAGGAAATCAAAGATTATGTTGAACTAATTGCACCGGAACAAAACAATATAGTTCAATTATATAAAGGCGACCAACCAATTTTCGACCATTTTGATATCACCCGACAATCCAAAATCGGATTGGGGAGGACTGTGAGTTTCAAGAATGGAGGTTATCTCGTGATGGAGAAAACCGAAGCTCTCTTTGTTATTGATGTCAACAGCGGAACACGAAAAGTGGGTGAAGACCAAGAAGAAAATGCCTTCAATATGAATCTTGCTGCAGCTGACGAAATAGCTCATCAACTCAGACTAAGAGACATAGGAGGTATTATTGTGGTTGATTTCATAGATATGGCTAAGGCCGACAACCGTCAGAAACTTTATGAATATATGCGAAGCCTTATGAATCGGGACAGGGCTAAGCATAATGTATTGCAATTAAGCAAATTCGGACTGATGCAAATCACACGTCAAAGAGTGCGCCCGCTCGTTGAAATCAATGTTGACGAAATCTGTCCGACATGTCATGGAAAAGGAAAAGTACAATCGTCATTCCTATTCTCTGACCAACTTGAGGAACTCGTACCTCAAATGATTAGTAAATATGGTAAAGATATAAAACTCTATGTACATCCTTATGTGTACGACCATCTTACTAAAGGCTGGATATTCAGCATAAAAGCTCACTGGAGACTGCGCTACGGACTGAAAAAACTATTGGAAGACCAGTCGCTTGGATTCTTAGAATATCGTTTTGTTGACAATAAAGGTCAGATAATAATACCTGAATTGCCACAACAAACGCCGAAGAAACTCGTTTTTGACGACGAGCAACCGGCAAAAGCAACTAAACAACAGACAGCAGAACAAAAAACAACAGAACAACCTCAACAGCAAAAGGAAAAACCTGCTCAACCAGAAAATAAAGAAGAAAAGGTAGAAAAGGTTGTAAAAAATGAGGTTAAGGCAGAAAAACAAGAAAAAACTGCCCAAGTTGCACCTGTTGTTGAAGTAGTAGCGGAAAAAGAACCTAAAAAGCGCACTCGTAAAAAGAAAGAAACTGTAGCTGATGAAACTCCTAAAACTGCTGATAAAACTCAGACAACAAGTCAGAAAGAGGCAGTAGTTGAGCCAAAAGAAGAACAGCCCTTACCCGAGAAAAAAACGACACGCCGACGCCGTACAAAAAATGAAACAGCAAAAAAAGAAGTTGAAAAAGTAGAAGAGCCTAAGCAAGAAGCAAAAACAACCAAAGAGACAGAAGCAAAGGCAAAAACTGCAAAAACAACTCGAACAAGGCGTAAGAAAACCGATACCGAAAAAGAACAAAAAACTAAATAGCAGAAAGCAAACCGGCGGACAATGCAAAAACAAGCATTGTCCGCCTTTTTTATTTCATGATAGTCGTTAATATATATTATTTCAAGTTCCGCAAGTATTTATGTGAATTGCTTAATTTACAAAAAAGTTTTTTGTCAACAATTATCAACAATTAACCAAAAATTATTATTTCAAGTTTCGCAAGTAGTTATGTGCCAAATTATAGGAGCTTGTTTATATCTGATTCAAAGGCACACAACCGCATTCGCGGTTGCATATTAGTAGAAATTTTGCATCCGCTTCATCTCTTTCTACCGCTTTAGCGGTAGCATATTAATAGAAATTTTACATCCGCTTATCTTTCTACCGCGTTAGCGGTTGCATATTAATAGACATTTTACATCCGCTTATCTTTCTACCACGTTAGCGGTTACATATTAAAATACTATGCAATAAATTTGAATATTTGACAATGTGCAACCACTATCGTGGTTGTTGTGTTTGTAGCCATGATTGTATCTATTAATATGCAACGGCTAACGCCGTTGAACGCCGAGATATTAAACTTCTATTAACATGCGAAAATTAAATTATTTTTAATTTTGGATAATTTTTGACCAAAAAAAAATCGTAATAATTCGTTTAATTAGTAGTTAAATAATTTTGTATAATCTGTGTTGTATAACTTGCGAAACTTAAATTATTGACGTCAAAAACTGTTTCTCTAAACAAACTAATAATCGGCCTTATTCCATACCTCGATGACTCAATTCAATTACAAAATTATAACTATTTTTTAATATACAACAAATAAGACAAATTAGACGATTGAGAGAAAAAAGTCCAAATAGTTAAAATCGACCTTAAAGAAAATATCTACAAAAGAGGGAAACATGAGTCAAATATTCAAATTTCCAAAGCCACAAATTATCAACTTTTTTTGTGAAAAAAGGGTAAAAATTAGTGTCAAAAAAATTTGCGTATGTTAAAAAAAAATAGTAACTTTACAATCTATTTAGAGTAACCAAAAAATATTATATAAATGATTGATAATGACAAGATTATTCGTGTGAATATCGATGAGGAAATGCGAACTTCATTCATTGATTATTCAATGTCTGTGATTGTGTCTCGTGCCCTTCCTGATGTGCGAGACGGAATGAAGCCTGTTCATCGCCGTGTTTTGTTCGGAATGAACGAGGTTGGAAACACTTCAGATAAGCCGACAAAAAAATCTGCACGTATTGTGGGTGAGGTAATGGGTAAGTATCACCCTCATGGTGATTCTTCTATTTATGGCACTGTTGTTCGTCTTGCCCAGCCTTGGGCGATGCGTTATCCTTTGGTATTTGGACAAGGTAACTTTGGCTCGATGGATGGTGACGGACCTGCTGCAGCACGTTATACTGAGGTTAGATTGACCAAGTTGGCAGAAGAAATGCTTCGCGACATTGAGAAAGACACGGTTGATATGCAATTCAACTTCGACGATTCGCTAAAAGAACCAACCGTACTTCCCACACGTTTGCCAAACTTGTTGCTCAATGGTGCTAATGGTATAGCCGTTGGTATGGCAACAAATATGGCGACTCACAACCTTACTGAGGTAATAAATGGCTGCATTGCTTATGTGGATAATCCACAAATTGATGTTGAAGGCTTGATGCAGTATATCAAAGCACCGGACTTCCCGACGGGCGGTATAATTTACGGCTATGAAGGTGTTAAAGAAGCATTTATGACAGGTCGCGGACGAATCATAATTCGTGCTCATGCAGATATTGAAGTTGACAAACAAGGACGAGAGAAGATCATTATCACAGATATACCATACGGCGTTATCAAGAGTGAAATGGTGAAATCTATAGGCGACCTTGTTGCAGAAAAGAAGATAGAAGGAATATCAGACATTGTTGATTTGTCGAAATCTGATGTTCGAATAGAGATAGAAATCAAACGCGAAGCAAATGCACGTGTGGTTCTGAACAAATTGTATAAATTTACACAATTAGAGTATTCCTTCAGCGTAAATAATGTCGCACTCGTTCATGGTCGTCCGTGTCTGCTCAACCTGCGTGATTTAGTTAAACACTTTGTCGATCATCGCATGGATGTTGTTACGCGTCGTGCGCAATGGGAGCTGCGTGAAGCACAGCGCCGTGCTCATATCTTGGAAGGCTTGATTATTGCTGTTGACAATATTGACGAAGTAGTGCGTCTAATTCGCGCCAATCGAACACCGGCTTCAGCGCAAACTGCTTTGGAAGAAAGATTTAATATCGACAACTTGCAGTCTCGTGCTATCGTGGATATGCGTCTTTCTCAGCTCACAGGTTTGCGTGTTGAAGAGTTACGCAACGAATATGCCGAGATAGAAAAGCGCATTGATGAACTGAATGCACTTCTGGCAAGCGAGCAAATGAGATTTGACTTGATCAAGAGTGAATTGGTGGAGATACGCGATAAATATGGTGACGAGCGCCGCACCGAAATACAAATGTTCACGGAGAAATCTCGCCCAGAAGATTTCTATGCCGACGATGATATGGTCATCACTCTCAGTCATTATGGCTATATCAAGCGCACTGACCTTCGCGAATTTAATGCACAAGGACGTGGTGGAGTAGGTAGCAAAGGCAGTGGAACACGCGACGAAGACTTTATTGAATACATCCACGCGGCATCGATGCGTTCAACAATGATGTTCTTCACCGAAAAAGGTAGAATCTATTGGCTCAAAGTGTATGAAATACCTGAGTTTGCAAAGAACTCCAAAGGTCGCGCAATACAAAATATCCTCAACCTTGATGCCGACAATCGTGTAACGGCGGTGATGAATGTCAAAGGGCTCGAAGATAAAGACTTTGTACAAAATCACTATCTTGTATTTGCAACTAAAGAAGGTATAATCAAAAAGACCACACTCGAAGCTTTCTCTCGTCCTCGCCAAATGGGTGTCAATGCCATTAATCTGCGCGAAGGCGACAAAGTTGTGTCTGTATGTCTCACTGATGGCGAGTCAGAAATAGTTATAGCCAACAAAGAAGGTCGCGCAATACGCTTCCCCGAAGAAAAAGTCCGCCCAATGGGACGTGCTGCAACAGGTGTGAAGGCTATGTCGCTTGACGGACCGGATGATGAAGTTGTCGGTATGGTATGCGTCAAGAAAAATACAGACGAGACAGTACTCGTAGTTTCAGAAAAAGGATTTGGCAAACGCTCAAAACTTGACGATGAAGACGGACAACCAATCTATCGAATAACAAATCGTGGTGGTAAAGGTGTGAAAACAATCAACATAACCGACAAAACAGGAAAACTGATTGCAATCCGCACCGTAACAGACGATAATGATTTGATGATTATCAACAAATCAGGTGTTACAATACGTTTGCATGTGGCAGAAATCAGAGTCATGGGTAGAGCAACACAAGGTGTTAAACTCATTGACCTGCAAAAACGTAATGACCAATTAGCATTCGTCTGCATAGTAGATCATGAAAATGATGAACCCATGGCAGAAGAAACTGAGAATCAGGCAGGAGATGATTCTGGCACAGATATTGTAACAGATATTAACGAAAGTCAACAATAATTGACAAATAAAAGATTAACCCCCATAAAAAACATTGAAATCATGAAAAAGGTAATCTATTTAATGGCAGTACTTTTGATAAGCAGTATAGGACTCTATGCTCAGAAGTCAAATGTGAAAATTGCAAAAAGCAAATCGTCATCAATTGAAAACCCTGATTTTGCAACTGCACGCGAGGCAATCAAACTTGCATTGCAGGACGAGACAACCAAAAATGATGCAGAAACATGGTATGTTGCAGGTATGATAGGCTATAATGAGTATCAATATCTCATGACCAAAGCCCAAGAAAATCTCCAACAACCAGATCCAATGGCAATTGCTAAAGCTGTTGCAGAATCGTACGACTATTTTATCGTGGCAGATTCGCTCAGCTTGATACCTAATGCAAAAGGTAAAGTGAACACCAAGATTCATAGAGAGTGTTCAGAAAAACTTTTTGAATACTATCAACGCCAGTTGTTGGTAAATGGTGGTATAACGGCCAACAATGATCTGCAAGACTATCAAACAGCATACGATATGTTCGACAAACACCAAAGCATACCATTACTCAAGATGATGCAAGAGCCAAAGCTTCAAGAACAAATGCCGCTCGACACCAACTATTATGCCTACTCGTCATATCAAGCAGCCTTTGCAATGAAACTTGGCGATCATGACAAGGTTATAGCAATATATGAAAACATCAAGGATAAAGGATACAAACCGCTTGCAATTCGTGAATGGTTGGTTCAAGAGTATATCGAAGTGAAAGACACGGTAAATATGCTCAAGACCATCAATGAATCAATAGAGAAATTCCCGACTGACCCTTATTTCCTTCAGTTGCTGATACAATACTATCTCAATACAGGACAAATAGACGAAGCATTGACATATCTTGACAAAGCGATTGAACGCAACCCTGATGTTGCCAACTATTACCAAGTCAAAGGAAGTATATATGCCTATCTTTACGAGCAAGAAGGAACACATCGTGACGATGCAATCAAGACACTCAAAAAAGCTCTTGAACTCGACAACTCACTTGCTGATGCCAACTATCACTTAGGAAATATATACTATCTGCAAGCTGAAAAAGTTAAAGATAAAGCCGGATATATCAATTATAAAGATACAAAAGCCATTGAAGCTGCAGAAAAACAATACACCGAAATTTACCAAACAGCAATTGAATATTTCGAAAAAGCACATGAACTGAACAAAACTGATTTGGTAACACTGCAACGACTCAAATCACTCTACTACATGTTTATGCAAAAAGATAGTAGTTATGAAGCAAAATATAAACAAGTTCGTGACGAAATAAACAATCTATAATAGTTAAAAATTCAAAAACTGACAATTAATCTGCCTATATCGATATAGGCAGATTAATTTTTTTGCAAAAATAATCTAAAAATATCTTAATTACAGAAAATCAGACTTAAAAAAATTTGCTAAATTGAAAAAAAATATGTAATTTTGCAACCGATTTTGCAGATAAAGCTATGAGTGCATCAAAAAGTCAGTATATTATTGATTTGAAAACTATTAAGACCAAAAGTCAGTCATTCGAATATGATTTAGACAATGATTTTTGGGCTTCAATAGAAGACGGGTTGATATCACAAGGCAATGTGCACGCAAAAGCAGTGATAGAACAAAAATCTCATTTTTACACATTGAACATCCAAATCGATGGCATTGTTCAAGTGCCGTGTGATAGGTGCCTTGACAATCTTGATGTTGAGGTGAAAAAAGAAGAAAATTTTGTTGTGAAAGTGGGTGATGAAATCGACTATTCTGACGAAATCATTTATGTTGACGCCGACGAGCAATTAGATTTGGCTGTCTTGTTTTACGAAACGACAGCATTGAGTCTTCCAATTGTTTGCGTTCATGAAGAAGGTAAGTGTAATGCCGAGATGATTGAGATATTGAAGCAACACGAGCCACACACAGAAGACTAAAAACATTAACAAAATAAAATCAGATTTAAATTATGGCACATCCTAAACGAAGACAATCGCACACCAGAACTGCGAAACGCCGTACACACGATGTTGCAGCGTTACCAACGCTGGCAGTTTGCCCAAACTGTGGAGCACAGTATATCTATCACACAGTATGCGGTGAGTGTGGCTACTATCGTGGCAAATTAGCTATTGAGAAAATAGCAGCAGAAGCCTAAGGCTCAAAAGATTGAAATATCGTCTCTATGCAAAGTACTCACATGAGTATCTTTGCACAGAGAATAGATATTGTTTTAGTAAATAACTTAATTTCAATTGTAGATACTAATGTACAACAATGAAGAAAAGCGAAATGACTCTTCGAGACGAAGATTCGTCGCTGACAATCGACAAAACCAGAATAACAATCGTTATTCTTCTTTTTCTGATAGAAACAATAATGACGCTAATGAGGCAAAATCTCATCGTCCACGTTTCAATCGTAGTGTGAACAACAACCGACCGCTAAATCGCGTCAAAATAGAAGACGAAGAACGTGCATATAGCGGCGAACGCAATTTCAATCGGAACAACAAGGTACAACGACCAAAATCAGCCAACCCAAATATGAAATATTCAAATCGTAAGCAGTTTGAATATAACAATAGAGAGGTTGATATGAACAAGCCGGTTCGACTCAATAAATATCTTGCAAATGCAGGTATTTGTTCACGCCGAGAAGCAGATGATTTCATCCAAGCTGGTGTGATAACCGTTAATGGACAGGTCGTTACCGAATTGGGCACAAAAATAATGCCTACAGATAAGGTCATGTTCCACGACCAATTGGTTCGAACAGAACGTAAGGTTTACGTGCTGCTCAATAAGCCCAAAAACACTATCACCACAACTGACGATCCTGAAGAACGCAACACTGTGATGAATTTGGTGAGAAATGTATGCTCTGAACGTATCTATCCTGTTGGACGACTCGACAGAAATACAACCGGTGTGCTCCTGCTAACCAACGATGGTGATTTAGCAGCAAAACTCACACACCCAAAATACAACAAAAAGAAAACCTACCAAGCCAAACTTGACAAGCCTCTTACTGATGAAGACTATCAAAAGGTGATGGATGGTATAGAGCTCGATGGCGAGAAAATTATTCCTGATGATTTGCAATTCATAGATGAGGCAGATCATGCAAACATCGGACTCACAATTCACTCCGGACAAAACCGCGTTGTCAGACGTATATTCGAGCGAATAGGTTATAAAGTAGTGAAACTCGATAGAACAGTCTTTGCCGGATTGACAAAGAAAAATCTCAGTCGTGGAAAATATCGTTTCCTGACTCCAAAGGAGATTTCAATGTTGAAAATGGGAGCATTTGAATAATCTAAATAAGCAGTTAGGAAAAGACCTAATTGCTTATTTTTTTTAATATATTTATGACTATGATAAAAATAGCAGTAGTAGGATATGGAAATATCGGTAAAGCAGTAATTGAGGCTGTAAATAATGCCGCCGATATGGAATTAGTAGGCGTGGTTCGCAGAAATAGTTCTCTTGATTCTGCATGTAAAGAACTTGATGGCATTAAAGTAGTAAGCGAAGTTGAACAATTAGGCAAGGTAGATGTTGCCGTTTTGTGCACACCATCGCGTCTCGTACCTCATTATGCAGCTGAATATGCAAAAAAAGGAATTTGCACAATAGATAGTTTCGACATACATACGCAGGTGCCGACATATCGTAAAGAGCAAAATACTTTTTGCATTGAGAACAATACAGTTTCTATTTTGTCTGCAGGTTGGGATCCGGGGTCGGACTCTGTAGTTAGAGCACTTTACGAAGCAATGGCACCTAAAGGACTGACTTACACTAATTTTGGTCCGGGGCGTTCAATGGGGCATAGTGTTGCTGTTAAGGCAATAGAAGGTGTTGAGGATGCATTGAGTATGACTATTCCGCTCGGTACAGGTATTCATCGCCGTATGGTGTATGTGAAAATCAAAGAGGGATATTCATTTGCTGAAATAGAGAAAAAAATCAAACAAGATGATTATTTCGTTCATGACGAGACACATGTAGTCCAAGTTGATGATGTCAATCAGCTAAATGATGTTGGTCATGGAGTTAATCTGGTTCGCAAAGGAGTGAGCGGTGCAACACATAATCAGCTTTTTGAATTTAATATGCGTATCAATAATCCTGCTTTGACCGGTCAGATACTCGTTTCTTGTGCTCGTGCAGCAATGAAAATGAAACACGGGGCATACACAATGATAGAAATACCACCGGTTTATTATCTCGAAGGCGAAGTTGATGATTTGGTTATGCGTTTAGTATAAAAAAAGAGCCGTTAGGCTCTTTTTTTTATATCTCACTTCTCACTTCTCTTCCGGATCTGTCGGTTCATTGTCCATCGCAATAGGCCATGTGTTGTTTTCTATGCCTGCCATGCGAATTAATGTCTGTTGAGATTCTTGGCGTAAGCGGTCTATCTCGTCTTTTCTGTTGTTTTCCTTGTTCGGAATGATGGGTTCGCCGAGAGTTATTGTGATGCAAGGGTCACCTTTTTGACCAAATAGTTTGTGTATTCCTTTTCTCTCGCGGAAAGTTATGCAGCAAGGTATTATAGGCAAGTCATAGCGGTAAGCCATAGTGAAGGCACCTTTGCGAAAGGGGCGGATAGGCTTGTAGAAATCCCAGCGACACTCTTCCGGAAAAACATGTATCCACCATTTGTTTTCATGAATACGATCGAAAGCCTCATTGAATTTTTTTGTGGCAGCCATAGTCGCGGGTATTGGCACACCGCCAACACTCCATATTGTCCAATGCTCTTTCGTCTCCATGTTTTCACCAAAAACAGGAATACGAGTGTTCCATGCCCGAGTTGCTATCAGTACGGAAACAGCGTCAAGGCGATAGCAGTGATTTGCAATAGTCAATGCACCATTGGCTAACTCTTTTTCGTATTTTTTCAGAATGTCCTGGCCTTTGACGCGAAGTCCCCAGCGAAAACGCATTCCTATATTCAGAAGAGTATGAACAGTTGTCATACATATAAAATGATGAAATTTAAACCATAAAGAGTCATCATAGTAGGGATAGTTCTCGTCAAAATCAATATGTTTAACTTTTATGATAGGAAACATGTGAACGTAAGGATGTTCTTCCGAAAATTTGTTTTCCATATCTGGTACAAACACACCATCTTTAACCTTAAGGTCTTTGTACCTTTTGTTTTCAAAGATTGATTGCATAATCTATAATCGTTTTAGTTATGGTTTTTATATCATTAACGCCGTCATTAACAATCGTTAAACCGACTAATTTACTTCTTTCTTCGTCGCTCAATTGAGCTTTCATACGCACATTTATTTGTTCTTTTAAGACATTGTCTCTTTTCATTGCTCGTTCTATCCGTATGTTTTCTGGAGCTGTAATTGCTATAGTTCCGCTACATATTTCATCAAAATGACTCTCAAAAAGAATAGCAGATTCAACAAAAACAAATTTTTCATCACTGTTGCTTGCCCACTTGACTATGTCTTTTTTCACAGCAGGATGAACAATCGTGTTGAGCTGTTGCAGTAGAGTGGGTGAGTTGAAAACTTTGTTTGCTATATGTTTTGTGTTTAGAATATCGTTTTTGTAAGCATCGTTGCCAAGCAAATTTATAATTGCAATTTTGACCTCGTTGTTCTCATTCATTAATCTCTTTGCTTCAACATCGGAAAAATAGACCTTAAAGCCCAATTGTTGCAGTGCTTGACAAATAAATGTCTTGCCACTACCGATACCACCCGTTATGCCAATAATTTTTGTCATCAGAATTGGAAATATATAAATGGTTGTAAATCAGCAGTAATAAATTGGTAGATAAAGAAAACGACTATGCACACAATCAATGCCATTATAGGCAGAGGAATACGAGTGAATGCAATCCTGTATCTACGTTTGAAATTTGTTGGTAACCAATGAATTATAAGCCCTATGATAACCAATAAAAAGATGTTTCTATATTCCCAACATATTTCTGGTATAATGGCGATATTCCATTTCGTTCCAATTTGATTTATCATGTTTGTGGCTGTTTCCCATGCTTCTTGATTGGCTGTTGCGGGGTCAAGGTTGCTGCTCGAACGGAAAAATAAACGAGTGAAACTGATGAAAATAAAGGTCTGCGTTACAGCCCAAATGTCAGACAAACGATTGGTGAAGGTAGAATCTTTAATAGGTAAATTTGATTTACATAATTTGTCGAACCCTGTTCTAATCAGTGTTGTTGCTGTAATCACAATTACCCACCAAAATGCGAGATTAATTATAGGAGTAGGGTTGGTTAATTTTATGTATAATAGTATAATGCTGATTATCAAAAGCGATATAGAACGAAAATTCCAGTTCATGTCGCGCCATAGTTTGTTGATAATCATTCCTATACCATTCAGTCCGCCCCATATCATGAAATTCCAACTTGCACCATGCCAAAGACCTCCAAGCAGCATTGTGATGAATGAATTGAGGTTGGCGTAAATCTTTTTGCGTCTTTCAGGTACATAATAACCAACAATAGTAACCACAAGCCCTATTGAGATAGTTATTCCGAATGCCCACCAACTTTTAGAAAGAATCAAAGCAATAGCTGAAATCGTTACAATCCAGAAGTATGTACCAAATGACGCATTTCTGTTTCCACCCAATGGAATGTAGAGGTAGGTTTTTAGCCATCGAGAAAGCGACATGTGCCAACGACGCCAAAACTCTTGTGGATTTTTGGCTTTATAAGGAGAATCAAAGTTTTGAGGCAGGTAAAATCCCATTGTCATTGCAACACCGATTGCTATGTCTGTGTAACCTGAAAAATCAGCATACACTTGCATTGAATATGCAATCAGTGCCATCGTATTTTCAAAACCGGAATAGAGCAGAGGATTGTCAAAAACGCGGTCGATAAAATTTACTGCAATATAGTCGGAGAGAATAATCTTTTTAATCAGTCCGTTCAGTATCCAAAAAACAGCCAAACCAAATTGCCTGCGCGACAAATGAAAAGGCTTGTAAATCTGAGGAATAAACTCGCTTGCACGAACTATCGGACCTGCCACCAACTGAGGGAAAAATGAAACGTAAAAACCAAAATCAAGTATGTTTTTTACCGGTTCTATACGTCGGTGATAAACATCTGCTGTATAGCTGATTACCTGAAAAATATAGAATGAAATACCAACAGGCAGTACTATGGCATCAACATTAAATCTATTGCTCTGCGTCAGCTCGTTGCCTATCATGGAGAATATGTCAACAACCTGAAATTGTGTGCTGAACAAATCGTTAATCAAGTTGGTGAAAAAATAGGCGTATTTGAAATAGGCAAGCAGTCCGAGGTCAATCGTAACACTCAAAATGAGCCAAATCTTCCGCTTCCAATCTACAGAGTTGCGAGCAATCTGTTTTGCTATAATGAAATCACTCAGAGTAATGAAAAGCAGAATTAAAACAGCCAAACCGGAAGTCTTATAATAGAAAAAAAGACTTACAAAAAGAAGGTAGCTGTTTCGAAGCAGTTTTTTGCTCTGGAAAATACTGAATAGGGCATAAACAATAGCAAAAAAAGCCCAGAAATAAAACTGAGTGAAAAGCAGAGGTGAATTAGGATCAAATGCAAAAATATGTTTTAGAAAATCAAGCAATTCTTATCTTTGTTTTTACTGGCATAAATTTAGTTCCTTTTCTGCCATTGTTTGGTAATAATCGTTTCTAACGGTATAATATAAATAGCCTTTCATTATTGCGTCTGTTAGTTTTTCACCTATCAGCTGAGCCCCTAACCTCGTGAAGTGAATACCATCTTTCCCTGCCAAAGCCGGTGTCATCTCTGTCCATTGTTTCATCGAACCTTTGCCCCCCATGGTCTCAAATATGCTCCAATACGCAGCATTCTCTTCATTTACAGCCTTTTGCATCGCGCGGTCAATCTTAGGCAAAAGCGGGTAACTCGACTTGACTCCGTCTTTGTTTTGTAGCATGTCAGATGGTCCGATAAATAGTATGGCCGCATCAGGAGCCTGTTTTTGCATAAACCTAATTTGAGTGCGTATCTTGTTGATATACGCAGTGATCGATTTCTCACCACTTAAATACGGAACACTATTGCCGGTGAATTGCATGATAATCAATTTTGTGTTGGTTTGTTCAAAATATGCACGCATTGTAGTAGGGTCTGTGTGAGAAAACACTGTTCCTGAACAACCTCGCATTGGAACATTATCAACAGATACGCCTATTGTATCGTCAAGCATCACTCCATATATGTAGCCATAGCCTGATGCGTTAATCGTAATTTGAGATATTGAATCAGTGTAGATAAAAGATGATGTATTATATTGTTTTTGAGATTGATTGATTGTAGCAGTGTCGTTATGGTTGGTCTTGATTGTTATTGTTTTGTTTAGCGGACGTGTCAGTATGGTTACTTTTGTGAAATGATTTTCTGGTCTGTTTTCGGTGCTTTTTGCGCTTATGCTTGTTGAGGTGGGAGTGGAGAGAATATCCATTCGCATCAGAGGCCCATAGATGTGGTCGGCAGAACGATAGGATTGTGGTCCATAAGCCATTTTGCGTGTTAGCAAATTAGAAGATATCTGACGAGTTGTGAGTGACGTAATGTTCTGAATGTATGGCAACAAACCTACACCTGAACCTCCAAATGTGGTCTGTAGTTTGTAGCGAAGTTCTTTGGTTATTCTGTCTTCTTCAATTTGTGAGTCGCCATAATGCACTATTCTTACCGGTGTGTGCCGTGCATCTTCTAAGGCAGCATACAAGGGATCAAAAAGCGTAAAATCATTGTTCGGAAAATAAATCTTGTTTGGCGCTTGCTCAAAAAAAGTAATGTAGGGAGCTATTTCTATTTGATGAATTGAATCTAATTCTTTCTGTATAGAGTCTAATTCTATTTGATTGACTGCAATATCGCCTGTCTCTGTCCGACCTGAATCAACAGTGAGTACGTCATTGATAGACGGAAAATTGAGAGTCGTTGTACCTACTGTGATACCCTCTTCAGGAAATACGGCACAAATACATGCCAAAACACCTATTACGGCAAAAATAAATATGCTAATTTTATACGATTTCATACAAGCTACAAAGTTACTCTTTTTTTGTGATATTTTAAGTTTTTTTTCTCTCTTTTTTCGTTTTTTTGCAAAAAAAACAGATATTTCTCTATTGTGAAATATCTGTTTTTAGAAATAAAATTATTTTCAAAAATAAATTTATGGAAGATGGATTGCTTCTGAAGGGCAAACGCTTGCGCATGTACCACACTCTGTGCACTCATCAGCATTGATTTCATAGTGCTCTGCACCCTCTGAAATAGCTCCCATTGGGCATTCGCTTTCGCATGTGCCGCAACTGATACAATCATCTGAAATTAAATAAGCCATAATGTTTTGATTTAATTGTTGAATCACAAAAAATATAAGTAAGTTGTATTATTCAGTACAATGCCTAAATAACACTGCAAAAGTACTACATTTTATTAACAATTCAAAATCTTTTTGCATTTTTATTTGTTTTTGCAGTCAAAAAACTTATTTTCGTGCTATTTTGTCGTTACTTAAGTCGCAAGTTATCTTTGCATTTTTAGGTAGATAGACTTTTTTTATCTGCTTTGATTGTAGTGTGACACTTTTCAGCTTTTTGTTTTTTGATAAGTCTGCTGTTTGAAACATGTTGTTTTTGGCGTTAAGCTCTTCCAAATTGACGAGTAATTCAACTCCTTTCAAATCTCTTACACCTAAACTTGGCATTTCAAGTTTTTTGATTGCTTCTGCTTCTATATTTGATAATTTCCCGTCTTTATTGGCGTCGTGATATGTCAGCAAAACAAGGTAAAAACTCGGATCCGGAAAGTTCTCTCTTGTGTAGATTCGCATGTTTTTAGTGGAGTCATTTTTTTGTTCTATGGCAAGAGGGGGTACTGCATTTGTTACCGTCTTTTGTTGCTGATTTTGTGTCTGGTTCTGACTTGTCAGGTTTTTCTCTTGTTTTTTCTCTGTTGCTACTTTTTGTTCGGTAGTATTAGCTGTTGCTGCTTTAGTGAGGGTAGGGGCTTCTTTCTTAGTTTGTATTAAAGTATCTTTTTTTGCTATCAAAGGTTGAATCGTTGTGTCGGCATGTTGAGCCGCTGAAAATTCTATTATGTTACCGCTTGATAGAGCAGTAATTTTTGTGGTTTGTTTGTTCTGTTTGATAGTGTAAGATGTGATGATATTCACTAATTGTTGACTACCCTTTAGATTGGCAATCTTGTAAAGCTCTTGTATTGATTTTGCTTTCGCATTGTCAAGCTCAAACTGAAGATTACTTTGTTTTTTTGTGTTCAGCTGAGTCTCTGCGCTCGCTTCAATATGCTTTACTATTCTAAAATTATTCTCGCTTAGCGTAAGTTGTACTTCTGCCGTTTTTGCGTTGTTCATCTGAATTTGCTGACTTGCACAACTTGCTAATGCAATAGCACTAATAAGTAATAATATCTTTGTTTTCATAATAAACTTTTTTTCTGCTTAATTAGCAATAATTATAAGCGTATTTTCATTTTTTTTATTGGACAATATAATACTTGATCCATATTTCTGATAGTGTATAACGCTTCATTTGCAAAATTACAACATTTATTTAACTTGGCAAACACTATTTGTGAAAGAGTACAAAAAAAATACTTCACCTGAAGTGAAGTATTTCTTTTCTATATATTAGAAATTATTTTGCGAAAAATGCTTTTACATCATCGTTCAGAACAATTTCTTCTTCAAAAACGTAAGCTCCTGTTTTAGGGCTTTTCACCATTTTGATAACTTTTGAGTGGGTACGACCGGCGTTACCTGTTTGCAATGTTGCAACCGCTTTCGTTGCCATAGTTCAAACAATTATTTAATTTCTTTGTGAATAGTGTAGCGTTTCAAAATCGGATTGTACTTTTTCAATTCCAAACGCTCTGGTGTATTTTTGCGGTTTTTGGTAGTAATGTAGCGAGATGTACCCGGCATTCCGCTGGCCTTGTGTTCTGTGCACTCAAGTATCACTTGTACGCGTGCTTCTTTGGTTTTCTTTGCCATCTTTTAAGCCTCCAAAATTTTAATGGTCTCAAGATAACCTTTCTCAATCGCTTGGCGAATTGCTGCATCAAGACCAATTTTGTTGATAGTACGAAGACCAGCTGCTGAAATATTCAGGCTAATCCAAACATCCTGTTCTACCCAGTAGAACCTCTTATGGAACAAATTCACATCAAACGTCCTCTTTGTACGACGTTTAGAGTGTGATACATTGTTGCCATGTTGGGCTTTCTTGCCCGTGATTTGACAAATTTTTGACATTTTCTTATATTATTTATTATTATTTTTCCCGATATTTTGTAGAATAAACAGCCACTTTTCAAACCCTTTTACTCTTTTTATTCTACTTTACTATTGTCTATTTAGCTAATTTTCAAAGTTTTAATCACCGTTCAATTACATACACTTCACCCCATAAAAATCAGCGTGCAAAGTTACTACTTTTTTTTATAATATGCAACTTTTTTTATCTTTTTTTCAAAAAAAATATCCTCAACAAGTTTTTTAATTACTGTCAAGGATAATTCTTTCCCATTTCACTTTTCCCATTTCACCTTATCTTGTGAGCATGAGTTTTATGTTTATACCAACATTGTCGCTCTTTATCGGGTAACTTGTCGAAATAAATGGTGTCGTTGATTGATGGTCGTAGAACAACTGCAGATTGATTTTCGAACTAAGTACATAATCAGCTGCTATCTTTATTGCAAACACTTTATTTCCATTTGAAGCCTGTGTTATGTTTTCCTCCACTTTGCGCAGTAATGTCTTTATGTCTTTGTAAGATAAATCTACTGTGAGTTTCAAGTCGTTGCTCACTTTTTTCTTTGCATTGTTTTTCAGCTTCAAAATCAAATTCAAGTCTTTTACTGTATATCCAAGCCCTATTACAAATTCATTTGTCGATCCTTCTGTGAGTTGAACAGATGTTATGTTGAGAGCTAAATTGCGTTGCTTACGATACTCAAATTTGGCTGTCATCGAATTTTTCATTGTCATGTTAAGTCCAATCAGCGGGCTGAATGATTCCGTGATAGATATGTTGGAAATATCGTATGCCGAGCTTGGAATAGGTACATCATTTGTTACATCTCTACGGAAACCGATCTGTTTGTTGTTGCTGTCTGGTCCTGCCCATGTTGAATATGATGTATATGAACCTATTGCATATTTACTTGTGTATGCGTGTGTTAAATTGACGGATTTGAAATGGTCTTTTATCCACGGCAATTTGCTCAGTCCGTCATAGCTAATCGACCAGTTTGGTAGTATTCTCAGCATGCCGAGGAATGGGTTGAGCGATACTTTGTTGATGTCGCGTCCCATATATGCAGCATAGAATGCTGGAATCAGAACATCTGCTGAATTGGTAGGTACAACTCCGGATTTACTCCTATCGTATTTCTGTCCACGCAAATTGCTCGGCACCCATGCCACATCAGGGTAGGTGGTATGGTCATATTGTGCCTGAACGCGTTGTTGCGATGTCTCGATGTATGACAAGAAACGTTCGTATGACTTGGTTGTATAATTGTTGTCTGCATTTCCAATACGGTCAAAAGCTGTTGCTATCGAAATTGCCGAGATATTATACGAACCTGTGAATGTTTCTTGCAAGTAATCGTAGGTATAGATTATCGAACTTGATGATGCATCGTAGCGTTTTCCATTTACTGAAATCTTGAATCCGGGAAATGGCTCGAGTGTAACCTTATAGTCGAAATCGGATGTCTTTGTGCGTGTTGCAGGTTGTACCACTGATGTGTCGCCTGAGAGCCAGCCTTGTCTTTTGGCTTTCTCAAGGAAATTGTTCGGAATGAAACCAAAGGCAAAGTCATAGCCCGGAGCATACATATTTTCAACCTTCCTCTGTCCCATAAATCCGGCTTCAGGGTAGAAACCGGGGATGGTCATACCATTAGACGAACGATATGTTATCGAACCTTTTCGGAACATCATCAAGAAACGTATGGTCAAATCAGCTGCTTTCTGACCTGCTGTACGCTCTGACGGATCTTTGGTAGTAAAGGTCAGCAGTACGTTTTCTATACTATCTTTGCAGCTTATTTCTGCTTCATTGGCACTGAGAGATTTGAATTTTATATTTATTTTTTTGCCGGTAGAGTCTGTTGCTGTTACATTGATCAATTCACTGCCAAGATTGTGCATTATACTTTGTTTGTTGTTGGGCGATAGTGTCACGGTTTGGGTAAATGTCTTTTCTCTAAATCTTGATTTGCGTTGTGGGCGACCTGAGTAACGCGAGTTGATGTCTTGAAGGTATTTCGATTTGTTGTAGAGTGTTTCGAAATTAACCTGTCCGTCAACTTGCCATGTGGCTAAAGAATTGATGACATTACCTAATTTTGTCTGGTTGTTGGTCGTTGTCGCTGTTCGATTCCAACCATAAGTGGCGTTGTATGAACCATTGGCTGTTATCCAATCAAGTCCAGGTATTTTGTTGATAGGTACATTCCATTGTGCTGTGAACACTTGTTGATAGGTGTAAGGAGCACCCATGTGGGCAAGTGAGCGCAAGACTGTATCTTTCCAAGCCTCATAGTAATCGTTGGTGAAATTATAGTCACGAATTATCTCTGGCGTATAATATGCTTCATCAACGGTGGAGTTCATAGCTGTTTGCAACGAGAATTTAAGGTTTTTTGTCAGGTCGTATTTGAAGTCGAATTTTCTGTTCCACATCCAGTCTTTTGAGAAGCTAAGCTCGTCGTTGAGTGCTCTCTGGCCTGAGAAATCGCGCAACTTGAGTTGTGTGAACGTACGACTCATATCTGTTGTGAATGCCCATGATTGTGGTAGATAATAGAGGTTGAACTCTTTGATTATCTTTATATTATCTACTTGCTTTATGTCTTTGAACGGCTCCCATGGTTTGGGGTTGAAATTGTAGGCATAGTTGAACGAACCGCGTTGTATGCGTGTTTCATTCTTTTCTTGTTCCGGTGTTTGCTCGTTGGTGTTGGCTAATGCGTATGAAATAGAGAAGTTGGCAGGGTCGTAGAACATTGGGCGTTTTTTCGACTTAATATTCACCTTGGCATTATTCACCGTGAAGTTGGTCGATGTATTCATCACTCTCGACAATTGATTCAAAGAGTCTTTCTCTTCTTTTGTCTCAAGTTGTTCAAGTGCATCTTTTAGTTCGACGTCGGTATCAAGAGGGTTGTATTTCGGTTTTGATGTTTGGTTGGTATATGCAACGTAGAGTGGGAGTTGTATCTTTGCTTTTTCTGGGAATAATCGTCCTGCCTCAAATGCTGCTGAAACTGAAAGTTGATAGTTATTTTCCATGTTTCGTGTGAGCACATTTGATTCTATAGAGCCGTAACCATCTGTCTCTAAGCGTCCTGCCACGTTAACTTGTCCGATGTCTGACAAGGCGAGCGACATATTGGCCATAGCTGCAACACCGCCATCTTCATTGAATTGCGAGAGGCGTAATTCATTCACCCATACTTCTCCCGAACGACGTGCAACACCTGTTCCACTTGCTTTGTTTCGAATACCGATCATGATGTATTCTATCTCGCCAAGTGTAGGATTACCAACAACGGTTATCTTGTTTTGTGGTTTGCCTGATGCATCGTCAAATATCTCGTATGGTATGGCGTTCGACACTTGAGCATTGCCTGCTCGTTTGTCTTTATTGCGTTGCATCTTGGCATTGGTAAGCACCTTGAATTCAAGGTCGAACATATTTTCCGGCAACCACACTTTGCGTCGGTCGTCTTCACTATCGTTGTTGTAGATTCCTTGTGGTGTAAGCTTCAAAGGTATCTCGTATTCATAATAGTTGTTTTTCATGTCAGAGCCTAAACGTATGAAGCAGGCCAATTCATTATCGTTTAGCTCTTCATTCTCAAGTTGTTCGGCATGTACAAACATTTGCAGTTTTTTGTAGTTGCGCATGTCGTATGCCATATTCTTATATACACCTTTTGCGTCACCGGGTTCAAGTTCGCGAACGCGGAGCACCATGGCTTGTTCGTTTTGAGCTATGAGTTGGGCTTGACCGGGGTCTGTCTGGCGTGATATTCCCGGAGGTAGTACATAATTGACAGGTGTTCTTGAGGCATTTTCCTCTATGTTGACAGCTTGTGCTTCAAGCGAACCTGTTGTCGGAGCCGGATAGTTAGGGTTGTGCAGGTCTTTGTTGTAAGTGCGCCACTCGCCTCTGACTAATTGAAGTGTTCCGAAACGCAGGAAGGTCTCATGCTCGAAACCTGTCATGTACATACGCATGAAACGTATCGACTTGAAATTGCGTATCGAACCAATCTTCTGACCATTGCGAATTGGTATTTTGAACTGATACCAATTCACATCTTGTGTCTCTCCGTTTTCAAGTGTTACGCGAGCTGTCAGTTTGTCGGTGATATAACCCTGACCGACTTGCATATTTCCGGCCTGAATACGAATTTCGTATTCGTAGTATTTTTCGTATTCATTCAGTGTGTTGTCGTTGTTGATGTCTTCAATGTCCGGTTGTAGTGTTGATGATGTGCCGTATGACTCGCCTGAATTATCTGTGTCAGGTGAGTTGCCTTCCGTTCCGTTGTAGTGTTTGTAGCGATTGAGTACTGATGTTTCTTGTTGGTCGAAATCAGAGCCTCTATAGAAGTGGTAATTGTCGCCGGCAGGGTCGTTCAGTGGTGAGAATGGGTCTTGTGTCCATTGTGCCAACACATTGTTATCTACTATGTTACGCAGCGAGTCAACAAAGTTTCCGTATGGTCGATTGCCGTTGTAGGAGAATGTGTATTCTTCTTGTGTTGAAAGACCATTCAGTCCGACATCTTGTCGTGCGCGTGCACCGGCTTCATTTGAAAAGGCCGTTACTGTGGATGTGGTCTTTGGAACAATTCCCCACATTGTACTGTCTATGGTGTTGTTGCCAAGATATGTTCCACTTGCAGGCAGTCCGTGCTCAAATGATTTTTTTCCGTCTTTGAGAATATCTTCTGAAACATCTCCAAGGTCAATATACAGATAACCATCTGCTCCATTAGGGTTGGTCAGAGCAGGGTCCATAAGCCAAAACTCTATGTACTCAATATTTGAACGTTCAAAATCTGTGTTGTCCAATTTGCGCATTATACCGCCCCAGCGTTGCCGTGGGTTGGTCAGTTTTCCGTCTATACCATATTCTGACGCGCTGATGTTGTAGGAGCCACGCTCTTCAGGATAGTAAGCGAGGTTGAGAACAGCAAGTCGGGTGTTTTCTGTTCCTGTTATCGAACGATTAGGATATATCTCTGTCTGTTGTACGATACGGATGCGGTGGTCGGAAAGCTGGTTGAGGTCATTGCGTAAGTGGAGTGGGGTGTTGGTTTGTGGATAAGCAAGTATAGGGTCTATTGTGTACCATGCAATGTGTGCACGATTTTTGTTGTAGGCAATTTGATTGGCTTTTGTTGATTCTTCAAAGCGTGATGGCGTTGAGGCCAAATACCAATAGTATGGATAGTGGATGTCGATAGATGTTTTTGTCGCTTCAAAATCATCAATATAGGCATAACCTTCTTTTGAAACATCTCTTGTATGTCCCGGAATAAGTTGGGCAAACTCGGCATTAATTTGGAATGACGATGGTTGTGTGGCTGTGGTCCAAGGCAGTGCGTCGAGAGCATTGGTTAGCCACATAAATTCTTTTTTATAGCTCAAATTGAGTCCCCATATCGTATTTGAAATCGGCTCGGAACCGGTGTTTACCTTTGTTGTTAGCGGACGTTCTGACATGTGCATAATCGTTCCGCCAATCAAGAAGTCTTTGTTGAATTGATATTCCAAGTGTGTACCAACCAAGGTCTTGCGTTGCATCGAAAAAGTCGATTGGTTTTCCAATTGAACGTCCACCTTTGTTCCTGACTCCAATATAGAGGTGTTCAAAATCGTTACCGTACCCATAGTGTAGTCAACGGTATAATCTACATTCTCAGTCAGCTTTGCACCACCTGCCGTCACTGTTACTGAGCCTCGTGGAATATTCATTGCATTGAGGCGTATCTCCGAACTTGATGTGGCTTTGTATTTTCCTGTAAGTGTGAATTTATTTTTTTCGCTCATTTCCTCAGCCACAATAAGTGTTGAGTCGTAGAGTTCTTGGAATACATATTTATTGGCAATTGCAGGATCGCCTATCGTATCGTATAGGTGAGAGCCAAATGGTTCGAGCACAGGGAATATGATTCTGCCTGTTGAAGAAATTGCTGTGTAGCCTTCTATATAGTCGAATTTGCCATCAGGAGTAGGATTGTTTTTTGAGTCTAAGCGGTCAAGATTCATCACGCGCAAGAGTTGTTTACCTTTGATTTGACTCTCGCTCAAGTATTGAAGGTCTGTACCTATTGAGTCGTCTCTATAGGTGATGTAAAGCTCGAAATTATCTTTCGACATTTGTGTAGCTCCAAGATAATAGACGTTTTTCATCATCAAGTCCCAAGTCTTATGCCCCGGAGCATTGTTTGTTCCTTTAAGCAACTTCAGTATCAAAGCGTTAGGAGCTTTCAAGTCGGGATTAGCGTCGGTTGAAAATTCGCCCACTTGATAGACCTGACCGCCATAGGTGTATTCGTAAGCCACTGCCAACACCTCGTCTTGATTCAGTGCCGTCTTGAGCGAGATATATCCTAATGTTGAATTGAGCGTATATTCTGACGGCGAGAGGCGTCTGGCCGATTCTATTTTTTCATAGTCTTCACCACCGATGAGGTCTGACAAGGCGCTTGTTATTGTTTGAATGCTTCTGATTTCCGGTCGTGCTATGACATTGTCATATAGTGTGTTAGCTCTATTGTTTGGTCGTGGGTTTCTTGCAAGTGGTGTCCATCTCTGATTATCTATGTTTTGTGTTGTGGCTTCGCCTAAGTCCATAAAAGCCACTATGTTGCGGGCATCGTCAAAATGAGCTCTTTTGTTTGTGATCCATACCTCAACACGATTGATTGTTATTCCGGAAGCTATATACGGCAATTGGCTCATATTACTTTCGTATGTGTCGCGAAAATACTGAGCGAGGAAGAAGTGTCTGTTCTCATCGTAATTTGCTCCGTCAACCTCAAATTTGGTTAGTTGAGCACCACCTTCTGACGAAACTTGTTGAGATGTGCTGTTTTGTTGTGAGACAAGAGCCTGAATTTTTAGTTTCCCAAATTTCAAGTCGGTCTTTATACCAAATAGTGCAGAACTACCGGTTATAAGGCTTGAGTTGAGCTGCATCGACACATTACCGGCTTCTATTGATTGAATGATGTCGTCTTCTTTGCCTTTGTAGTTGAGTTTGATGTTTTGTTGGTCGTAGGCAAAACTTGCTTCTGTGTTGTAGCTCATGTTGAGGTTGAGTTTTTCACCCACTTTACCCTGAACATTGAGCTGTATTTTTTCGTCAAAATCAAGTATATTGTTGTTTCTTGATTTTTGCGTCAGAACAGGGTTGTCAACATATTGATGTTTGAAAGCAAAAATCAGTTCGGCAGAACCTTGTGTCTTGAGTTGTACTCCACCGGGACCGAAAACTTTGTCGGCAGGACCGATGTTGAACTTCATGTCGGTTATGTCGAATTTGCGTTCGTTGTCGTGTTCGCCCTCGGCAATTTTGTTTTGCCAATAGTTGTGCATCAGTTTTTGCTCGGAATAGGCTTTGTATTCTTTGTCGTTCAGTGAGATAGGTGTTGTGATGTCTATATCACCTATCTTTGTACGAATAACGTACATGCCCGTTACCGGGTCATATTCCGTTGTCGTCTGTACGTTTTGTGGATCTTGTAGGTCGAGATTGTTTTGTGGTTGGTTGAGGTCTTCGTAAGTATCTGTTTTGATTCGCTTCACTTTCAGCGATAATGAATCCCACGCTGCCGTGTCAGCAGGTGTCTTGTCTTTTCGTGGAGCCGCATATATGCTTGCGCAAACCAACAGACAGATTACTATGAAAAGATATTTTTTTATAGTCCTATTTCCCTTATTTCTCACTTCTCACTTCTCACTTCTTATTTCTCACTTCTCTTACAGCATCTTGAAGGCTTGGCGAATAACTTGGTCAACACTGATGTCCGGTGTTGATTGCATAATCTTGTCAACAACCTTGGTTGATGCAGCTGCTGAATAACCTAAGGTGGTCAGAGCGGCAATAGCCTCTTGCTTAACTGAATTGTCTATTTGTGCTGCATTGTCAAGATTGATGTCGTCTATTCCGTTGATGTCTATTTTCAGTACTTTATCTTTGAGGTCAACAACAATTCTTTGTGCCGTCTTTGCTCCTATACCTTTCACTCCTGTTATTGCCGCTGTGTTGCCCGTTGCTATAATTTGGCGCAACTCGCTTGCGCCAAATGACGACATAATTATCCTTGCAGTGTTGGCACCAACGCCCGACACAGTGGTAAGTAATAAGAATAGTGCTCGCTCGGCTTTACTCAAAAAACCAAAAAGAAGATGAGCATCTTCACGTATGATTTCAGTTATGTATAATTTACTCTCTGTCTTACCATTCAGATTGGTAAATGTTGGCAATGAGATATTTATTTCGTAACCTATACCTGCTGTTTCTATAATGACTTTGGTCGGTTCTAATTCAGCAATTTTGCCGGTTATATATTCTATCATAATATATTTTTCACAATTTGGGTGCAAAGTTAATGTTTTTTTGTATTTTTAGCAAATAGTTTAACATTTTTATTGCAGTTTTTTTGTGTCTTTATATCTTGTTTTGTTTATCTGTTGATTCTTTTTTTTCTTTTTGTCTTTTTGTTTGTTCTTTTCAATGTTTTTCTCTCTTTCTTTAATCTGTTTGTCTGTCAGTATGTTATCTTTTTCAATCTTGCCTGCTTCTTCTTGTCTGACGTATGCATCAAATTCTTCATCAATGAATGGCCACTCAAGCTCTATCTCTTCTTGTGAAAGAACATCATCGTTGTCATCGCCCGTTGGTGATTGCGCAATTCGTATTGAAACATCCTCATCGTTTTTCACACCTCTTTCGATTAATTCTTCAACATTTATTGTTGTTGTGTTAATGGCTTTAGGCTCCGCTTCTGTTTGATTGTCTGTATTTGTTTGTGCAATTTGTTCTGATTCAATTGTTTGTTTGATGTTTTCTAATGTATCTATCGTTTCAATCTCTTGTTTTATTTCGTACTGTGCATAGATATATTCAGGCAAATCAACAGGTCGTTCCATCTCCTCGTTTGTCTTACTCTTGATTGGAGTTTTGAGGTCTTCAATTTTCTTTTGTGTTCGCTTGATTTTTGTGTGTTGTGGAAATGCGTTAGAGGTTATTTTTGTCGATTTAGACACTTCAGCATATTGTAGGCTTTTGCAATCGTAGAATGTGCGGGCTTTGATTATGTCCACCGTATATGGAATTTTGACATACACCAATTGTTTGCAACCCCAAAATGCTGCGCGACCTATTTTATAAATGGTGTATGGCATATAAATCGTTTGCAGGTATTTGGCACCGCAAAATGCCCAATCGCTTATGAAATTGACTGTTATGGGTACATCAAAATTCTCTCCTTCACGCAACGGCGGATAGAAAATCAACTCTTTTCCATCTTTGCTGAACAATATACCTGCCATTGAGCTATAATATTGATTTTCGAAATCCACATATATGTTGCTCACACCGCGGCAGTTGCCAAAAGCAAAAGTCCCGATATATTTGACATTTTTGGGGATTCCTAATGATATGATGCTTACACAATTTACCAGCGCATAACCTCCGATATATATCAACGATTCCGGGAAGGTGATGCTTTTGAGGCGTATGCAATCGCGAAAAGCACTATTCCCAATTGATACCAGCGTTTGCGGCAGTTCAATAGATAATAGTTGCTCTGATTGGGCAAAAGCTTGAGGCCCAATAGAAGTTACAAAATAAAGCTTCCCATTGTACCTTACCGTGTCGGGAAGAATAATATCACCCTGATAACATGATTTGTTTTTAGAACATGATGTTATTTCAATCGTATATGGTTGTTTGTGGTGCTCAATGATATTATAGTAAATTGTATGACCGGAAGGTGATAGTGCAGCAAAATCATAAGCATACACTACATTTGTAAATATAGTGCATATTAATAGAATTAGATGTTTTTTCAGTTTTTTCAGCATTAATTTGGGGTCATTATCGGTTTGTGAGTTTTCAATTATATTTCGTAATCGACAGCTGAACGGGCACTCTTCACTTTAGTTATGTATTCAACCACTTTCAAATGCTCCGGATGCACTGCATAATTGTTAAGCTCGTCCCATGAGTCAAATTCGCATTGGAGGCAGATGTCAAAATCTGTTTTTGGTGCATTGGGTATGTTAATTCCAACCTCTGTCCTTTTCAAATATGGTATGTAGTTTGCCAGATTGAGCAACTGTTGTTTTATTATCTGAGCATTCTCTGCTTTGTCTTTTCCTTCTGCTTGGTCTTGCAAGCGGAAAAATACTATATGTTTGATCATTGTTTTTTGTTGTTTTTGTGTGGATAATCAATAGTGTAGTGTAGTCCGATAGATTCTTTTCTTTCCAATGCTTGTCGTGTGATGAGATAGCCGACATTAATCATATTGCGCAGTTCGCAGATGTCTTTTGTCGGTTTTACTCGTTTGAATAAGTCCTCTGTCTCTTCGTAAAGCAGGTCCAGACGTTCCCAAGCGCGACGAAGACGCAAATCAGAACGTACAATACCTACATAGGTTGACATCACTTGGCATACTTCTTTCATGTCTTGAGAAATAAGCACTTTTTCCTCGTTAGACATTGTGCCTTCGTCATTCCATTGTGGTACTTTTTCGTTGAAACTATATTCGTCTATCACACTCAATGCGTGTTTTGCTGCAGCATCTGCATATACTATGGCTTCAATCAGAGAATTGGAAGCCAAGCGATTGCCGCCATGAAGTCCGGTACATGAACATTCGCCTACTGCATAAAGTCGATTGATTGTTGATTGAGCATCAAGATTGACTTGTATGCCGCCACACATATAATGTGCGCAAGGCACAACAGGTATGTATTCTTTTGTTATGTCAATACCGATGGAAAGGCACTTTTCGTATATGTTTGGAAAATGATGTTTTGTCTCTTCAGGGTCTTTGTGGGTAACATCAAGGCATACATGGTCGATGCCATGAATCTTCATCTCATTGTCGATAGCACGCGCTACAATGTCACGAGGTGCCAACGAGAGACGCTCGTCATATTTTTGCATAAACTCTGTCCCGTCAGGCAATCGCAATATGCCGCCATATCCCCTCATTGCTTCTGTAATTAAATAAGCAGGGTGTGTCTCTTGAGGGTTGTATAGTGCTGTGGGGTGGAATTGCACGAATTCCATGCCTTTCACTTTACCTTTTGCTCTATAAACCATTGCAATGCCATCCCCTGTTGCTATGTTTGGGTTGGTCGTTGTTGCATACACAGCTCCTGTGCCGCCTGTTGCCATAAGTGTGATTTTCGACAAGTACGTGTCAATCTTTCCCGTTTGTGGATTGAGTATATATGCTCCATAGCACTCAATGTCAGGTGTGCGTCGTGTCACTCTGACACCTAAATGGTGTTGCGTGATTATCTCAACGGCGTAGTGGTTCTCAATGACTTCTATGTCCGGATTACTTCTAACAGCTGCCATCAGTCCGCGCTGAATCTCAAAGCCGGTGTCGTCGGCATGGTGAAGAATACGGAACTCTGAATGGCCTCCCTCTCTATGAAGATCAAAAGTACCATCGTCTTTTCTGTCGAAATTAACTCCCCAATTAACCAATTCTTCGATTTGCTTTGGAGCATTGCGCACCACTTGTTCCACTGCTTCTGGATCGGAAATCCAATCGCCGGCAATCATAGTGTCTTCAATATGTTTGTCGAAATTGTCAACAAGCAGATTGGTAACAGAAGCAATGCCTCCTTGTGCTTTGGCTGTGTTGGCTTCATCAAGTGTTGTCTTGCAAATCAATGCAATTTTTCCTTTTTTTGCTTTTGCCACTTTCAGTGCAAAACTCATTCCTGCTATTCCTCCTCCTATAATCAGGAAGTCATATTTTTTTATCATTATAGTTTATTTAATTGTTAGTGTTCTATTTCTGGTTTTTCATATATTCTCTTAGTGCCTGAGCTGTGTATGTTTGCGCCTGCATCACTTGTTCGGGCGTACCCTGTGCAACTATTTGTCCTCCTTCATTACCTCCTTCCGGACCAAGGTCAATAATGTAGTCTGCACTCATTATTACAGCCGGATTATGCTCAATAATAATTATAGTATGCCCGCGTGCTATCAGTGAATTGAGTGCTTTGAGTAGGGTGTTGATGTCGTGATAGTGCAGACCTGTTGTCGGCTCGTCAAAAACAAATATGGTCGGCTGACTTTTTTCTTCAGCAAGAAAAGCCGCAAGCTTGACGCGCTGGCTTTCTCCCCCCGAAAGCGTACTGCTGTCCTGACCTAATTTGATATATCCTATTCCAACATCTTGGAGCGGCTTAAGTCGTTTTACGATGCGTTGGCAAATGATGTTTTTTGTGTCCTGACTGAAAAATTCAATGGCCTGATTTACGGTCATTTCGAGCACGTCATAGATGTTTTTTTCTTTATATTGAACTTCCAAAATATCAGGTTTAAACCTCTTCCCATGGCAATGCTCACATTCGAGGATAATGTCAGGCATAAATTGCATTTCGATATGTAATTTACCCTCTCCATTACATTCCTCACATCTTCCACCAGGTGCATTAAATGAAAAGTGTGTAGGTGTATAACCCATTTGTTTAGCCAACTGTTGATCGGCAAATAGTTTGCGTATCTCGTCGTATGCTTTGAGGTAAGTAACAGCATTTGAACGAGATGATTTTCCAATCGGATTTTGATCTATAAACTCAATGTCCTTAGCCATTGACATGTCGCCGTCAATAGTTTTGAAATAACCTGTTTGTTCTGCTGTGCCGCCATAGTATTTTTTCAGTGCGGGGTAGAAAACTTTACTAATCAAACTTGACTTACCGCTCCCTGAAACCCCTGTTACTACAGTTATATTGTTCAGAGGAATGGTAACATCTATATTTTTCAAGTTGTTTTCGCATGCTCCTCTGACTGTTATGAAATGATTAGCATTGCGTCTGAAAGCTGGTATGGCAATTCTTTCTGCGCCGGTCAGATAGTCGAGCGTATAAGAGTGAAGTGCCGGATCTTGTTTTATGTTTTTTAGATTTTGATTCGGACCTTGATAAACCACTCGTCCTCCCAAACGACCGGCCTCCGGGCCTATGTCAATAATATAGTCGGCTGCTCGCATAATCTCGTCGTCGTGCTCTACCACAATAACAGTGTTGCCCAAATCGCGCAGTTGCTTGAGAACACCAATCAATTGCTCTGTGTCGCGTGGGTGCAAACCGATGCTCGGCTCGTCTAATATGTACATCGAACCAACCAGACTGCTTCCGAGCGATTTGGCAAGATTGATTCGCTGACTCTCACCACCCGACAGTGTTGAAGACAAACGATTCAACGTCAAATAATTCAACCCAACCTGTGTCAGGAAATTCAATCTGGTAGTTATTTCAATCAATAGTTGTTTGGCTGTTAGTTGATCTGTTTTGCTCAATTTGAGATTGTCAAACCATGATTTCAGATCGCTAATAGGCAACTTAATGAGATCGGTTATTGTCTTGTCATTGATTTTGACATAGTTGGCTTCTTTGCGTAACCTACCACCCATGCACAGCGGGCATTGTGTTTTGCCTCTATATCTTGAAAGCATAACGCGGTATTGGATTTTGGCATATTGCTTTTCTTCAAGCATCTTGAAGAAATCGTTCAGACCATGGAAATATCTGTTTCCAATCCAAATTAAATTACGCTGCTCTTCGCTCAATTGATAGTAAGGTGTGTATATCGGAAAACCGAACTTACTTGCATTGTCCATCAGCTCGTAGTTCCACGCACTCATTTTCTCGCCACGCCAACATGCAATAGCGCCATCGGCAATAGACAATGATTTGTCGGGCACAACAAGATTTTCGTCAATGCCTATTACGTTGCCAAATCCTTCGCATTGAGGACATGCTCCAAGGGGATTATTGAAGTCAAACAAATGTTCTGATGGTTGCATAAAAGTCATACCATCAGCCTCAAAGCGTATGCTGAAATTCTTGTATGATTTCTTTTCAACAATATATATAGCACATTCTCCATCGCCTTCAAAGAAAGCAGTCTCAACAGAGTCTGTAAAACGATTTGCCGTTGCTTGTTCTTGATCTGCAACTATACGGTCAACAAGCAAAAAAAGCTTTTTTGAATCTTCAAACTGCTTGAAATCAGCGATTTGAATGAGTTGCTCATTGCAAAACAAGCGAGTGAAACCTTGTCCTTGCCATGTCAGTAATTTGTCTTGCAGCTCTCTGCCGCGAACTTTGATTGGCGAAAGAAGCATCAATTTCGTTCCGTGAGCTTGTTTCATTGCGTACTCAACCACGTCTTGTGGCTGATGTTTTTTCACCTCGACTCCGGAAACAGGGGATATTGTCTTACCTATGCGCGCAAAAAGCAACTTTAGGTAATCATAGATTTCTGTCGTTGTTCCTACCGTAGAGCGAGGATTGCGTGTCGTAACTTTTTGTTCTATGGCTATTGACGGAGCAATGCCTTCAATGAAATCAACATCAGGCTTTTGCATTCTGCCTAAAAACTGACGAGCATAAGACGATAGACTTTCAACATATCGCCTCTGACCCTCCGCATAGAGAGTGTCGAACGCAAGCGACGACTTGCCCGAACCCGAAAGACCGGTGATGACTACAAGTTTATTGCGCGGTATGGTGAGATCAATGTTTTTGAGGTTGTTTACTCTTGCTCCCCTAATATGTATGTTTTCGTCGGCCAAAATCTATTTCTTTGTTTTGTATTGTTGTACTTTTTCTTTTGCTTCTTGTTGCTTTTCCGGACTATCGGCGTCTATATAAGGTATAATGAGTTTCATTCCCAAACGAGCACTATTAGGTGCAGTCAATTGGTCGCGGTTAGCTTCATAAATAAATACCCAAAAATCAGACTGACCGTTATAGTATTTTCGAGCCAAAGCAGCCAATGTAACACCATGCTTTATAGTATCGTATCTAACATCTTGTTTTGCAGGAAAATCACTTTCATTTGGCTCAATAAATACAGTGTCTTCATCTTCAATAGGCTGAGCTGTACCCTCTGAAATCAAAACTTTTTCAACAGTGTCGGCACTAATTGTTGAATTGCTGTCAATTGCTGTTGTATCAACAGCCAATTGGTTCTCCTCTGCTTTTGTCTCTTCTTGCGCTTCTTCTTGAGTAGCTTCGCTATAAGCTGCTTTGTATTGTTCTATTTTGTTTTTAACAAATGAATCTATTTCAGCTTGGAAAACAAAATAGCCGACTACTGCCAAAAGCAAAATTGTGGCAATAATAATCTCAACAACTAATCTTTTTTTGTTTCGCGGTTTTTTTGCAGGCTTAACCTCCGGAGGTATAATATTTTCTGTATCCTTGTCTTGTTTTCCTTCCTCTTGCTTCGGTTCCTCTTGTTTCGGTTCTTCTTGCTTTGGTTCCTCTTGTTTTGGTTCCTCTTGTTTCGGTTCTTCTTGCTTTGGTTCTTCTTGCTTTGGTTCCTCTTGCTTTGGTTCCTCTTGTTTCGGCTCTTATTGTTTCGGTTCTTCTTGTTTCGGTTCTTCTTGCTTTGGTTCCTCTTGTTTCGGTTCTTCTTGCTTTGGTTCTTCTTGCTTTGGTTCTTCTTGCTGTTCGTTTGTATTTTGCTGATTATCCATCTTTTTCAGGTCGGCAATAAGCAGCATAATATTGTCGGCCTCATCGCTTAGTTTTTGCAATGGGTCGTTTTTAGGTTGGTCAATAGGATTGCCATTCTCATCAATGATTTGTGGCTCCAAATTGGCGTATGGTTCATTAACAAGAGTTTTAATTGATGCTTCAGGAGAAAATGTAACCTTATTGTATCCGTCAATGACAATTTCATTACCGGTGTTGACATCAACACTTTTTCGTGGCTCATTCCATTGTATTTTGAATGTTCCAAGTCCTGAAATCTTAACTTGCCCGTCTTGTTGCAAACCTACACTAATTTGTTGAAAAAGAGCTTCAACAAATTGTGCTGCTTGTCGTTCTGATATTTTCGCCTTTTTTGCAAGAAGGCTTTTCAGCTGGCCTATGCCAATTTTATCGTCTTTCATCTCTTGTTAATAACTTCTTTTAGAATGGGTGATTGTTTGAAATTCAGTTGTTGTTTGGGTGGCACAATAGTGCGAACCTTAGTAACGGGATGTACTGAAACACGCTCTTTTTTTGTGCGTACTTCAAGCGTTCCAAATTCATTGATTTGTATCGCTTTGCCTTTCATAAGCTCGGTTAGAATGATGCTATTGGTGTCGCTCAGTAAGTCAGCAACTTGTTTCTTGGTCATTCCTGTCTGACCGGCTATGCTGTTTATGAGATCTTTGTTGGTCATATTGTTGCGTATAAATCAAAATTTTCTGAATTAACTATTTTTGCTTGGTAAAATTCTCCAATTTTCAGTTGTTGCTCTTTGTTGATAAGTATTTCTTGATCTACTTCCGGTGAGTCATATTGTGTCCTGCTGATATAATAGTTTGATTCTTCTCTGTCGATAATCACCTTTTGAGTAGTACCTATCAGGTGTTGATTGAGTTCGTCGGCTATTTGTTCTTGTATGCTCATTAATTCTTCTTGGCGTTGGTCTTTAATTCGTTGCGGAATATCGTCTTTATAGTGTTTGTTGGCGTATGTCCCGTCTTCATCCGAATAAGTAAAGGTGCCGAGACGTTCAAATCTTGTTTGTCTTACAAAATCCTTGAGTTGTTCAAAATCATCATCTGTCTCACCCGGGTGTCCAACCATCATTGTTGTCCGCAAATATATCCCCGGAACTTGTTGTCTGATTTCTTTAATAAGTTCAATTGTCTGCTCTTTATTGATGTGTCGTCGCATCAGATTGAGCATGTTGTCGGAAATGTGTTGTAGTGCGATGTCGAGATATTTGCATACATTATCACGCTCGCGCATCACGGGCAGTATGTCGTATGGAAATTGGGCAGGGTAGGCATAGTGTAGCCTTATCCATTCCACTCCTTTAATGTCGGAGATTCGTTGTATCAACTCTGCCAACTTTTGCTCCTTATATATATCAAGCCCGTATGAAGACAAGTCTTGTGCAATAACTTGAAATTCTTTGACGCCTTGCGTCGTCAGCCACCTGACTTCATCGACGATTTCCTCTATTGTTCGAGAATGATGCCTTCCCGTGATAAGTGGTATTGCACAATACGAACAAAAACGATTGCAGCCCTCAGAAATTTTCAAATAAGCATAGTGCGAAGGAGTGGTTATCGTTCGTTGGATTTCAAGCTCAGAGTAGTATCTCTTACCCAAATCGGCAATTAACTGATTATAATTGAATTTGCCATAAAATTTATCAACCTCTCCAATCTCTTGTCTCAACTCTTTCAAGTATCTTTCCGACAAACAGCCCATGACATACAACTGCTTGAGTTTGCCTTGCGTTTTGCGCTGAGCAAATTCAAGTATAGTATTTATCGACTCTTCTTTTGCGTCGCCAATAAACCCACAAGTGTTTATGACAGCAATTTCAGCATGCGGATTTGCGCTGTCATGTTCGACAGCAAAACCAGCGGCTTGAAGTTGTCGCATGAGATGTTCCGAATCAACCAAGTTTTTCGAACACCCCAAAGTTATGAGATCTATTGTTTTTATATTCCTAATTCTGATTTTATCTTAATCCTGACAAGTCTTACATCAAGTTCTGTAATATCGTCTTCGTCTAATTCCTTAATAGCCGTTTTGATGTCATCTGTTTCTGCCGATTTGAAGTAATCATAGATTTCTTCTTCTTTGTCAGGTTCCATTATTTCTTCAAGGAAATAGTCTATATTGATTTTAGTTCCTGAGTTGACTATTGCTTCAATCTCGTCAAGAAGCTCTTCCATCGACATACCTCTTTCTTCTGCAATATCGTCAAGGGCTATTTTGCGGTCAATTTTCTGAATGATAGCTATCTTGGTTTGTGAGTTACGAGGCACAGCCCTAATTCTTATGTCGTCCGGTCGTTCAATCTCGTTCTCTATGACATAATTCTTAATTACTTTGATAAACTCCTCGCCATATCTTGCCGCTTTCCCTTGTCCTACTCCCGGGATGTTTTGCAAATCATCAATTGTTATAGGGTAGGATGTGGCCATTGCTTCAAGTGATGGGTCTTGGAAAATAACAAATGGCGGAATACCAAGTTGTTTGGACAACTTTTTTCTCAAACTACGCAAGATATGCAATAATTGGTCGTCAGCAGCAGCACTCGCACCACTTATATTGCCAAGATCGCCACCATCATCATCGTCATCATTCTTGTCCTCAATAGGTATCTTGAATTCAACAGGTTTTTTTATGAATTTCTTTCCTGCTGCCGTCAGTTTCAAAATACCGTATGAATCTATGTCACGCTTGATATATCCTGCAAGCATGGCACTGCGGATGATTGCTTGGAGTGTCGTCTCGTCAAGATCTTCTGCCACACCGAAATTCTCTAATTCATAGTGTTTATACCCATTCACAGATGAAGAACGGTTGCCCTTCAAAATATCTATAATATGTTCAGCCTTGTATTTCTCTTTCAATTTCTCAATAGTGTCGAGAGCAAGTTGCAGTATCTCAGATTCATCAACCATACGATAATGCTTTCTGCAGTTGTCGCAGTTGCCACAATTATCTTCTGTGTAGTTCTCGCCAAAATAGTGGAGCAAGAGCCTTCTGCGACATATCGTCGATTCAGCATAGTTTTGTATCTCGCTGAGCAATTGGTCGGATATCTCTTGTTCTACTCCCGCTTTATCTTTGTTTTGAGCATATTTACTCTTGAGGAATTTGCGGAGTTTCTCAACCTCTTTTTGATTATAGTAGCAAATGCATTGCCCCTCTCCGCCATCGCGGCCTGCACGACCTGTCTCTTGATAATAGCCCTCAAGAGATTTGGGCGTGTCGTAGTGAATAACAAATCTAACATCCGGTTTGTCTATGCCCATACCAAAAGCAATTGTTGCCACTATGACCTGAGCTTTTTCCATCAAGAAAGCATCCTGATTCTTGTTGCGTTCTTCTGAATCAAGACCGGCATGATAAGGCAAAGCACTAATACCATTAACCTGCAAAAACTGCGACAACTCTTCAACAGTCTTACGCTTCAAGCAGTATATAATGCCCGATTTGCCCTCCATCGAACGAATATATTTAATTAATTCTCGATTTATGCCATCTGTTTTTTTCCTTACTTCATAGTAGAGATTAGGACGATTGAATGAGCTTTTGAACACATTAGCCTTTTGTATGCCAAGATTTTTCTGAATGTCGTGTTGTACTTTTAGTGTTGCAGTGGCTGTAAGAGCAATTATAGGAGCCTTGCTGATCTTATCCACTGTCTTGCGGATTTGGCTATATTCAGGACGAAAATCATGCCCCCATTCTGAAATACAATGAGCCTCATCAACAGCATAGAAAGAAATTTTGATGGAGCGCAAAAACTCCATATTTTCTTCTTTTGTTATTGATTCGGGTGCGACATAAAGGAGTTTGGTCTTGCCACTTGAAATATCGTTGCGCACCTCTTGTATCTCTTGTTTTGAAAGACTTGAGTTGATGAAATGCGCAATTCCGTTGTCTGCACTATAATTCCTGATGCCGTCAACCTGATTTTTCATCAGCGCAATGAGAGGCGAAATCACAATAGCGATTCCGTCCATGAGCAAAGCCGGTAGCTGATAGCATAACGACTTGCCGCCTCCTGTCGGCATCAACACGAATGTGTCATTACCGTCCATAAGGCTCTCAATAATAGCCTCTTGGTTACCCTTAAAGTTGTCAAAACCAAAGTTTTGTTTCAAGGCGTTTAACAATTCAGTGTGTCTACTCATCTTATGGTTAGTTTTGCTTTTTATATTGTTTGCAAATTTAATATCATTTTTTTAATTTATCAAAATTTTGTAGAAAAAAATCTTTTTTTTTGTTAAATGGATATTTTGTAGTAACTTTGTAGGGCAAAAAAAACTTTAATATATAATGAGTAGAATAGAAATAAAACAAGCACTTCAACTAACTAATTATGGTGCTGAAATAAATGTCAAAGGATGGGTTCGAACCCGTCGCGGCAACAAAAATGTACAATTCATTGCTCTCAACGATGGCTCTTGTCTGAAAAATATCCAAATCGTTGTTGACTTACAAAATTTTACAGACGAACAACTGAAACCAATTACTACAGGTGCATGTCTAAGTGTTGTGGGTATTTTGGTTAAGTCGCAGGGTGCCGGACAAACGGTTGAAATCCAGGCTAATAAAATAGAGGTTTATGGCACTGCCGAACCTGAAAAATATCCATTGCAGAAAAAAGGACACTCGCTCGAATATCTGCGTGAAATAGCACACCTGCGTCCGCGTACCAACACCTTTGGTGCTGTGTTCCGCTTGCGTCACAACATGGCTTACGCTATTCACACCTATTTCCACAATCATGGCTATTTCTATTTCCATACACCGCTTATTACCGGTTCTGATGCCGAAGGAGCAGGACAAATGTTCCAAGTAACAACGCAAGACCTCTCAAAAATTCAGCTGACAGAAGATGGAAAAGTTGATTATAGCAACGATTTCTTCGGAAAACAAACTTCTCTGACCGTATCCGGGCAGTTGGAAGGTGAATTGGCAGCTCTTGCTCTCGGAAAGATATATACTTTCGGACCTACTTTCCGTGCCGAAAACTCAAACACCCCTCGTCACCTCGCCGAATTTTGGATGATAGAACCCGAAGTGGCTTTTATTCAACTCGACGAATTGATGGATTTGGAAGAAGATTTCATCAAATATTGTGTGCGTTGGGCTTTGGATAATTGCATGGAAGATCTGCAATTCTTGAATGATATGTTCGACAAAACACTCATTGAGCGTTTGCGCAGTGTCGTTGATACAGAGTTCGTCCGTCTTCCTTACACTGAAGGTATTAAGATTCTTGAAGACGCCATCGCTAAAGGTAAGAAATTTGAATTCCCTGTTTATTGGGGGTGTGACTTAGCTTCAGAGCACGAACGTTATTTGGTAGAAGAGCATTTCCGCCGTCCTGTGATAATGATAAATTATCCGAAAGATATAAAAGCCTTCTATATGAAACAAAATGACGATCAAAAGACCGTTCAAGGAACAGATGTCTTGTTCCCGCAGATAGGAGAGATTATTGGAGGCTCTGTTCGTGAAGAGAATTACGACAAACTGATGAAAGAAATCGAAGACCGCCATATCCCGATGAAAGATATGTGGTGGTATCTTGACACACGTCGCTTTGGATCGGCTCCGCATGCAGGTTTTGGTTTAGGATTTGAAAGACTTATGCTTTTCGTTACTGGAATGCAAAATATCCGTGACGTTATTCCTTTCCCAAGAACACCAAAAACAGCAGAATTTTAATCGTTTATATCGCATATAACAAAACAGATGGCTACAATACTTTTGTAGCCATCTGCTTTGTTTATCATTTGTTCATTTACCATTTGTTTATTTACTCAGTTTCGCAAGTGCTACAACGCAGATTACTCGAAATTATTTATCTACTAATCGAATTAAGCTAATTGTTCTTTTTCATTCGTCAGATTTGTTTTCCAAAAAAAGGTTCACAAATTAATCAAATTAAACTAATTATTCGTTTTCATTCGTAAGATTCGTTTTCTAAAAAAGGGTCACAAATTAATCAAATTGTTCGTTTCAATTCGTAAGATTCGTTTTCTGAAAATCGTCTACTTAATCGGATTAAACTAATTGTTCGTATTCAAATTTCGAAGGTATGACAATGAGGCACATTATAGGAACTTGTTTAGGTCAGATTCATAGGTAAAAAAGCGCGATAGCGGTTGCATATTAAAATACTATATACTAAATTTGACTAATTGGCAATGTGCAACCACTACCTTGTTGGAATTAAGGTGTTTAGCAATTATATCTATTAATATACAACGGCTAACGCCGTAATTTTAGAAGTGGGAAACTTTAGTAAATAAAAATTCTACTGAACATCAGTGGGAAACTTTAATCGTTTATATTGATGACAAAAAAACAACACAATTCAATTTGTTGGGAAAAAATACCAAAACATGAGGTACCGCCGTTGCAAAAAATATCTATCAAACACGAAGATAATACGAAGATATTATGAAGATACTCAAAAGGTAAATTGACTAAACCTGAAAAGGGTTGACTCTATTACTGAGATAGAATCTTAAAAATCGTATAGTTTTGACTTGTTTGCTGAAAAGGTTTACTCCTATACTAAAGAAGTTGACTTTTTAAGATGCGAAAAATGTCACGCATCATGATTGTGTAAAGGTTATGCAAAAATAAGCCTTGCAGATTGCAATCTGTAAATTTATTTGCATAGATAGAAAATTTTACGTAACTTTGTGGCTTAAATTGTACAATGGCTAATTGTGGTCTGATGTTAGCAATGATGCAAGTAGCATCTTATTCACCAGATTGATATGATACAATAGCGTTCCATTGCATAAACAAAGCATAAGGTTGTAATTTCTGAAAAAACGAAATGAACAAGTAGTAACTAATATAATTTGCATACTAAAAGCAAAAAACTTCGTATGGATAATATCTATATTAAACATGATGTTAAGGTGTTCGATAAATTTATTGACAAATTTGCTCGTAAATATATAGAACAGCGTTCAGCATCAAAATTGGATATACTGCAAGCAGCAGATAGTTTAGGTTCTGATTTTGATATTTCACAAATAAAATCAATAGTGGAGCGCAATTCAGTTTATGAAGATCCATACCGCGAGAAAGGTCAAACGCCTCCTGCTCTTAATGATATTTACAGGAGTGATTTAGGCGAGCTTCTCACAACATACTATTTTGAAGAAAAACTAGGGGAAAAAGAGCGTTATATTATTCCAGCGAAAAATATCTCTACACGCGAGCGACACGATATGCCGGGGCGTGGTATTGATGCTATAGGATACAGAATCAAGGAAGACGGTACAAAAGAACTTTTAGTAGCTGAAGCAAAGGTATCTAGCCAACTCAGTAGTCCTCCAGCTGTCGTTGATAGTAATAATGATTCTATATATTGTACACATAAAAAATATCATGATGATTCTTCCATATTGTGCCAACGATTAGTAGAATACTCCAAATGCCTAAGTGGAAATGACTTGGCTGCAATATTCTTTTTCGTTCTGAATATTGAAAAAGGAAATCCAATAGACATCACCTATGGCTGTGGTTTGGTGCGTGATTATAGTTGTGTAAATGAATCTACTGATTATGGAAAGATGAATTCTTGTAAGACAGAATTTGAACCTGGACATATTCATTTTACAATATTTTCTTTTACAGAAGAAACTATTGATAGCACTATTGATTTGTTCTATAAAAAAGTAAGAGAACTTGTACAATGAGCGAAAAGAATCTATTCATAGATAGCCTTTTGGCAGATGAGAAAATACAATCTCTTTTAAATCACCAAGATGAAAAATATTTGGAGATTGCACTTTGCATATCCTCCAATTCAAAAGTAGGAGATAATACGTCAATAACAAAACTGACTTTTCTGCTTACTATGTATGCATTGTCTAATCCTGAAAAATCAAATTATATTGAACTTGCCTACAAACTACTTAAAACACTGCCTTTAGATAATGAGAGCACTAAAAAAGAATGGAATGAATTAGCCAATATCCCTATTCCGGACGAAAATCTTTCATATTTTTTCTTGCTTTGTAGCATTGCTCTTTATGCCAATAAGACAGCCTCGGCTCGTTTATTATTAGCAGCATACGAAGAATCAACATATGAGATTAATAATTGGGGAGAAAGAGTATTTACTTCTATATTACGTGCACTTTTATACTTAGTTCGCAAACAAAAAGGATATGATGACATTCGTAAAGCAATACAAATTATTGAGAAACTACAAGAAGAACAAAAAGTATTTGAAGAAACTTATCTTGATAATTTTACAGCAGATCAGCAAACACACCAAGCATTATGGTTGGTTGCTCTATATCACACATCAAAAGCAATCGTTGAAACTGCAAAATATATACTTCTAGGCTATAACTATCCCAATAGACGTATTGATGCCGGAATACGTCCGCATATGGAGATTGCCAAAAGTCTAGCCATTTCTGATAGGATGCAAGAAATCTTGGAGATTATAGAAATGGATTTGCAGATTCTTATTAAAAATTGCATTTGGAATGGCACCACCTTTAATGATAACTTGCGTAAATTATGTCAAGCAAAAGGTGATAATTGTATCTTAGAGTTACTCCCTTCACAAAGGGATGCCATGACACAAGGCCTGTTTGATATCGCTGCAAATGCGATTATTTTGCAAATGCCAACTAGTGCTGGCAAGACTATGTTGGCTGAATTTAATATTGCTGTTACTAAAGCTCAGCTCCCTGATTCTAAAATCGTATACGTTGTTCCTTCTCGCGCACTGGTAAATCAAATTTATCATGACTTACGCAGTGACTTATCGCATTTGGGAATTGAAGTGGAAAAAACTTCTTCAGTAAACGAAGTAGACCCCTCGGAAGATACTTTCTTGAACGCAGATGAGATAGATGTCCTTGTATCTACCCCTGAAAAATTGGATTTGCTAATACGCAGAAATCATCCTTCGGTAGAGAATGTCTCTTTGTTTATTGTCGATGAAGCTCATATGATAAGAGAAGGCGAGCGAGGAGCCAGATTAGAACTGCTGATGTCTATTTTACGCCGAGAGCGTCCCAATGCCAAATATTTGTTATTATCCCCATTCTTGCCTGGAGACAAAGCAGCTATTAAAGAATGGTTAGGTGGAGGAAATGATATTAATGTGGATTGGAAACCCGCAGAGAAAGCTGTGTTGGGGCTTAAGGTTATCGGTAAAAAAGTTACCATAGAAATGATACCTTCTCCTTATGGAGTGTCTGGTTCGCAAACCTATTCATCGACAAATAATATTGATATAGATTTACAATCAAATGGAATAAAAAATAGAATATTAGAATACTATTGTAAACATTATTCTGCTCCTAAGAAAACCCAATTGATACTATGTAGTGGACGTGGATATGCAGATAAGGTAGCGCAAAAAATATATAGTTGGATTGATACTCAATCTGTAGTAAGCGACGATATTAGAATTGTACAGAAGTTTCTTGAGGATGAAATTGGATGTCCAACATTGTTTTCAACGTTGCTAAGTAAAGGCATTGCCGTTCATCATGCGGGGCTTTCTGATGAAACCAGACAACTTGTAGAACACCTCATACGAGAAAGTCACATACAATATGTTTGCGCAACCACTACTATAGCAGAAGGTGTTAATTTCCCTGTTTCATCTGTATATTTTGACACATACAAGAAAGGAGGGAATAATGGTGTTGAATTATCTTCAAATGAGTTTTGGAACATAGCTGGACGAGCGGGTAGAACAATGATTGATGATTTTGGAAGGATTGTTTTACCATTCAATTCTCCTCACAACGCACAAAACGGCAAGAGTATTGTTGCCAAAAGTGCAGAAGCATTGACAAGTGTATTGTCGAAATTATTTGATGACAGATATTCTATCATGCATATGTTGGAAACGGAATCAAATGAAGATGCACTGCGAAAGTTGGCATATGGTTATACCGATTCTTTTGATCCGCTGTTTCAATATTTCATTCATTTGCTGCGAGTCTCTAATAATGAATATTTGCAAGATGTTGAAGATTTGTTCAAAGACACATTCCTATATAGCAGTTTATCTCCTGTTGAACAAAGAGAATTTATTGCGTTATGCAGAAAGATATACCAAAGTATCGAAGCAGAGTATTCATCCCAAGTAGGAGCAGTTGGATTTGCAGATAAAACAGGATTCTCTGTTCCTTCTGTACTTAGAATTATGAATAGCAAGGCACATAATCAAGGTATAGCCGAATTAGATAGTTGGGAACCAAACAATTTGTTCAATAAAAGAGATTCTTCGAATTTAGCAGAAAAAATAAGTGTTATAGCTGAACTTCCCGAAACAAGATTGGGAACAAATTCTTCCAATGGCCCTTTTGATCCTGATTTGGTTGCCAAAATGCTCATTGCTTGGGTTCGAGGGGAAAAGCTAAATACAATATCCTCCATTCATCCCAATTTTATTAACAAAGATGAGACTCAGCAAGTATCTGAATTTGTAAAATATATGAATGAAGCTCGCTTTAAGGCATCATGGGGACTAAGTGCTCTTGAAGGAATCGTGAAAGGAGTGAATGATGATATAAGAGATAGTTATGTCCCCTCATATGTATATTTTGGAGTTGATAATCCCAAGTCATTAGCCTTGCGAATGATTGGAATTCCACGTGGCATATCAACTCCTTTATCCCAAGTTATTACCGGTGATATATCATCTTATTCTTTTAAGAAATTACGAGAAACTATCAATAGCCTCCAGTCAAGCGATTGGGATGCGCTAACACCTAGCAAATCAAAATTAACAGGTCCTGAATGGCAGAGGATTATTAACATTTTAATGAAAGGCAAATAAACAAATGCCAACCCAACAAAACAAATGGACACGTGAAGAGCTGATATTGACTTTGAGCGTATATTTCCAACTTCCGTTTGGAAGAAATATTCATTCCCATATGCGCTAAAACAACATAAAAAAGCACGAATAAAAACAGGCATATACTATGACAAACCGTTATTTCTACCAAGCAGATATAGCAACATTCCTCGCGGAAGATACCAACACCATTTTCGGCAAGATGTCGCGCGCTGATGAGATGGATACTGCATCCACTCAGAAATTTGCTTGGGAGCAAGAAATAACGATAATGAAGAATTTGCTTGCGCCATACTCTAATGAGCCAGCGCACATCATCTTCGAATATACCATTCCGCGTTTAGGCAAACGCATTGATGTGGTGGTTCTTCTTCGCGAACGTGTTTTTGTAGTGGAATTCAAAGCCGGTGAAGAAGAGTTTCTGCACCAAGATGTTGACCAAGTTTTAGATTATGCTCTTGACCTAAAAAACTTTCATCAGGGTAGCGCAGACCGTTTTATTGTTCCGATTTTAGTGGCTACGGAAAGCAAGAAATCTTCTACCCTCTGCCAACCCTCGCATTATGACGATGGTATCTACGAGCCTCTATTAACCAATGCAGCTCATCTAAAAGATATCTTTGAGTTGGTATTATTACAATCATTAGAACCGAAACACTATGCCGTTTCTTTGGAAGATTGGTCTCGTAGCCGTTATGCCCCTACACCCACTATCATTGAGGCTGCACGGTCGCTTTATCTCAATCATAGCGTAGAAGACATTACCAAAAGCGAAGCGGAAGGTGCACAGTTAGAAACCACTACGCGCTATGTGCGCCAAGTCATAAGCGACACTAAGGAACATAAAGGCAAGAGTATCTGTTTCGTCACAGGCGTTCCGGGCGCAGGTAAGACCTTAGTTGGTCTAAATGTAGCCGTACAACAGGAGAAACAAGACTTAGCTGTTTATCTCTCAGGGAACGGACCTTTAGTTCAAGTGCTGACAGAAGCCCTGACACGCGACAAACAGGCACAGGAGAAGGAGAATGGAAAGAAGATCACCAAGAAAGAAGCAGAACGCGAAGTAAAGCGTTTTATACAAATCATTCACCGCTACCGCGATAATATGCTCAACAAGGTAAAAGTAGTGAATGGTACTCTGGAGATTGACCCTACAAAGGAATTAAAAGACCAAGAAGCCGGTTATGGTGAGGTGGAAAATATCGCTATTTTCGATGAAGCACAGCGTTCATGGGATAAAGAACACATCGCGAATTGGTTAAGCCGTAAGAAAGGCTTTGCAAATTTCCCCATGTCGGAAGGTGAGTTCCTTATTTGGTCTTTGGATCAAAGACCCGATTGGGCGGTTATTGTTTGCCTCGTTGGTGGCGGTCAGGAAATCAACACAGGTGAAGCCGGTATAGGTGAATGGATACGTGCGCTCAATGAGACCTTTCCCAATTGGAAAGTTTATATTTCCTCGCAACTCACCGCTAAAGAATACGCAGAGGGAAAGGTATCAGAACTTTTAGAGAATAACCCAAATAAAACTTTCTCCGACGACCTGCATTTAGCTGTTTCTATGCGTTCGTTCCGTGCAGAAAGTTTATCCAATATGGTGCATTATCTGCTCGATGGAGATGCAGAAAACGTCCGCAAGATATATACAGACATCGCCGACCGCTACCCAATTGCCTTAACGCGTGATCTCAACAAAGCCAAAGACTGGCTGCGCACTCATGCACGTGGAAATGAACGCTACGGTCTCTTGGTTTCATCTAAAGCCTATCGACTCAAACCGCTTGCGATCGATGTCCGCTGCAAACCAGACACGGTGCATTGGTTTTTGGATGATATCAACGATGTGCGTTCTTCGCTTTTCTTGGAAGATGCTGCCTCGGAGTTTGATGTGCAGGGTTTAGAGTTGGATTGGACATGTGTCGTCTGGGATGGTGATTTGCGCTATACGCCCCATGGATGGAATTTCTTTGAGTTCAACGGCGGTAACAAATGGAATAATATCAAGAAGCCTGACCGCCAAGCATATCTCATTAACGCCTATCGCGTCCTTCTCACTCGTGCCCGTCAAGGCATGATAATCTGTGTACCCGAAGGCTCAACCAACGACCACACTCGATTGTCTGAATACTACGACAGCACATACAACTATCTTAAGAGTTTAGGGTTTGTAGAGATATGACATTAAAAGGACTTTGTAAATACTATATCAGTTGTATTGCGTTGGAAAGCAATACTACTTTTCGAGCATCAATGAAGGATGAACAATCGTTCATTACGTTGCCTTGGATAAATGATAGTATTTTGAAAAAGCCGGAGATTAGTGCATTTCTGCGGGGAAACAAAGAGAAAGAAATGGATCTATTGATTGGCTATCCCGTTCTTAAGGTTAAACATTTCCTATCGCCAATATTTATTATTCGTATCACCTATAGTGATGGAAAACATGGTAAACCGGAAGGATTTACGATAGATGACGAACTATTGATAAACAAAGATATTATAGACAAATACTCCACAAACGAAAAGACAGAGAATATCTATGAATTGCGAGAACTCGAAGCAGAGTTAGGCTTTTCAGACGGGCATGCAGCATTTTCAGATTTAGCCGAAAAGGTTAATTTGCTTAAAACGGTTCGTCCGGATTGGGAATGGTTGGACACTCTTGATATAGAAAACCTGCAAAAAGGACCAATGCGTATTGGAGATAAAGATGGTATTTTGAATAGAGCTATACTATTTGCAAAAGAACCTACACCTTATACTATTGGATTAAGTAATGAGTTGGCTCGTCTTGAAGAATATGGAGACTTAGATATTTCTCATTCTGTGTTATGGAAATTTTTCCACAAACAGTTTAATAAAAAAACAAAGTTCGATAAAGAAATATTAAGGGTACTGCCTTTGAATGACGAGCAAGAGACTGCTGTCCGTTCGGCGATGAGTGCAGATGTCACCTTGATAGCAGGGCCTCCTGGGACCGGAAAAACACAAGTTGTTGCCAATCTAATCATCAATGCAGCGATGGCAGGACAGAGTGTCCTGTTTACAAGTAAAAATAACAATGCTGTTGATGTTGTAGTCAAACGAGTCAACTCCTTAAACAAAGAACTTCCGTTGGTGCTTCGATATGAAAAAAGTGCCAAACAATGTATTTCCGATTACGCTCAACAATGGGAAAAGGCAAGAAGAAAAGATAAATCCTTTTCGGATGCCATAAGTGCATATAACAAAGTATATTTCAACTATACCTCAAAACGGAGGCAAAAAAAACAGATTGTCCAAAAGAGGAACAAACTTGATGAGATAGAGCAAAAGGTATGTGTAATCAGAGACAAATACCAGCATATTATTGGTGTAATAACAGAAAAAGAGATAAGCGAAGTAAATAATGCGTATAAAGATTTCATTCTTTGTAGAACTGCCTTAAAAGATGGTCCTTCTCGTTTGCTGGACAAGATTTTCAGGAATAGGTGGAATAATAAAATTGCAGAACGCATTAAAGAGGCAGCAGAAATTGTCAACTCCTTTTTGAAAAAGTACCATCAGGGACTTTCTTTAGATTATTCTGCCAATGACCGTGAATGGATGCAATTTGATAATGGTTTCAAATCGTTGATAGATAATTTAGACTTAATTGCCACCTACAATAGTTTGCTTAAAGATGTTTGTGAGTCAGTATCTCTTGAACAACTTGATGCCGCAATGATTGGCGAACAAGTGGAATTGCAAGCAAAAGCAAAGACTGCATGGAACGCATGGCTAAATGAGCATATCAGTACTTTTAATGCCAAGAATCGAGGAGTCCTGCACGACTATATAAGTTTACTTGAACATGACAATGTAGATTCGTACACGCTTGCTCTTAAATCCATGTTGCCGGTGAGTGCCATTACATCTCTCAGCGCACGTAGAAGGCTTCCATTCAAAGAAGCGGTATATGATTTGCTCATTATAGACGAGGCAAGTCAATGCGATATAGCTTCTATGATTCCGTTGCTTATGCGTGCTAAGCGAGTTGCAGTAATTGGTGACAAGCAGCAGTTAAATCACATTTGTCTATTGAGCAAACAAACAGACTTATCACTCATCCTTAACAACCAAATAGAACCCCGGTGGTCTTACCGAAGTAGTTCTATATATGATCTGGCAGAAAGTATGACAGAACCGGAAAATATCATACAGTTACGAGATCACCATCGGAGTTTTCTTGATATTATTCAGTTTTCGAATCAGGAATTTTACGACAACACTCTCCGTATAGCCACTGATTATAGCCGTTTACAATCACCCAATAACGGCAAACCTATTCTTGGAATGCAATGGATGGACATCAAAGGTAAAACCATTCGTCCGGAATATGGTGGAGCATATAACTTCAAAGAAGCATAAGGGGGTATAAGAATTCTCCATCGTTTAGCTGTTGAACTTAAGTTTGAAGGAAGCATTGGTGTTACCACTCCATTTCATTTGCAAGCAGAAATGATTAACAAAGCTTTGGAGCGAGACGCAGAACTGCGCAATCATTTGGAATTACATAATCAAATACTTATTGATACAGTTCACAAATTTCAAGGGGATGAACGGGATGTAATAATTTTCTCACCTGTAGTTTCAGAAGGGACAAAGTCGCAAAGTCTAATGTTCCTTAAATCCACAGGAAACTTATTCAATGTGGCGATAACACGTGCTCGTGCATTGCTTGTAACAGTAGGAGATAAAAACTATTGCAAGCATTGTGGTGTTAGTTATTTGGAGCATTTTGCTGAATATAGTAGCGGAGAAAATGCACCTGTCGAGGTTTCTGAATGGGAAAATATTTTGCAAAACGCTCTGTCTGATGCAGGTATTCCCGTAACGGCTCAATATCATGTAGATAAATACTATTTAGACCTCGCTCTCTTCCATAACGGTAAAAAACTTGACATAGAAGTAGATGGAGCTTTGTATCATCAGGCATGGACAGGAGAACTCAGTTACAAGGATCAACTTCGTAACCAAGCACTGATGCGTGAAGGCTGGGATGTAATGCGTTTTTGGGTGCAACAAGTTCGTGACCAACTGCCATGGTGCATTGAGCAGGTAAAAAAATGGATGGCAAGATGTTAAAAACAATGATTTTATAGGTAAAAATAAACTGATATTATGGATGACGAAAGAACAGAGAACCATGGAGGTTTTATTAAAGTACTGCTTTTTCTTGCAGTAGTTGCTATCATCGTAGCCGTTTTATGGGCTACAGGTCTTATTCGATGGGAGAGCACTCCCGAAGAGATGGAACAGGAAGATCCGGAGTTGGTTATCGCTCCCGCCCAAGGTGATTTCGTTGTATCTGAAGCCGAGTGGAATGCTCTCCAGAGTGAGGTTCGCCAACTCCGAAAAGAGATGAATGCGCTCAAAGCCGCCGCAGGCAAATCTGCCACTGCGCCGCGTCAAACTACATCATCCAATAAACCGGCGCAGCAAACCATCCAACAAACAGCGCAACCTGCACAAACCACCTCAAAGCCTGCCGCTACTATGACAGCTATACAGGTTACGCAGAATGACATCACTCTTGCTAATTATTCACATGACTGGGTGAAACCCGAAGCAACAGTTGCCTTTAAGAATAATCTTTCGCAAACGGTAACTTCCATTTCCGGACGCATGATCTACTATGATATGGGCGGCAATATGCTCGATTATCAAGATTTCACTAAATCAGTTACCATAGAGTCAGGGATGGTTAGAAGTATTACCTTAAAAGGGTATGGCTATCGTGATAATTACGCATATTATAAAAGCGAACCCGTTCCGGGAAATGAAGAGCGCAAATACAAGGTTAAGTTTGAATTGAAATCCTATAAGTTGAAATGACAAGTATAATTCTTCTCGGGCAGTTAGTGGTTGACCCTCTCGTGTGGCAAGTACCGCTTTATGGACTGGCTCTAATAGCCGGTATTGCTTTCGTCTATCTCATTCGCATACACATTGCCGTGAAGATGGCAGAGAAGCGAAATCGCTCCACCGTTGGTTGGGGGCTATTCTCGTTCTTTATCTCGCCTGTATGGGCTTGGATACTCCTCGCCATCCTCGGCAAATATGTTCCCCCCGACGATTAGAAAGAACTAAAATGGACGGTTGTACTACTTGTAAAAGCAATATTAGATAAATAATTTGAACTAAAATTCAACTATGTCCTCCGAACATGACATATGGCAATGGCAAGAGCCGGGGACAGCATGGAAAGGTGCCGGCATCTATCATGTCACGCTGGTGGTGCCAAGCAGGGAACCGCTGTTAGGTGAGTTGGTTATACCGGAGAATGATCCTAAACAGGCATGGGTAGAGAGATCGGAGTTGGGGGAGGCGGTTTTGGAATGCCAGCGCACTATCCCGGATTTCCATCCTGAAATACAGATACTACAATATTGTCTTATGCCGGATCATTTGCATAGTATCTGGTATGTTCGTCGCACCATTGAGCATAGTATCAAAGAAACCGTACGAGGATTTTGGCAAGCGGTGAAACAAATAGATCGAGATTTTTCGTCAATTAACCCGCATGACATGTGGGATAACAAACGAAAGAAAAATACAACAAGCTCCATGCGGGACGAAGACACTTAAAATATAACCCAAAAACTTCATTCCGCCAGAAAGATGGATATGTTTATACTAATGAAGGTTTTATTGAAGAAGTCCGCAAAAACTTCGAACTCACAAAAGATGCCTGTTGGTTCGTTTACAAATTAGACTTAAATAGTCAAACTGAACTGCGTATGACCGCTATATTTGTTGAAAAGCAAAGGAACGTCGTTTACCCTAATAGTCGCATTCGCAAACAAATCTGGCTACAACTTGTAGACCCAAAAAATATTTAATAATAGACCATGTAATTATAATAAAAGTTTTAATCACTTTTTCTAATCAATTATTATTAGTATCTTTGCAAAGTTAACATTAATGTTTTATCAGAATTTTACTATATTTAATTGTCAAAATATGGAAAACAAATCAAAGACACAGATAAAGAAATTGGGGGAAAGAATTGTTAAATCCTCATCAAATGATGAAATTTCAGAAGACGATTTACATGCATTGCAAGAGTATCGAGTATCATTTAGGGATACAATTGCTAAGGTTTTTGACATAGTATATAACTCATGCCATAATATAAACAAACAAAGCATCGTTACATATAGAATAAAACGAATTGAATCGATAATCGATAAATTAAGAAGAAATGGTGATATGAGATTAGATAGGATGATTGATATCGCCGGTTGTAGAGGTATTTTATCAAATAATGAGCAAGTATATAAAGTCCTACACCAATTGCAAAAGAATCAAAAAATAAAGATAGTCAAGATTCAGGATTATATAGAGAATCCACAGCCAGAAGGATATAAATCTTTGCATATATATGTAAGTCTTAATGATGAAGAACAAAAGTCCGTTGAAATCCAATTGAGAAGCCAAGCACAACACAATTGGGCTACATTGGTAGAAATAACGGATTTTGTTTATGGTACAAAGTTGAAAGAATTGCATAAACCAGATGATTTGCTAACATTTCATCGCATTTTATCACTAGATAATGAACAGATAACCAAACAGGAACGAACCATTTTTTTTGATATTCTTGAGAAAAGAAATTATATCAACACTATTAACAAAACATTTGTACAGAACTATATATCTGTTAGAGAACAATGGATTAATCTTCAAAGGAAACATCAAAATAGTTTTTATTTAATAGAAGCTGAACTTGGGACGACACCTCGCATAAATTCCTATTCTTCTTTTAATGAAGCAGAGGAGGCTTATTTTGCACGTTTTCATAGTAATAGTAATGCTAATATTGTTTTAACAAATATTCCACACGCGACATACGAACAAATAAGTGTAGCATATTCAAACTATATGCTTTCTACTCATAATTTTTCCGATAATTGTTTGGAGCGTTATCAAGAACAGATAGAATTTGCATTAAAAAATCATAATTATTTAGATTATAAGCGTTATTATAAACAATATTTTACTATATTAGTTTATTCTGTCCTTTTATTGCAAACAGAAATTAATTCATATAATGTCAATACAAATAAAAGAGGTAAAAATAATATAAATGTAAAAGACTGGACAAAAGATTTGCTAAATAAGATTAATCGTATAAATAAAAAACAAGAAAAATTGAGGTACATATATAGGAAAACCTTAGATCGTGGTAAATTTTTTTACTATTATTGTGCTATTATTACACGTGTAATAAATAGAAAATGTAGAAAACAAATTGAAATGCAATATAAAAAAGGGCAAATTTTATAATCATAAATTAAGATTATAAATAATGAAATCCATTGAGGTAGTAGCGGCGATAATCATTGATGAGGCGGGGCGAGTGTTTGCCACGCAGCGCGGGTATGGCGAGTGGAAAGACTGGTGGGAGTTCCCGGGCGGTAAGATTGAAGCCGGCGAGACGCCGGTACAGGCACTGCATCGTGAAATACGCGAGGAACTTGCCGCCGAAATAGAAGTTGGCGAACTCCTGCACACTATTGACTACGACTATCCTGCTTTTCATCTTACAATGCATTGTTTTATGTGCAGATTATTGAACCGCGAGCAAGGAACAAAGACCAAAAAGCAAGGACAAAAGGCCGCTACGTTGAAGGAACAAGGACAAAAGACCACAGCGCAGAATGAACAAGTCGCAAAGAACAAGGACAACAATAGCAGCAATAGTCAGTTTACCCTTCTTGAGCACGAAGCTGCCAAGTGGCTTACACCGGCTGAACTTAACTCAGTACGTTGGCTACCGGCAGACGAGGAGATAATTGAGATTTTAAGTAAGCGGTGATAGATGCACATAAAATAGGCTAATTTCCGGATTGTAATTCACAAAAACAATATAAATTTGTGGATTATATTCCAAAAAGTTTGCATATATTTAAGGGTTTTTGACAACCATCTTATTTAACAGATTTGGCATATTAGCAATAGATTTATAAGTGAAATGGTGTTATGCACACAGATGAATATAAAGACATACATTAAGTAAGATGATAGCATTTATAGACACAGAGGTTAGTGCGAAGACTCGCAAGGTTGAAGACTATGGTGCGGTGCGCGAGGATGGAGCGCAGCTGCATATACGCTCTGCTGCGGAGTTCTATTCTTTTGTGTCAGAATGTGATGTGCTATGCGGACATAATATTATCAATCACGACCTTAAGTATCTGCAACTCCGGAAAGAATACATCATCATTGACACCCTTCCGCTATCGGCACTTCTGTTTCCGACAAAACCGTATCACCGTTTGCTCAAAGACGACAAACTGCAAGTCGATGAGCTGAATAATCCTCTTAACGATGCACAGAAAGCGCGCGACCTCTTTTATGACGAGGTGGCGGCATGGCGGCAATTGCCTCAACAAAAACAAATTATCTATCGTATCTTACTAAAAGACACGCCGCCATTCCAAGGCTTTTTCAAATGGATATGCGATGACGCTCAGCCCGCCACTCAAGACCTTGATGCATTAGTGAAAGAGACATATCGCGGCAAACTGTGTGAAAATGCTGATATAAAAGCTGTTGCCAAATATTATCCCATTGAGTTGGCATACGCCTTGGCAATAATCGGAGCAGATGACCTATATTCTATTACTCCGGCTTGGGTGCTGCATAACTATCCGAAAATCAACAATGCGATGATGTTTCTCTGCAACACGCCATGCGGACAATGTGACTATTACCGAAGCAAGAACGATGCGCGTAGCGGGTTGAAGGAGTTTTTCGGGTATGATGAGTTCCGCGAGTTCGACGGAGAGCCTATGCAGCAGCGTGCCGTAGAAGCGGCTATTCGCGATGAGTCGCTACTGACCATTTTTCCCACAGGTGGCGGAAAGAGTCTGACTTTCCAACTGCCGGCACTCATGGCAGGGCGCAACATACACGGTCTGACTGTGGTCATCTCTCCGTTGCAAAGTCTGATGAAAGACCAAGTGGACAATCTTGCGGCACGAGGAATAAGCGATGTGGTGACCATCAACGGTTTGCTTGACCCCATAGAACGATCCACCGCCATACAGCAGGTGGCAGACGGCACAGCCAATATGCTTTACATAGCTCCCGAAATGCTTCGCAGCAACACTATAGAGCGGCTGCTGATGAACCGTAATGTGGTGCGGTTTGTGATTGACGAGGCACACTGCTTCTCCGCTTGGGGGCAAGACTTCCGCACCGACTATCTCTACATCGGCGACTTTATCCGCCAACTGCAAGAGAAAAAACAGCAGACAAAGCCGATAGCGGTATCCTGTTTCACCGCCACTGCCAAACAAAAAGTAGTCAGCGACATCTGCGACTATTTCAAGCAAAAGCTCGGTATCGAACTGCGCGTCTTTGCAGCCAAATCCGAGCGGCAGAACCTGCGCTATTCAGTGCTCCATGCCGAAACAGCAGAGCAGAAATACTCACTCCTGCGCAACCTCATATTATCTCGTCAATGCCCTTGTATCGTCTATGTGGCAAGAACAAAGAGGACAGAAGAGTTGGCTGAAAGGTTGAGCCGCGACGGCATCAGTGCTTTGCCTTTCAACGGCAAGATGGATAGTGCCGACAAAGTGGCTAATCAGAATGCTTTTATGAGCGGCGAGACGCAGGTGATAGTAGCTACTTCAGCCTTCGGAATGGGAGTGGACAAGAAAGATGTCGGTTTGGTTATTCACTACGACATCAGCGACTCGCTTGAGAACTACATCCAAGAGGCAGGTCGTGCCGGTCGCGACCCACACCTGAATGCCGACTGCTATGTGCTCTTCGACGACAGCGACCTCGACAAGCATTTCATCCTTCTCAACCAGACCAAGCTGTCCATCAGCGAAATACAGCAGGTGTGGAAAGCCATTAAAGATCTTACAGCAAAGCGCGAACGCGTCAGTTGTTCGCCTCTTGAGATAGCGCGTCAGGCAGGGTGGGGCGAGGACGACACTAATGAGATAGAGACACGCGTCAGAGGGGCTGTTACAGCACTTGAGCAGGCAGGGTTTATCGCTCGCGGAAATAACTCGCCGAGGATTTTTGCCACAGGAATAAAAGTGCGATCGATGGACGAGGCGCGGAAGCGGCTGACGGCTTCGCGTCTTTTTGATGATACAAGCCGCGAAGAAGCCGTACGCATCATCAGCTCGCTCATCAGTTCTCGTGCCACTGCCGATGGTCGTGGTGCTGAAGCCGAAAGCAGAATCGACTACCTGTCCGACATGCTCGGTTTGAATAAAGAAATAGTCATTCACAATATCAACCTGATGCGGCAAGAGGGCATATTGGCAGACACCCGCGATATGCACGCATATATCGACAACACTAAGATAATTCGTCAGTTAGATGGCATCTTGCGTTTGGAACGCTACCTATTAGAGCGTATCAATGGTGAAAATACCATCTATAACTACAAGCAGCTCAATGCCGAAGCACAAAAAGCAGGTGATGGGCAGTGCAACGTCAAACTGCTCCATCAATTGTTGCATTTCTTGTTGGTAAAAGGTTATATCCACAAGCAGGAACACACGGCAAGCGGTAATGTAAGTTTGCGATTGCAGACTGACAAGCAGACAGCACTCGCACGCTTCGACCACAGAGAGAGTCTATGTCGTTTTATCTTATCTAAATTAGCGGAAAAGGCAACCGACAAGCAAATTACATTCTCGTTGGTCGAATGGTTGCAGCAGTATAATGCAGAGTTGCAAACCAATATGTTCGCTCAGACCCGACAAACAAACATCAATGATATTGAGGAAGCATTGCTGTATCTGAGCAAGATGGAACTTGTCAAAATTGAAGGCGGGTTTATGGTTGTCTATTCGCCTATGCAGATTCAGCGTCAGGTGGAGCGCACGCGGCGATACGGCAAAGAGCAATATCGACTGCTCGACGAGTTCTATCGTCAGCGTATTCAACAGATACATATAGTGGGTGAGTTCGCCAATATGATGGTGCGCGACTATGATGCCGCTATGCAGTTTGTGAGCGACTATTTTCTGATGAACTACCGCGAGTTCATTGTCAAATACTTTAAGGGTGAGCGTCGTGTGCAGATACAAAAGAACATCACCCCTGCCAAATATCAGCAGGTGTTCGGTGTCTTGAGCGAGCGGCAACGCCAGATTATTGACGACAAGCAAAGCAAATACATTGTCGTGGCAGCTGGACCCGGCAGTGGCAAGACTCGTGTTTTGGTACATAAGTTAGCCTCGTTGTTGCTCCTCGAAGATGTCAAGCACGAGCAGTTGCTGATGCTTACCTTCTCTCGTGCTGCGGCTACCGAATTCAAGAAGCGACTGATAGACCTTGTGGGTAATGCTGCACATTTTGTTGATATTAAGACCTTTCATTCCTATAGTTTCGACCTTATCGGTCGTCAGGGCACATTGGAAGAAGCCGACACTGTGGTGCGCCGAGCCGCCGAGATGATAGAGAACGGCGAGGTGGAAGAGAGTAAGATTGCGAAAAGTGTGCTTGTCATTGACGAGGCGCAAGACATGGGAACAGACGACTTCCGATTGGTACAGGCACTCATGCACCGCAATGAAGAGATGCGCATTATTGCCGTTGGCGATGACGATCAGAACATATACGCCTTCCGTGGCAGCAACTCAGCCTATCTGCGCTCGCTCATTACGCAACATGAAGCTGCGGTCTATGAGATGACCGACAACTATCGTTCCGACGCTGCTGTTGTCGAATATGCCAACCAATTTGTGCAACAGATACCTAATCGAATGAAGAACAAGCCGATAGTGGCAGTGTCAGAGAAGAAAGGTGTTGTCCGCATCACAACCGACAAAGTCCTTTCTTTCAACCCTAAGATTTCGGGCACAACAGCATTCCTTACCATTACTAACGAACAGACTCAGCAGTTGGCATATATGCTGCAGAAGCAAGGCAAACATGTGAGGCAAATACAAAATACCGACGGCTTTCGATTTATCAATCTTGCCGAAGTTCGCTATTTCCTCAAACAGATAGGACACAATGAAGACGGCACTATCAGCAAAGAACAATGGCATGCGGCTAAAGAGCGTACGATAGCTACATACGAGACAAGCACTTGTCTTGACATCATGCGTCGGTTCTTTGCCGATTTCGAGGCTACGCACAAGACCTTCTACCGTAGCGACCTTTGGGAGTTTGCTTTGGAGTCAAACATCGAAGATTTTATCTCGACCGAAAAAAACACCGCTTTCGTCAGCACCATCCATAAGGCGAAAGGGCGCGAGTTCGACTGTGTATATCTGCTTCTTGGTGGTCTTCGTCAGATGGACACCGAAATGCTTCGTGCTATATATGTAGGTATAACCCGCGCACGACATAATCTGTATATCATCAACGACACCTCTTTCCTTGAACAACAACAAGAGATTGCACTCTCACTCACGATGCGAGATGTGTGGCTCGACTATTTCCGCGACAAGAAAGAGAAAGTGCTCAGTATGCGAAGTGGTGACTGCCTAACTTATATGAATGGCTATCTCCTGGGTAAGGACGGCACATATATAGCAAGTCTTTCAACAGCAATGCGCGAGAAAATGAAGCAGTTACATGAGGTGGGTTATGCCGTGACAGAGGCAAGCGTGAGTTATGTGCTCGCTTGGCGCCCCCAAGACGAAACCGAAGAAGTAGCAGTCCTTCTTGCTAATTTAATATTGCAGAACAAAAAGTAAGTTTTTAATATCATTGCCTAATTTAACAACATATCATTATATATCAAACAAACTTATACCATTATGCAAATAGGAGACAAAATGCCGCATTTTAGCGTGCTTAATCAAGACAATGAGGTCGTAACCGACAAAGACCTAATCGGCAAGCCAACGGTGCTTTATGTCTATCCCAAAGACTCAACACCCGGGTGTACAGCGGAGGCTTGTAACCTGCGCGATAACTACCATTCGTTCCTTGCACGGGGCTATCAAGTCTATGGCGTGAGCAAGGACTCACCTGCTTCGCATCAGCGTTTCATTGCAAAGTACGAGTTGCCATTCCCTCTTTTGAGCGACCCGACGACAGAACTGCTACAGGCTCTCGGTGCTTACGGCGAGAAGAAGATGTACGGTAAGACAGTCATGGGAACGTTGCGCAAGACATTCATTTTCAGTGCTGACGGCATTCTTGAGCGCATCATCGAAAAAGTGGATACCAAGAACCATACAGAGCAGATTTTGTAAAAAAATATCGAGAATCGCGTATTTTTTGTGCCTATGTTGCGGATTTAAGATAATTTTGGCAATACAAAACAATCGCTCATTTGGGCTAAAACCTAATGAGCGGTTGTTTTTATTTATTTTATTTTATTTGTGGGATTTTTTTTTATTTTAGCGAAATTTAGTAATTTTGCAGTTGCTATAGATTGACAATTTTGATAATCATAATTTCATAAACAGATGAAAACGATACTACCTACAGTTAGCAGAATGGCTACGATTGCCATCATTGCTATTTTAACAATGTTTCTCGTTCCGAATAAAGCTCGTGCCAACGATTATTTGGAGCAAAAAAAACATTATAGTATTTACGCTTCAGGTATGAATAAGGTGCATTTCGTTATTCCCGTATGGGCATACGGAGCGAGTTATGATTACTATGCCTACGACGAGGACGGCAAGTGCAGTTATATCGCCTACAAGAAAGACGGCGACAGCGAGTGGAAGACTATCGCTTACTACAAGACGGACGCATACGATGAGAATGAGAAAAATTCCGACAAGGGAACGGCGTATGTACGCCTGCTGAGCGGACAAGGCGATATTGTAGTTACTTCGATGGCTAATGGCGTTAATTATCAGATACACGACAATGGTGCGTGGTCTAATAAGTTGTATGTCACGCAGAAAGAGGATGACGGATACTCGCAGGTTACTTTCCTTGAGTTTGATTGGTATGCACCTGAGAGCTTGGATTCGCTTAAGTATTCGTTGAAGATACAGTCGGAATTTCAGCGTAGTTATACCCATGGGAATAAGTTGAGCACTACGATAGAAGAACCTGGTTTTATCGGCTTGAACAACACTATTCGTCCGCAACTATACACTCCGTATCTCTATACACTCAATGAGAAGGGTGTAGCAGGCTATGGCTATGCCGCAGTGCCGTATATGGTGTTTCAGGAGCCTGTGAGTTACTATACTTCGTTTAATCCGACAGAGGTGGTGGACAAAGATGTCGAGCGTTCGGGTACTATATATGTGCCGACAACCGATACGGTTCAACAGCAAATGACTGCAACCTTCAAAGTGGTGCGTGAGGCTACCACCGGCTCAACGGTAGAGCAGAAATCCACTGCCGTGGATATTCCGCCATATCATAGGATATACGATTTTGCCGTACGGGAGGAAACCGACTCAACAGGTACTTTCACGGGTAATAATATCTTGACTTGGTATATCAAAAATCCGCAGGTGAAAGACCTGATGGACAACGACTTTTTTGAGATACAGCGAGGATTAGAGAGTGATTTCAGCGATGCTCAACAAATTAATATTGTGCAGATGAAACGCGACTCTTTGGGTGACTATACATATAAGGACAGCGACCGCAGCATTTGGACAGGTAATGCCGCTATAACAGATGATGAAATCAAGAGCAAATTGAATGTAACATATAATGTGCCGAATTATATATTGAAAGATCCTAATGGCGTTCCTGTATATGAACTAAAACTGAGTATGACAACCGACAAAATCCGCAATCCACGGGTGCCTGTTTATTATCGTATTCGCAGAGCATCGTCATCGGTTTGGGGCTGGGATGCTGAGTTCAGCAAGACAGCACGGTTAGACATACACAATTTCCTTGCACCATTGGCAGAAACACAAGAGAATTATTCATTAGATGAAGATTATGAGACCAACTATAAGGTTAATTTCAAGATAAAGCTTGACAACAAAGAAGTAAGTTATTTAAAATTGCCTATAGAAGATTGGAATTTTTCGTACCAGTATATACGCAATGCATCCCCCGATAGTGTAGAAGTGAAAATTGACTACGAGCAGTATATCGGTGTTATTACCGGATATAGTGATGTGTTCGTAACAATCTATAATTCAATAGGTGAAAAACTTATAGACGAGCGAGTGACATCACCCAAAGTGTTCAAAGTTCCAAGAGGTTCCGTATTAAATGTTACTTATGACTCTACAACCAAGAAGGGTAATACACGAACCTACAGTCTGTACGCAAACAGTAAAGTGTGGTTCAACACCGAAGCTCATTCTGCATATATGAGTGGTTGGTTTGAAATCACATCCATCAACTTTGAAGGATACACTCCCGATGATGTCTCTAAATATATGACTGAGGAATTGCAGAAACATTTGAAAGATAGTTTGTATGTATTGGCAACTGACTACTACACGAACCAAACTTTTAAAAAATTAGGTCGTTGCATGTGGGACCGTACGGCACAACTTATTCTGCAACGAACTATTGAAGAGACAGGGCAGACAATGGAGTTTATCATTCCTCAGGACAGTATCAAACGTCAGGCAGATGGTTCGTGGATAGCCAACTATACCGACATAGCCGACCAAGGGTGCTCGCACTACAAGTATGCTGTCCGTATTGACCAGTCGAGGGCGGATTTGCATGTACAAGACTCTGCCTCACTAAAACCAATGCAGATAAACGGTCCATCGTTATATTTCGACGAGGCTGCTAAGATAACGAGTTTTGAAGCAACTCAGGGTGATGCAAAAACAGATATGAAAGCGGGTGTGTTGTTGCGCTGGGTGGCAAGCAGTAACGCTGTGGACAAATATGTACTGCTGCGCAGACCTAAGGATAGTGATGTCGCTGCTGATACTATGTATCAAGGCAACGACTATTATTATCTTGACCGCAGTGCAATGCCAAGCACTCATTACGAATATACCATCGAAGCTCATTACACTTGCAATGGTAAGACTACTGTCAATACTTCTACGGCAGAAGGTTGGCGTACTCCTTACGGCGAGATAAGCGGAACCATACTTATGCCTGACAACACAGGTATGGCAGGAGTGAAAGTGGCACTGCAAGATGGTAACAACAATGTCATACGCACAATAACCACCAATGCAAGCGGTGCATATAAGTTTGACAGTTTGGAATATATAGCTATAGAGTGTGAGAAGCCGAAGGTAAAGATAACTTATTCTTATGATTTTAGTATTTGGGAACCCGAAAGGCAAACACTATTCCGTGTACTGAATGCCGACGGCAATGTGCTTGAAGATTGGCACAACAAAAATGAAGGTATTTACGAATATCCGATAGGTACGATATTAGAAGTAAAATCCATTCTGACTGAAGTAGGCGATGCAATCAGCTCCTTTACCGTCAACGGACATGTCACCCTCGATTGCTTCTATGGTCGTCAGAAAAGCGGTACGAATTACAAATATAGTTTCAAGGTATCAGCGAGCGAACAGACAGAATGTAAGTGTAAAGAAGTCAGTCAATCGAATTATGTCGTTACTCCTACTCATCAGTATGGCATCTTCTCGCACAATAACACATCTACAGGAACGGCAAGCATTACGCTGTCGCCAAATAGTGCCGTGGCTTCGGGGATTGACTTTATGAACACTTCTACCACAAGACTTACGGGTAGGGTATTGTATAAAAACAGTAGTATTCCTGTCAGTGGCGTGATGTTCCTCCTGAACGGCGACACAGTGCGGCGTGGCAACATGCCGCTCAAGAGCGGTATCGACGGCAACTTCGAGTTGATTCTGCCGCTGCGTCAGCCATGCCGCTTGCAAGTATTCAAGCAAGGGCATATCTTTGAGGGTGATGGAATACTGCGCCTTGAGGAAGATAAAGAGGAGTTCGCACTTGACAAACCGCAGGACGGTGTGCGTTTCTATGATATGACAAAGGTTCGTCTTGTAGGCCGTGTGGCAGGTGGTAACGACCAGCGTGACTTGCCTCGTGCTTTTGGCTTAGGCAAGAATAACCTTGGCGACAATGTGCAACTCGTCTTGCAACTCGAAGGTGACAACACAGCACAGATAGTGCACGACCCCAACGATTTGACCCGCGACACTATTCAGCAGACCATACCGCATGTTGTGTATCAGCCATATATGGCTGATTCCGCCATCGTCGGCACCACCCACACTCTGTTTGAGAAAAAGCGAATCACTATTCACCCCGATTCTGCTACAGGTGAGTTCGCAGTTGACTTGTTCCCTGTGAAATATAAGGTCGTACAAGCAACAGCCACAGGCTATGCCACTCTGTTTGGTTCGGGGCAGGGGTCGGAGACTTTCGACCTTACCAATGCGCCTCTGACAGAGTATGTAGGCAGATGCAATATGACAGCCAAAGAAATAACGGTTGAGCGGAAAGATATAGTCAGTAAGCAAGGCTCCACAACCAAGTATCCATATAGCGGCGGAATCGCATCACAAGGGGGACTGTTAGACGGCGATTCTATTCACTACAATGCAGTATATGACCGCATCTATCACTCACCGGTAATAGTTACCCTCAAACAAGTGCTATATGGCTTAGACAAAGCCGGCTATGGTGAGGAAGAGATGGATGTGAACAGCCTGAGCCTCCAAAATAAGCAGAAAGTGAGACTTTATGAGAAACATGATGACGGCTCGGTTACTTATCTGCTCGGTCATCCTGTTTTCGTTGCCAACCGCAAGTACCAGTTTATAGCCCGTGCCTTTGAGCGTTATTACTACAACAACAATCTGCAGTCGAGCGAAGTAGATGAAGTGCCGCAGCGCGGTGGTAGCGTCAGAATACATAATGGCTTGAAGTCGGCAACCACATATCAAGACTATACTCTTGACGACAAAGGGCAGAATAAGTCTGTAATGCTCGAAGTGGCAGATATAGACACGGAGAACAGCGGCGAGAATGCACTACGCACCGTCAGTACCGTGCTGCAAGTAGATGATAACTATGTAGAGACAGATGTGTTCCAAGCCTTTGTTAGTGGAACAGACATACAGAACGGTGACTTGACTTCGACCGAGAGTGAGGTAGTGCTATTGGATATTGTGCGCGACCCGGGAGGAAACGGCTCATCGGCATGGGTCGAAAGCGGAACAACTTATAACTTCGCTTATACCGATAGTTATGATTGGAAGATAGGTATCGAACTGACGCCTAAATACGGTGTTAGCATCTCGCAAGATATAGGTGCAGTGGCTGCACCGGAAGGTGCAGGTTCGTATCTTGGTTCGACTTACGAAAGCAGCCGACAATTGAGTTTCACACTGCCTATCACACACGAGTGGAAATGGGGTTATAAGTACAACTACACCTTTACCACCACAGACCGTATCTCAACAAGCAGCGGCAAGGCTAAGGATAATGTGGGACGCAATGCTGATGTGTTCCTCGGCACGACAGTAAGTCAATTGGCAGGCAAAGCCAAAACTGTCGATATCATCAACGATAGTATGTTTATTGCCCGTCAGCCTGCTATCAACGCGGGACTGATGAAAGTGCTCGCACAAGGCACAGATTCCGTTGGCAAGCAGTACTATCTTGTAACAGGTCAGAAAGTGGTGCTCGGCTCGCATGTCGCAGGCTCGTTTGTTTATACACAATACTATATCCTTAACACTCTTATCCCCAAACTAGCATTAGAACGTCAGAACCTGCTCATGAACTTCCCTGATTCGGCAGCCGCACAAGACTACGCCGACCAAACAGGTGAAGCGGTGTATTGGTACCATTCGACAGGAGAGAATGTAAGTCTTATCGACACCTTGCCATACAACACTTACGAAATGTTTGTACCCAAAAAATCAAGCAGAGCTTTCACTAACCGCGTGGCGGCATTAGATAACATGATTCTGCAGTGGATAACTATTCTCTATCAGAACGAGAAAGAAAAAGTTATTGCTCGCATGATTGGTTCCCAGGTAGGCACATGGTCAGTAAGCAGCGGTGCAACAATATCACATACCGACAACTATACAGCTTCAGCACAATACAACGAGATGCCACAGGGCTGGGCTCTCGTTGGATCTAACGCGGCAAGTAATAGCGCGAAAGCCGGACAGAAACTACTGAAAGACATGGTAAACATTGTCAAGTTCTTCAAAGGTATGGGTAAAGAACAAATTGGTACAACTGTGGCACAGGTCATTAATAACTTAGCCCGTCAGGAAGGACAAGGTGTAGGATCTGACCCGACCGATAAACAAGAACAGCAGAGCCTCGGCACAAAGACCAACTCTTCCAAAATCTCGTTTGACTATAATCCTATATTTTCTTACGACAACAATTCTAATGCTTTGCAAGAGCAGACTGTCAAGAAGTCGAGCGGTTTCACACTTGGTGCAGACACCCATGGCGATATCACAGTTTCTGTCTATCGTGCTCAATATGACAGCGTATGGGATAATCGGACACAGCCTATCCGTGATAAAGTGAATCAAAACGGCTATACCGACTATCTCTATGGCTCGTATGTGTTCTATACAGTGGCAGGAAGCAGTTATTGTCCACACGAAGAAGAGGAAAAGACGCTGTTCTACAACAAGGGCATGATTCTCAACAACGAGACACAGTGGGTTGACAAACCGGAAATGTCAATTGACACCCACGAGCAGACCGGTGTACAACCTGACAAGCGAGCCACATTCCGTGTAACGCTTATGAACAACGGACAAGTGCAGACCGGCTTGGGTGCCAACGGCACTTTGTTTAACCTTGCTCTATGGGCTGACTCTAATCCCGATGGAGCGAAAGTGTATGTGGATGGTGCACCGCTAATAACGGCTATCCCTGTGTTCTTAGTACCCGGGCAGCCGGTAGTAAAGACCATTGAGGTAGAGCGCGGAACAGTAGATGACTACAATAATCTCACACTTGGACTTTCGCTGGCAGACTGCCCAAAGACAAATTCAAAACTTAATTTCTCAGTACACTTCTTACCGGTTTCGTCAGATGTGTCTATTTCCATGCCGCGACAGAACTGGATAATGAACACCCTCTCGCAGCATGATTCTGTGGGCTATTACCTGCCGGTGGAAATAGACGGATTCGATATTCACCATAAGAACTTCGACCATATAGAGTTCCAATACAAACTCTCTACAGAAAGCGAAGAGATGTGGGTGAACCAATGCTCGTTCTATGCTTCCGACTCGCTCTATCAACTTGCCACAGGCAACAAAGCTATGATACAGAATGGTCGCATAGTGCCCTTCCGCTTCTATGGCGAACGCGACCCGATGGAGCAGCGTTACGACCTGCGTGCCGTTACCTTCTGTCGTTTCGGCTCAGGCTTTGTAACCAAGTCCTCGCCTGTCATCAGCGGCACGAAAGACACCCGTCCGCCACGCGTCTTCGGCGAGCCGGAGCCTGTCAATGCCATCCTCGGCGTGGGCGATAACCTCAAGCTTCGCTTCAATGAACCTATAGCCGGCAATTACCTCGATGAGGACAACAACTTCCAACTTGTCGGCTATACCAACGAGACCGGTATCACCACCAACGCCTCCGTCCATTTCGACGGCACCCCCAACTCGTATGCCGCTACCCAAGTAAGTAGAACATTAGAAGCGCGCTCGTATTCAATAGATATGGTTGTTAAACCAACAACGCCTACAAGCGAATGTGTATTCTTCGAACATGGACTTAACCGCGAAGGAATAGTCTTTGGTAAGACAGCCGACGACCGTCTGTATCTGCAGTTTGGCACATATACGATTCTCTCCCTGCCATTGCCAAAACAGATGCTTGACTTTACAAGGGTTGTAGCTACTTACAACTACCCCAACAACACCTTGCGCTTCTATGCCGGGTCGGAAGATATTACTGACAATAATGCCAATCCCGTACCCGACATCCCTTACACCCTCAACGCTCCGCTTGTGTTCGGACGTGGCATGGACGGCAACATGCTCGAAGTGCGACTCTGGACTAAGCCGCTCACTCAAGAAGAAATATCCGCAACTAACATGCGTTATCTCACCGGCTTCGAGCAGGAACTGGTAGCATATTATCCAATGAACGAAGCCGCCGGCAACACCGTCAGCGATAAAGCTACCGGTGCCACCCTGACCTTGCACGGCACTTCATGGAACCTGCCTAAAGGCATATCGCTCGCGCTCAAGAACGGCGAGAGAGTTAAACTCGCACATAACAAGCTCTCGCGTTCGGCAGTATATGACGCCACCTACATGCTTTGGTTCCGTCCAACGAGCACCGGTGGCACTATCTTCACGGCTGGTGAAAAACGTTTCACACTTGCCGACAGTCAACTGCAATGGCAACTAAACGACAGCACCTCATATCCGTTAGGCGCTGTCAACACCGACGAGTGGCACCACCTCGTGCTGGCTATCAACCATACCTACAACAACGTGGCTCTATATGTTGATGGCAAGATGAAGGCTTCATATCCTGCCACCCAGATGACAGGCATGACGGGCGATATGTTCTTCGGCGGCGATGGCTTCGAGGGCAATATCGATGAGTTCGTTGTCTTCGAGCAAGCCCTGCCTAAGACCCTCATTGAGGATTATGGCAACCGCACACCGGCAGGCGACGAGATGGGACTCATGGCATATCTGCCTTTCGAACAACTCAAGCAGAACGACAACGGCGTGCTCGAGCTCGTCTTCTCCATCAACGACCAACGCCAGTTCCGCGACGTCTACGGCAACGTGGTGGACAAGGCCGTACCGCTGCTGGACGAAGATCAGCCTACCAACGGACCGCAGCCAAAGGCAAGAATCTTGGCTGATTATGCCGACAAAACCATCTTCGCCCCCGTGACCGGCTTCGGCCTGCTCACTAAACTCAACTTCGACTGGGCTTTCAACCAAGACGAACTGCTCATCAACCTCAAGATGGCAGACCACGAAATCAACAAGCAGACGCTCTACATCACCGTGCGCGATGTCGAAGACCTCAACGGCAACCCTATGCCGTCGCCTGTCATGTGGACAGCCTACGTTGACCGCAACGCCCTCAAATGGGACTACCGACAAGTAGAGTTCAGCCATGAGTACAACAGCACCTATGATGACAAGAACTATCTCGACATCTCTTTCACCAACCAGAGCGGACGCCGCCACCAGTACTCCATCGAGTCGCTGCCGGCATGGCTCACCGTGGACGAGACATCAGGCTCGGTTGCCCCAACCGAATTTAAGCAGCTGCGTTTCTCCTTCGACTTATCAATGCCTGTCGGGAAATATACCGACCTCGTCTATCTCACCGATGAGAATGGACTCTCCGAGCCACTCCGTGTCAACTATGAAGTTAAAGCAAAATGCCCATGGCAAGAACCGACAACAGGCGATTATCAGCTTAATATGTCGGTATGCGGACAAGTGCTTATCAACGATGACTACGACACCGACACCGAAGATAAACTGATTGCCCTATATCGAAACGAATGTGTAGGAATGGCTAATATAGATTTTGATAATATCACAAACAAATCAAGAGTATTCCTCACCGTCTATGGCAACGAGCAGATGAACAAGAAAACCATCCGCTTCCAGCTCTGGCAAGCATCGACAGGCAAGGTGCTCACGCTGACACCATCAGTTGACATCACCTTCGCCCATGGTGCTGTCTATGGTTGCGGCAACGAACAGCAGGTTATCTTCACAGCCGGAGGAGGCGAGGAACAGAACATAACCCTGCAACCCGGCTGGAACTGGACCTCGTTCAATATCGGAGTCTATGCTAATCAGACCGGCGTTATCAACAACGTCATGACTGCTTCCCAACCATGGACAGAGGGCGACCTCATCAAGAACCCGGTAACTCGTAACTTCTGCGTTTACAGCGACTCGCTCGGACAGTTCACCGGCTCGCTTGTTCATTTCCGCTATATATATACCCACATGGTATATAGCAAAAACGGCAATATTATGCGTGTCAGCGGGAATGCACTGCCGCAAGACTCAATGAGCGTTACACTGCGCGGCAACGGTCAGTGGAGTCCGCTACCATGTCTCTTCTCCGAAGCCACACCTGTCGCTGAAGCGCTTGCCGACTATTTCGACAATGCCACTCCGGGCGATATGGTCAAAGCGCACAATCGTTTTGCATATTTCTCTGACAACAAACGCTGGGAAGGCAACCTCACTGCCCTCCAACCGGGCGAAGGCTATTTCTTCCGCCGTCTCGGCCAAGGCGATGTAGAGGTTCACTTCTACGAAGCACTAAGCACCCAAAGACAGGTAGCCCCCACCCAGCGCACAGCCGCTCATGCTCAGTCCGCTGCCCCTGCCACTGCACCGGTTGAGGGTCGGCCATACATGGCTGACAACAGCCACCTATTCCGCAACCCCAACGCCGCCACCAACATGACCATGATAGCCACTGTAGAGCAACCCTCCGCGCTCGCTGAACGTAATCAGCCAATATTGGCTGATTTGGCCACTGCCCCTGTTGTGGGTCAGCCATACATGGCTGACAATGCCCCTGTCCTCCGCGTCTATGCCGGCAGCGAGCTCGCTGCCGTGGCTCAGCCGCAACAAATCGATGGAAAGACCTACTATTTCCTCACCATACAGTCAGACAACACTGATGCCACCCTCCGCTTTGAGACCGAGGACGGCACCGAGCTGAGGTTAGTAAACGAATCAACCTCGCAGATTATCGACCTTACGAATCAACCGGATGCGCACTTTGGCTCACTTCGCGCCCCAATGCGATTAGTGCCCATCACCGAGGACTCAGACCGCGTTTATAAGATACTTGAGAACGGTCATGTCATCATCATCCGCGGCAACGAACGCTACGACGTAACAGGCAGAAAACTGAACAAGTAAGTCTGTCGCACCTTATAGGGTTAAGTTCTTGCGGCTAAGTCCGCAATCATAATCACGATAAAGGCATTCCCTCCCGGAATGCCTTTATCGTTTAATGTCTTTATCGTTTCTTCGTCTGTCAAACTCTCGGCATACATGCCGAGCTTGTTTCGTCTATTGCGTCCGAATTATTCGGACACGGCTCGCAGAGCCGCTTTCTTCATGCATTTCGGTTACATTCTTGCAACCGTAAGTCTTGCCCTGTCAATAGGCATTCAATGCCGGCACAATATTCTTCTATCCCCTTGTCGCCAATCCGCAGCCAACCGCCATCACTATAGCCGCCATAACAAACTGCGCGTTTATCTCCTCGCCGAGGAAAAGGACGGAGAGCAGCGCACCGATGAATGGCGCGAGAGCGTAGTAGGTGCTGGTGCGGGCGGCACCGATCGTGCGTTGGGCATAGGTGTAGAAATAGATACTCAGACTGTACGCCACAAAGCCCAAGAGCAGCAAGACAAGCATGTGCTGCCACGACGGAAAGGCATTGTTTTGCGCCAGCGCAAGGAGCAGAATACCGATACCCGAACCGAAGCCTTTGAGCGTTACAATCTGCATCGGGTCGCGGTCGGCAATGCAGCGCGTGCAGTAATGTCCATTGGACGTTTTTGGTGCGCCTCAATCGCTTCATGCGGGTGGCGGGTAAACGCAAAAAACATCCGATTGCTAAGATTTAGGGGCATTGTTCCCTTTCGCCTTTCAATTTCCATGCTCCTCTATATAGTCATAAAAAAGGCAAAATCTATCACCTCTTTTGCAATTTTTTTGCCATATTAAAGGCTTTATTTGTAAAAAGTAGTATCTGAATGTTGGATATTATGGTCAAAGTCACTTACAAAATACATGTGGCACAACAGATGATACTGCCCTTCTTCATCAACTTTGTAAACATATTGTCCCCATTAGTATGCACCACTATATAGGGTGTTGGTAATCTGCATATTTGCGGAATCGAATATAGACGTTGCATCAAGCCAGAAAAAACTGCCGTTGTTATCTACTCCTTTCTGAACAAGCCCCGAATCAGTCATTTCGTATATATCATAGCAAGGACCCCCTTGAGGGCCTCCTGAATACGAACCAATAATCAGTTCTTTTTCACCATCAAAATCGGCATCATAGAATTGATATTCTGCATACGGGAGCAGCGAATTGTTGGAAGTTGTGTCTGTTATCGTATTATAGTGGAAAATGTATGCATCTCCATTCTTAAACCCATTAAAATGTTTTTCATACACAAGATTAGTTATATTTTTACTTATGAAATACGATGAAAAACATCCACATGTAACATCCCATGTTGTAAAACAATATTCTTTGCCGGTTTTAAGGGAGTGAAAGTAGAGATACACACCATTTTCGTGAGCGTCCCAACCATATTCTGGAAAGTAAGAAGGATAAAAGATTCCGCTTACCTCAAAATCATTGATGATAGTATCGTAACGAAAATACACACTTGTAATATTAATGCTATCCTTCAATGGATTTTTTTTAGCAAGTTCCTGTACCCACTGTGCCTCTGAATCTACCTTCACCGGCACATCGCTGCGCACCTGCTTTATGCAAGAGGTGGCGACAAAAACGAATGCCAATAAGAGAAGAAATGATTTTTTCATAGTTAGTCTAAATTATTTTCTTGATTTTCAAAATTTCTAATAAGAGATGCTATAAACAAAGAATATTGTTTTTCATCCATCTCAGAAAGGATAGTTTCTATATCCTCATTTACATTGAATGCGCGAACGGTAGCCTTTATTGATTCTTGATTACATGCCAATTGTTCCGAGCGGGCACACATCATTTGTTGCAGAGAGCGAATAAACGGAGTGTATCTTGGTTCTAGTTTAACGGCTTCTAACATTGTTTGAGTGCATGGTTTCCCTAATTTGTAATCAATAATTGCCGTTAGATAATAGTATCGAGCATCCACAACATCCACATCGTTTTTCCAACTTTCGTTTACTACTGCTGCCTCTGTGTATTTCCCCTGTGCGTATAATGCCAAACTTTTCAGGTAATACCATCTGGCAGAATTGCCAAACAACTGCATAACTTGTCCTATATAATGAATGGATTTCTCATACTCTCCGTTCTCAAAACAAATTACGGCATTTAAGAAACAATCTTCCTCACTATTCCCAACTATAGTGTTTATATGTTCAGTACTTGTCATTACCTCTTTTGCAGTGTATGCTATGGAAAGCATCCTATCCGCAGCATAATATGCTTTCTCTTCTAACTTACTATTCGTGCGAGCAGCACTTTTTCTTTCATCAATTGGCAATGTAGATATTTCTTTTCTCGCAACCAACGCGCTGTGCATGATACGATTACATTCTTGTGCCGCTTTGTCATAGTCTTTGTCTTGTAATGCTTGGTAATATTGGGCATATTCTTTTATGTCCTTGGATATAATACCAATATCATTATAATCGTCGAGGAATTTATCTATTTCCGGTTTGGACATAATATAATGCAGGCGAATCGGGCTCGTCAAATATAATCCTTCCAACGAGCAAACACGGCTAAGTGCAACGTATAATTGTCCCGGCATAAATACGCCCGTACTCAAATCCAGTTTCAGTTTGTCAAAAGTCATTCCTTGGCTTTTATGAATTGTAATTGCCCATGCCAATTTGAGGGGATATTGTTTGAATGTGCCAATTACTTCGCTTTCCAATTTGCGAGTAGTCTGATTGTATTTGTATCTGATATTTTCCCATTCTACACGATTAACCGAAACCTCTATGCCTTTATCCAATATAACCGAAATAGAATGATCTGTCAGCTTGCTTATAGTGCCTACTGTGCCGTTCACCCACTTATGTTCTGTATCATTATGGGTAAACATAACACGCGTACCTTCTTTGAGAATGAGTTCTTCCGGAGCTGGGAAACTATTTTTCTGGAAAACACCCTCGATGATTCCCCTATATGTAAAAACAGCGGCTTGAATTGCCTCTAAATGAGACTGATTAATACGTTCTGCGGTATCATTGCGCGATGTTAAAATGAGTTGCTCTTTGGTCTCACTCTCATTATTCTTCAAACCTATTTCGTTTATCTTATTGATTTCTTCACTATAGATACGCCCATGTCGGATATTATTCAACATGTTTTGAAAATCCATATCATTCTGGCGGTATATTTTCGTGAATTCTATCTTCGGGAGCTTAATCCTCTGGAGTACATGCGCATGGTAGAAGTATGGCGTAATTGTCCCGTATTCAGATTGGAAAAAGTCTATTAATTCCTTCTCATTCCGTTCAACGACAGGCTCTAATTGATACAAATCGCCTGAAAAGATTATCTGTTTTCCGCCAAAAGGCAGATCATTCTTCATCGCCGTTCTCAACACAGTGTCAATGCCGTCGATGATGTCGCATCTAACCATAGAGATTTCATCTATGATGATAGTATCCACTCGTTTGAGGACATGCCATTTTCCTTCATTTATCTGAAATTGGGTATCCTTGGTAATCGGCGTCAAAGGCATTCCAAACATTGAATGAATAGTTACACCGCCAGCCACAATAGCAGCGATGCCTGTTGGAGCCACAACGATAAACTGTTTATCTACATGCTCTCTGATGTAGTGTAGAAACGTAGTTTTTCCGGTACCGGCTCTACCCGTTAAGAAGAAACTGGCATTCGTGTCACGCACAATCTCCAACGCCTGCATCTGCGCCGGATTGTGCTTGTCTATCAATATGTGATGATCGGCTTCTGCCATGTTTCAAGCATAACATCTGTTTCTATAGCACAAAACATTGGGTGTTAGTCAATATTCCAATATGCGTCAGGTTCTCCATCAAAGATATCCCAAATATCTTCATCTGAATAGCCGGCTTCATCATGGGCATAAGTTCCTGCGAATTCATCATCGCACCAATCGTTGTAGTAACTCATAATTTTGTCCTCCAATTTTAAATTCGTTGCAAAAGTACTGCACTGTTGTGCAACCTATTTGCACAAGGAAAAATTTAAGAAAAAAGAAGTCTTGTCCCCAATTATTAAATCAGGGTTTTTTAACCCCAGGTTATTAATGATTTCTTGCAAGTCATTTAATAACTCCTGAGAGTTATGGAGATTTTCTAATTTCATATGGCTGTTTATATGCCAAGTATCCCCTTTTGTTATGATTTCATGTCTTGAGTCGAAGAAGTTAAAACTATCGCCACTATCATATGAGATATAGTTTGTAACTATTATTCTGTCATGTTTATCTTTCTTATGGGATAGGACAAGCGTCACATTTGGTATAGCACCTATTACATTCTTAACCTCTTTCTTGATTTCTGATATAATTTTATCAAAATTGGGCTTCTCTCCTTTTATGTCTGGTAAAGTTAATATAACGATATTAATTTTAGATTGAGAATTCTTTAAACGTTTTGTTAGTTCTTTTAATAAAGAATATAGATTGTTTGGTAACAAAGTATAATCGCTAAAAATATATGGATCTGTAATTATGATGTCTGTTAGAGGAATTGAATCCAATAATAAATCTTTCCACTCTTTTATTCCTTGAACACGCACACTTCTTGTTAGTTCTCCATCTTCATCTGTGCATAAAGATGTAAGTATATCTAAATCGTTATGGTTATCAGCTATGAGTATATTCCCTAACTTTGCCAAAGTTGAGGCTTTTTCATCAGATATAAGATATATGGCTGTTAATTGATCAAATGTGCAATTTTTAGTAAAGTTGGCTTTTACAGGTCTATCAGGGAAAATCGAATCAATAAATTTAATATCTCCTTTAAATCCTGAATTAAAAACTTTATACCAACTTAATAATTTATCATCTGCAAATATATCTTCTTTTGAAAACGTAAAAAACAAATCATTACGTTTTAGGAGACGCATTCCTATCTCATATTTTTCGCATTCACGAGCAGTTGCAATATGAGATGCATTTGCTTTATCTATATACACACGCATATCTTACATAATTTTATATGCCAGTTTATCTGCTTCATCATAAAAGCCATCACCAAAATCCTGTTTAAATCTACCGTCGCATCTGAATTCCATATCATACGGCTTGCCGCTTCCAATTTCAGGGAAATAATAGACGTTAAATGGGCATTTTTCTGCAAGTTCCTGCTCGTCTTTGTATTTTGCTTCAGCTACAAGAACCTGACTGCGACGAACAAGGTATTCGGAATGGGTTTCTACTAGAATGTTTACACCATATTCCTGATGCAGACTGAGAAATATATCTGCTAACTTACTTTGCAAAGCAGGATGAAGATTTTGCTCTGGTTCTTCTACGATTAGCAGTTTTGTGATTTCAAGAATTCTATCCTTTCCATTAGGGAAAAATTCATTCTCAGTCTCAATAATTATTCTTTTATAACCATATTCTTGAGACTCTGCAAAATTTATTGGCATGTCGGCATTCATAGCCATCAGCAATAAAAGTCTAAATAATTGCACAGCTCCACGTCCATTGTCCGCAAGTGGAACTTTTATTCCGTTCTTGTTGGTAATAGTTACATACAAGAAATCTGAATTTATCTTTTCAATATCAAAGTTTTCACCAATTCCCAGTTCTTTCATCATACTCCGAATCCAACACTTCAGATCATAACTATCCAGTTTATAAAATCTACAGATGTCGTTTGCATAGCTATCCGAATCATTATTATTTATCCGGAAATAGGAATCTAAAGTCGTTCCACGCGCAGGAATGTATTTTATATTGTTAGGATTACATGCCTTTTCTAAATCTTTGCGAATATAAGCAAAGAAATCTTGAAAAACCTTAAAATCTCCTATAGGTTCTAATGACTCATTAACATCATTTATACCAGAAGGAATAATATCGGTATGTTCTCCATCTAAAATTACTTTGCAACTATGAAATTCGAAAGGATTGCTATATGTGTCCTTATACTCATAAGTAACTTTTTTCTTTTCGTATTTAAGGATATTTTCTCGGATTGATATTTTTTGTTCGTCTGAGAATCTATCTAATAGTCCTTTTGCATTCAATAATCTTACAATTTGAGCAAGTGTATGCCCGGAATATCTAAAAATGGTGTTTTTTTTGTCACTACTATTCCATTCCCAAGAGCAATTATCTATAGTGTCATATATTACTATTGATACGACATTATCATACATGGATTGCGTGTTTTTGTCAGCAGTTACTTTTACAGAAATATCAAAATACCCTAACTTGATATTAAAATCGATAATATTGCTATCAGCATAGTGAGACAATGCACGTTCAAAATCACCACAAATTGGAGAAAAATTAAATTTGTGAGTTCCGAAAGTCCTGTCGTTACCATCAAAAGGAGCCCCGCTAATAATTCTCATGAGATTTTGAGCCATCAACCGATAAGCCATTGTACAAGTGGATTTACCTGCATTATTGCCCCCTACAAATATGGCAACTCCATTAGTTTGCAACATAGGTAACTCACGAAAGTTTCTGAAATTTTTTAATCCTATTGCGTTCATATTGCTCAATTTTTTATTTCTAAGTAAAGTTATTTTGTTTGACAGTGCAAAGGTAGGGTGTAGTTGTGCAATCTATTTGCACTACGAATATAAATCGTGCATTTTTGCAATTTTAGTTGCTATCTGTAGGCGTAGCATTTCCGGTTGCAGTACTTCTACATCATTGCCGAACCAAAGAAGTTGCGCTTCCAATTCGCGGTTGGGAATGACGGTAATCTCAATGATTCCTTGCGCCTTGTTTTTGATCTTCTGCGAGTGATGCAAAGGTTTTGAGAGCACATACGGCAAACGATGAGCATAGAAACGCAGCAAGTTATGTTGCGGTTCTGTATCCTGTGGGATAGTGACACCTATCACATCATCAAAATACTCTGCAAAATCTATTTCCACAGGCACGTATGCGATATTAGAAAGGTGTATCTCCTGTATCCGGTCTAACGCCATTAGCATCATCTTCTGCGTTTGGTTATTCATGGCAAGTAAGAACCAACGGGAATTATGCTGCTTGATATAATAGGGATGGAGTGTACACAGGAAACTCGGCTTGTCGTAAGGCTGATAAGTTACGTCTATCGTTTGTTTGTTGCAGATATAGTCAAACAGCGATTCAAAATGCTCTAATCCTTGCAAATACTCGTTCGCCTCAAAGCCGATAACCGATTCGGTATGAGCGTCCAGATGCAGTTTGGCTTCAATCTTTGTCAATAATTCTGTCATCCATTCAAACTGCGGTAGTCCTTTGAAACGGCTAAGCATCAAAAGCGCGTCTTTCAGTTTGGCAACCTCCTCATCTGATAGAAGCGACTTTTGCAGGCTAAACTGCGGATCTTCATAACGATAATAAATGCGACCATGGCTATCGGGAAGATGAGCAATAACCGTATTGTACAGGGTTTCAAACTCATTTATGTCATTTTTGATCGTCCGCAAACTGATGGGCAGGCAATCAACTGCCTCCAAAGCCTTATTGCATTCCGCCAGCAAATCCTCAATATAGTAGCGTCGTGTTTGATTTCTCAAACAGCGGTCTAGTGCATAATGGCGTATGAGTTTTTGTTTGGTTACAGGCATCGTGTTTTCCTTTTGGCTTGCGAAGTTACAATATAAAAATGACATATGCAAGGGCGTACATCATTTTGGTGGCATTTTTTCCGTCTGTCTTATCCTGAAATAGGTTTACTCATAAAACGATAAAAAATGTACTATTTTTAAGATTTTAGTTTTATGAAGAACACTTCAACCAATTATTCTCAATCGTTCAAACAACAAGTTTTGGATGATTATTTTCAATCAGGGATGAGCCAAGTGGAGTGTTGCACCAAGTGGAAAATTCCACAAAATACCCTCAATACTTGGCTCCGTTCTTGTAAAAATTCCGAGAAATCAGTATCTTTGCGTTCTAATTCTATTCACATGGATGCAAAAGGCCAAGCCCTTGAGAACCAGCGTGTAGAGAACAAAAAACTCCGCCGTGAGGTTGAGTATTAAAAACTCAAAGTGGCAGGTTATGAGCGACTTCTCGAAATCATCAAACACGAAGACGGCATTGACCTGCTAAAAAAGATGGTGCCAGACAGTAGAAGGCCTGTCCGTAGAGTATCCGACCGAAACGATGGCAACACTCTGCGGGCTGTTTGGCAAAACGAAGCAGGCTTACTAAAAGCACAAACGCAAGACTTTTAGCGAGTTGGAAGTAGAACAGGAGATACTGTCAATAGTGGCAATATATCGTGCTGAAATGCCCATTATAGGCGGTCTGAAACTCTATTATCTCGTCAGTTCCGTATTGGGCGATGCAATGGATATGGGTAGAGACAAGTTTTTGTGCTTATTACATAGGCATAAACTCATCATACCGCCACGCAAGACGCATCATACAACCAACTCAAATCACGTCTATTTTAAGTATCCAAATCTTGTCAAAGAACTCTCTGTTTGTTATGTTAATCAAGTGTGGGTGAGTGATATAACATATATCTACACCACAGATGATAAGTTTTGTTATCTGCAACTTATCACAGATGCTTTTTCACGGATGATAATCGGCTTTGTGCTTGCACCTACATTAGAAGCTGTCTATACCATTGAGGCTTTAGAACAGGCTATTAGGCATGACGGTGGGAGCAATTTGTGCGGCACGATACATCATTCCGACCGAGGTGTGCAATACTGCTGCGATGACTATATCTTACGGCTTAAATCGCACTCTATCCGCATCAGTATGACCGAGGATAGTAATCCTACGGATAATGGTGTGGCAGAGCGAGTTAACGGCATTATAAAGAATGAGTTTCTTGAGCCTTTGCAGACTCCGAAGAACCTTCAAGAGGCACTGCGATGGCGCGGCACAAGAGAATGAGCTATAAGCATTGCCCTTGCCAGCAGAAGGATATATGTAGCTATGCGGCGTTTCATTTCCGGCTGCTAAGGTACTGCCTTTTTTTTCGGAAATAGTCAAGATATATGTATATTTGTTTTATGGTATCTATGCACTTAATGCATCAAGAAAACCACAACTTTCGGAATAAAATCGCCACTACTTTCGGAATGAAACATCCACAACTTTCGGAACAAAACCGCCACAACTTTCGGAAAAACATAGAAAATATTTGCATAATTCATTTATTTTTAGTATCTTTGCAGCGTCAGGATGGGGTCTTTGTTATTCCTATAAATCTCCTCAAACCGTAATCTTTTAACCCAATGATTTGGCAAGAGAACATCATCCCGAATCTTAATAATCGTACTATAGACAAACAAGCGACTTACAATATATCAACTATATGAAACAACTATTTTATCTATTTGCCGCCGTGCTGTTGGCAGGCTGTACCACTCAAAACAAGCAGAATGACTGCGTGGCGGACTATCCGCAAGCGGAGTGGAACAGAGCCACAGAGATACTGATGCACACTCCGGGTGAGGAGTTATTCGACGGAGTCTGTCATCCATCGGCAGGGCTGTTCGACCATTATTTCGATGTGGACAAGGCTGCCGCAGAACATCGTGGTTATATAAGCATGCTTGAGGCTAACGGCATACGTGTGCATACCGTGTCGGATATTCTCAGTGAGGTGACATTAGACACCTTGCGCGCTCTTGCAGAGCAGGAACTTATCTACGACATCAGTGCCTTGCCTGATGCCGACCATGCTGCCACTGACGCCTACAAGCAGGAGGTGCTGTCACAGATGAGCCGTGCCGACCTGATACGCTGCATGCTGTTGCGCCCTGTCGTGCGGCTCTTTCCGACCGACAACAACACCGGCGTGGCTGCGGAGTATATCCACGACCCGATGATGAATCTCTATTTCACGCGCGACCAGAGTATCACCACGCCACGCGGACATATCATCTGCCGCATGAACTCGCCACAGCGTGCTGCCGAGACGGATATCATCGAGTTATGCTACCGCCATTTAGGCGTAGAGCCTATCCTGCGTATCAGTGGCGAAGGACGGCTTGAAGGCGGCGACTATATCCCTGCCGGCACTATAGCGTTTATCGGTAGCGGCATGCGAACCAACGAAGAGGGCATACGCCGGATTATGGATGCCGATGCGTTCGGGCATGACACTATCGTGGTGGTGCACGACCATAAACGCTGGCAGATGCAGATGCACCTTGACACACATTTCAACATCATCGACCATGACCTCTGCACCATGGTCAGCAGTCGTCTGAATGCCAAGCCCGGTGAGCCGGAATTCAACACCTGTGACATCTATGCACGAGCACCCGGAGAGAAACCATACAACCTGATACAGAAAGATGTGCCGTTTGTGGAATATATGCGTTCACGAGGATTTCAAATTATACCTATTGATTTCGAGGACGAGATGCACTATGCCAACAATTATCTGACCATCGCACCTCGACATATCATGGCGGTAGCAGGGCAGAGCGAAGCATATCAGCAACGACTCAAGGAAGCCGGAGTAAAAGTGGAGTGGGTACCGCTTGAGAGTCTGATAGAAGGCTACGGAGCCGCACACTGCATGACACAAGTCCTCAAACGTGCGGCTGTGAAATAGTAATATGAATTCTTTTTGAAACAGAAATGATAACAATATGTCTCAACAATTACAAATACGCAATTCCACTGCAGAGTTTTTGATTTTTCAAGCAGAGGACAAAGCACAAGGCGTGCAAGTATTCTATAAGGACGAAACTATTTGGGCTTCGCAAAAAGCGATAGCCACTTTGTTTGATGTTAATGTTCCGGCTATTAGTAAACATTTACAAAATATTTATGAATCTGGTGAGTTATCTGAAACTGCAACTGTTTCCAAAATGGAAATAGTTCAGTTAGAAGGAACTCGAAATATCAGGCGTAACATGGATTTCTATAATCTCGATGCCATTATTGCTGTCGGCTACCGTGTTAATTCGCGTCGCGCTACGCAGTTTCGGCAATGGTGCACTGCTGTATTGAGGCAGTTTGCCATACGTGGTTATGTCATTGACAAAAAACGCATGGAGAATGGAGCGTTTATCAACGAGGATTATTTCGAATATTTATTGGAGGAAATTCGCGAGATACGTTTGTCGGAACGCCGATTCTATCAGAAGATAACCGACATCTATGCCACTGCTATAGACTATAACTCTAATGCACCGACTACAAAGGAGTTTTTTGCCAAGGTACAGAACAAAATGCACTATGCTGTACATGGTCATACGGCTGCGGAACTAATCTTATCACGAGCTGATGCTGACAAAGAACACATGGGTTTGACTACATGGGAACATGCTCCCAATGGTAAAATTCTAAAGCCTGATGTAAGTGTAGCCAAGAATTTTCTTAACAAAACGGAATTAGAGTCTATGGGACGTATCGTTAATGGTTTCTTGGATGTTGCGGAAGATATGGCGAAGCGGCATATCCCGATGACGATGGAGGATTGGGCAAAGCACATTGATAGGTTTTTGGACATCACTGAACGTCCTATTTTGTCAGATGCAGGGACTGTCACCGCCGAGCAGGCTAAAGAGTATGCAGAAGCAGAATTTGAAAAGTACCGTATCATACAAGACCGCCTATTCGAGTCCGATTTTGACAGATTTGAGTTACCAACATTACCTTTTGACGACCAGAAAGATTGAATACGCTTTGTTTGCAATATTGTTAGAGCAAACAATTAGTATAAGTGTTTTATAAATAACAATTTTTCCCATCATGACAGACCTTCAGCAATACATAGAGCAAACGATTATACCCCGATATGACGCTTTCGACGGCGGGCATAGGCGCGACCATGCGCAGATGGTGATTAGTGAGAGTCTTAAACTGGCTCGCGAGCATGGAGCCGATGAGCAGATGGCGTATGTCATTGCCGCCTATCACGACCTCGGGTTGAGTATCGACCGCGAGAAGCACCATATCCACTCCGGCGAGATACTAATGGCGGATAAGCAGTTGCTAAGGTGGTTCACAGAGCAGCAGTTGCTCGTGATGCGTGACGCAGTGGAGGACCATCGTGCCTCAGGCAAGAACCCTCCGCGGACCATCTATGGTGCTATCGTTGCCGAGGCAGACCGTCAGATTTACCCGCTGACCGTCATTCAGCGCACAATGGCATATAGCCGCAAACTCTATCCCGACGGCGATTTTGAGACCCTTTACCAGCGCAGCCGCGAGCACCTCAACGAGAAATATGCCGAAGGCGGCTATATGCGCTTGTGGCTCAACTCCGAACGCAACGTGCGGGGACTCGAAACCTTGCGCACCATCATCCGCTATGAGGACCAACTGCGGACATTATGCCTGCAGTGGTATGAAAAGAATTGCAAATCATAGAGTATCGGGAAACAAAGACGGCTGAAGCAATAGCAGAAAAAAATGCCCTGCGACGAGCGGTATGAAGAGATATATACTTCTATATGAGGTATAGAAAATAATCCCGCCGCAGGGCATAATATTTACTTCAACTTGAATATGATAGGCAGCGTAAAATGTACATTTACAGGTTCTCCGTCTTGTGTTCCGGGTATCCAGTCCGGCATGGCATTGATAACATGCAGTGCTTCTGCGTCCATGCTTTCCATTCCTGACGATTTGACGACATGCGCATCGCTTATCTTGCCTTCCTTGGTAACTACGAATGAGCAGATTACACGACCTTCTTTCTTCGCGTCTTTGGCATCTTTTGGGTAATGTATGCTCTCTATCAGGTAGCTCATCATTGCGGCACTGCCTCCGGGAAACTCAGGCATATTTTCAGCCGACAGACGCGGCAGTTCGGGCTTAAGTTGGGTTGTTACCGAAGTTACTCCATCACTAACCATCACGGTACTAATCTTGCTGCTATCGTTACTTGCAGATTGGTTGATAATCATTGAGTTGATTTTCCTTGTACCATCTCCATTTGTGGTAGAATTGATGGTTATGACAGTGCCGTCATCAAGCTGCTCTTTAGTGGTCTTAACCGTTTTTGTTTGTGCAAAACATGTGACAGCTACCACAAGTGCACATAATAACATCCTCGTTTTCATTGTTTTACTAATTTAGAGTTATACTTATTATTGTTTCCCGCAACTCCGCAGCAATGGTATCGAGTTTCTGCGCTGTGCGGGTTTTCTTGTTGCTTATGCTGTTTTGCGAAAGGTTCATAATATCCGCAATCTCCTTTGCCGACATATCCGTCAGGACCAACACACAGAAGCGGATGTCTTGTTCCTTCAACTGTGCCCCTGTAGCTTGCAGTTTGTCAACCGCGTTATAAAGATAGGCATTTGCTGTCCGGCAGAAAAGACTGTAATCATGCCAATTAAGAGTCTTCTTTATATTTCCTTGCGATAACAGAAGTTCTATGTTGCGTTCGAGGTCTTCGCGTGTAATGTTTGCCTTCTGTGCCGAGTTTCTCTTATGTGCTGCATACGTGCCTGCACCGCCGCCTATCACTATAATCGCCATTGCCAACCACCACACCCACTGCCTGCGCTTGTTTTCCTTTTTATTACGTATCATCTCCCGCTGCACAGATCGGAGTGCATGTAGCATGGTAGTATTGGCGTCCGAATTATAGCAATTTTCGGCAATAAGACTCATTTCCAATATGCTAAGCGGATAATAGGTCGAATCGCTCAGAACAAGGAACTCGTCGGCTGCCTGACGGAAACAGCGGTAAGCCGCCGAATCTTGCTCATATACAAGATGGGCTTTGCCTAAATGATATACGGCCTTGGTCTTTTTCGCAGTCTGTCCTGTGCGCTCATATATAGCTATAGCCTCTTGCAACGCGAGCGTGTCGGCGTATGTGTAGATGGTGTTCTCCAATGAATCAGCCTGAGCCAATATCTCATCGGCGGTGTGCATTTCATCATCGCGCTTATACTGACTACAGCCGGCAAGCACCACAATAAGGAGCAGTAATGTATAGATTCGTCTCATACGTTGGAATGTTTTAGCGGTTAGCAAGGTGTGTTTTTAGTAGTTTTGATTGTATGCATTTGCAGTTTGAAATCGAATGCAAAGGTACTACATTTTTCTAATGACAACCAAATTTTGTATTGCGACAAATAAACTTGTAAAATGCTGACTATCAGTGTTAGGTATAGAATAATTAGCGACATGCCATGTCCTGAATGCGACAAAAAATGCCATAATCATGATTATGGCGTTTATTATGTAATCTGCCTCAAAAGCATTGTTCATTGTCCCGAATACTATTCGCTTATCAGTCGTCAGACAGAAATGTAATATCTCCGTGCATCCGGATTTTACTGCCGGATTTGCAATCCGGCGGAATGGAATTCCGATATTGACAGTTTTATTTATAGAAGTTTGTTTATATACTACACTCCCAGTTCACAAGTTCACGCGGCAGAGTGATTTTCTTATTACACCCTCGACAACCGGTTACATAAAAATATTGTGCGAGATATTCGTCAAAATGCTGTAAAAAGGCTTCTTTTATACGTGCACAATTCTCATTTATTGAATTTGAAGTCGGATCACATACCGTCTGAACACTCTTAACCATGGTGTCAAACATAATACGGTTTGATAAAAGCCCATAGATATATAGTAACTCATCATGATAATCGCTAAGATACTTGAAGGGAATGCCTTCCGGATGTCTTAAGAACAGAAAGAAAACCGCTTTTGGTAATGGTTTAAGATAAATTTCCAAATCATTATAATCGGGTAAGAGAATACGATAATCTTTGGTTACTACCAACCTGCTTAATTTCCTTTTAGTAAAAAGGATATTTCGGAGAATAGCATCATTCACCCCATTCTGATGAAGGCGGCTAATACGCTCACGAATTTCTGTAATAAGCCGATTTGATTCATCATCAAAATGATCATCAGCATAACTTTTTGGATCAGTATCTTTAATATCATTATACTCAAGATCATCAGTGCTGATAAGAGGAGTTGAACAATACAATCGTCCTCTGCTATCTGACTTTGCTGATTGTGAAGGATGAAGATAATTATCGACCTGCTCTTCAAAAGTCTTATTTTTCAGTGGCTCTAAACACCATAATCTTGCCTTTGTATCATCGTCTTTATCAATCCGCATAAATGCAGTTTTGACTTTTACTCTGTCTTCTTCGGCAACAAATCGAAGCAGGTAATCACAGCCAGCAGTATTCAGAATAGTTGCTTCAAATCTGCTGATAAACGGATAGTAGTACATAAGTCTTTCTGTGGTCAGAACGCTATTGGCAAATTCCGGCATATAAATGAACTTATATCCTTCTTTATCAAACATCTGCTTTATTTCATCCAAATGTGCCTTAATATAAGCGTCATATTCAGAGTATATAGACACACCAACATAAAACACCACTGATGAATCAACGTCCATCCCATGGTTCAAATGAATTGTAGTTTGCATAAACGAATAATTTTCAATGCAAAATTACAAAAAATAAATTAAAATCAACCAACGACAAGCCTTGTAATTCAAAAATTATTGTTTATCTACATATTTTCGTATAATTTTGCAGGCGATAAAAATATCCTTTTACTAAATTCTTGTTTATAAAATAACAATCATTATGAAAATTTTAAGTAAAATCGTGATTACAATAGTAGTCATTGTCGTGTTTTGTATAGTTGGCATTTTCCTAAATGCAGGAACAGGTGGAGGAGCAAGTTGGCTAATTATTGCATTAGCAGCAGGAATGGTTGCTGCTATTCGAGCAGTATGGAAGAAAGGGAAATCGAATGAAAACTTAAATATAAACGATATAGACCTATTTGACGATAATCATAAAGAACTTAAATCATGATATTTACAGACTACTATAATGTTTTGGGAATTGATATGTCTGCCAGTCAGGAAGAAATAAAAACTGCATATCGCACGCTTGCAAGGAAATGGCATCCTGATTTGAATCCCGGCCAAGATGTTACAGCCATTATGCAACTTATAAATGAGGCATACTACATCTTAGGTGACACCTACAAACGGAAAAGATATGATATAGAATATCTCACTTATCAACATTATCGGAATAATAGTGTACCCGAAAATGGCTATCCTTATCAAGCAAATAATAACGTTTCTACTACCAAAGACTATAACATAAAAAACGAACAAGTAAAGTCCGATATCGAAAATGCCCGAAAGAAGGCAAGAGAATATGTTGCAAATTTTATGCAGGGACTTAAAGAAAACAATAGTAAAGCCATAAGAAGTGGCGGTAGCACATTCTTAACCTATATTATAGTGGGTGTCCTAATGAGTATAATCGCAATGTTTACACATTGTTAGTCAAATTTACATACTAAATTACAACTATTATGTCCAACAAAATCCAAATCTTGTTTGCAGCACTACTATTCGTTTGTCTGCAACTTAATGCCAAAGAACCGCAGCAACAATTGAGTTACAACATGCAACGCGGTATTGAATTATTTTATAGAGAACAGTACAAAGATGCACTTGAATACTTTAACCAAGAAATCAAGGATAGCCCGAAAAATGCTTTCGCATACTGCATGATTGCTACTATCTATGACATATATGAACACTACGGAGATGCACTCACTGCCGCAAATACAGCAGTCAAATATAAACCCAAGAACGACGATGCGTTGGTCGGACTAATTTATGAAATACGAGCCGACATCTATGCTAACCTCACAGACACAATCGCAGCAATCAACGATCTGACACAAGCTATAAAAGCCTGCCCGACGAATTATGACTATTACAACAAAAGAGCAAATTTATATTTCTATACACGGCAGTTCAAGTTGTCAGATGACGATTATCAGCAAATGCTCCGATCTGATGATAGCGAAGATGTACGCAATGCACTTATGGGGTTAGGAAGAAACCAATTACGACAAGGATATGCTGACAAGGCATTAGAGATTTATAATCGTGTTATACAACTACATAGCGACGATGCCAAGGCCTATTCATGGAGAGCAGAAACATACTTGCAGCAGAAAAAATACAACGAAGCAGCAGAGGATTTAATTAACGCGCTCAAAATCAATGATGACAACAAAGCCTTTTACTTTATGAGGCATCTTGAAGGAGAACAGGCATTTATGCTGATGCGACTCAAACTGAAGAAAGAACAAAACAAAGAACCCAATAGCGGTCGATGGTACTACTATGAGGGTATACTATGTGATAGTCACGACAGATATAAAGAAGCCATTGAAGCTTATCAAAAAGCCGTAAAAGCAGATGCTTCATTACATATAGAAGATGACATAGCAGATGCCTATGAAGAACTCGGAGATTACGCCCAAGCAATCCATTATTACAATCAAGCCTTGGAAAACGATAGTACTGACGAAGTAATACGCCTAAAATGTTTGACTGTTTATGGAGAACTGGGTAACCGCCAAAAAGCCATTGAAATGACTTCTGAGTTTATTGAACAATATCCCGATGTCTCATATCTCTACATAATACGCGGTTGGTGGGAAATGTGTGAAAAGTTATACAACGAGGCTATTAACGATTTTACTATGGCGATTCTTCTTGACTCAACAAGTATTGCAACCTACTCCGACCGTGGCAGATGCTATCTTAAAACAGGTAGGACAGAACTCGCAAACGTAGACTTCACAAAAGTTATTGAACTGTCAAATGTAAATTACGAAAACCGATGTGGTGCGTTAGCATATCTCGGCAAAAAAGAAGAAGCGATAGAATGTACCCAAACATTGGTAGATGAAGAAGGAGAAGTAACTGACAGTATAAGTTATTACTATAGTGCCGCTTGCATATATGCAATTCTCAACGAAACTGAATTGGCTTTGCAATGTCTTGAACGCTCTCTACAGCTTGGTTTCCATCGTTTTGCCCATATAGAAGTAGATATGGATTTGGACAATATACGCCACACAAAACAATTCAAAGAAATAGTAAACAAGTATAAAACACAACATTTTGAAAACATTAAATCGCACACTGACAATATCAGACAGCCGGATTTGCAAATTGTGCAGCTGGATTTGCAATCCGGCAGCATGGAATTCCGAGTTTGTAACCTGGTGTCCAACTAAATTGCGTAACAACAAGCGGCAATCCACTATTGCATATTGGATTACCGCTTCTTAGATAGCTTTTATAAGATCCGTTAAATACACATTGCCATCAAGATAGGAATAAGATGTGTTTAGTTCTTGTCTCGAAATGCCAACGTAACAGAATTACACAATATAATCAGGCAAAAAAATAAATCCCCATGATTTTTATTTGCCAAAAACCGAAATCCCCCATGTTTTATGGGGCAACACACAAAAAAACACAACACGCAATCACTTCATTTGTATGGTGGGTAATACACCGCAAACGAATATGAAAATATAATATTTATAGACTCTATTCCACAAAATATTATAATAATTTGCTGAATTGATTCTACAAAAGTTATGTTTTCGGCATATACGGCGTTAGCAGTTAAGTTTCTCACATGTTAATATATTATCGCGTTAGCGATTAAATGTTAATAGAATATTGCATATTATCTTTTTCTTTCTGTTTGATTTTTTTCGGTGTATCGAACACCCGAAAAAATCAGATTGACATGTGGAGGAATGTACATTCGGTTTCTATTAACATTAAACGGCTAACGCCGTATGCACTGATAAATATATAAACAATTCTAAATGGGAAACTTTCGCATATTAATAGAAATAAACGTATCCCAATCTCTATTTTGTTTTGATATATCTATCAGACAGCAATAAAAAACATATTCCTTTATTTGGCTGTGTCATAAAATTATAGTAATTTTGCAGTCGTTAGGTGCGTAGAGCCTGTCCGCCCGCTGGCGGATATTAGCACTCGCGACCAACACAATTTTATCAACCAAACGTTCTTTTTACAACAACTGTTCTCTTGTTCATTCGGGGTGCCTGTGAGCGTGCCAAGCGTGTGGAAAACGAGTCACAAGTTCGTTTCTACTCGGAAGAGTCGGTCAGAGGGCTGAGAACAAACCCGTTGAACCTGAGCAGGTAATGCTGCTAAGGAAAATGAAAACTTCAAATTATCGCATCAGCCCATCTTGGCTGATTTTCGCAGGTGTATTAGTCCTGCTGTTCAGTGCGCAAATCTGTGCGCAAAATTCCGTGCAAAATGATGCACAAGTAAGTAACCAAGACACTGCCGTCCTGACCATTTTGATGCGTCAGTTGGACGAAGTGGTTGTCAGTGCGCCCGTTACGCAGACCACGGTCAGCAAGCAGGAGATGACTCACGAGCAGCTCAATCGCGACAACACGGGTCAGAACCTGCCATATCTGTTGTCGGTAACGCCCTCGCTTGTCGCCACTTCCGACGACGGACTTGGCGTGGGCTACACTTATTTCCATATCCGAGGTACCGACCAGACGCGTATCAACATGACCATCAACGAAGTGCCGCTCAATGATGCCGAGAGTCAGGCTGTCTTTTGGGTCAACCTCACCGATATGGCAAGCGGTGTGAGTGGCTTGCAAGTACAGCGCGGCGTGGGCACCAGTGCCAACGGCGGCAGTAGTTTCGGTGCGAGCGTCAACCTGCGCACATTGGATGCTACCGTTCCTCAGAGCGAGCACCCGGGACCGGTGCGTGCCGAACTCGACTTCAACGGAGGTATGTACAACACCTTCCGCGAGATGGTGAAAGCCGATGTCTATCTCGGCGACAGATCACAGAAACAAGGCGCATGGCATATAGGCGGACGCTTCTCGAAAGTTAATTCCGACGGTTATATCGAGCGTGCCAAGTCCAACTTGCTCAGTTATCAAGGCGAGGTAGGCTGGCAGAATATGAAAACGGCTGTCACGCTGACCGCTTTCGGCGGCAAAGAAAAGACCTATATGGCGTGGTACGGCGTCGACTACAACACGGCTTGGGGGATCGACGGAGCCAACCGACGCTATAACCCCGCAGGCGAGTATTATGATAAGGACGGTAATGTGCATTACTACGACAATCAGACCGACAACTATCAGCAGCACCATGTGCATCTGCATGTAGGTCATCGCTTCAATCAGAACTGGACACTGTCTGCCACAGGACATTATACCTACGGAACAGGTTATTATGAGATGATGATGACCGATTGGGAGACATACATGGCGCAGAACATAACGCAAAAAGGTCTGCGCAACCATTTCTATGGAGGCATCCTCACAAGCAAATATGTGCATGAACAAGCCGATGTGCAGTTCGGTTTGGCACTCAATCAATATCGTGGTTTGCAGTACGGCAATATCGACACAACAAGTGTAGGTAATGCCTTTATACCATATTATGAGGGCTTTGGACTGAAGACCGATGGCAATGTATATGCCAAAGCCAACTGGCGCGTGCTGCACCGTGGACGCGAGAAACTCACTCTCTACGGCGACTTGCAATACCGCCTTGTGGACTACAAAATATGGGGTGACAACGAGGAAACAAGTGCCTTGAACGCAACGGAGAAAATCGACAAACACAACACATGGCATTTCTTCAACCCTAAGGCAGGTCTGACTTACGATAATGCCGGTCATCGTCTGTCGGCTACTTTCGCTATGGCGCACCGCGAGCCGACACGCAATAATTTCGTTGCCAACACGGCTGCCACCGACCCGACGCCCGAACGACTGCTTGACTATGAATTAGGCTACAGCTACTCGTCAGCAGGCGTGCTACGAAGCGGCTACACCATGCCGTGGACTATCGGGCTCAACCTCTACTTTATGGACTACGACAACCAGCTCATCACCACCGGCGACGTAAGCTCTGTGGGCTATCTTATCACCACCAACGTCAAAGACTCTTACCGCACCGGTGCGGAGTTGCAGTTTGGAGTGGAGTGGACGCGTTGGTTTGCGTGGAAAGGCAACCTCACATGGAGTCGCAACCGCTGGAAAGACAATCAGCAGTGGCGCACCATCTCTTTCTCGCCCGACTGGACGGCAGGCAACACCTTCTCGTTCCACGCAGCAGGCTTCAATGCCGACTTGCAGACACTCGTTGTCAGCAGTCAGTATTTAGGCAACACAGAGGACGTAAACGCTATGCTTAAAGCCTATACCGTGACCAATCTGATGATGACCTATGCTCTGCCGTTCCAAAAACTAAACAATGTGCGTAACATACCTGACATAACCCTCAAATGCCAAATCAACAACCTCTTCAACACCAACTACGTCAACAATGGTGGTACCGACGGCACCTACGTCTGGTATTTCCCCCAAGCCGGCATCAACGTGCATGCAGGATTTACAGTAAGGTGGTAGAAGGGTAGGGAATATCCTTTGTGTTGTAAAGTTGCTAATTATAAATATCTGTAAATAAAGTATTTGTATTAAAATCGGACAAAATTAGCATTTGACTGCTAAAATTGTCCGATTTTATGTTTGAAATGGTTTTATGTGTATTGTTTAGAGTTATTGGTGCCCGATAAAAAAATATATGTATTCATATATTATAGAAAATAGGCATAATAAATATAGCCTTGTTTTTGAAAATATCACGTAGCGATTCTCTTTTAATAGAATAATCAGGTTAATTACAAATATATATCCCGTATGAATTTCTTTCAATTTTCAATTTTCAGCTTAAAAGATATTTCCCTACGGAAAAACTCGATTTATCGAACAACAATAATTTTGAATATTTGACAATGTGCAACCACTACGTGGTTGTTATGTATGTAATCTTGATTATATCTATTGATATGCAACGGCTAACGCCGTTGAACTCCGAGATTTGAAATTCTATTAATATGCGAAAATTAAATTATTTTTAATTTTGGATAATTTTTGACCAAACAAAATTTGTAATAATTCGTTTAATTAGTAGATAAATAATTTTGTGTAATCTGTGTTATATAACCTGTGAAACTTGAATTAAATAATAAAATAATTGTTTTTTCATTTTGATTAATTTTTGACCAAACAAAATAATTTTTCTAATTGTGGGTAATTGATGACCAAATAAAATAATTGTTTTTATTTTGATTAATTTTTGGCCAAACAAAATAATTGTTTATAATTGTTGGTAATTGATGACCAAACAAAATAATTTTTCTAATTGTTGGATAATTGATGACCAAACAAAAATAATTGTTTATAATTGTGGTTAATTGATGACCAAACAAAATAATTGTTTATAATTGTGGGTAATTGATGACCAAACAAAAGTAATTGTTTATAATTGTGGTTAATTGATGACCAAACAAAAATAATTGTTTATAATTGTGGTTAATTGATGACCAAACAAAAATAATTGTTTCTAATTTAGATGCGCAACAAAAACTAAAAGAAATTGAATCGTTGCTGTAATCTATGATTGTATTCCCTCAAAAACACATAGTAGCGTCACAAATTATCATTCGTAATACCTAAAATAGTGTATTTACAGATGTGTCCTTATGTTTTGCGCAATTATTTTTGATATTTTTTTGTTAAAATTTGTTTATCATTAATTTTATTATTAATTTTGCGGTGCAAAAGGGTTGATAAGCCCGGAATTATTAATGGAGTGGTTTCGTGCCTTCCGTAAAAAAATGAGAGATATGGAAAATAGAAATGAAGATCGTCGTGAGCCGGAAATCGTGTACTCACATTCTGTGAAGGCAGGGAAGCGTATTTATTATTTAGATGTTAAACGTGCTCGCAACAATGATTTATATCTTTGCATAACTGAGAGCAAACGTAAATCAGGTGAAGCCGAAGACGGACCAATACAAATTGAGAAACATCGTTTGTTCCTCTACAAAGAAGATTTCGCTCATTTCTCCGAAGGACTCAAAGATGTAATGTCTTATGTTCAAAATCAATTGGGTGAGATTGAGGAGCGTCAATATGTGGAGCGTAAGGAATTGAAAGATGATGTTGCGGAACCCGCCGCAGAGCCGGAGCAAAAAGAAGAAGAGAAAAAAAGTTTTTTCTCTCGTTTGATGGGAAATTGATTTAATCAAAAAAGCGTTTTATAATATTTTGTATTTTGAACAAAAGCACCTTGAGAGGTGCTTTTGTCTTATTTTTTCGTCAATTTCTTGAGTTCATCTATTATATCTGCTGCCACTTCTTTTTTGTCTTTCAGCGGGAAGTCCTTGCGATAATCATTTTGGCCGAATATAGTGATTTGATTTGTGTCGTACTGATAACCTGCTTGCGGATTATTCAGTGAGTTGAGAACTATAAGATCGAGATTTTTTTTCTCCAATTTCTCTTTCGCATTTATTTCTTCATCGTTTGTTTCTAAAGCAAATCCTATGTGCAACTGTCCTTTTTGTTTTTGTTCGCCCATCTCTGCCGCAATATCTTTGGTTGGCACTAATCGTAATTCAGACGCACAATGTGTCTTTATCTTTTGGCACTGAGGCTCGAGAGGTGTATAGTCTGCAACGGCGGCACAAAAGATGCAAATATCTTGTTCTTTGTGATATGTTTCGACCGCATCATACATCTCTTGTGCACTTACCACATGTTTAATCGTTATATGCGGGTGGTGTAGTTTCAAATTTGTTGGTCCGCTGACAAGTAGCACATCAGCTCCACGCGATGCACATTCTTCTGCCAAAGCATAGCCCATTTTGCCACTTGAGTTGTTGGTGATATATCTTACGGGGTCTATTCTCTCTTGTGTCGGACCGGCTGTGATGAGTATTTTTTCCCCCTCCAGATCTTGCTCTTTTGATTGCATAATGATTTGTTGCAAAATCATTTCAGGTTCCATCATTCGTCCGTCACCCTCTGTCAAACATGCCAACTGTCCAAAGTCTGTGGGCAACACGACATGCTTTTCTCTTGCTGCTAATGTGTCGAGATTGTTTCGGGTGGCAGGGTGGTGGAGCATGTTATGGTTCATGGCAGGGGCTATAATTACTTTTTTATTGAAGGCCAAATAGGTTGATGTCAGAGCATTATCGGCTATTCCGTTTGCCATCTTTGCAATGGTGTTGGCTGTTGCCGGAGCAACAACGAGTATATCCGCCCATTGAGCCATTTGTATGTGTTCCGTACTGCTGTCGTATGGCTGAAATATGTCTTGATAGACATTGTTCTGACTCAGTGTTTGCAGAGTCAAAGGCGTTACAAAATGCAGTGCACTTGGTGTGGTTATCACTTTCACTTGTGCCCCTTCTTTGACACACAACCTTATGAGCTGAGGTATCTTGTAGGCTGCAATACCTCCGCTTATGCCGATGGCAATATGTTGGTTCTTTAATCGCATGCTTTTTTGTGATTATGGAAAAATGAGTAGATAGAAAAACAGAGGCTTACAAAATTGAGCCTCTGTTAGGTCTGTTGCAAATCTATTGTTTGTTCTGTTTCTCCTTAATAGGATTGCGATATATAAGCTGATGATCTTCAAATTCTTGAATGGCAATCAATGTCGGCTTCGGAATGATTTCGTAGCGTCGTGAGATGTCGATTTGTTCTTTGTTCTCAGCCAGCTCTTCTATGCCGTCGTTAGGATTGCTGAACTCTTGAAGTTTTGTGTCCAACTCTTTTTTCAACTCCATAGAGATCTGGTTAGCTCTTTTTGAAAGTATTGCTACGGTTTCATACACATTGCCTACTTCTTGACACAACTTATTCATGTCGCGAGTTACAGTAGTTCTCGGTGCTGTAGTTTTTTTGTAATCCATATCTGTATTTTTTATTGTTATTTCATTATTTTATCCAACTGTGTGTGAATGCGTTCGGCATTCTTGCGATATTTTGAGTCAGGAAACTCTGTGATAAAGCTGTAATATTCGTCAGCTGCATCTTGGAGGCGCTCCTGACGCTTTTCTGCAACACTTAATTCCGCCTCTTTGTATTTTGATTGAAGAATGATATAGCACAATTCTTCTCTGTATCTCGTGTTAGGATATTTCTTTAAAGCACTATTTGCCACAACAATTGCCGACTGATAGTTGTTGCCTAAATACGTTCCTAAATTATAGTAAAGTTGAGCATTGTAGAGCTCTTTCTGTACTAATTTGTCGGTCATCTCGTCGAGGTACTTTCTTGCATCGGCTGCATAATCACTTTGAGGATATAGGTCGAGAAAATCGTTCAAATATCTTATTGCTTCATTTGTTGCCGTTTGGTCAAGACGAGCGTCAGGACTCTCTATATAATAGCAATAGCCAATCATATATCTGGCTTCTATGATATGCCTGCCTTTGGGGTAGTTCCTTATGTAGGTTTGGTAGTATTCAATGGCAGACGCATATAATTTTTGCCCCACATAGCAACGGCATAAATAGTTCAATATGTCTTCACTTCTTTCTGTACCTCTATAGTAGGATGTAACATTATCAAAAAGCGATTGGGCTTTCGCAAATTCCTTTTGATTGAAAAAATCAACAGCTGCATTGTATTTCAATTCAGGGTCTGTACTCTTAAGAATCTTTTGATAATCGCCACACGATGCCAACAAGATAATTGCTAATATGTAGAAAATAATGCGCTTCATTTCAATTAATTTGCAAAATTACAATTTTTTTTTGATTCAGCAACAATTTTTTTTGATTATTTCAATATATATTTATCGAAATTGTCGCTTTTAGAAATCATTATTTGATTTTCTTGGTTTGTATGAATGATATAGCATTCAATGTCGTCTATAGAGTTGATGATTTCTATTGTTTTTTGTGGCTCAAGAACCATTGCTGCAGTGGCTAATGCATCTGCCGTAAAGCATTTTCGGGCTATGATTGTAGCGCTGAGTGTGTGCTGATTGGTAGGATAGCCTGTTCGCGGGTCAATGGTGTGCGTGCGTTTCTGTCCTTCTTGGTAATAGTACTGACGATAATTACCTGACGTCGCAGTAGCCATGTCTCCTTCTATGATTTCTTGTATGGCTTGCTGCGAAACACCGTCTGTTGGCTTGTCTATACCAATTCGCCACTTCCCGCCGCGATCATTATTACCTTTAGCCACAATCTCACCGCCAATCTCCACAAGATAATTTTCAACACCTTTCTGCTCCAATAGCTCGGCAACACAATCGCAAGCGTAGCCTTTTGCAATAGCACTTAGGTCAAGTCTTAGGCGTTGGTCGTCTTTAGTTACCTTTTTGCCTGAAACATGTAGCTTTTCGAATCCGACAAATTGCAGTATGCTGTCAATGGCTATTGCTGTGTCGGCATTCAGTGATTGATTGGTTCCAAACCCCCATGCATTGACAAGAGGTGCAACCGTTATGTCGAAAGCACCTTCTGTAAGTTCTGATATGGATTGCGATTGATTGAGAATGAATAGAAATGTAGAATCGTTCGTTATACTATCGCCACTATTGATTTTGCTTATTGTCGATTCTTTATTGAAAATTGATAACGATTTATCCAAACGTCTGAGTTCTTGCTTAATCGTGTCATGCAAATCATCTTTGCTTTGATATGTCAGATGGTAGGTCGTTCCATAAATTGGACCTTCATTTTTTTGATAAGGAATTTGATACACTCTGTTGAGTGCAAACAAAACAATAGAAACAACCAATAAAATGGAAGCCACAGCAAATCTTTTGTTCGGACTATCTAATAAACTCATATCTTACTTCTCACTTCTTTTGTCTCACTTCTTTTGTCTCACTTCTTTTATCTCACTTCTCAATAAAAATTGATTGCCGTTCCAATTGCAAGGTTAAGCCTTTGGTTCGACCATGTGTTGTCTATTGTTGTAATGAGGTTTTTCTTTGTTACTTTATAGCAATCAAGCATCAACACGGCATACACATTATAAGAACAATGTTCGTTAATTTGGTGTGGCCTTTCCACTCTGAATTCTATGTTTTTCAGTGCAAAATTGCCCTCGTTTCGTGTGTAATAACCTTTCCACGGACTAATACCGACTGCCGGTGTCAAAGTGAAATCCATAGGGAGTTTGAACTTATACGCCAGCTCAATATAAGTTGAGAAGGTGCGCTTCATTTCGTAACCAACAATTTCATCACCATCTTTGATCGGTCGGTCAAGGTCAGGAAACATATCATTTCCTGCTATATATGTGTACCAACTGAGGCGAATGGGGAAAAAATCAGGGGCTTGGTAAGAAGCAAACAACTCTGTTTGATTCCAGTTGCCGGTATTGTTGATATATTCCTCGTATGTCTTGCCTCTGAAATCAAAGTATGCAGAGCTAAAATAGTGCAGATGTGTTACACCAACCGTCAAACCGAACAAACTATACGACAGAGTTATGTTCAGTTGCGGGTTGAATTGTTCAAACGCCCAATCTTTTGAACCTATGTTGGCCCATGCTGCCACTGTCGCTCCCGCGTAGCTCACGCTTGCATGAGGTTGGAATGCCAATCCTCCGTAGTTCCACGCACGAAGTAAATAATTAGTTGTTGCGTCTGCTCCTAAATGCCACGAAAAACCTTGATTCCACGACCATTTGGGTGCGGTCTCTTCCTTTTCGGCTGCAAATAGCGGCAAACTCATAACACTTACTATGAGTAGTGCTAAGGTTATTCTTTTTGTGTTTTTCATGTTTTATTGATTAGTTGAAAAAGAATCCTATTCCTATCGCTCCGTTCAGTCTCTGAGTCGATTTGTCAAGTTCTTCGTTTCTTGAACTAATTATCAAATTGTCTTTGCTGATTTTGTTAGGATTCAATGAACCCATAGCCCACAAACTAAAACTGAAATTGTCGGTCAATTGGCGTTCCCAATTTAGTTTGAGCTGAATATTAGAAACTGCAAAGTTGTTGTCGTAGTTAGTGTAATAACCTTTCCACGGAGTCAAACCTATTTCCGGTGTGAGAGTAAGTTCATCAATTATCTCCCAGTCGTAGGCAAGCTTAATGTAAGTAGAGTAGGCAAATTGGAGCTCGTCTTTGTCGTTGATGAAAGCATCGTCTCCTGTAACATAGGTGTACCAGCCTATCGTCAAAGGAACTTCCTCAAATAACTCGCCAAAATTATATTCTGCAAAAACTTCTGTTATGTTAGTGTTATAACCTTCAAGCGGGTCTCCGGAATCAAATTCTTTCAAAGTCATCTTGTGAAAGTCGAAATATTTTTGTCCTTCAACAAAATAGAATTGATGATTCACACCGAGTGTCAAACCGGCAATACTATATGAAAGAGTCAAGTCAAATTCAGGGTACATATCTTCAAGAAGCCAATTCGTGGTACCGACATTGAACCACAAATCAAGGTTCACACCGGCATAACCAATATTCAAATCTGGTTGAAGCGACAAACCACCGAGATATTTACCGCGATAGAGATAGGCACTTGTCAAATCTGTACCAACTGACCATTCAAATTCAGGCATTTCATATTCCCATGCACCGGCACTCAATGTCGTTAGGGCAACAAGTAAAGAAAGTAATGTCTTTTTCATTTATTTAATAATTATTTGTAAATTGATACTTATCTAAAAAAACACCAAAAGTGCGTCCTCTGTGTGGACGAACTTTTGGCTTGATTTCTGTTTATTGTAAAATAATGTTGTTTCCCATTAGAGGCTATTCTCCCATGCAATACGCAGTGCAACCTCCAAGATTCTGGTATCGTCAAGCAGAACAAGACCACCATCAGGACCCGGCTCAACATGAAATCCGGTACCATCTTGGCTCTTACCACCAAAATAACTTCTAACTGCATCAGCAGTAATACCTAATTCTGCTGCTATCTTGTCCATACTTCCTGAAGGAAGACTATCTTTGACTGCTCTGAGTCGATTATAAGTAACTGTAAGTGACATTTTTTGTTGTTTTTATAATTTATTTCTGCAAAGTTAATATTTTTTTTTGTCTTTGCAAACATTTTTAACAAAAAAAATGTGGTATTTCAAAAAAATGTTGTAATTTTGTAACGCAATATGAGTTATATGTTTGTTTTACGCCATTTTATGGTATAGCAATTTGAATGACTACACATCATTAATTACAATAAGAATAGTTTAACACAATAATTTTATATAGTATGAATAAATTAAAAATCTTATTCCTTAGCGCGCTTATTTGTCTTTGCGCTATCTCATGTCAGAAAAACGACAAAAATCAAAACCCTCAAAATCAAACAGCAGAGGTTGTTAAATTAGAAAAATCATGGGCGGGAAAATCAACCACACTCAAGATTTTCTATAATAACAAAGAAATGTCCGTTGCTGATTTGTCAGAGAAATTTCCTCAATATGCTTCGCAACTTAGCTTGATTTCAAGCTTGAAATTCAGCGAACTCAACTTTACTACCGCCGGTAAGTATAGTATGACCGTGAAGGTTGAAGGTAAAGAAGATCGTATAGTTGAAGGCAAATGGGACTATGTTGAAATGTCTGACAACAAGAAAATTAATATCTACATGAATTTGGACGAGGTTTATGGCGCTCAAATTGATGTCGTTAATGAACCTAACGTTACTTTCGTATTTGACATCAACAACCTTACTGCAAGTACTATATCTTTGTCAGGTTCTGCAGAGGTATTAGTTCTTTATGCTCCATACATAATCAATGTGGCATTTGAAGGAATTGCAAAATAATTCTTTGCATATTTTGTAATAAAAAAAAGAGAGCCGCGGCTCTCTTTTTTTTATTGCTTTGTGTTTGCTTTGAGATTGAATTCTTCGTAACTTTTCTTTTGTAGGTGTGTGCCTGTCGCATGCAATGGAATACCAACAACAACAAGCGGAGCGCCAAAGATAGTCAGCGATTCGCCTATAACTGTTGTTGCATAACTTTGATTTTGATTACCGGCAATATAGGTTATTGCACCTGCAATAATGCAGCCAACACCTGCCATCCATAATGGTTTACCAACGCGGCGCAATGTTTTGCCCACCTCATATTTTCTGTCAACACCAAACTTATTTGCAAGAGCCAACCATTCTGATTCGCTGATTTGCATATTGCCATAGCTTATTCGCTTGCTTCTTTCGTATTGTAGTTCTTGCAATGGTTGTGAAATAATTGAGCCTTTGTCTTCAACCAAATCAATAGGGGTGATAATTTGGAATGAACCATTCTCAAACACAATGTTGTAAACATCTTGTGTAGAAATAGATTCTGTTACTGTTTCCATAGATTTGTCTTGTGTGTATGATATATTGTCATCGTTGATATCGACAACATATCCCTTGATTGTACGACCATCTCTTGTGTAGAGTGTCTGTTGAGCTATCATTGGCATTGCCGTTAGAGCAATTAGAGCCATTAAAAATAACTTTTTCATGATGACTATTGTTTTAGTGTGTTTATCTTAGTTTAGTATGATATTCATGATTTGTGTCGCGGAAATAGTGTTTTGAAACTTTATGTTTCTGCCCATAACATAGATAGGTGTCTGTGGGTCTGAGTCCGTAATTTTGTCTTCCGTTTGGTCTTTATTGACTATTTTGTATCCCGGCTGCAGTAGATAAACAATTTGTCCAAAGCATTGTTTGTTGAACGAACGGCGCAATTTGCCTTCTGCTTCACGTGCCGTTCCTTGCAGAAGTGGCACTTGTTGGGCTGTATATACTGTTTGTATGCCTTCAAATTGTGTCAGAAATTGTGTCGTGTATTGTGTAAATTGTTCGGTGTTGATTTGTTTTTGTGTCAGCAATGTCTGATTGATATATATCGAGTTGTTGTGCCCGCCGATGATGTATTGTCCGTTTCCGTAGATAGCCATGAGATATGTGTTGAGCAGTGCTGCTGCTTGTGCAACATTGAATGTGCCCGAAGGCAGTTGTGCATTTGCAAGGGCTTGTTTGCTGTGGCCATAACGCGGCTGACCTACTACAATGATTTGATAGTTGCCGGCTGATATGCGTTGATGCAGTTGTTGAATTAAAGTCTGCAACTGTTGATTGAGCCGTAAATACATATCTTGTTGCTCGGCTAATTCAAGATAGTCGGTTTGCGCGTTTGGAGTGTTGCAGTTCAATTCAAGTAAGAGCAAATCGTTGTTCAGACCTTCTCCAAGTCTTTCATGTTGCTGTATATTGCAAGCAAGTTGCACTACTGCCTGATTTGCATGTGGGGTGAGTGCTGACGGCACTAAATTATAGCCCAAGGCTAAGTCTTTTTTGTTGGCTGAGTAGCGAAAACCATTTCTTTGTTGCTCTATGTTTGAATATGTTTGATAGTCAGAAATGTTGAACTGATTAGTCCATTTCTGATTCAGTATGGTCTGCGTCATTCCTGATGTGTTCATCTGGTCAGCAAGCGGATGGAGCCCGTGTGGATAGTAGGTTGTTGTACACCATTGCTGTGACTCTGTGTTGAGCCAGACACAAGCATTTGCAGCATGACCTGCCATGAGAATTGTGTTCTCTGCATTTATGCCTATGGCGTATATCCTGCTTTGAGGATTATTGAGCCGAAACATATCGGTCAGTGTCGGTGCCAAAATGTTTCGAGGTGAATAATGAACATTCGTCCCAATGCCTTGTTGGCTGTTGTCGAACAAGATATGCTGCGTTTTCTGTGTTTGCTGATTGAATTTTGTCTCGGTTGATATTCCATGGTAGAAAGGTGTCGTGCCAGTCATCAGTGTCGCTGTTGTTTCGCAACCGCCATTGGTCAGCTGAGGAAAATAGACTTGTGCTTTTTCTGAGTTCTCAATTATTGTGCGCAATCCCCCGGGCGACATTGTCGGTAAGATTTGATTAACGGCTTGTTGATTCAGTCCGTCTATCACAATGACTACTGTCAGCCTCGGAAAACGCTGACTTTCTTGTGCCATCGCTCCTGTTGCTTGAATAAGCAGAATAGCAATAATACCAATTTTTGCAGCTAAATTATGTACTTGCTTTTGCCCGATTATCATTATGTTTCTGTACCATACTAAACGTAACCTGATGGCATGTAAGATGGGTACGACAACGAGTAAATGAAAATGTTGGCCGCTTGCCAAATAAATAATTATTGCTGCGATGCTGTATATCGCAAAAATTAATTCGCCTTTCAACAACCATTGCTGAGTCTTTTTGCCAAATGAAAGTATCAGCGGAATGAACATCAATGGATTGAAAAACAATAGATTAAAATTCTCTTCCACTAATGGATGTTCTGAAAATGGCAGGTATGCCAAAATCAGACCTACAAGCGAATATATCAATAAAAGACATCTGTCTAACCACCAACTGATTTTATGCTTGTACAAATCTCTAATTGTGAATATTATAATCAGCAAAACAAGCAAAATAATAAGCATTTCAGGCGAAATAATGAAATTGCCTTTTTTCGGTTGAAACACCATGATTTGCTTGTCGCTCATAAGTTCACGCTTCGTACCATTGTCATCTATTGTTGCAACCGAAAGATAATCTAAAAGCTGTTCAGGCAAAAAAAGTCTCTGCTCTGGTGTTATTGCCGTATCGGCATTTCTGCCGAAAGCAAGACTTATGCCAAATTGTCCCCATGTATAGTCGCCTGAATAGAAATCAATTAATTGGCGAAAAGTATTACTTTGATTGTCGAAATAATGGCTTTCTAATTTGCCGCTGACAACCTGGTTGAGCAACTCGTAGGGCTTAGTTGCGCAGTTGTTGAATACAAAATTGTAGCGGTACGAACGATTTTTTGGTAAAGCGTTGATTTCAAGTCTCAAAAAAAGTTGATTTATTTCGTCTTGAGTCAGATTGAGACGTTTCTCGTCAATCTCTCTGCCTATTTCTTCATAGTCGAAATAGAACATCGTTGAATCCTCTTTGCCCAAGATATAGTCAGTCTGGCCCTTTATGAAATTGGAATAGAAATTAGGTTGATTAAAATCAAACATTCCGTAATTGTAAATATTGTCAATTCCTAATTGTGGGTCCTTAATTCTCAGTGCGGTATGACCATATTTCGACCATGACGGATCTCCCGGTGAGCATGTTATGAAACTTACTTCTGCTTCTGGTGACAACTGTGCAAAAGTAAGAACAGACAGTGTGCAAAAAAGAAATATGTTTATGTATCGTTTCATTTCCTGATGATTAACCTTAAATAATAATGGCAGTAGCAAAAATTGTAGTCAGTCCGACCAAAAAGCCGACAGCGAGTTGCTCTGGTGTGTGTGCATCAAGTTTGGTTCGCGCCCAACAAATGACGATAGCGAGCGTGTAAAGAACGGCCAGTACTAAGAAATAAGTTACTCCCGTATGGTATTGAAGAGCCAGACAAGCACTAATCAAACCGGCAATACTTGCCATGTGTGCACTGATTTTCCACCAAAAATTGACCGCTGCAATAATAATCAATGTCAGTATCATACCCAACATAATTGATTTTAATATCGGAGGCAGTGCAAAATATCTGTTCACAAAATTTGACCATAGCAGATAGCAGGCAATTGTGATGAGATATGGAATGGTGCGTTGTTTGCGATCGGGTATTGTTAGAGAAGCATGTATGTTTTTGATGTAAACAATCGTGTTGGCAAGTGGAAGTAAAGCGGTGAAAATGAGAGTGGTGAAAAACAGTTTCCACGACACAAAAAGAGTAGCATACGATGTAATCCACAATGGATGAAAAGCGTATGACACAACCTTGGCCAATATGTCTGAAATCTTTTGTCCTCTCATTTCTCATTTCTCATTTCTCACTTCTCACTTCTCTTTCCTCAGTCTTGCAACAGGAATATTGAGTTGCAGTCGGTATTTTGCCACGGTGCGACGCGCAATCGGGAAACCTTGTTTTGTCATTATATCAACCAATTCTTCGTCTGTCAGTGGTTTTGATTTATCTTCTTTATTGACCAGATCTTGAAGTGCACTTTTGATTGAACGTGTTGAGATTTGTGTTCCTTCGTTGTCGATCATTGATTCAGAGAAAAAGTGTTTGAGCTGAAACGTACCGACATCAGTCGTAACGTATTTCATTCTGCTTATTCTGCTGATTGTTGAGACGTCAAGTCCAACCTTGTCTGCAATGTCTTTGAGAACTAAGGGTTTGAGCAGTTGGTCGTCTCCGATAAGGAAAAATTGTTCTTGTGCTTTGACAATGGCTTTCATTGTCTTGAGCAGGTTCTCGTTGCGGTCGTCAATGTTTTTTATGAACGCAACGGCATCGTTTACATATTTTTGAGCAAATCGGCCTGTCTCTTTTTCTGCACTATTTATTGTGCTTTTGTTCTCTTTATAGTTGTTAGCCCACTGACTATATTCTTTGTTTACCCGCAAGTGCGGTATGTTGTCGTTGTTGAGCGTAATTTCCCAATAGCCGTTTTTGTGGGTAACATAAAAATCAGGCACCAAAACATTAGAGTTGACTTCGTATTCCGAAGCATTCCATTGTTTCCCCGGTTTGGGGTTTAGATGAGAAATTAAGTCAAGACATTGTTTGAGTTCGTCATCCGACAGATTAAGTCGTTTCTGAATCTTATAGTAGTGTTTTTGTTTGAGCTCTTCGAGGTATTTCTCAACGATTTTTATTGCATCTTCCGTCTTTTTTTCTTTCGGTAATCTCTTGAGCTGCAAAATCATACATTGTTGTAAGTCGGTGGCACCAACACCTGCAGGATCAAGCGATTGTATGATTTCTATTGCCTGCTCGATGTCCTCAGAAGTATAGTCGCTTTGGCCGGCAAAGAGCAGATCGTTTTCTATGCGGTGAGCATCACGAGTCAGAAAACCATCGTCGTCAATATTGCCAATGATGTATTCAACAAGTTTTCGTTGCTTCTGACTATTGGTTATTGTTCCAATCTGGTCTAAAAGATAGTCATGAAATGTGTCGTTTGAGGACAGCGGCATTTCGCGATCTTCTGTATCATTCAGCTTTCTTTGTCCATAGAACTCAGTGTCAAACTGATAGTTTGTGTTGTCGGCTGATTGATAGTAGTCGTCGTCATCGCTAAAATAAGTGTCCAAATCTTCTTCAAGCCTATTGTTCGTAACCTCGTCATTAGAGTTGTAGTCGTCAGAATCATCGTCGTTATTGTCGTCGTTTTCGTTCTCAATGTCGTTTGATTCGTCCTCATATCCGGTATCTGATGCCGTGTCGTCGTCAATTTCGAGAGCGGGATTGTCGTTAAGTTCTTGCTCAATGCGTTCTTCAAGTTCGAGCGTAGGCAACTCGAGCATTTTCATGCCCATAATTTGCTGTGGCGACAATTTTGTCGTCTGCTGCAGCGTTTGAGTTAGTGATAGGTTATTGTTTAGGTCCATTTGTTTTATTTAATTTATTTTGTTAATTCATTGATAGACGCTGTTATATAGTTTATCTGTTCTTGGTCTAATTCTGTGTGCATCGGCAGAGATAAAACACATTGTGCTAATTTCTCTGCTGTGGGGAAATCACCTTGCTTGTATCTCGGGTCTTGATAGGCTTTCTGCAAATGCAATGGTATAGGGTAGTATATCATTGCAGGAATACCTTTCTCTGCAAGTTGTTCACGCAAATGATCTCTATCTATATCTACCAATTTGATGGTATATTGGTGATAGACATGTTTTGTCTTTGGATCGTTGTATGGAGTTATTATGTGTTTGTTGTCGGCAAAAGCCTCATCGTATTTTTTTGCTGCCAATTGACGATTTGTTGTATATTGCTCAAGGTGTTTGAGCTTTTCGTTCAATATGGCAGCTTGGATGGAGTCGAGTCGTGAATTGACCCCCACTAAGTCGTGGTGATAACGTATTTTCATTCCATGATTGGCTATTTGCTGCATTTTTTGCGCTAAGTCATCATTATTAGTGAATATTGCGCCACCATCACCATAGCAACCTAAATTTTTTGATGGAAAGAATGAGGTGCAACCAATGTCACCTATACAACCTGATTGAATTGTGCGTCCATCACTGAAAGTATAAGTGCTGTTGATTGATTGACAAGCATCCTCAACGACATATAAATTATGCTCTTTGGCAATTTTCATAATTTCTTCCATATTGGCACACTGGCCGAATAGATGTACCGGCACAATGGCTTTTGTCCGTGGTGTGATGGCTTTTTTTATGCTCTCAACAGAGATGTTCATTGTGTCCCATTCCACATCAACCACAATAGGCTTAAGGCCCAACAATGCCACAACTTCGGCTGTGGCAATGAAAGTAAATGTCGGAGTGATAACCTCATCGCCGGGCTTCAAGCCTAATGCCATTAAAGCAATCTGAATAGCCTCTGTGCCATTGCCTACCGGTATAACATGTTTCACTCCAAGAAAGTTTTGCAAGTTTTCTTGAAACTCTGCCACTTTGGGACCTTTAATGAACGCTGTAGAATCAATTACTTCTTGTATCGCGCTGTCTATGTCTGTTTTTATCGCCTCATATTGTGTCTTGAGGTCAACCATTTGTATCTTCTTCATCTTTCTTCTTTTATTTCAAAATCTCTTGTTCTTTATTTGTTGTAAGCTCAATCATAAATTCAACCGTTTCCGGCGTCGTTTTGAGTATCGTGATTTGATTGTTTTCTGCTGCTACATACACCTTCACTATGCCGTTAGTGCTGTTTTGCATCTCATTGAAATTAACCATAGCTCTAACTGCTTTGGGATTGAATTGTTGGTATATCTGTACCGGCAGTAATAACTTTATTTCCACTGTTGCAGGGAATAGCTTGATTGAAGTGTTGTCCGGCTGACCAACAACTTGCAAAGGCACATTGATTCTTTTCTCTGTAAAAGCGTATGCATCAACTTGCAGTGTGGTCGTAGTTTGCTCTATATTGACGCCTTTCGGAACAATGAGTTGCAATTGCTCTGTTGTCAGTTTGCTGACATTTTCAATACTTGTGTATTTCGTTTCAATCTGTTTGATTGTGTCTAATGCCTCTTTTGTTCCGTATATAGTAATCACAGATGGGTTCAACTCAATATCGTCTGACAACTGATATTGTGGTGCCGGAGTAATCTTTCCGCTGAATTTGATTTCAACATTTTTATGTCGCAAATAAGTCGCTTGAACTTGTATGTTCGACGGCTCAATCTGTGATATAGTTATGTTTGCCGGCAACTGATCTTTCACCGTTTGTTGTAATCTTGCAGCAGAAACATTGATGTTTCTCTGTTTTTTGCTCACCTGAGTTGTCAAATCAATAGGTATCAATGGTATCTTGACTTTTCTCAAAAAAAACTGATTGTTGTTGTCTATAACGCTAATCTTGAGTTCTTTTGGCAAAGAGTCGTTGAGTCTCACCTCAGGTGTCAAACCGGTGTACTGAATCGGAACAATAATGGAATAGTGTTGTTGGTTGTTCTGAACACGCGAAAACCACAGTATTGTTGATATAAAAAGAAACAACACGAACACCAGTGCATCGCCTGATGTTCCAAATTGTTTCAGTCTATTCCAAATTGTCTGTAATTTGGGCATTATTTTTCAATCCTATATTCCACTTCTTGTTCTAACTGCTTTTTATCCTCTTTTTCTTCTTTCTTTTCTTCTTTCTTTTCTTCTTTCTTTGGTTCCTCTTTCTTATCTTCTTTCTTTGGTTCCTCAGCCTGTTCCGGATATACAGAAGTCTTATCTACTGTGATTTTGGTGTCTTTGGCAATTTCGATAACAAATGTGGTGTCATTTACATTTTTAATCACACCATGTATTCCGCCGGCAGTAACCACTTTGCTTCCGGTCTTGAGCTGGCTGCGTTGTTCTTCAATTTTTTGCTGTTGCTTTCTTTGTGGTCGAATCATAAAGAAATAGAAAACGGCAAAAAGTGCAACCATCATAAATATTGTACCCCAAGCGCTGCCAGATTGAGCTGCAGCTGCCGGAACATCTTGCAACAAAATTAAAAGTAATTGTGTCATAATTATAAATTGTTAAATAATTAAATCAAATAAATATAAGTAAATAGTAAATTGTCAAATAAGCAGATCACTTGATTATCACTGCTTTGAGCAGTCGGTTGTCTTTCTTCAATTGTTTGACAATCTCGTCGAGTATGCCATTGACAAATTTAGGACTTTGGTCGGTGCTGTATTCTTTTGCCAATTCTATGTACTCGTTTATCGTAACTTGTATTGGAATGTCAGGAAAAGCAAACATCTCAGCCAAAGCCGTCTGCATAATAGTCAAGTCAATTTGTGCCACACGCTCTATGTCCCAGTGTATCAAAGATTTCTCGATCATCTCTTTGTATTCATCAAAATGCTTGATCGACTGTGAAAGCAGTTTTGACGCAAAGTTGTGGTCAATCTCATTGTCGTATAATGGCAACAAACGCAATTCTGTATCTGATTTACATTGTTTGATAGTCTTAATCACAAAACTAATCACAATGTCCAAGTCAGAAACCCAATAAAGATTGCTGTCTTCAATGCAATTGTTTAGAAACTCATTGTCGTTCAGAATTTTAGAAAAAATCTGACGCCATATCGTTTTGTCGTCATCAAACGAGGGGGCTTTGATAGACATGTATTTTGCATATTGCTCAGATTCTCTGATTTGTTGGTACAAGTCGTCTATCGTCTCGCTATGCTTCGACCAGAAAAAATGAATATCTTTATTGTCTTGCAGGTAAGATGCCAACTCCTTGCAATAGAATACTTTTTCGGCAAATTTGTTTTGAACAAAATTGAGTACAGGATTTTTCTCTTCTTCTGAAGCAAAAAATTTCTCTTTCAAATTCTCCGTCCGAATTTCAGCCGCTTGAGTAATCTCATTAATCAATTGCAACAATACGTGATATAAATCGTACGTTTGAGCACAACTCTTGACCAATTCTTTTTGTGCCGTCAGTTCCGTCCAATCCGTTTGTTGCGTGTAACAATAAAGATTTTGTACTACCTTTGTTCTAATCAGTTGTCTGTTGAGCATGTCTGTATTTATTTTGCTTGCAAAGTTAATGCTTTTTATTTGTATATACAATTTTTAAACAAAAAAAACTGATTTTTGTTGCGTATATTAAGAATTATTAGTAATTTTGCGTTGTATAATTTGGTGGATAGATTTGTATTGCTTGCAACCACATGAAAAAATGCTAAAATTAGATGATTGCAGGCTCTGTGTGCAGTCTTTTTTTTACACACCAAACAACTGAAAGTTACTCAATTTAACTAAAACAAAAAAAACACAAAAACATCTATTATGAACTATCTTTTCACTTCAGAGTCAGTTTCAGAAGGCCATCCCGACAAAATTGCCGACCAAATTTCTGACGCCATCTTAGACAATTTTCTTGCACAAGACCCTGCTTGCCATGTGGCTTGCGAAACTCTCGTTACAACCGGACAAGTGGTTGTTGCCGGAGAAGTTAAATCAGACAACGCTTACGTTGATTTACAATCTGTTGTTCGCCGAACAATCAAACATATCGGCTACAACAAGAGCGACTATATGTTCGACTATCAGTCTTGTGGTGTGTTGACTTGTATCCACGAACAATCTTCTGACATCGACTGCGGTGTGAGCCGAGAGAAACAAGAAGAACAAGGTGCAGGCGACCAAGGTATGATGTTTGGTTATGCTTGCAATGAGACATCTTCTTTCATGCCTATCACTCTCGCTATCGCTCATGCCCTTATGGAGGAATTGGCAAATATCCGACACAATGAATTACACCTGATGCCATACCTCCGCCCCGACGCAAAAAGCCAAGTGACTGTTGAGTATTCAGCCGACCATAAACCACTTCGCATTGACACAATCGTTCTCTCGACACAACATGATGCAGATGTAAGCCTCGAGAAAATACGCGAAGACATAATTAATATTCTCATCCCTCGCGTTCGTAAAAAAGACAACAAATTCAATCAATTATTCAAGGGTGATTACAAACTCTTTGTCAACCCGACAGGCCGATTTGAGATAGGTGGTCCTCATGGAGATACCGGCCTGACAGGACGAAAAATTATTGTTGATACCTATGGCGGTCGTGGAGCACATGGTGGCGGCGCTTTCTCTGGAAAAGACCCATCAAAAGTCGATCGCAGTGCTGCATACGCAACTCGACATATCGCTAAAAATCTTGTTGCTGCAGGTGTGGCCGACGAAATCCTCGTACAAGTGGCATACGCCATAGGCATCGCTCAACCTGTTAGTCTGTTTGTAAATACTTTTGGAACTGCTCATATCGACAAATCAGATGCCGAAATAGCACAAATAGTTCAGCAAATTTTCGACCTTCGCCCTTATGCTATTGAACAACGCCTCAAGCTGCGCAACCCGATATATGAAGAAACAGCTCGCAACGGACACATGGGACACGACCCTAAAACAATAGAAAAAACATTGCTTGACAGCCACGGAAACAAATACCAACGACAAGTGGAATTATTCACGTGGGAAAAACTCGACTATATTGACAAAATAAAACAAGCCTTTGGCCTGTAAATCATTGCTCATAGCGTAAACAAATAATATAACACCATGCTTAAAACAAAAAAAGATATTGTTGAAAATTGGTTGCCACGTTATACGCACCGACCATTGTCGGACTTTACCGACTATATCCTGCTCACCAACTTCAATAATTATGTTGAGCTTTTTGCACAACATTTTGGAGTTGAGGTGATTCGTGATGCCAACATGCCCAATGCCAGTGCTGAGGGCATAACGATAATCAATTTTGGCATGGGCTCGCCCAATGCTGCCATGATTATGGATGTGCTCACAGCCGTACAGCCCAAAGCTGTCCTCTTTCTTGGCAAATGTGGCGGATTGCGCGACAAAAACAAAGTAGGTGACTATATCCTGCCAACAGCCGGAATACGTGGCGAAGGTACTTCAAACGATTATTTTCCACCTGAAATACCCGCTTTGCCCGCTTTCTCGCTCGAAAGAGCTGTGAGCTCTAATATTCGCGATTTCGGACACGACTACTGGACAGGTACTGTCTATACAACCAACCGCCGCGTGTGGGAACACGACGAATCTTTTCGCGAATATCTCCGAAGCACACGAGCACTGGCTGTCGATATGGAAACAGCAACTCTTTTCTCTGTCGGCTTTCACAACTCAATACCCGTGGGCGCACTTTTGCTCATCTCTGATATGCCTCTGCAGCCAGATGGTATAAAAACTGACGAAGGCGACAAAAAAAATAGTGCCAACTTCTCCAAAGAACATCTCATGATTGGTATTAAGTCACTCCAATCACTCATGCATAATAGTAGAACAATCAAACACTTACGATTTGAATAACTATGGCAAAAAAAGAAGGAGGAATATCATTCATAGAGGTGATGACAGCCCTAAAAAAAGGACAGTATGCACCAATCTATCTCCTCGAAGGAGATGAACCTTACTATATAGATGTCATCTCTAAATATATCGAGGATAATGTCATTGACGACGCAGCCAAAGACTTTGATCTTACTGTTCTCTATGGCGCTGACATTCAGCAAATCGACATGGTCATCAATGCTGCGCAACGTTTCCCGATGATGGGTGATAAAAGTGTTGTCATAGTCAAAGAAGCCCAAAACATAAAAAACTGGACCAATCTGACCTATTATATTCAGCAACCACAACAAACCACAATACTCGTTTTCTGCTATAAATACGGCACACTCAACGGCAACCTCAAAGTTGTAAAGGAAATAAAAGAAAAAGGTGTGGTCTTTGAATCGCAACCTCTCCGATATGACTATGAAGTAACGCGGTGGATAACACAATTTATGAACGAGCACAAACTCGAGATAGAGCCTAAAGCAACTGAAATGCTCACCAATTATTTGGGAACAAACCTCACAAAAATAGCCACTGAAATTGAAAAATTAACGCAACTCAACGGTATAACCAAAATAACACCCGAAGTGGTTGAAAAATACGTAGGTATATCTAAGGACTATAATGTATTTGAACTCCTTAATGCGTTAGCTTATTATGATGTTCTCAAAGCCAATCGTATAGTCTATTATTTTGCCAACAACCCTAAAGATCATCCAATCCAAAAAGAGCTGCCATCAATATATAATTTTTTCGCCAACCTCATGATCTATCACTATTTGATTTTCGGTAATTATGGCGAAAGAGATATAGCCACAACTCTAAAAATCAATCCTTATTTTGTAAAAGACTATGCCTCTGCAGCTAAATATTACAATGCATTGCAGACAATGAAAATAATAGGCTATATTCGTGAGGCTGATGTACGTAGCCGCGGTGTAGGCGACACTAATGCCTCCGATTCACTGCATATCTATCAAGAACTTATCTATAAAATAATGCATAAAATATAAACACTGAAATGAATTTTTTTGAAGTAAAAGTAAAGTACGAGCGTCCGGGTGAGGAAGGACGCCAACAAAAAGTCGTTGAGACATATCTCGTTGACACACTGACATTTGCTAATGCCGAAGAACGTGTAACAGAGGAAATCAAACCTTTCCTTCAAGGCGAAATGGAAGTGGTAAATATAAAGAAAATACGTGTAGCTGATGTTGTTGATGCAGAAGATGCCGACCGCTGGTACAAATCTAAAATCGACATCGTAACTTTCGACGAGGAACATGTGAAGGAAAAACATACAGCCAACCTTATGCTCGTAAAAGGTTCCGACCTCGCCGACGCTCTTCAACGTCTTGTCAAAGAACTTGCCGGATGGCAAACCGAAACGACAATACTCAATATTGCCGAAACGCCAATCATGGACCTACTTCGCAATGAGTGATTATATTGCACATAATATCAACATTATCAGGCAAAATCTGCCTGATAATGTTCAGTTGGTGTGTGTGTCAAAATACTATCCCGTAGAGGCTATCCGTCAAGCCTACGACGCCGGCGAACGCAATTTCGGTGAAAGCCGCTTGCAAGAGCTAAAACAAAAAGCAGCAGTGCTGCCTCCTGACATAAAATGGCATTTTATAGGTCATCTGCAACGCAACAAAGTGCGTGATGTCGTCGGGCTTGCTTACCTGATTCATTCTGTTGATTCACTCCGACTGATTGAAGCCATCGAACGCGTGGCAGCCGAAAAAAATATAGTGCAAAAATGTTTGCTCGAAATACATATCGCTCAAGAACAAACAAAATCAGGCTTCACACCACATGAGTTCGCCGAACTCATTCGAACAACAGATTTTAGCCATTTCTCCCATGTCGAGATATGCGGATTGATGGGAATGGCTTCCAATACCGACAACCAAGAGCAAATACGACAAGATTTCAGTCTGCTCAAATCTCTTGCCACACTATCCGGCTTGAAAACACTTTCAATGGGAATGTCTGACGACTATCGAATAGCTATTGAACAAGGCAGTACAATGGTGCGTATCGGATCGGCTATATTTGAAGATTAGAAAATTTGAAGATTTGAAGATTTGAAGATGTGGAGATTTGAAGATTTGAAGATTTGAAAATTTGAAAATTTGAAGATTTGAGGATTTAAGGATTTGAGTTTCGCAAGTAGTTAATGTGTCAAATTATAGGGACTTGTTTATGTCTGATTCAAAGGGGAAAACCGCGTTAGCGGTTTCATATAAATAGAAAATTTATATTCATTTCCTCTCTCCCAACCGCGTTAGCGGTTGCATATTAAAATACTATGCATTAAATTTGACTAATTGACAATGTGCACCCACTACGTGGTTGTTGGTTTTGTAATTTTGATTATGTCTATTAATATGCAACGGCTACGCCGTTGAACGCCGAGATATTAAAATTCTGTTATCATGCGAAACTTGAATTATTTTTAATTTTGGATAATTTTTGACAACCAAATAAAATTCGTAATAATTCGTTTAATTAGTAGATAAATATTTTTGTGTAATCTGCTTTATAGTACTTGCGAAACTTGAATTTGAGGATATCGTAATATCGTAATATCGAGATTTCTAACTTCTTTCAGCTTCAGCGGTCTTTTGTCCTTCAGCTTCAGCGGTCTTTTGTCTTTCAGTGTCAGCGGTCTTTTGTCTTTCAGCAAAGCGGTCTTTTGTCATCTCTCTAACACGTGTATTGATGTTTTTGCGGATATGCTCTTTGTAGAGCCATGGTTCGCAACTATGTATGTCGCCTTGATTGATGAAATCTTTGTATGGCTTGTACTCAGAGCCGCTATAGCCTTTCACTACAACCAAGTGATGCAAAGTGTCGAGACTGACAGTCACAGTGTCGTCAAGAATGGCAGGCGTGGCGTCTGTGTGCCAATTGACAGGATTGATACCGGCACATGTCTCTGAAATCACAGGAATAAGATACTTCACGTCTTTAACCGTGTTGAAGCATATCGCAACACCGGTGTCTGTCTCACCTTTGGCAGGTTTGATATGTGGACATAATGTATCTTGAGGCGTAATCTTATAACCCATGATATACGCTGCCGCCAAATGATTGTAAGTGCTGTCGTCCATGTGCTTGAGCAACTCAATCATTGCCATACCACCTTGACTGAAACCGGCAATAACAAGAGGACGCGTATTGTCGCGGTGTTGAATGAAATAGTCGAAAGCCGTGCACACATCGTTCATCGAAAGTCGGGTACGACGTAGTATAGTATCTTCATTTTGCGTTACCCACCCGTCAATAGTCGTGTGACGATAGTAGGGCGAGTAGAAACGATTTCCTTCTTTCATATAATCCGCCACACCACTCATTTCTATCGTCATGTGAGCGCGATGGTCTGCATTCCAGACATCTGCGTAGTGACAAATCATGCTGTCGTGATACCAATCAATTTCCCATGTTGACACAACATAAAATATATCAGCTCCATTGCCGTCTGTATCATTATCTTCTATGTACCACATTGTGCTATCATTATAATCCGGAGCAGAAGGGATGTATTCAGTAATATCCTCATTTCTTGAACATGAAATATAAGTAAATGCAGTAAAGAAAAATAACCATTGCATAAGACTAAAAAACAAAGAATATCTGTTTGTTTTGCATGGTTGATGCCTTATGTTACTCTTGAAAAAAATGAATAATTGCAGCATGTTGATTCAGTATTTTTAGTTCCGTTGCAAAATTACAATATTTTTTTGTGAATACGCGTATTGATTTGGTGATATGCTAAAAAAATTGTAATTTTGCAAAAAATATACAAATACGAATTATGAACATATCTTATAAATGGTTGAAGCGTTATCTTGATTTGAAAGATGATGCTTATGAAGTTGCGAGAATACTCACATCAATAGGTTTGGAAGTAGGAACAGTAGAAGAAGTTCAGACCATTCGTGGTGGACTTAAGGGCTTGGTCGTAGGCGAAGTCATTTCTTGTGAGCCTCACGAAAATTCAGATCACCTGCATGTTACGATGACGCGTATTGCGCCGGATGCAGAGCCCTTGCAAATCGTTTGCGGTGCACCTAATGTGGCTGCCGGACAGAAAGTTATTGTTGCCACGCTCGGAACGGTTCTCTATTCTGGTGATGAGTCTTTCACAATAAAGAAATCTAAGATACGCGGCGTCGAATCTTTTGGAATGATTTGCGCTGAGGATGAAATAGGTATAGGAACAAGCCATGCCGGAATTATCGTTTTGCCAGCTGATGCTCCTGTCGGAATGCCGGCAAGCGAGTATTATGGCGTTTCAAGTGATTATGTCATTGAGGTTGATATAACTCCTAACCGTAGCGATGGCGCTTCTCATTTTGGTGTTGCACGCGATTTGGCAGCCTACTATAATAGTCATAATCAACCTATTGAACTTCACAAACCATCAGTAGATGATTTCAAAGTTGAGAGTCATGATTATGTTGTTGATGTCAATGTTGAAGACACTGCTGATTGCCCTCGATATGCCGGCGTAACAATCAGCGGAGTAGAGATCAAGGAATCGCCATCATGGCTCCAAGACGCCTTGCGCACCATAGGATTGCGACCGATAAATAATGTTGTTGATGCTACAAATTTCGTTCTTTTCGAACAAGGACAAGCATTGCATAGTTTTGATGCCGACAAGATCAAAGGCAGAAAACTGATAGTTAAAAAAGTGGCAGAAGGCACACTATTCACCACTCTTGATGGTGTGGAACGCAAACTCAATGGCAAAGAACTCATGATATGTAATGAGCAAGAGCCAATGTGTATTGCCGGTGTGTTTGGTGGTAAAGATTCAGGTGTGAGCGAAACAACAACCAATGTGTTTCTTGAGTCCGCTTATTTCGACCCCGTAAGTATTCGTGAAACAGCCCGTTATCATGGACTTAACACAGACGCTTCTTTCCGTTTTGAACGCGGTGTTGACCCTAACAACACTATCTATGTACTCAAACGCTGTGCCCTGCTTATTCAAGAAATTGCAGGGGGAAAAATCTCAAGCGAGATAGTTGATGTTAAGTCGAGAGAATTCCCGCATTTCAATGTCGAATTGAGCATCGAAAAATGCAATTCTCTTATCGGTAAAGAATTAGGTAAAGAACAAATTGAAACCATACTCCGTGCCCTTGAGGTAGAAATTGATTCATTCGATGGTAAAGTGTGGAAATTGCGCGTTCCACCTTATCGTGTTGATGTTCAGCGCGATGTTGATGTGATAGAGGACATACTCCGTATCTATGGCTACAATAATGTCGAACTCTCTGACAAACTGCATTCTAATCTTTCCTTTGCCGAGAAGCCGGAGAGTCATCGCCTCTTGAAACGTTTGTCGGAACAACTGACTGCTCAAGGATTTAATGAGATACTGAATAATTCGCTCACAAAAACATCTTATTACGACAATCAGTTAGACTCGTGTGTCAAATTGCTCAATCCTCTGTCTGCTGATTTGGGTGTTATGCGTCAAACATTGTTGTTTGGCGGATTGGAATCTATATCTCGTAATGTGAACCGCAAAAATGCCGATTTGCGCTTGTACGAGTTTGGTAATTGCTACCATTTCCATGCAATGCAACACGACGATGCCAATGCCAATGAAGTGGCTGTTGAGGCTGACCACTTGAAGTCATATTCCGAAGAAGGACATCTCGCTTTGTGGCTTACTGGTAATAAAGAAGCTCAGACATGGGTGCATCAGCAAGAACCGGCTTCCTTCTATCAACTCAGAGCCTTTGTCAATAATTTGCTTGAAAGAGTAGGTGTCAGTGTGGACGCATGCAAAATGGAAGAGTGCAAGAATGAATCGTTCTCCGACGCTGTATGGTTGATCGCTCCTAACAAACGAAAACTCGGTCTTTTGGCGATTGTTGACAGAAAAGTACTTAAACAATTCGACATCAATCAACCTGTGTTCTATGCCGATTTGCTTTGGAGTGAAGTCATGCAGCAAGCACGCAACTTCAAGATGAACTTCAAAGAATTGCCTAAATATCCTGAAGTACGACGCGACTTAGCTCTCCTCGTTGACACAAGCGTAACATTTGCTCAATTGCGCGAACTCGCATTCCAGACTGAACGCCATTTGCTCAAGCGTGTCAGTTTGTTTGATGTCTATGAAGGTAAGAATCTGCTAATTGGCAAAAAATCTTATGCACTGTCCTTTATCCTTCAAGACGAAAACAAAACACTTGAAGATAAGCAGATTGATGGCGTAATGCAAAGACTGCAAAAAGCCTATCAAGATAAACTCGGTGCTGTGCTGAGGTGAGATTTGAAGATTTGAAAATTTGAAGATTTGAAAATTTAAAGATAAAATAAATAGTAAATAAATACGTAAATCGTAAATAATCAAATAAGTAAATCATTTTATGTTTGATTCAGAGATAGGTCGTCGTCGCACATTTGCAATTATTTCTCACCCTGACGCCGGTAAGACAACACTTACGGAAAAACTACTTCTTTACGGTGGTGCCATACATGTTGCCGGAGCCGTGAAATCTAATAAGATTAAAAAAACAGCTACATCAGACTGGATGGAGATAGAAAAGCAGCGTGGAATATCGGTGGCAACAAGTGTGATGGGCTTTGAATATCGTGACTATAAAATCAATATCCTCGATACCCCTGGTCACCAAGACTTTGCCGAAGATACCTTTCGCACACTCACTGCTGTTGATTCGGTAATTATTGTGATCGATGCCGCAAAAGGTGTTGAAACACAAACACGCCGTCTGATGGAGGTTTGCCGTATGCGTAAGACACCGGTCATGGTCTTTGTCAATAAGATGGACCGCGAGGGTAAAGACCCGTTCGACCTTCTCGACGAAATCGAACAAGAACTTAAAATCAGTGTGCGCCCATTGTCGTGGCCTATCAATATAGGTGCCAAATTCAAGGGTGTTTACAATATCTATCGGCAGACACTCGACCTTTACACTCCTAACAAACAAACCATAAGCGAATCATTCAAACTCACCGACCCTCTCAACACTGAATTTGATGTCTTGCAACAATATGTCGGCGAACAAGATGCCGACAAGTTGCGTCAAGACCTCGAACTAATTAATGGCGTATATGCCGATTTTGATGTCAACGACTATTTGAAAGGCGACCTCGCTCCTGTCTTTTTTGGCTCTGCTCTGAACACTTTTGGTGTCAAAGAATTGCTTGATTGTTTTGTCGAAATTGCTCCCAGTCCGCGTCCCGTTGAATCACTTGAACGCAAAGTCGTTCCAACAGAACCTGCTTTCACCGGTTTCGTGTTCAAGATACATGCCAATATGGACCCTAACCACCGCTCGTGTATCGCCTTCGTGAAAATATGCTCTGGCAAGTTCGAGCGTAATGTCTATTATCACCATGTTCGCCTTGGCAAAGACATGCGTTTCTCTGCTCCAACAGCCTTTATGGCACAAAAGAAAGAAACTGTTGACGAAGCTTACGCCGGAGATATAGTCGGTTTGCCTGACACCGGTAATTTCAAAATTGGCGACACACTCACAGCCGGTGAGATACTGCATTTCAAGGGCCTACCTTCATTCTCACCGGAGATGTTCAAGTACATAGAAAATGCCGACCCTATGAAACAAAAACAATTGGAAAAGGGCATACACCAACTCATGGACGAAGGTGTGGCACAATTGTTTGTCAATCAGGCAACAGGACGAAAAATAATAGGCACAGTAGGACAACTCCAGTTTGAGGTCATACAATATCGTCTCGAGCATGAGTATCAAGCCAAATGTCGCTGGGAACCTATCTCGCTTTATAAAGCTTGCTGGATGGAGACTGATGATGAGCGAGAACTCGACAACTTCAAAAAACGCAAAGCTCAATATATGGCATACGACAAAGAAGGGCGGGATGTCTTTCTTGCCGATTCACAATATGTGCTCAATATGGCACAACAAGATTTTCAGCATATCAAGTTCCATTTCACAAGCGAGTTCTAAAATTCAATGCAAAAAATTATCAGAGAAATACGACTTATAGGTCAAATTGCAGGCTAAAAAAAGTTGATATAGTGTCAATAGGTCATTTTGCAGGCTGAAGTATGTTTTATTCGCTGATTATGATTATCTTTATGGCTAATTGAAAATCTAAAATTAGTCATAATGAACAAGAAGAAATGCCCTCGTTGCGGTTCGCCAATAACTAAGCGAAACGGTACAAGAAACGGAGTACAGTTGTACAAATGTCAAGCATGTGGACGGCAGTTTCGTGCCGGTGAGAAACTATCTGATGAGCACTTATGGTATTTATATCAAGAGCGCAAACAGACAATCGCAGAGATTGCTCAAGATTACGATGTTAGTGTTTCTACAATAAAACGCCAATTGAGGCATATATGCGTAGAATGGGAGCAGCCGGATCTGCACGGAATGAGTGGATATGTACACTTAGATGCCACTTATTGGGGACATAATTGGGGAGTGCTATTAGCATTAGATGAAGCTACAACGAAGCCATTATATGTTGCGTTTATAAAGAGCGAACGGACTGAAGATTATTGTCTTGCAGTCAGAAAGATAGAAGGAAACGGCTATCATATACGAGGTGTTATATTAGATGGCAAGATAAGCGTATTTCATTCTTTATCGCAATACCCGAGACAGATGTGTCATTTTCACATGAAACAGCTTATCATCCGCAAACTAACCAAACATCCTAAGATTAAGGCATCTATGGCATTACTCCTTTTGATAAACGACTTACCGAAGTTGACACAAGAACAGTTTAGAAAAGCTTATGAAGATTTGCAAATAGAATATGCAGATACCATTAAAAGACGTTCATCAGCCAAGGATGGTTCGACCCATTATACACATAGGAAGTTACGCGGTGCGTTGAAAAGTATAAATACATTTCTTCCGTATCTATTTACATATCAGCGTCATGACTGTGTTGGAATGCCAAACACAAATAATAAGATAGAAGGTGTGTTTACTGACTTGAGTAAGAATTTGAATAACCATAGTGGGTTAATAGAGGAGAACCGCAAGCGGTTCATTAGTGGGTTTTTCTTGGCATTAGAAGGCAATCTGCATATCAAAAACAGCAGCAAGCGTGAGCCTACTGCTGCCGAACATTGATTTGCATCTTTGCTTCGCAGTTCTATCCCTCATGAGTTGCTCCCCAGCAGAGCTCACTATGTTTCAAACTGCGTGGCAAAGTTAATACATTGTTTTGACATAGAAAAGAACCACATG
>JAFXPY010000054.1 GCA_017527495.1 Paludibacteraceae bacterium
CCATTTAATTACCATTTAATTACCATTTAAACTATCAACTTTTATTTAACTAAAGTTTCCCACATTGTTCCGAGTAAGAAACTAAAGTTTCCCGTTAATGTTCAGTATCACTTTTATTGAGATTATACCCCGTAGGGGTTAGCTTTTAATAGCATTGATATTGATAATCAGCATTATTTCCCGTTAGGGAATATCTTTTAAATTCATTTTTCGATATAGAAATTCCCTAACGGGAAATCAATGGATAAATATAATCGGCTACCCTATTAAAAGAAAATTGCTACGCGATAATCTATAATATAAAGAAAAAAGATATATTCCTGCAATATTAACCAAATTAACCAAGTGGGAAACTTCAGTAACTAAGTTGGAAACATGGTTAATTATTTTTAGCAAATAAAAAAAATGTTGTATCTTTGCAGTGCTGTGGTTATGATTTGTGAGGGGTGGGGTTAGACAGAAAACTATTAATTCAATTAATTATGTACAAGTTAGCGATTATAGGTGGTGGGCCTGCCGGTTATTCGGCGGCTGCTAAGGCGATAAAAAACAATTTGAGTGTTGTGCTTTTCGAGCAAAAAGCGATAGGTGGTGTTTGTCTTAACGAGGGTTGTATTCCAACAAAGACTTTACTTTTTTCAGCCAAACAATACTACAATGCCAAAAACGCTGAAAAATACGGTGTTAGTGCCGAAAATGTAAAGTATGATTGGAACAAAATTCAACAACGAAAGGCCAAAACAATTCGTAAACTTCAAGCCGGTATTCGTCAGAAATTGAAAAGTGATCTGTGCGAAATAGTTACGGGGCAAGCGATTGTGAAAAGTTATAAACCTGATTTGATTCAGATTGAAGCCAATGGACAGATTTATGAATCAGAAAATCTGCTTGTATGCAGCGGTTCTAAAAATTTTGTTCCACCGATTGAAGGTATTGATTCAGAATATGTTATTGATTCAACTCAAGCCTTAAATATACAAGAAGTTCCACAAAATATCATTATAGTTGGCGGCGGGGTGATAGGTATGGAGTTTGCAACGCTGTTTCATGAATTAGGCTCTAAAGTAAGTGTTGTTGAGGCTATGCCAAAGATACTTGCAAATGTTGATGATGATATTTCTAATTATTTGCAAGTGAAATACATGAAGGAAGGTGTTGCTTTCTACACTGACACTAAAGTGATTAAAATTCAGGGCAATAAGGTGATTTGCAACAATGAGCAAAGCGATGTTGTTCTTGAGGGCGATAAGATACTTGTTTGTGTTGGTCGCAGGCCTAATACAGAAGGTTTGGATGCTTTGAATTTGAGATATGAGGGTAGGGGTGTTTGGATTAATGAGCAATGCCAGACTTCTTTACCTAATGTATATGCCGCAGGCGATGTAACAGGCACGATAATGCTTGCACATGTGGCAGTGCGACAAGCCGAGGTGGCAGTGGGCAATATACTGAAACCTAATACCGACAAAATGACTTATTTCGACATACCATCGGTGGTGTATTCTAATCCGGAGATTGCTATGATAGGTAGTATGCCAAAAGATGATTGCGATGTTGACATAAGGCAAATACCTATGACATATTCAGGCAGGTTTGTGGCAGAGAATGAGGGTGAAATGGGATTATGCAAAATTGCATATTTAACGCATATAGATAATACCATTATTGGAGCACAAATGATAGGTAATTCGTCGTCGGAAATTATATCTTCTTTGTCGTATGCCATTCATGAACGAATACCTGTATATAGGCTTGAGAGTATTGTCTTTCCTCACCCGACAGTATCAGAAATCATCAAAGAAAATATAGATTCAAAACTTAACACCCAAAGCGAAGGAGGCTGTTGTATATGAAAATTTTGATGGCAATGAGCGGTGGTATTGATAGTGCTGTGAGTGCCATGTTACTCTGCGAACAAGGACACCAGCTCGTCGGCGCGACCTTTCGCACCTTTGACAGCATTAAAGAAAGTTGTTTGGCGCGAGAAAAAGGTTGTTGCAGTGTTGAGTCGATAATGGAGGCTCGCAACCTTGCCCATAAGTTGGGTTTTGAGCATCATATAATAGATTTTCGGGAGCATTTCAGGAAATACGTAATCAACAATTTTGTAGATGAATATATGCATGGCCGCACACCCAATCCCTGTATTCTTTGCAACTCGCATATCAAATGGGGACTGCTGCTTGACGCAGCAAAAGAATATGGTTGCGACATGATTGCCACAGGGCATTATGCACAAATCAAGCAATATGACGGACATTATTATTTAGCTAATGCCGTTGATACGAGTAAAGACCAGACATATTTCCTTTGGATGCTGACAGAGGATAATCTCAAGCAAACAATATTCCCGCTGGGAGGATATACCAAGCAGCAAGTGCGCCAAATGGCTGCCGAAAGAGGATTTGTTGAGCTGTCGAAAAAGACTGAGAGTCAGGAGATTTGTTTTGTAACCGACAATGACTATCGGTCGTTTCTTGAACAAGAAGTGGTAGATTTTGATGCAAAAGTGAGAAGCGGTAATTTTGTTGATAAAGATGGAAAAATCTTAGGCAAGCATCAAGGTTTCCCATTCTATACGATAGGTCAGCGCAAAGGGTTGGGTATTGCGTTGGGAAAACCTCGATTTGTTACAAATATTGATGCAGACAAAAATGAAGTTACACTTGGCGACAGAGAGGATCTGCTTACAACACACTTGACGGCATCACACATTAAAATAACCGATAGAGAGTGGCTTGCAAAAGATGCCGTTGTTGAAGCCAAAATTCGCTACAAATCACCTAATGCAAAAGCATTAATCACATTGAAAGACAATGGCTTTGATCTTAATTTTGAACAAGCTGTGTGGGGTGTAACCAAAGGTCAATCAGTTGTACTCTATAAAGATGGTCTGCTTGTTGGCGGAGGAATCATTGAGTAAGATTTCAAGATTTGAAGATTTCAAGATTTCAAGATTTCACCGATCGTATTCTTGACCTTAGCGGCAAAGTAAAGGCAGAAGGCCAACAACCACGAGAACTTATTGAAGACCCGATTGAGTATTTGAAGGCTGACTATGATATTCAAGTTAAAGGTGTTGAATTTCTGCGTCAATGCATGGCAACGCTTACCGACGACCCTATCACATACGATTTGCTCAAAGCATACCTTGCCGACGAAGAAGAGGACCAATTCTGGAGCGAAAATCAATTGGAATTAATAGAAAAACTGGGCAACTTGCCTTGGTTGATTAAACACATGTAATTTCTTCATTCCAAGTGAGTTGTTGGGATTTCTCGTAATACCTGACAACTCACTCATTGTTTTTATTCACTAAAGTTTCCCACTAATGTTCAGTAGAACTTTTATTTAGATTATACCCCGTAGGGGTTTCCTTTTAATAGCATTAATATTGATAGTCAGCGTTATTTCCCGTTAGGGAATATCTTTTAAATCTTTTTTCCGCAATAGAAATTCCCTAACGGGAAATAAATGGATATATATATAATCTGCATTCTATTAAAAGAAAATCGCTACGCGATAACATTTAATAAAGTGGGTAAGTTTTATTATTCATTATGCAAGAAAACTTAAAACTTGAAAATCAGCTTTGCTTCCGCTTATACACAGCGTCGCGTTTGATAACCCAGCTCTATCATCCACTCTTAGAGCCACTTGGCATCACATACCCTCAATATCTTGTTTTGCTTGTTTTGTGGGAACAAGACAATATGCCGGTTAATGACATAGCACATAGGCTTTTTCTTGAGACCAACACCGTCACGCCATTGCTTCAGCGCATGGAGAAAATGGGGTTGATAAAACGCAAAGTAGGCGAAAACGACTCTCGGCAACGTATAGTGTCACTGACAGAGAAAGGAGTGGAGATGCAAGAAAAGGCGAAGGATATTCCAACATGCATGGCCAACAAAGTGATGTGTAATATAAATGAAACACAGCAATTGATACAACTCATTCCGTTATTAGACAATCTCATCAATGCAATAAAATAAACAACCTACCTAAAAGTGCCGTATTTTATGATATTTTAGTCCTATTTTTAAGTAAGTTTGTTTTTTTTATAAAAAAGTCGTAACTTTGCACACAATTTTCACAATCATTAAAAACACAAATAAAATGTGTGTGTTTGTGTGTAATTACGCTATATGAATATACTTTTTGTTATCGACACATACCATACCAATAATAATGGTACATCAATTTCAGCGCAACGATTTGCGGCTGAGCTTAGAAATCGTGGCCACAATGTGAGCATACTTTGTTCTGACGACCAAAAGACTACCGAACAACACGGAGAGAACGAGCACAAGTTTTTTGTGAAGGAATTTGTAGTACACGGATTTGACAGTTTGATTAAAAAACATGGTTTCCAATTTGCGAGTATAGAAAAAGATGTTATTCGTCAAGCAGTTGAATGGGCTGATATTGTGCATTGCTTTATGCCTTTTGCACTTGAAATTTACACAAGTCGTTATGCGCACTCTTTAGGGAAACCATGTACATCGGCTTTTCATATCCAGCCTGAAAATATATGGTCGTCTGTCAGTCTCGGTAAAGTTAAGTGGATACAAGATGCGTCCTATTATAATCTGAAAAAATGGTACAATACATTCCGTCATGTGCATGTGCCTTCGCAATTTATGTGCAGAACACTTGAAGAACATGGATTTACATCGAAAATACATGTTATAAGCAATGGTATTCAATCTGATTTCAAATATACCAAATTGCCCAAAGAGCCTCAATATGAGGGTAAGATATTGATTATGATGGTCGGTCGTCTGGCTAATGAGAAGCGTCAGGATGTGATTATCAACGCTGTACCATATAGTAAGTATGCCGATAAAATACAACTCATCTTTGCCGGAAAGGGACCGGAATACAATAAATATCTCGAATTAGGCAAAAAGCTCAAAAATCAACCTCAATTTGTCTATCTACAAAAAGATGAACTCATTCATCTCTTGGCACAATGTGATTTATATGTGCATGCATCCGACATGGAAAGTGAGGCCATATCATGTATTGAGGCTTTTGCGATGGGATTAGTCCCTGTGATTGCCAATTCAGACGTGAGCGCAACACCTCAATTTGCCCTCGATGGAAGGAGTTTGTTCATACCGGGCAATCCAAAAGACTTGGCACGTGCAATAGATTATTGGCTTGACAATCCGGCTGAAAAAGCATATATGGAAAAGATATATGCCAAGACGGCCAAACGATATAGCCTCGAAAACTCAGTGAGAATGTTCGAAGAGATGCTTCAAGAAGAAATTAACGACAATCAGCAAGCAAAAAAATGAAAGCATACGTTTTCCCCGGGCAGGGAGCTCAATTTGTAGGAATGGGTAAAGATTTGTACAATTCTTTCCCTGTTGCCCATGACATGTTTGAGCATGCCAATGAAATTCTTGGATTTCGTATTTCAGACATTATGTTTGGTGGTACAGACGAAGACTTGCGTCAGACTCGTGTTACTCAACCGGCGGTGTTTATTCACTCAGTGGTATCAGAAATAGTCAAGACACTTGAAGTTCCTGCCATGGTGGCGGGTCATTCATTAGGCGAATATAGTGCGATGGTTATAGCCGGAGCACTTTCTTTTGAAGATGCCCTTCAGCTTGTCAGTAAGCGTGCTCAAGCGATGCAAAAAGCTTGTGAATTACAGCCTTCAACCATGGCAGCCATAATTGGCCTGTCGGATGAAATAGTTGATGAGGTGTGCGATTCGGTACATGGCGGTATAGTTCGCGCAGCCAATTTCAATTGTCCCGGACAGGTGGTTATAAGTGGTGAGATAGATGCCGTAGAGCAAGCCTGTCAGTTGCTGAAAGAAAAAGGGGCTCGCAGAGCATTGCGTCTCAATGTTGGCGGGGCATTTCATTCTCCGCTGATGCAACCGGCCGCCGAATCGCTAAAAGAAGCTATTATGGACACAACATTCAATGCTCCTCAATGTCCGATATATCAAAATGTTAATGCATATCCGCAGACCGATCCTAACGCAATAAAACAAAATCTTATTGAACAACTCACGGCACCTGTCAGATGGACACAGACGGTAAAAAACATGATAGCTGACGGAGCAACTGAATTTTACGAGTTCGGACCCGGTGATGTGCTCAAAGGACTTATCAGAAAAATTGATAAAGAAGTTATAGTTGGATAAATAATTAAATAAAAATAATATGTACAGAAACAGAACTTGTGGCGAATTGCGATTAGCCGATGTTAGCAAAGAAGTCATTCTTGCAGGCTGGGTGCAGCGTATTCGTAAAATGGGTGGTATGACATTTATTGACCTACGCGATAGATATGGAATCACCCAACTTGCATTCAATCAGGAAACAGATCCTGAGATATTCGATAAAGCAAATAAATTGGGTAGGGAATATGTTTTGCAAATAAAGGGTATTGTTGCAGAACGATACAGCAAAAATGCCAACCTTCCGACGGGCGATATCGAAATCAATGTTACAGAACTCAATGTATTGAACGCAGCCATCACACCTCCTTTCACAATAGAAAACGAAACAGACGGTGGTGATGATTTGCGCATGAAATATCGTTATCTTGACCTTCGCAGAGAGTGTGTGCGCAAAAATCTTGAGCTTCGCCACAAAATGGCGTTTGAAGTACGTCGCTATCTCGATGAACATGGATTTCTTGAAGTAGAAACACCGGTGCTCGTAAATTCCACACCTGAAGGTGCACGCGACTTTATCGTACCAAGTCGTATGAATCCCGGACAATTCTACGCACTTCCACAAAGTCCGCAAATACTCAAACAACTTTTGATGGTATCAGGTTTCGACCGTTATTTCCAAATCGTAAAATGTTTCCGCGACGAAGACTTACGAGCCGACCGTCAACCTGAATTTACACAAATCGACTGCGAGATGTCGTTTGTAGAACAAGAGGATATACTGGAGATGTTTGAAGGCATGAGTCGTCATTTGTTCAAAACCATAAAAGGTATAGACTTGCCTAAACTGCCACGCATGACATGGGCTGACGCAATGAAATATTATGGCTCCGACAAACCTGACACACGCTTTGAAATGCGCTTTGTAGAACTCATGGATATACTTAAAGGTCATGGCTTCGGAGTGTTCGACAATGCAGCATATATAGGTGGTATATGCGCCAAAGGAGCAGCCACATACACACGCAAGCAAATCGATCAACTGACAGATTTTGTCAGACGTCCGCAAGTTGGCGCCAAAGGTCTTGTTTATGCTCGAGTAGAAGCTGATGGAACAATAAAATCAAGCGTAGATAAATTCTACACACAAGAAGTTTTGCAAGAAATGAAAAAAGCCTTCAATGCAGAAGCCGGTGATTTGATTCTTATTCTCTCAGGCGATGATGCCAACAAAACGCGCAAGCAACTTTGCGAATTGCGTCTTGAGATGGGTAATCAGCTTGGATTGCGTGATAAAAACAAATATTCATGCCTCTGGGTTGTTGATTTCCCTATGTATGAATGGAGCGACGAGGAGGGTAGGTTGATGGCTATGCACCATCCGTTCACATCGCCCAAACCGGAAGACATACCACTGCTCGACACCGACCCTGCGTCGGTACGTGCCAATGCCTACGATATGGTAATCAATGGTGTAGAAGTTGGAGGAGGAAGTATTCGTATACACGACGCACAACTGCAACAAAAAGTGTTTGAAATACTTGGCTTTACCCCCGAACAGGCACAGCTGAAATTCGGTTTCTTGATGAATGCCTTCAAGTATGGAGCACCGCCTCATGGAGGATTGGCTTACGGACTCGATCGTTTTGTATCGCTTTTTGCCGGACTTGACAGCATACGCGATTGTATAGCCTTCCCGAAAAATAATCAAGGACGCGATGTGATGCTCAATGCACCGGGAATAGTTGACCAAGTGCAACTTGATGAATTAGAAATATCAGTAAACAAAAAGGAAAAATAGAAATATGGTATTTATTATTAATTTGTTAATCACTGCATTAGTAGTGTTTTTGTGCGCCAAATTTATGAGTGGCGTTACAGTGAAGAGTTTTGGTTGGGCAATAGTTGTTGCTCTGGTTCTTGCCTGCTTAAATGCTTTGGTAGCATGGTTATTCTCAGGATTACTTGAAGGAGTTGGTGGCGGAGTGTTAGGCTTTGTCGTAGGACTATTGATTGATACCGGACTCATTATGCTTGCCGACAAACTGATGGACAATTTCAAAGTTGATGGCTTCAAATCAGCAATTATCATGGCAGCAATATCAATGCTTGTAAGTTCAGTATTAGGTGGCGTTTTATAATTTCATTTGAAAATATTAAATTGAGATTAAATTAAGAAATGGCAATTACATACGTAGTTGCCATTTCTTGGTTTAATAATGCCATGCCGTATACAGCTTTAATTTTATATATAAAAGTATTTTAAAAGTATTTAACCGGTATTTAAATTGCATTTAATAAAAATTTACATAATTTATATTATGTTAAATAGGATTTAATATTTTTCTAAATATGTTGTTGTTTGTCAGCAGAGAAAGTTTGTTTGGTCATCAATTATCAACAATTAAAGAAAATTATTCGCTTGATTTGTTTTCTAAACAAGGTTCACAAATTAAACGAATTAATCAAATTAAACTAATTATTCGCTTCTATTCGTCAAATTCGTTTTCTAAAAAATGTTCACAAAGAAAACTGAGAAAGCAGAGTCTTTGGTCAACAATTAAAGAAAATTATTCGCTTCTATTCGTCAAATTCGTTTTCTAAAAGTTATCAGCTGAGAAAACAGAGAAAGCAGAGAAAACAGATTCTTTGCTACACAATTACCTATTATCAACAAATTAATCGAAATTATTTATCTACTTAATTTATCAAATTAATACGAATTTTGTTTTGTCATCAATTATCAACAATTAAAGAAAATTATTCGCTTGATTTGTTTTCTAAACAAGGTTCACAAATTAAACAAATTAATCAAATTAAACTAATTATTCGTTTCAATTCGTCAAATTCGTTTTCTAAAACAACATTAGCTTTATTTCGCAGTTTGGCACGAGTTTTGCAAATTAACCTACAAAAACAAAAATTAATACTTTTTTATCAATAATTCAACAAAATATGTCGGTTAAGCTGACATATTGTCAGTATTTTATATAATTATGAGTGAATTTGAGGAAATAATCCCTATCCAAACAGAATTGGAAAATTTGCAACAAGTTGTGCCTAATGATGGAGATTTGATGCCTATTCTTACTTTGCGCAATAAAGTGCTTTTCCCTGACATTATGTTGCCTATATCTATAGCACGGCAATCATCGCTGCAAATTGCTCAGATGGCTTACGAGAGGCAAATACCTATTGCTGTGTGCTGTCAGAAAGAAGCAGAGAAAGAGATTCCATCTTTCAACGATATATATCATGTAGGTACTTATGCATATATCGTCAAAGTTCTTGAATTGCCCGACAATTCTCACATGGCCATAATTAAAGGTCAGAAACGCATACAGGTGACAGAAGTAACTCAAGACCTACCCTACCTTATTGGTAGAGTTAATGTTTTGCATGAGGACTTATCGAAAATACAAAATAACTCGTCGTTCGATGCAACCATAATGCAAGTTAAGGAACTTGCCACAGACATATTCCGCAGCACAAATATGCCGGCAGAGCTTACACGTGCTATGCGCTCAATCACTGATCCTGTTTCATTTATTAATTATATATGTGTCAATTATAGTTTCAACATAGCTGACAAACAGACACTTCTTGAAGAAACAGATTTTGTTAAACGCACTGACTCTGTTCTCTCCCTACTCCATAAAGAAAAACAGATGCATGAGCTCAAGCAGTCAATCACGGAGCGTACTCGTGGCGAGTTGTCGAAACAACAGCGAGAATACTTCTTGCAGCAACAGATTCAGACTATTCAAAAAGAGCTTGGCGACACAAGTGAGCAAGAGATAGAACAAATGCGCAAAGATGGTCAAAAGAAAAAATGGAATCAGACTACGGCAGATTTTTTTGAGAAAGAGCTCAAAAAACTTGAACGCATGCCTGCCCACTCTCCTGACTACTCAACCCAATATGCCTTTTTGCAACTCATGCTCGAACTTCCGTGGAACGAATACAGCGAAGACAACTACGACATCAAACGTGCGGAAACCATACTAAATACAGACCATTATGGAATGGAAGAAGTCAAAGAACGCATTCTTGAATTCTTGTCTGTACTGAAGATGAAAGGCAATATGAAATCGCCGATTATATGTCTTTATGGTCCTCCGGGTGTTGGTAAGACTTCTCTGGGCAAATCAATAGCTCAGTCTCTTGGCAGAAAATATGCTCGCATCTCACTTGGTGGTTTGCATGATGAAGCAGAGATACGCGGACACCGTCGTACATATATTGGTGCGATGCCGGGGCGTATCATACAGAACATTCAAAAAGTTGGAACTTCAAATCCTGTCTTTGTGCTTGATGAGATTGACAAGATTTCCAACGACTACCATGGTGATCCTTCGTCGGCATTGCTCGAAGTGCTTGACCCTGAACAAAATTCTACATTCCACGACAACTATCTCGACACCGACTACGACCTCTCCAATGTTCTATTTATAGCCACGGCAAACTCACTCAACACCATTCCGCGTCCGCTGCTCGACCGTATGGAACTCATTGAGATGACCGGCTATCTGCTTGAAGAAAAGATAGAAATAGCCAAACGCCATCTCATTCCAAAGGTGATGAAAGAACATGGCTTGGAAAACGATAAGATTGTATTTGACGACTCAATTATTACCAATATCATAGAGAACTACACACGCGAATCCGGTGTTCGTGAATTGGAACGACAAATAGGTCGTGTAGTGCGTAAAGTGGTTAAATGTATGGCAATGGAAGAAAATTATAATACGACTATCACTTCCGACGATTTGACCACATATCTTGGCAAACCGCGCTATAGCAAAGACATTTATGAAAACAACGACTATGTTGGTGTGGCAACAGGTTTGGCATGGACTCAAGTTGGAGGCGAGATATTGTTTATCGAGACAAGTCTTAGCTCTTCCAAACAACCTTCGCTCAAACTGACCGGTAATCTCGGTGATGTGATGAAAGAATCGGCAACCATCGCGCTTGAATATATTCACTCACACGCCGCAGACCTCGGAATTAAAGCCGAAAAATTTGAGAAAAACAGTGTTCATATACATGTGCCAGAAGGAGCAATTCCTAAAGACGGACCATCGGCAGGTATCACAATAACAACTGCCCTTGCAAGTGCTTTTACTGGCAGGAAGATACGCGAACGCGTTGCTATGACCGGCGAAATGACGCTTCGCGGCAAAGTGTTGCCCGTTGGAGGTATAAAAGAAAAAATACTTGCTGCCAAAAGAGCCGGCATAACAGACATCGTGTTGTGTAAAGACAACCAAAAAGATATTGAAGAAATTAACCAACAATATGTCAAAGGAGTAAACTTCCATTATGTTACTGACATACATGAAGTTTTCGACTTTGCGTTGTTATAAACAAATAAGCCTTATGAAACGATTATTTGCTTTTGTTTTCACACTATGCCTAACACTGAGCATTAGTGCGGCTGATTACCTGACATTCAGCAATTACGACATCAAACAACTCGGCAAAACCGATACTGTTGCTATTTCGTATGACCTATCGGAAGTTAATTCTAATCTTACTGAAAAAGAAAAGACTAAACTTCATAAGTTCATACTCAAGACTTTCAAGAAAAAATGTAAAAACTCCTTTGTCTTGGTTGAAAATCAACAAGCTCCCTACTCTGTTGTTGTTAAACTTACATTTTTGGAGTCATACGCCGACAAAGACAATGCTATTGTCAGCGGAACAATAGTATTCAAAGACGCATCGGGCAAAGAGATAACAACAATCACACTCAACCGATTTGGCGGTGGCGATAAACGTGGTCATTTCAAACAACAACGACAAGTTGCAAAAGAAATTATCGACTACCTAAGTATATTCTTATAATTTTTAGGCGTACTCGCAAGTACGCTTTTTCTGTTTTGTTTTTCTTTAATCACAAAAAACACAAATAATTATGCAAAAAATATTAAGCATTTTCGCGGCATTATTGATAGCGTTTTCTGCAAGTGCTTCAAGTGTTGAATCTTTTGTGCACACTCCAAATTGTGGAACAAATGAGGGCACAAACAAACGCACCTTTACCACAGAACATTTCTCAATCGTCATGGAAAAAGGTCCATCGTCCGGCGACCAACTTTCCGGTGATGACCTACCCGATTTGCGCGTATTCAAAAACTCTACTCTGACTATTAGTGCAAGCAAAAGTATAGGCAATATTGATTCAGTCAAGATATATTGCATTTTTGTAGGCAAATCATCGCAACAATCTTTCCTCAATGCCACTTACAGAGATAATGTCGGCAATACGATGATTATTCCATCATTTGTTGACGACACCTGTTGTCTTCTCTCACCTACGAGTGTGCTGACCAATTTCAGCATCGTTGCATCTGCCAACCAAATGAGAATATCACAAATTGATTTCTACTATTCCGACAATGCCACTCTCACACCGATGATTGTGGCAGATTCTTTGGTTGATTTCGGAACCGTCGTTGTTGGTTCAAAACACACCAAAACAATTGATATCAAACTTTATAATGTTGATGAAACACCTCAAATAATTTTGCCTACAGAACAGACATTGTTTAGTTTCGACTTCAGCAAACTAACCAAAGATGGCGGACCTATTGAAATCACACTTGATGCTCAAAAAACAGGACATTTTGAAACACAATTTAGTATTTCAGTACAAGGTGTCAATCATGAGATTGGCATACAATGTGTAGTTGTTTCCACCGGTGAAGCAGATGGTTCGCACGAACATCCCTACTCTGTCAGCGACATAATCACACTCAATCACGCTCTCAATTCAACTCAAGCATGGGTGGAAGGTTACATCTGGGGTAAGCCCAAAAACACAGGAGAGATAGACGACAAAGTGAGCGATGATGGCATTGCATTGGGCCAAACACCAGAATATAATCCGGAAACAGACAGATATAATTTCGTGCCGGTACAAATTCCGAATACAAACAATCTGCGAGAAGAACTCGGAATCATGTCTAACCCGCAAAACATTGGCCGCAGAGTTCTTGTTTATGGCACACTCGACAAATACTATGACATGCCCGGATTGAAAAATACCTCACAATACGAATGGCTCGACACAATTCCAAACAGTCTGCAATCGCAAACGCAAGAGCAAATAAGAATAACAAAAACGGCAATACTCAATCCAAACAATGCTCAACTGCAACTTTTCAATATTGCAGGACAACTCGTAGCCAATACCAATAAAGACATCAACACAACAAATCTCAATCACGGAATATACATTCTCAAAATCAACAATAAGGCAAGAAAAATAACACTATAAGCATAAATTTCAATCAAAAAATTTGGCTGTTAAGTTAAAAACAATTAACTTTACAACGCAAATTTTTTATTAACAACAAAAACACATAGCATTATGAAACAAGAAGATGATGATTTGGATTTGATTTATGACGACGATGAGTGTGTAGATTTTATCTACAATTGGATCTCAGAGCAAGACCGCAAACACATCCTCAAAGACGATATTCAATTAGTTCTTGACGGAATCTATGAATTCTACGAAAGCAAGGGACTTATTGAAGACGACACAACAGAAGAAGCCAATATCGATGAAGATGAGATGCACGAGTTTATTCGCCAATATGCAAAGCAGGAAAACTCAAAAATCTCAGACGCAACAATTCAACTAATCCTTGCCGGTGAGTATGAATACGGACTCGAAAAAGGTATCTACGAAGAAGATGTTGAATAATGAGATTCGTCAAACTATATAGTCGTTTGCCGTTATGGTATCATTATGCAATAGGGGACATAATCTTGTTTCCCCTATTGTATCATATTATACGCTATCGACGCCGTTTGGTAAGAAAAAACCTTAATAATGCTTTTCCTGAAAAAACTTGGAAAGAAATAAAACTGCTTGAACGAGATTTCTATCATTTCTTTTGCGACTCAATTGCCGAAACTATCTATGGTTATTCTGCACCTAAAGACCAAATCACCAAACGAGCCAAATTCAACAACCTCTATTTGCTCGAACAAGCTGCACAACAATATGGCGGAGCTATAGCCATGCTCGGACATATCGGAAATTGGGAATGGATAGCCGACTATAGCAACCAACTCGAAGACACGACCATACAGAGTTACAACGTGTACAGAAAACTTAAAAACAAATTTTTCGACCAACTCATGATCGACATACGCCGCCAACGAGGAGGCGACGAATTGGAAAAGAAAATTGTTTTCCGCCACGTAATCAACAACAAAAAACAAAACATACCATCCATTTATGCTCTCTTGAGCGACCAAAAACCCTCATTTTTTGCTCTCGACTATTGGACACAATTTCTCAATCAAGACACACCGATGCTCACAGGAGCAGAAACAATAGCAAAAAAAATGAAGTTTCCGGTGCTTTATGTACATATCAAACGAATAAAGCGCGGCTATTATGAAGCAACAATAGAAATGATAGCAGAGCATCCGGATGAAATGCAACCATACGAAATTACAGAGATATACACTCGAAAATTAGAACAAAACATATTGGAAAATCCTGCCCTATGGCTTTGGACACACAACAAATGGAAATTCAAACGATAAAACTATGAAATGTGCTGTTATAATACTCAATTGGAATGGCGAAAAATATCTTGACCAATTTCTACCATCAGTCGTTGAACATACAAAAATTGACGGCGTTCAAGTTATACTTGCCGACAATGGCTCAACCGACAATTCAATTGAGCTGACTCGCCGACACTATCCTGAAATCAAAGTTTTGCCTCTTGACAAAAACTACGGATTTGCCGAAGGTTACAATCAGGCTATTAATCAAATAGAAGCAGAATATATCTTACTCCTAAATAGCGATGTAGAAGTAACCCCACATTGGCTCGAGCCTATGCTCAACTATCTTGACGAGCATAAAGACATTGCTGCATGTCAACCCAAAATCAGAGCCTACAACAACCGAACACATTTCGAACACGCAGGAGCAGCAGGCGGTATGCTCGACAAATTTGGCTACCCCTATTGTCGCGGACGCATACTTGGTTATGCCGAACCTGACAACGGACAATACGACACCATTCAAAATATCTTTTGGGCGTCAGGAGCGTGTATGCTTGTCAGACGGCAAGACTATATCAATGCAGGCGGGTTAGACAAAGATTTCTTTGCCCATCAAGAGGAAATAGACCTCTGCTGGAGATTATTGTGCAGAGGTAAGAAAATTGTTACCATACCACAATCGGTAGTTTACCATGTCGGAGGTGCATCGCTGTCATATCAAAGTCCGAGAAAGACATATCTCAATTTTCGCAATAATTTGTTCCTTCTCTACAAAAATTTGCCACAAAACAAGCTGTGTACTATTCTCTGTATTCGTTTCTTTATGGATTACATCGCAGCTATGCAGTTTCTGCTCACCGGTCAGTGGGGATATTTCAAAGCCGTACTACAAGCACGCTACGACTACCATAAAGACAAATCACTCTATCGACCCAAACGCAAAGAAAATCTCAAAAATGCTATCGTCCCCTACCCCGAAGAAATATGTAACCGTAGCATTGTTTGGGACTATTATATCAGACATAAGAGACATTAGACCGCTAACGCTGTGAGAACAAAGACCGCTGACGCTGAAAGAGTATTCGTGTTGCTCTCATAGTTCCCTTTATAATTTTGCGGCAATGCCATTGCCGCATTTTTATAGACAGCGTTTCCCCTTTCACTTTCCCCTTTCACTTTTCCCTTTTCACCAATATTTCCGCAATGCAATTGTTTGCCACCATTCGCCATCTTTTTGAGGTATGTGGCAAAGAGACATAATCTTGATGCTTGACTTCGGCTTTATTGCGCAGTGCCTGTTCTGTCAGTGTTACGACCAGCTCGCTCTCCAATGTCGCTGCCGTAGGCTCCAACAGCAGAAGTCGTCCTGCGGAGCAAGCCTCGAAATACACTCCTCCTGGCTTATAATAACGCTCGTGTTCTGATCCTGTCGGTGGAAAACCATCGTTCAAAACCACCACAACCGGCAATCCTGCCTCGCGTATAGCTCGTACAATCTGTTTCTCTCCGGCACTGATTGCGCCGCTGTAACTCACAGTACCTTTTTCTGCCGCTTGCAAAGTAGAGGTTTGTTGTGCGACTATTTGCTCTGCTGAAGCACTGCGCGAACATTCAATAGCCTGCCGTTGCGGATAGTCGAGTAAGAAGAGATTGCCCATGGCGGTGAAAGTCAGGCCTTCTACCTGCAGTTCACGGCGCAAACGGAACAAATCAGGGTTCAGCCTACGCAGCATAGCCCGACGGGGGTTGTCGTGGATATAGGCAATCATAGTATCCAACTGTCCCTTGCGAGATAAGGTGCGGATAAAAGGAGCAGAGAAAAGCGGCGGATGCTTAGAATCACTGTGAAGTGGCTTGAAGTCATTAAGGGGAGGCTGTTTATATTTCTCGGCAGATGTCATCTGCCGATTTATATCAACGGCTGCGTTTGGCTCAATGATTACGTTTGGCTCAGTTGTTGCATTGGGCACTTTGGCTACCTGCAATTCAGCGGTAGCCATGTATTTCCAGCCTTGGCGCATGCCGCGCGCAATCTCTTTCACTGAAACGCCGCAGTCCTCTGTAAGCCAAATAAGCACATGTATATGATCCGGCATCAATTGTTTAGCAAGTAGCCGACAGTAGGGCCGACGATTCTGGAGTGCATTCAAATCATGAGAGATAGCACTGCCCAACTTACTCGGCACTATTCGTGCTACACCATCTATCATTTGCAATTCTCCTAATATAGGCACACGGTCTCGGACAACAAAAGTGAGGTGATATATGCCTTCTCCCTTGAAAATATCCTTATGCCACTTCCAAGTAAACATCTTGTCTATTCTTGTCGCTATATTTTCATGATATTGCAGTTTCTATTTTTCGCAGATACCATCTGCTAAATTTTCAAATTTGCAAATATTCAAATCTTGAAATTCTTTTTGTCGTCAATGTACTTTACCGGGATTGCGTGCGATAAAATCTTTCCATCCGCTATACGATTTTGTCGTCAGAGGTTTGCCCAACTGCAGATAATGGCAATACGCACACGCAAGAGCATCAGTGGCATCAAGCTTTTTGGGCATATTTTCTTTGGCAATATGCAACATACGCTGCAGCATATCAGCCACTTGCTCTTTCGAAGCCTGACCATTGCCAGTTATAGCCATTTTGATTTTCAGCGGTGCATATTCATTGATAGGCACATCACGCGACAATGCTGCAGCGATAGCCACTCCTTGACCTTTGCCCAATTTGAGAGTGGATTGTATGTTCATCTGCACAAATTGTGATTCAATGGCAAATTCAGAAGGCTGATACTTATCTACAAGTTCTTGTGTAAAGAAAAATATCTTTTGCAGACGTGCATAATATTGTTCTACTTTGCGCAGATCGAGAATACCCATCGTTACGATGTCGCAACGATTGTCTTTGACATGCAAAACGGCATAACCCATAATATTTGTTCCCGGGTCGATACCTAAAATAGTATGTTCACGAACAAGTTTGTCAAGCATCAGCTCAATTCAACAAAATAGTTAAACACTTCATCGCGTTTGTAGTTCTGCAACATATTGTAAAACTTTGGAGTTACCATTATGAGACGAGGCCGAACCATGATGATTTGGTTTTTGTTCAGTTCGTTGTGCAATTCAAATCTCAACTCAACATTGCCGTCTTCTTTCTCTGCTGCATTATTTTGTAAATCGTCAATCAAATCTTCTGTCAGTTTGTCAATCGACATAGATATGGTTATTGATTTAGCCAATTTACCTTTCAGATTGGGCAACTGCGAAACATTAGAAATTACGAAATCCCATCTTTTCTCACCTTCCGGCTTTGGTCTGAACCAACTCTGTCCTTCGCCCTTTTCTTGCAGTTTGGCTGTGACATAAACATACATATTGGGCTGCATGAGGTTTATGAAGTTGGTAAAACTATCACCAAACAACGGCAAAGTATATGAGCCGGCATAGTCTTCAATAGTTACCATTGCATACTGATTGCCATTTTTCGATGTACGTTGTTCAGTATTGGTAACAATACCACCAAAACGCATTGTGGCTCCACGGAATTTTTGCACAAGGCTGACTTTTTGTGTGTCTCCTTCCTGCTCGTCTTTTGTTGTTGTTGCCTGTGGTGTCTGTGTTTGTGACGTCTGGCTTGCTTGACCTGCTTGTCCTGCTTTTTTAGCATTGACGGCTTCATCTATTGCCCGACGCTCTGCCTCAAGCTGTTCAAGCTCAACAGTTGTTATGTTGCAAATCTCTTTAAGTTCAAACTCATATTCGTTCAGCGGGTGATCGGAGAGATAAATGCCTATCAACTCTTTTTCTTTATTCAGTTTTTCAAGTGTCGACCATTTTGGTGCTTCCGGTAATTCAGGTTTTTGAATCTCTACTGCATCAAAACCACCAAACAAAGAGTTTTGGTTAAATTCCTTGTCGCTTTGATATTTGTTGCCATATCTGATTATCGTTTCAAGCACTTGTTCGCCTTTTGAATTGAATGACATCAGTTGCTCACGATATGTACCCGTGAAACAATCGAAAGCTCCTGAAAGGACAAGGCTCTCGAGCGTTTTGCGATTGCAGACGCTCATATTGATTCGCTCAATAAAATCGAATATATCTTTGAATTTTCCGTTTTTATTTCGCTCTGCAATGATACTATCCACTGCATTGCTCCCCACTCCTTTGATACCTCCGAGTCCGAATCGTATCTCACCATGTTCGTTTACTGTAAAGTCGAGCTCACTCTCATTGACATTTGGTCCGAGCACAGGGACTCCCATTGCCTTACATTCGTCCATAAACTTGGTTACATCTGCAATGTTGTCTTTGCCGCAAGTGAGGTTGGCTGCCATAAATTCTGCCGGGTAATGTGCTTTCAAATAAGCTGTTTGATAAGCCACCCATGAATAGCATGCTGCGTGCGATTTATTGAAGGCGTAAGAAGCAAATGCAATCCAGTCTTTCCATATCTTGTCGAGTGTCTCGCGGGGGTGTCCATTAGCCATTCCGCCATCAATAAACTTAGGGTAAAGTTCAGCCAAGAGGTCGAGTTTTTTCTTGCCCATGGCTTTACGCAACTGGTCGGACTCGCCGCGAGTGAAGTTGGCAAGCAAACGGCTCAAAAGCATGACCTGCTCTTGATAGACAGTAACACCATAGGTCTCTTTGAGATACTTCTCCATCACCGGCAGGTCGTAGGTGATGGCTTCTGTTCCCTGTTTGCGGCGTATGAATTGAGGAATATAATCCATTGGTCCCGGGCGGTAAAGAGCATTCATAGCAATCAAGTCGCCAAACACCGTTGGGTGAAGTTCTTTCAGATATTTTCGCATGCCGGCACTTTCAAATTGAAATGTTGCCACTGTGCGACCTTCTTGATATAGTTTGTAGGTAAGTGGGTCATCAATAGGGATATTGTCGATGTCTATATCTATTCCGTGCCGTTTCTTGATATTGCGTAAAGCTTCTTTGATGATTGACAGTGTCGATAAACCAAGGAAGTCCATCTTTATCAATCCTACCGACTCGACATAGTGACCATCGTATTCAGTAACAATAATGTCGGAATTAGATGCTTTATCTTTCACCGTAGCAAGAGGTGCAAATTTGGTCAAGTCGTCCGCACCAATAATCACACCGCAAGCATGGATACCGACCTGGCGAATTGTGTCCTCAAGTTGTGTGGCATAATTTATCATCGACGGAATACGTTGGTCGGAATTGTTGAGCAAATCACGAAATTCCGGTACGTATTTTACCACATTTTTCAGGTTCACCTTTGGTGTCTTACCGTTTTCGTCAACAATATTGTCAGGAAAACTGTTTGGAATCAATTTCTTTATGTTGTTCACAGTTGAGAGTGGTACTTGCTGTACTCGCCCTACATCTGCAATACTTGATTTTGTTGCCATAGTGCCGTATGTAATTATGTGGGCAACATGTGTGGCACCATATTTGTTCGACACCCAATCGAGCACTCTGCCTCTTTCGCTATCCTCAAAATCTACATCAATATCAGGCAGTGAAATACGGTCAGGATTGAGGAAACGCTCAAAAAGCAAATCGTATTTCAATGGGTCAAGGTCGGTAATCTTCAAGCAATAAGCCACAACAGAACCGGCAGCACTACCACGCCCCGGCCCAACGCTTATTCCCATGTCGCGAGCAGCCTTGATATAGTCTGACACAATCAAGAAATAACCCGGGAACCCCATTGTTTTCATGATGTGCAACTCAAATATGATACGGTCTTTAATGTCTTGAGATATATCTTCGCCATACCTCCTTTTTGCACCCTCCCATGTGAGTTTTGCCAAATAGTCAGCTTCGAGTTTGATACGATATAACTTGTCATATCCTCCAAGCTTTTTAATCTTCTTTTCTGCTTCTTCTTGACTTAAAACGACTTCTCCTTTCTCGTTACGGGTAAATTCATCAAAAAGGTCTTGTTCAGTGAGTCGTTGACGATATTCTTCCTCAGTGCCAAAATCAGCAGGTATGTCAAATTTCGGCATGATAGGGTCAGAATCTATATCATAGACTTCGACCTTATCAACAATCTCTTGAGTGTTGGTAATAGCTTCAGGAATATCTTCAAAAATTATTTCCATTTGTTCAGGAGATTTGAGCCATTCCTGCTTGGTGTAGCGCATACGGTCAACATCGTCTACATAATGGTTGGTTGCAAGACATATCAACCTGTCGTGCGCTTCGGCATGTTCTTCTTCAACGAAATGGACATCATTAGTAGCTATCACTTTTATTCCATATTTTTGAGCAATTTCAAGAAGTATAGGATTGACTACTTTTTGGTGTTCATAGGTCGATTTTTCTGCATTAGCAATATGTGTCTCATGGCGTTGAAGTTCGAGATAGTAATCATCACCAAATATACTCTTGAACCATTGCACGGCTTGTTCGGCTTCTTCGCGTTTTCCTTGCATGATTATTTGAGGTATCTCACCACCAAGGCATGCTGAGCTGCATATTATCCCCTCGTGATATTGTTCGAGCAATTCTTTGTCGATGCGCGGACGATTGTAGAAACCATCGATATAACTCAAACTCACAATACGGCACAGATTGAAATAACCGGTTTTGTTTTTAGCCAACAAAATCAGGTGCCAACCGCTTGAGTCAAGTATGCGCTCTTTGCCGTAAGCATCCACATATTTCACATCTTTGTCTTTGTCGTGGCGCGAACGACGAGCGCAATATGCCTCCACTCCGACAATAGGTTTGAACGGAACAAAAGCATCAAGTTTGGCTGTCAGCTCTTCTATTTCTTTTTCGATTATTGCTTTCCGCGCCGTGTCAGTCTCCTTGGCAAGAGCGGCCTTGGCATCAGCAAGTTTGTTTTTCGGTTTTTTATTTACTTTTTTGACATAATCCAAAAATTCCTTAATGCCATACATATTGCCATGGTCAGTCAGAGCAATAGCAGGCATTCCATACTTTATTGCCTTATCTACCAAATCAGGAACTTTTGACATTCCATCGAGGATGGAATAGTGCGAATGCACGTGTAAGTGTGTAAACATACCTATTCTTATTGTAGTTTTTTGTATTTAATACGTTTGGGTTGCAGAGCGTCTTCACCTAAGCGCATGCGTTTGTTGGCTTCATATTCAGAGTAAGAGCCTTCAAAGAAGAACACTTGTGAGTCGCCTTCGAATGCCAAGATATGCGTGCAGATACGATCCAAGAACCAGCGGTCGTGCGAAATAACAACAGCACAACCAGCAAAGTCCTCAAGTCCGTCTTCGAGTGCTCGAAGTGTATTGACATCAATATCGTTGGTAGGTTCGTCAAGAAGCAGTACATTGGCTTCACTCTTGAGTGTAAGCGCAAGGTGCAGACGATTTCGCTCACCACCGGAAAGCATTTTGCACAACTTCTCTTGGTCGGAACCGGTAAAATTAAATCGCGACAGATAGGCTCGCGCATTAATTTCTCTGCCTCCTACTCTAATATAATCAGCTCCTTCGGCTACAGTTTGATAGACAGTATTTTCCGGATTTATGTTTGAATGTACTTGGTCAACATAACCGATTTTCACTGTTTCGCCAACACTAAACTCACCTGAATCGGCCTTTTCCAACCCCATTATCATACGGAAAAGTGTTGTCTTGCCGGCTCCGTTGGGACCTATCACGCCCACAATACCATTGGGTGGCAACATAAAGTTGAGGTCATCGAACAATAGTTTGTCTCCAAACGCTTTGCGGACATGTTCTGCGATGATGACTTTATTGCCCAAGCGAGGTCCGTTAGGAATAAATAATTCGAGTTTTTCCTCTCTTTCTTTTTGATCTTCATTGAGCAATTTGTCGTATGCTGCCAGACGTGCTTTTCCTTTGGCTTGGCGTGCTTTTGGTGCCATACGTACCCACTCCAACTCGCGTTCGAGAGTCTTACGTCGTTTGCTGGCTTGTTTTTCTTCCATTGCCATACGGGCTGTCTTTTGTTCGAGCCACGACGAATAATTGCCTTTCCATGGAATACCCTCACCTCGGTCTAACTCAAGTATCCAACCTGCCACATGGTCGAGAAAATAGCGGTCGTGAGTAACGGCAATAACTGTTCCTTCATATTTCTGCAAGTGCTGTTCAAGCCATTCCACAGATTCTGCATCAAGGTGGTTGGTAGGCTCGTCAAGAAGCAAGATGTCTGGTTTTTGCAGTAGCAAACGACATAGAGCCACACGACGACGCTCGCCACCACTGAGGTGTTCGACTTTCGCATCTCCGTCAGGACAACGCAAAGCATCCATAGCGCGTTCAAGACGATTGTCGATATTCCATGCGTCAGCGTGGTCGAGAAGTTCTTGCAACTCTCCTTGGCGAGCAATAAGCTTGTCGAAATCAGCATCAGGTTCGGCAAAAGCAGCATTGATTTGGTCGTACTCTGCAAGCATGTCCATGATAGGTTGTACACCTTCTTGCACCACTTCTTTCACCGTTTTTTGAGGGTCCAACTTGGGGTCTTGTTCCAAATAGCCAACACTATAACCCGGGGAGAAAACCACTTGGCCCTGATATGACTGGTCAACACCTGCTATAATCTTGAGTAGTGTTGATTTACCTGCGCCATTAAGACCAATGATACCTATCTTTGCTCCGTAGAAAAAAGACAGATAAATATCGTTGAGGACTTTCTTTTGAGGTGTGAAAAACTTTGACACACCAACCATCGAAAAAATAATCTTTTTATCGTCTGCCATTATATTTATTGTTTAGTAATATTCAATTTCTCTTTTCCATTCTGTCAGCGGATACTCGACTCCAAAGCTATCTACTCTGTAAGCCTGCTTGTGTATCCAATTGTTGTGATTGTCATAGATATAGTCAAAACGACGGATATTTTCTTCTCTTTCGTCAATCATTATGTCAAAAATACAATTATTCAGAGAGTCGTATTCATATTTATAAGTTGCTTCAAAAATGCCATTACTATTTTTTGAACTCTTTTCAACCAACTGATCTCTATCATTATAGGAGAAAAGTGTAGAAATTGTATCGCCTGCACCATACAAACTAATTTCTCTCTCAATCAATCCATTACTGCCATAGAGAGAAAGCTCGGTGCGCAGATGGCGACCTAAGCCGTCATAGAAGCGCGCTTGTGTGGTCCTGCCTAAAGAATCGCAATCATAAAGGGCATAGAACGACAATTCGTCATTGTCACCTATTACATTCCATTTGGTCATATTGCCATTTTTGTCGTATTCATACTCCGTTCGTTCTACCAATTCGCCACCTATGATGTGATTGATTGCTGTTTTATTTCCTGTTTTGTCATGTTGGTAGTAGCATTTTTGTACCATACCATCATCAACTGTAAATGTTGTTGAATCGATTAGTCCTTTCTTATTGAAAAAAAACTCTTCAGTAAATCGCTCGCTCGAATAGAGATATTGTTCAGCAGCATTTTCAGCCGGTGCAGTAAGGATGCGTACATAGCGCACTTGTCCATTCAGTTGTTCAGATTCTAAGTCGGTGTGAATCTGCCTACTGCAGGCACACAAAAATAATGCAACTATGATTAGATTTGATAATTTGAACATTTGACAATTTGAAGATTTGAACATTTGACAATTTGAAGATTTGAAAATCGTAAATAAGTAAATCTAAAAGGGGCATATCATTTTTGATACGCCCCTTTTGATTAAAAAAGGCTAAACCACAGGATTATGCCATAAGTGCTGCAACGAGAGCCAAAATTGCATAGAATTCAGGCAGAGCTGCATAAATCATCGTATTGGTTTGAACATCATGTCCGGCAGCTATTGAAGCAATACCATTAGCGCATACTTGACCTTGACGAATACCTGAGAACAAGCAAATCAGGCCAACGAACAAGCCAACACCAAACATTTTTGCTCCGTCAACAGCCAAGTCTTTACCCATCCACATAAGGAATGCAACGAAACCATACAAACCTTGTGTTGCTGGTAGAGCTGAAAGAATCATGTAAGATGATGATTTGTCAGGATTTTTTTTCAAACCACCTTCAGCAGCGTTACCTGCTATTGTGGTACCATAGGCTGAACCAATACCGGCAAGACCCAACATGGCTGCCCAACCGAAATAACCTAAAATTTCATTCATTTTTCTAAATGTTTTATTATTGTTAATTTTTTTATTAAGATTAAAGACCGCTGCGCTGAAAGATCAAAGACCGCTGCGCTGTAAGAGTAAAGACCGCTGCGCTGTAAGATCAAAGACCGCTGCGCTGAAAGATGTTAGAGATCTCTTACTTCTTACTTCTTACTTCTCACTTCTATTATCTCACTTCTTACTTCTCACTTCTTTGCAAACGGACTATATAACTTACCTTTGCCTTCGTAACCTGAGTTTTTGAAGTATTCAACAAACGTCAGACGCAGAGGGTGAACAAATGCACCAAGTGCAGACATGGCAAGGTTGAGTAAATGTCCTATGAGCAGAATGATTATGAATGGTAACCATTGCCATGTAGCGTCACCCAATACCATCAAACCAAGGTTATTGAATGCACCACCGAGCTTACCACCTGCAAGACCTAACGCATAAAGACGAATATATGAAAGTGTGTCACCAAGTATACCCGTTGCCATATTATACGTGTCCCACAATCCGGCACCAATGTTGAGCAAGGGATTGCGTCCCGGAGTATTGAATATATAAATACCCAAAGCCGAAACACCTGCAATACCAATCAATACCCATTTTGTTACCTCCATAGGCAATGATAGAGCCATACAGATTATCAACGCTGAAATGCCACCTACGATAAGTAATGTCCATCCCCATGTCGATAATTGGTTGCGGAAACCAAATCGTTTGGTGTAGCACAAGGCTTTGATAACCATAGCTAAGCAGATATGGAACACACCTATAAGTACAGCCAGAACCATTGCTACATCATATCCGCCCTTCATTTCTTGAGCTTTATATGCTGCTTTGCTCACATATTGAATACCACCATCAGTAATTATTTTTCCATTGAGGAAGAGATAATCAATTGATGGGAATATAGTACTCAAATCGACGCCAAAGGCTGTTCCGAGGAAAAAGCCTACAACTAATGTTCCAACGCCTAATGTTGCAATGATTGGTCCTAAACCCTCAAACATCGCAATATTGATTTTCTTGTAGTGAACAAGCAGACCAAAAGCTATAAGCAATATGCCATAGCCTGCATCACCCATACACATTGAGAAGAATAAGAGATAGAAAGGAGCAAGAATCGGTGTGGGGTCAAATTCGCCATATACAGGCCAACCATACATACCTGTGAATACCTCAAAGAGTTTGGCAAATCTGTTGTTGTTTAGTTTAACCGGAGCAAGGTCTTCTTCTGTAGGATCGGCTGTTTCGTAGTAAACACCTTCGTTATTGAGCATTTGGTTTAATTCCGCAACCTTGTCGTCAGGACAGAATCCAACCAGCAATTTTACTTTCTCGTCAGCCACAGACAAAGTGCTAATCAAGGCTTTATCCCAATCGGCACTTTCTTTTACTCTACTACGAAAATCAAGCAAATTATTATAGTTGGTTATTGCCCACTCTGTTATTGTTTGTCCCAGTTTTTCTGTTTCTTTTTTCAATTCGGCTGCTTGCTGCTGCAAAACTTCGGCATCACTATTTCCCAAATCAACACTATCAGCGTCTTCTATGCTTACTTCAGCATGGTTGACCGTTATGAAACGAACTGTTTTGCCATCTCTCGACACTTCAAGAGCGTTGTATTGTTCAGCCCATTGAGGATTGAATTTTTTGTCGGCACATTGGAAAAACTGTAGGCACAGACCTGCTTTCTTGAGTTGTTCAAATCGTTCGGCATCAAATGTACCCCATGGCTCAATGCGATGTGCTTCACGCAATAAGGCGGTTTGTTTTTGTTCTGCCTGCTGACGCGCCGACTTTAGTTCGCTCAGTGCTTCGAGCAAGACTTTTTCGTCATAGTCGCCGGAAGGCTCTAAAGCAGCATTTTCCGGCAACAATGCTTTTGTTTCGGCAATCAGTTTGTCTAATCTGCCGAGCAACTGCAATTTTTCGCGCAATAAATCATTTTCTGCTACACCTTCTTTTAGCTCGTTGATATGCAACACACCTACATTTCGCAGTTTTTCCAAAAACTGTTCATATTGTTGGTGATACACCAAGAAGGTATATTTCAGCATTTTTGCTATCATAATAAAATTACGAACTTTTTGAGTTTAACTATAATTCAATATCCCGCGCTTGAACAGCCTGAATGTTGCCATTATCGTCGGCGACAATCAGCGTTCCGTCTGTACTACGCTTATGTTCAAGCAATCGTTGAGTTGTCAATGTAAGGCCCTCATGCAATTTTGAGGTTGTCCTTTTGTCTGAATCTCTCATTTTAGTATATCTTGAATTTGTTTCCATTTTTCAGCATCGAAAACTTTCACTTCGCCTCGCAATGTCTCTTTGCGGACAATGTCGGTTGATGTTATTTTCGATTTGTCTATCACTGCCACATAGTCGCAAGCCGGTAGATACAATTTAACCAAATTTTTCAGTCCCAATCTATATCGTCGTTCTATGGTTAGATCAGGCACATGATGTCCTCCTTCGCTCACACGCTGATGTACTCTTGCTTTGGCTTGTTCGGCACTTGCCAACCAGAAGAAAAACAAGTGCACTTTGTAGCCTAATTGCTGAGCTTTACGAACCAAAATAACCAATGAACGTGCCGACAATGTTGTTTCAAGAGCAAAATCATTTTGTTTAGCCATTTGTTCGTCAATGCGTTGCAACATTCGTCTTGTTGCTTCAATTTCGGCTTGTTCGGGGTTCAGGGGATTGATTATTGCTGCAATATCGTCGGAGTTGATAAATTCTTTGCAATCCCATATATTGCGCAACATAGCCAAAGAAGCTGTTGATTTCCCTGCTCCATTAGGTCCTGCTATGATAAACAAATTAGGCATTATGTTGGTTCAATAAATCATTTGGTTTGTTCTGCCATTCGTGCTTCTCGTTCGCGCTTGCCTTTGACGATTTTCTGACTTGATTTCGACAAGTTTTCTTCATCTTCCATGAAGCGTTTTATTTTGCGAATAGCATCTTCATATCCCGGTATCTGTACTTTCTCAAAGAGGTTTACCTTTTGTGTTGTTTTCTTGCGTGCATATTCGAGTAGTCGTAATTTCTCAACACAAAACTCGTGTTTGATGCCCACCTCAGCAAGTTCTTTGAGTTGATTGAAACCATCTGCAAACCACTTAGGACTGCTAAAGACGGAGAACTCACGCGTTGAGTACAACACCTCGTCAAGAACAGGCACACGCACTCCGGCAATCTTTTTGATCGACATCTTGACATCGTCAACATGAATCAGCGAAGTATCAAACTCACCCCAAAGAGACAACATTTGGTCGTAAGATGATATACGGTCTTCAAGTTGTTGTTCAAGATTATGCAATTCGTCCTTAGCTTTTTTCACCTCCATACGCAGAGCGCTCTCTTTGTTTTTAATTGTGGGCAGAGTGCGCTGACGCATTTTAAGGTTTTTCTCTAAAGCCTGCAACGAAGTTTTGTTATATTGAAAAGCAATAGCCATTGTTTAATTAGGAATTAGGAATCTTCAAATCTTCAAATTCTCAAATCTTCAAATTCTCAAATCTTCAAATTCTCAAATCTTCAAATTCTATTTATTTCACCCAATATTTGTCAACAAGATTTTGTTTGATATTGACCTCTTCAGGTTTGAAGTGTTTAGCAAACAACTGCCAAGCAGTGTCGAGCATTTGCGTTGTGTCAATATTGACATCAATAGCCAGAATCTTGTCTGAATAGTCTTTAGCGAAAGCGAGGCAACGCTCGTCGTAGTTGGTAAGGTCAAAACCATTTTCCAATTTTGTTTTAGCGTTGGCTGCATCAGCATACAGACGCACAGAAGCGTTCATCACTTGCGGATGGTCTTCACGTGTTTTCTTTCCTTGTGCCAATTGTTTCAGACGCGAAAGCGAACGGAATGGGTCTATAATTACCTTACCGATGTCAGAGTCGCGACGCAAATACAACTGACCTTCAGTGATATAACCTGTGTTGTCAGGAATAGCGTGTGTAATGTCACCACCTGACAGTGTTGTTACGGCAATAATTGTTATAGAGCCTCCGGCCGGGAATTGCACTGCTTTCTCATATATCTTTGCCAAATCAGAATAGAGCGAGCCGGGCATTGAGTCTTTTGAAGGAATTTGGTCCATACGGTTGCTCACTATTGCAAGGGCATCAGCATAAAGCGTCATATCAGTAAGCAAGACAAGTACTTTTTCGTTCTTTGCCACTGCGAAATACTCGGCTGCTGTAAGAGCCATGTCAGGAATCAGGAGTCGCTCAACAGGCGGATTCTCTGTTGTATTGACAAATGAGACGATACGATCCAATACGCCGGCATTGCTAAATACATTTTTGAAATAGAGATAGTCGTCGTTGGTCAAGCCCATACCTCCAAGAATAATCTTGTCGGCTTTGGCTCGAAGTGCCACATTGGCCATTACTTGGTTGTAAGGTTGATCCGGGTCGGCAAAGAAAGGTATTTTCTGACCGGAAACAAGGGTGTTGTTCAGGTCAATACCTGCGATACCTGTTGCAATCAATTCTGACGGCTGCTTACGGCGTACCGGATTAACCGACGGACCGCCAATCTCGACTTCCTCACCTTCTATTTCTGGTCCGCCATCAATAGGATCACCGTATGCGTTGAAGAAACGACCTGCAAGTTGGTCACTCACTTTGAGTGTTGGTGCTTTGCCAAGGAATATAACCTCAGCATTCGTTGGCACACCTTCTGTTCCTTCAAACACCTGAAGTGTGATTTCATCGCCTACAATTTTAACCACCTGAGCCAACTTACCATTTACTGTTGCCAGCTCGTCATTACCTACACCTTCAGCTTTCAAACTACATGTGGCCTTGGTGATTGCGGTAATCTGTGTATAAATTTTTTGAAATGCTTTTGCCATATTATTATATAAATCTAATTCTAAATTATTCAACAATTTGTTTTTCTGCCAACAACTCTTTGAGTTGAGCTACATATTTCTCAAATTGTTCGGAGTGATACTCTGAATAGTTCATTTGCTTGCAGATGTTGATTACTCGCTTGAAATAATCAATCACATCAAGGAAATTGTCGAAATCATAGTCATGATCGACTATGTCAATCACGATGTCCATCATATATTTCTGACGATCAAGCGGCGTAACGGCATCAATGGCATCAAATGCGTCTTGTTGCAGTATGACAAAGTCGATTACTTCAGATTTCCAGAATGTCTCGTGGTAATCTACAGGTACGCCGTCGTCACCCAAGATATTGATTTGTTCTTGTATTTCCTTACCACGTTGCAGGATTGTTTTGAGGTGATTAACTTTTCCAATCCAATCAGCTCCGAGAATGTCTTTGACATAGTCGGCAAATTCAGGATATTCTATGTATTTTGAATAAGAATCAATAGGATTGACAGCAGGATAGCGCTTGCGGTCGGCGCGGTTCTGTTCGAGAGCATAGAAGCAACGAGCAGCTTTCTTTGTACCTTCTGTTACGGGCTCTTTGAGGTTACCACCGGCAGGACTTACTGTTCCGATAAAGGTGATAGAACCTGATTTACCATTCTTGAGATACACATATCCGGCACGGCTGTAGAATGCACCGATAATAGCCGACAAGTCCATTGGAAATGCATCCTGACCTGGCAACTCCTCAAGACGGTTAGACATCTCACGCAATGCTTGCGCCCAACGTGATGTTGAATCAGCCATAAGCAATACACGCAGACCCATCGAACGATAATACTCGGCAATGGTCATGGCTGTATATACAGAAGCCTCACGAGCTGCCACAGGCATGTTTGATGTGTTGGCAATGATGATGGTTCGTTCCATCAATTTGCGTCCTGTGTGTGGGTCTTCAAGTTCCGGGAACTCTACGAATATCTCCACAACCTCATTGGCACGCTCACCGCAGGCTGCCATAATAACGATATCGGCAGCAGCTTGTTTTGAAATGGCGTGTTGAAGCACTGTCTTACCGGTTCCGAAAGGTCCCGGAATAAATCCTGTACCTCCTTCAACAATAGGATTGGCAGTATCAATGGTGCGCACACCAGTTTCGAGCAATTTAAAAGGACGAGGTTTCTCACGATATGCTGTTATTGCTTTTTTCACCGGCCATTTCTGAACCATAGTGATTTCGTGATCAACACCATCCTTGTCTGTTATTACGGCTATGACATCATGTATTTTGTGCTCGCCTTCTGCCACAATTGATTTAACCGTGTATGTACCTTCCATAACAAAAGGAACCATGATGCGGTGCGGTTGGAAATTCTCTTCCACTTCTCCAAGCCAGCTGGCAGCCTCAACTGTGTCGCCTACTTTTGCAAGTGGTTTGAAAAGCCATAGTTTTTCTTCATCAAGCGGATATGTGTACTCGCCACGGCGAAGGAACACACCTTCCATCTTGTCCAAATCATTCTGCAAACCATCATAGTTACGACTCAACAAACCGGGACCGAGAGTCACTTCGAGCATGTGTCCTGTAAATTCTACAGTATTACCTACTTTCAAGCCACGTGTACTCTCAAACACCTGTACATACACATTATCACCCGTTACCTTGATGACCTCAGCCATCAGTCGAGTGTCGCCAATTGTTATATAGCAAATTTCATTTTGTGAAACCGGACCATCTACAGCCACCGTTACAAGGTTAGCGATGATACCTTTAACTATTCCTTTTGTCATATATAGAAAAAATTTTATTCTTGATTAATTACGCAAACTTTACATCACGTTTCATGTCTGCAAGTATTCCACGGAAAACTTCTTCACCATGCTCTACCGACAACCCACTCCACCTATCTAATATTTTCATTTTCAGAAAATATGCAAGTACATTGTCAATCTCAAAATAGCAGAACAATGTTGTGTCTTCGAGCCATTGCCAACGCAAATTGTCTATTGCACGCTCACGGTCAAGCAGATTGTCGATATTGGTTAGAGCCACAATATCTCCTAATTCGGGCAACACTGCTGCCAAACTACTGTTTTTATTCAATCCACCTTTACGCAGTAGTTGAGCTACTTCATTTTCACCAACTATTGCCCGACTGATGTCATAACCATGCTTTTGGCATATTGAGGCTGCCATGACATTATTCAAGTCGAGATTGAACGCAAACCATTTGCGAACAAATTTGTTGTGCGAGCGCATGCCGTATTCGTAGAGCAACTGGGTGCGAAAATCTGCTTCAGAAACGATAGACTCTGCGAAACGATCTTGAGTTGCTTCTTGTTCCCAATTTTCCATAATGACAGGGTCATCATTTTTCATTTGAAGCAATTCAATCAACTTCATATCGTTGTCGGTCAACTGTTCTTGCAGCAAATTCATAAAATCGGCAAGAGACATTTTAGGTTGCTGACCGGCTCGCAAATCTTCTAATCCTGATATTAAATAGGTATAACTCATGAAAATAATGTTTTATTACTTAGGATATAATTACATTAGATTATTTGTGTAATACATATCTTATCAAGCTGTTAGAACAACAATTCTATAAGTTGTGGACGTAAAAACTCTTTGAAATAAGCAACAAGTTCTTCGTCGCCGAATGTGAGTTTGTAGCCGCCCTTTTCAGGAGCAATGACAAAGTCTGTTTTTATACCCTTAACTTCTTTGATTTCAACTTTGTTGTCGAGCAATGTTTTGGCATTTGCAGCAAAATATTTTTTCAGAGCCTCAGCATCTTTTGCTTGCACTGTTACAGTTCCGTTTTTTGCCATTTGAGCAACTAAATCGGCTATAACTTTCTGCATAAATGCTTTGTCTGCAGTTGCTGCTTTTACACTATCAGCAGCCAATTTATCAGTCAGCAGATTAGTGATTTCGGTGCGCAAAGCACTCACACTCTGACCGGCAAACAAGCGCAATTCAGAACGTGTATTCTTGTCTAATTCACCAGCTTTGCGGTTTGCTTCATCTACTATACGAGCTGCTTCCGCTTGGGCGTCTTTAATGATTTGCGCTGCCTTTTGCTCTGCCTCACCTACAATTTGAGCTGCTTGCTCATTTCCTTTTTCTACGCCCTCGGCATAGATTTTGTTTGTTAATTCTTGAAGTCTTGTATCCATATTATTAATGGTTATTTTTATGACTTTCGTCATTACTGTTAATTCAATTTTATTTATAAATCAACTATTTATAGTTGAATCAGTAATCTTGCCAATAATCGCAATTAATAACGTTTGCAAAAATAAATAAAAAAAATGATAAAAACAATATCTTATATTATTTTTTTTTAACTTTTTTACCAGCCCTTGTTCGACCAGTCTATTTCTGTTGAGTCATATTTTTCTTCTATCTCTTCTGTATTTGCATCCGTTGCGTATTCACTTGCTACGATATGTCCTGTGCTTGTTATGTTCAGTGTCCCGGCTATATTGTCATCTGATAGATGTCGTATTTCGTCAATCACAATACCTGACTGGTCATATCTGGGTCCGTATCCGCGTTTCTGCACCATTGATATTATTCTGCCCTCAAGCAGATGGCCATCGTCAGCCAACACTACTTTCAGTATCGGTGCATAGCCGCTTATTCCTTGTATCGACACGCCGTATGGCGTACAGAAATTACCCAAACTATACGCTATCAACCTACCCTTATATAATTCAATTGCTCTGACAACATGCGGTCCGTGGCCAAAAACGAAATCGGCACCGGTGTCAATACATAAGTGCGCAAATTCACGCAATGAACCTCTATCTTCGCCAAGATATTTTTCGCCACCCACAGGCAGATTGCGATACTCCTTACCTTCTCCACCACCATGAAAAGTTACAACAACAATGTCGGCTGCAGATTTTGCCAATTGCACTATACGCACCACCTCTTGCGGCTTGTTGAGTTGGTTGCAATAGAAATTAAAGCCAAATGCACAAACTGCTATTTTTTTCCCTTGTTCATTGTGCAATACGACATAAGGCTCTTGCCATTTTATTCCGCTATAAGCAATCCCGTTTGCTTCCAACACCGACATTGTGGATTGCAAGCCTTCTTTGCCAAAGTCGTAGGTATGATTGTTGGCAAGTGAGAGAAAATCAAATCCGGCATCTTTGAGTGATGGAGCATATCTTATGGGCGTCAAGAATATATATTCCCTCTCCGGCTGGCGCGGAACACCCGTATCGGCAAGTGTTGTCTCTAAATTTCCTAAAACAAAATCTACTTTTTCAAATTCTTGCTTGGCATCAACAAAAAGCAATTTGCTATCGGGCAAATAGCCTTTTTGCGTAAGCGTGGCGGGCATGATATCACCAACAGCTATCAGTGATACCTCTGCAATTGCCTCAGATAAACAAGTAAAAAATAATATGACAAAAACTCTTAAACGCATTACTCACTTCTTGCTTCTCACTTCTTGCTTCTTACTTCTTGCTTCTAATAATAGGTTTCTAAAAAATCAACTAAGTACTCACGCCAATTTTTCCACGAGTGTCCACCGACATATTCCCTAAATGTGATGTAATAATGCTTTTTTTGTGTTCGCTGAGCAAAATGCTTTGAAAGGCTCCAGCTGACGGGATCGTTGCGTCCTACACTGATATAATAGTCTTGTGAGTCTGATTCAGCAATTAGTTTAGGTATCTGTCCTTTCCAAACAGTTGCAGAAAATAATCCTATTGTAGAAAAATAATCTTGTACGACATTGGCGATATTGGCTGACTGAAAACCGCCGCTACTCAAACCTGCAATCTTATGGTAGCGTTTTTCTTTCGCTACATTATAACGGCTTTCAACTTCTGCAATGATTTCAGGGAAAGAGCGTTCAAAAAGTCCGCTCAGCTGTTTCGGAATATTTAATATATTGCTCGACAAAGTACTTACTTCTTCATTTTCATTCTTTATGACAACATTGCAATTAGGCATAACAATAATCATTGGTTCAATTGTACCATCGGCTATCATATTGTCGCATATCTGTGCCACCCTTCCCAAACTAAGCCATGCATACTCATCTCCACTTATTCCATGCAATAAAAAAAGCAATGGATACTCTTTGTTCTTATTATAATGTGGGGGCAAATAAACTGTAAATCGGCGATTGGATTGAAATGTTTTTGAATAGAATATTATTGTATCTATGCTACCATGTGCTACTGCCGGATTGTCAAGATATAAATCGGCATAATCATTGCCTCCTACTGTGAAAACACTATAATGCGAACCTGTATTCCACGCATCGTTAGGGTTTTGAGGGTCAATAACTACATTGATGAAATCAACAACAAAATAGTATATATACGTGTTTGGATAGACGGGATGTAATGTAGTGAAAGACCATATCCCCGTGCTATCATCCTTTTGCATCTTAACCATACCTTCTGATGTTCCGAACGGACTTGTGTCTATTTCTTTTCCAAAACAACTTGAGATCAGATTGACATCTATTGCATTGGGGGCATAAAGACGAAATGTTACGCGGCGATCCGGCAACACTTCCGGCGAAATTAAATCATCTGGCGCCTTAGGAAGTGCGAAAGACTCGTAATACATGCTATCTTGTGCATTCGCAAGAATACTGCAACATACAATAAATATAGAAAAAAATAGTTTCCTGAAAGACATTATTATTGTATTTTCACTTTTATAAATACATTTTGCATACAAAATTAATTTTTTTTTGCGAAACAATCAAGTCGTTTTTACTTTTCTACAAAAAAAATGGAAATACATTCCTGCATTTCCATTTTTTTGAGGACATATATTATTTTATCCCAACATATTGAGCAAAAATCCTGCTGCAACAGCCGAGCCTATCACTCCTGCCACATTCGGACCCATAGCATGCATCAAAAGGAAGTTACCCGGATTTTCTTCTTGTCCTACTGTTTGCGACACGCGGGCTGCCATAGGCACAGCAGATACACCGGCTGAACCAATCAACGGATTGATTTTTTCTTTCAGGAACAAGTTCATAAATTTGGCAATTAACACACCCATACCAGAACCAAAACCAAAAGCTATAATACCAAGAAGCAATATGCCTAAAGTCTTGAAGGTAAGGAATGTTGTGGCTGTGGCTGTTGCACCGACTGTTATTCCTAAGAATATAGTAACTATATTCATCAATTCGTTTTGCACTGTTTTGTTCAAGCGCTCTGTTACACCACTCTCTTTCAAGAGATTACCGAGCATCAAGCAACCGATCAGTGGAGCTGCTGAAGGCAAAAGCAATGCAACAATGATTGTTACAACGATTGGGAAAATGATTTTCTCGCGTTTTGTTACACTACGCAATTGCTTCATTTGTATTGCACGTTCTTTCTTTGTTGTGAGAAGTCGCATGATAGGCGGTTGAATAACAGGAACAAGTGCCATGTATGAATAAGCTGCCACAGCTATAGGACCGAGCAACTCAGGTGCAAGACGCGAAGTAAGGAATATTGATGTAGGACCATCAGCACCACCTATAATACCAATACTTGCAGCCTCATTAGGCAAGAAACCCATGGCTACAGCACCAAAATATGTGGCAAAGATACCGAACTGTGCTGCAGCTCCAAGAATAAGACTCTTCGGATTAGCAATCAGCGGACCAAAATCGGTCATTGCACCTACACCGATAAATATCAAGCAAGGATAAATTCCGAGTTTTACACCGAGATAGAGCCAGTCAAGCAATCCTGGCGTTATACTTGCATCTGCACCTTTAAGCAAATCCCAATGCACATGTCCACCGGCAAATATAGCTTCATGGAACATATCTGCCCCGGGCAAGTTGGTAAGCAACATACCGAAAGCAATAGGCAAAAGCAATAAAGGTTCGAATTTGCGTCCGATAGCAAGATAGAACAAAAGGCAAGCAATACATATCATGAGTATGTAGCGCCAATCCTCACCAAACTGATAAAGACCCGTATCATGCCAAAATTTTGCAAGACGCTCTCCTACTTCCAAATCAGGATCTGTAGCATCAGCCTCTACCACTTCTGCAGGCTGTACTTCTTCAACATACGTTTCCGATTCAGCTTCATTTGTGGTAGCTTCAAGTTGAGCGACATTCTGATTGTCTATCGAATCTTGTGCCACAACCGGCATACCGGCGAGCAACAAACACGATACTAAAAGTAACACAATTTTTTTCATAATGTTTTCTGTCTTTAATTATTATTCTAAGACAACGAGAACATCGTCTTGCATTACATTTTGTCCTTGACTTACAAGAACTTGTTTCACCACTCCATCGCGATCTGCTTTGATTGCATTCTCCATTTTCATTGATTCGAGAATGATAAGGTCGTCGCCGCGTTTAACACTCTGACCTTCTGCAACAGGTACGCGAACCACACTACCCGGCAGCGGACTTTTCACCTTCAAACCTCCGGCAACAGGTGCGGCAGCAGGTTTGGCTTCTGCCTTTGGAGCTGCAGGTTTGGGAGCAGGAGCAGGTTTAGGAGCCGGTGCCGGTTCGGCAGGAGCTGCAACGGCAGCACCTTCAAGTTCGAGAAGTTTGTCGTCTTGCATCACATTGTTGCCTTTCTCAACAAAGATGGCTTTCACTTTTCCATCTTGGTCTGCCTTGATTTGATTCTCCATCTTCATTGACTCCATCGTGAGCAATGTGTCACCGCGCTTGACTGTCTGACCAACACTGACAAGCACATTAACAATACTTCCCGGAAGTGGGGATTTTACGATTTGTGACTTGCCTGCTACTTGCGGAGCTGCTTTGGTTGCAGCTTCCATCTTGCGATAAGTTGAGATAACAGGCTCTTTGTCTTTTTTCTCAATTTGCACATTAAATTTTGTGCCATTAACGGTTACTTCAGCTTGCTGAGACTCAATTTCATTTACCGAAACCTCGTATTTATGACCGTCTATTATAAAATTAAATTCTTTCATTTTGAGTTAAATAATTTTGTTATTTCGAAGTTTGAAATAAATAATAGTAAAAGTTCTCTTACTTCTTACTTCTCACTTCTTTACTTCTTACTTCTAACTTCTATGTAAGTTATTCATGCCAAATGCTTTTGAGTTCCATGGCGAATCATTACGCGTAATGTGTGTAATATGTATCTCCATAGGCTCCTCGTCATGCTGTTGAGCATAATACAAATGCAAAGCCATAGCAATAGCAGCAGTTGTATTTGCTGTCAGTTTGACATCTTCTATTTGTGTTTCAGTCGGGTGGTCATGCCCTGCTTCTGTTTTTACCGATGTCTCGGCTTTTACTTTAGGTTGCATAATAGCACCAAAGCCCATCAAGATAAAAATCAGCAACACAAGCACAACAAACACAATCGCGAAACCTAACAGTGTGATAACTGTGGTGTTAAACCAATTGATTGCTAAAAACATAATAATGATTTTCTTATTTAATTATTTACGATTTACTTGTTTGTTAGTTATTTTTCTAACTTCTAACAGCGTTAGCGGTCTGACTTCTAACAGCGTTAGCGTTCTAACTTCTAACTACAAAGGAATATTACTATGTTTTTTCAAAGGATTGGTCAATCTCTTTGTTTGCAACATTTCGAAGGCACGAATTATTCTTACACGTGTATTGCGAGGTTCAATAACATCATCAATATATCCGCGTGAGGCTGCTTGATATGGTGAAGCAAATTTGTCTTGATACTCGGCTTCTTTCTCTGCAATGAATTTCTTTTTCTCTTCGGGATCTTCAATTGCCTTGATAGCTTTGGCTTGAAGTACGCCTATTGCTCCGCTTGCGCCCATAACGGCGATCTCCGCATTTGGCCATGCATAGCACAAATCGCCACGAAGTTGCTTGCAACTCATCACGATATGACTTCCGCCGTAAGACTTGCGAATAGTAATCGTAACCTTTGGTACTGTTGCTTCGCCGTATGCAAACATCAATTTTGCACCATGGTCAATAATACCTGCATATTCTTGTCCTGTACCGCAAAGGAATCCCGGAACGTCAACAAGTGTGAGAATTTGGATATTAAATGCATCGCAGAAACGAACGAAGCGTGCTGCTTTGCGTGACGCATCACAATCGAGCACTCCGGCAAGCCAGTTAGGCTGGTTGGCAATAATACCTGTTGCGCGACCATTGAAACGGGCAAAACCGCAAATGATATTCTTGGCAAAATCTTTTTGCACTTCCATGAAATCGCCATCATCAACAATAGTATAGATAATGTCTTTCATGTTGTATGGCAAGTTAGAATTACTTGGAACAAGTTCATTCAGGCTCTCTTCTATACGATCAGCCGGGTCGCTGGTTGGCTTGAGAGGAGCTTCCTCCATGTTGTTTTGCGGAATGAAAGAAATCAGACGACGAACTTCAGCAAGAGCTTCTTCTTCTGTTGCTGCAGTGAAATGCGTTACACCCGATTTGGTTGCGTGCACGCGAGCACCACCAAGTTCCTCCACGGTTACATCTTCACCGGTTACTGATTTAACAACTTTCGGACCCGTAATGAACATATAGGAGTTTTGCTCTGTCATCATGATAAAGTCGGTCAGAGCCGGACTATACACAGCACCACCGGCGCAAGGTCCAAAGATAACCGATATTTGCGGAACGACACCTGATGCAAGAATGTTGCGCTCAAATATCTCGGCATAGCCGGCAAGAGCACATGCTCCTTCTTGGATACGGGCACCACCTGAATCATTCAAGCCAATGATAGGAGCGCCAAGCTTAACAGCCATATCCATCACTTTGCATATCTTTTGTGCCATCGTTTCTGACAATGAACCACCAATGACGGTAGCGTCTTGTGCAAAGACAAAAACGAGGCGACCATCGATAGTACCACTACCTACTGCTACGCCATCGCCGAGGAACACTTTTTTCTCCATACCGAAGTCATTGCAACGGTGAGTGAGAAACATGTCAATTTCTTCAAAACTTCCTTCGTCGAGCAACATATTGATACGCTCGCGAGCTGTCATCAAACCTTTTGCATGGTGTTTTTCAATGGCAGCCTCGCCACCACCAAGCAACGCTACATTGCGCTTGTCGATGAGTTTTTTCAATTTATCTTGATTGTCCATTTTTTTCTGAAATTAGTAATCATGAAATCTTGAAATCTTCAAATTTTCAAATTTTCAAATCATATTATTTACTTTGGTTGTTGGCAGAGCTCTGTCAGTACGCCGCAAGTTGATTTCGGATGCAAGAAAGCAATCATCAAGTGTTCTGCACCTTTGCGAGGAGCTTTGTCGATAAGTTGCCATCCGCGTTCTTCTGCCTCTTTGAGAGCTTCTTCAACATTTTCAACATTGAAAGCAACATGGTGAACGCCACCACGACCGCCGTTTTTCTCAATAAATTTAGCAATTGTACTTTCAGGGCTTGTCGGTTCGAGAAGTTCGATTTTCACTTCACCTACTTTGAAAAAAGCTGTTTTAACTTTTTGGTCTTCTACAACTTCAATACTATAGCATGGAGCACCTGTAAGGGCTTCAAAGAAAGGCATAGTAGCCTCAAGACTTGACACTGCAATGCCAAGATGTTCAATGTGAGTTGGTTTCATTTTTACTATATTTTTTTTGTTAATTTTTATGCCATTTTAACAGCATTGCAAAGTTAATGCAAAAAAACTAAAATGCCAAATTTTTGTTAAAATAATTTTAGTTTTTTCGTATTCAACCATACTTGTCATTTTCTTTTTCTCTTTACACCATTTCACTTTGACTTTAGACCAATGCACCACGTACAAAAAAAACGAACTCTTCAAGTTTATATGAGAAAAGTTCGCTTTTTTGTGCTGTTGTTATTCCAAACAATCATCAAGCGCTTTAATGATTGCTTCTTTGTCCATCTTTTGACCGATAAAAACAAGTTTTTGCATGCGGTCGCCATAGTGTTCGTCCCAGTCGGCACGCAGTTGCGGCTCGCGAGCAAGCAACACATCTAATTCGGCTTGTGGCATAGTGGCATACCATTGTCCGGCATTAGTCAATTTGATTTGACTTCCTGCTTGTTCAAAAAGATAACATGTGTCGTATTCACTACCAAAATATACCATACCTTTGGCGCGAATTACACCTTTTGGCCATTGTCGTGCAACAAAATAATCAAACTTGCCTAAGTCCATCGGACGACGATTTTGATAGACAAATGTACCTATTCCATATTCCTCAACTTCACCATGGTCATGGTCGTGGTCGTGATGATGGTGGTGTCCGTGGTGATGTTCATCGTGGTCGTCGTGGTGATGCTCGTGCTCGTCGTCATCATCGTGGTGGTGCTCGTGCTCGTGTTCGTCGTCTTCAATATGTTCGTCGCGATCTTCTATTCCTTGAATCCACGCTGCTGAACCTGCCACCTTGTCGAAATCAAACAAATGAGTATTGAGAATCTTGTCGAATGGCACATCGCAATAATCGCACTCAATAATTTCAGCAAGAGGCTGTATGGCACGAATGATTTTTCTTATGCGTTGCAGCTCATTTTTATCAACTTCACTTGCTTTATTTAGCAACACAATATTGCAAAATTCAATTTGTTGAATAACGAGATTTTCCAAATCATCTTCTTGCAAATTTTGTTTCATCAAAGCATTGCCATATTGAAACTCATCTTTCAGTCGGAGAGCATCAACAACGGACACTATACAATCTAATTGAGGAACGCCATCTTGAGCATACTCAGGAGCCATTTGAGGTATGGCACATATTGTCTGAGCAATAGGTGCAGGCTCACATATTCCGCTTGCCTCAATAACTATATAGTCAAATTGATTTGCAGCAATAAGATCGTGAAGTTGTTGTACAAGATCCATTTTGAGAGTGCAACAAATACAACCATTCTGCAGAGCCACAAGACTATCGTCTTGCTGGCTTACTATACCCCCTTTTTGAATAAGGTTGGCATCGATATTTACTTCTCCTATGTCATTAACTATGACAGCAAAACGGATACCTTGTTGATTTTGTAAGATGCGATTTAGTAGTGTTGTCTTTCCGCTACCAAGGTATCCTGTCAATAATAAAACCGGTACTTGATTCATAATTATTTTTTCAGTGAATTGATATTTTCTTTAATTGCCGCAATTTTACTTTCAGCGTCGGCTTGTTTCTTGCGTTCGTTAGCCACTATCTCAGGTTTTGCATTTTGCACAAATCGCTCATTCGAGAGTTTTTTCATTACCGACTGCAAGAAACCTTCGTAATACTTGAGGTCAGCTTCAAGTTTTTTCAGTTCTTCTTCAACATTGATCATATTGGCCATCGGTATAGCATATTCTTGTGTTCCAACCATAAAGGATATGCTGCCATCTGATTTTGTGTCAACGACATCAATACTTGTTAGATTGCATATCTTTGCCACAACACAATCATACTTGCCATACAGATTATTTCCGACACATTCGAGTTTAAGTGCGTCTTTTTGCGCAATATTTTTTTGCAAACGAATTGAACGAATTGAAGATATAAGTTCTTTGATTGCTTCAAATTCTTTGAGCAATTCAACATTCGGCTCATTCCATTTTGGCAACTGCTCAATCATTATTGACTCACCCTGTTTGCGTTCTTCAAGAGCTTGCCATAATTCTTCGGTTATGAAAGGCATAAACGGGTGCAAAAGTTTGAGCAAATGGTCGAAGAACAGCAGTGTTTGCTTGTATGTTACGATGTCAATTGGTTGTTGATATGCCGGTTTGATTATTTCAAGATACCAGCTTGAGAACTCGTCCCAGAAAAGTTTGTATATTTTCATCAGTGCTTCCGACAAACGATATTTCGAGAACAAGTCTTCCATTTCTGCAGCTGTCTGACTGAGCATAGAGTCGAACCATTGTGTTGCGATTTTAGCATATTGAGGTTGTTCGATGTCAGCCACTTCCCACCCTTTGACAAGACGGAAAGCATTCCATATCTTATTGTTGAAATTACGCCCTTGTTCGCAAAGTGCCTCATCGAACAAGATGTCGTTTCCGGCAGGAGCACTAAGCATCATGCCCATACGCACACCATCTGCACCAAATTTCTCAATCAGCTCAAGCGGATCAGGGGAGTTGCCAAGACTTTTCGACATCTTTCTGCCTAATTTATCACGTACGATACCTGTGAAGTAAACATTGTGGAAAGGCATTTTCCCTTTGTACTCATAACCCGCCATAATCATTCTGGCAACCCAGAAGAATATGATATCTGGTCCGGTAACGAGGTCGGTTGTCGGATAATAATAATTGATTTGCTCATTATCGGGATTATTTATTCCGTCAAAAAGCGAGATAGGCCATAACCACGAACTGAACCATGTGTCGAGGCAATCCTCATCTTGCGTCAGTTGAATTTCATTGCCGGGAACATTATATTTTGTCTCTAATTCTTGCTTTGCATTTTCTTCCGATTGTGCAACAATAAATTTCGGCGTTTTGTATTTTGCAACGACATCATCAGCCACATAATAAGCCGGGATGCGATGTCCCCACCATAATTGACGACTTATGCACCAGTCTTTGATGTTTTCGAGCCAATGGCGATAGGTGTTCTTGTATTTTGCAGGATAGAATCGTATTTCATCGTTCATCACCGGTTCGAGAGCAATCTTTGCCAGATGTTCCATTTTCAGGAACCACTGCATTGAGAGGCGTGGTTCGATAGGCACATGCGTACGTTCTGAAAATCCCACATTATTGGTGTAATTCTCAGTTTTTTCAAGCAGTCCTGCAGCTTGAAGGTCTTTTTCAATCTGCTCGCGACAATCGAAACGATCCATGCCGACATACAAACCCGCCTCTTGACTTAAAGTACCATTATCGTTGAATATATTGATTGAAGGCAAGTTGTGTTTTTCTCCCAACATATAGTCATTGATGTCATGTGCCGGAGTTACTTTCAAGCAACCTGTTCCAAATTCTATATCTACATAATCATCTTCAATCACAGGTATTTGGCGTCCTACAAGTGGAACAATGACATGTTTGCCTTTTAGCCATGTATTTTTCAGGTCGTTAGGGTTTATGCACATTGCTGTATCTCCCATAATTGTTTCAGGACGTGTAGTTGCAACAATGGCATATTTTCCGGGTTCTTCCACTACTTCATAACGCAGGTAGTACAATTTTCCTTGGTGTTCTTGGAATATCACTTCTTCGTCAGACAATGCAGTAAGAGCTTTAGGGTCCCAATTGACCATACGCACACCACGATAGATAAGTCCTTTGTTATAGAGGTCGCAGAAAACTTTAATAACCTGTTCGCTGCGCTGTTCGTCCATAGTGAAAGCAGTACGGTCCCAATCGCAACTTGCACCAAGTTTGCGCAATTGCTTGAGAATAATTCCTCCGTGCTCGTGTGTCCAATCCCAAGCATGACGCAAAAACTCATCACGCGTGAGGTCTGTCTTCTTGATGCCTTGTTCGGCAAGTTTATTGACCACCTTAGCTTCTGTTGCAATAGAAGCATGGTCAGTGCCCGGCACCCAACATGCATTTTTACCGGTCATACGAGCATGACGGACAAGGATGTCCTGAATAGTATTGTTGAGCATGTGTCCCATGTGAAGAACACCGGTAACATTTGGTGGGGGGATAACTATTGTGTAGGGTTGACGATTGTCAGGTTCGGAATGAAAATACTTGTTTTCAAGCCAGTATTGATACCATTTTTGTTCGATTTCTGAAGGATCGTACTTTGTTGCTAAAGTCATAATTATATATTCAATTTGAAAAGTTTTTGAAAAATCGTGCAAAATTAGCAAAAAAAAAGAAAAAATGCAAGAGATAATCATAGTTTTTAGTTTGATTTGTTAATAAAATGCTAAAATATTTTGAATAAATAAAAAAAAAACTTAACTTTGCAAACTATTATGTATTATCAACCAAAAAAGTGAAATGTTATGGCAAGTAATAATCAAGGAGGCCCACAATATAATTCACTAACAAAGGGCAGTAAGATTATAGGTACAATAATAACCAATGATGATATTCGCATTGATGGCGCAATAGAGGGAGATATTCAGAGCAAAGGCAAAGTTATTATTGGTCAGCAAGGTTCTATCAAAGGCAACATAGATTGTCAGAATGCTGAGATATTGGGCAAAACAGAGGGTAAAATCAATTGCAAAGATTTGCTCACATTGCGTCAAACAGCCAATATACAAGGCGACATAACCACACAGACACTTATTGTGGAGGCAAAAGCGGTGTTCAATGGTTCTTGCAAGATGACAAGTGTTCCAATCGGTTCATCAAGTTTCTTCCAATCTAAATAACAACAATCAATGTCAGTAGTAAAACCTTTCAAGGGTGTTCGCCCACCCAAAGAGATTGCGGCTCGGTTGTCGAGTCGTCCTTATGATGTGCTCAATTCTGACGAAGCTCGTGCAGAAGCACAAGGTAACGAATTGTCGTTGTATCACATAATCAAGCCGGAGATTGATTTCCCCGTAGGCACAGATGAACATGACGAACGCGTCTATCAAAAAGCCGTTGACAACTTCAATATGTTTCAGCAAAAGGGATGGCTTGTGCAAGACCCAAAAGAGTGTTACTACCTCTATGCTCAAACAATGAATGGCCGCACACAATATGGTTTTGTAGTTGCAGCATCTGTTGAGGAATACATGAACGGCAAAATCAAAAAACACGAATTGACACGCAAGGACAAAGAAGAAGACCGTATGAAACATGTCCGGGTGAACAATGCGAATATCGAACCCGTATTTTTTGCCTTTCGCAATCGCAAAGACCTCGATGATATAATCAGAGAAATAAGCAGCAAAGAGCCTGAATACGATTTTGTGGCACCCCTTGATGGCTTTCGACACACTTTTTGGGTCGTTGATGACGATGTTACCATAGAGCGTATCACAAAAGCATTCGCCCAAATAGATGCTATGTACATAGCTGACGGACACCATCGTTCTGCAGCGGCTGCTCTTGTCGGAAACGAAAAACGACTCCAAAATCCGAACCATCGAGGTGACGAAGAATATAACTATTTTTTGGCAGTATGTTTCCCCGACAATCAACTTCAAATCATTGATTACAATCGACTTGTCAAAGACCTTAACGGTCTTACTGACGAAGAATTCATCGAAGCACTCAAAAAAGATTTCATCGTTGAACCCAAAGGCAGAGTGATATACTACCCAAAGAGTTTGCACAATTTCAGCCTATATCTCAATGGAATATGGTATTCACTGACAGCCAAAGAAGGTCGCTACAACGACAACGATCCTATTGGCGTACTTGATGTAACCATATCATCAAATCTCATTCTCGACCAGATTCTTGGAATAAAAGATTTGCGCACCGACAAACGAATTGATTTCGTTGGTGGAATTCGCGGTTTAGAAGAGCTTAAACGCCGTGTTGATAGCGGAGAAATGCGGGTGGCACTTGCTCTCTACCCTGTAACGATGAAACAACTCATGGACATAGCCGACAGCGGCAACATAATGCCTCCAAAGACAACATGGTTCGAACCAAAACTCAGAAGTGGATTGATTATTCATAAATTATCATAATATAAATTGAAACGCAATACATTATATATAGTTTGTTTTCTGTTGGTAAGCTTATTGTGGAGTTCTTGTAGCACATCACAGCGAATAAAACGCGCTGACAAACGCTATGAGATAGGTGAATATTATGCTGCCGGCGAGATGTATCGCAAAATATACGGTTCTCTAAAACAAAAAGAAAAAAAACTGCGTGGTGAAGTTGCATTCAAGCAAGGTGAATGCTATAGGGCAATCAATCATAGTCGCGCTGTAAAAGCCTATCAAAATGCTATCAAGAACAAGTATGAGGACCCTATTGTTTTCTTGCGTTTAGCTCAGTGTTTGATGTATCAGGGCAAATATTCTGACGCAGCAAAAAACTATCAGACTTACATAGAATTAGTGCCGGACGACTATCGCGGTCAGGCCGGACTATATGCTTGCAAGAACATACCCGACTGGAAAAAACAAGGCAGCCGCTACAAAATATCGCTTGCAACAGATTTCAACGACAAACGGTCGAGCACTTTCTCGCCGATGTTTATAGGTGAGAATTATGACGCATTGATGTTCACTTCCAATCGCTCTAAAGCAACACGCAAAATGCGTCAGAATAGTCCGATTACAGGCACAACAATCAATGGTCTGTACACCACACGCAAAAACGCTACAGGCAAATGGGAAGAAATAGAGAAACCTGAAGGTCTCTATGATGACGAAGAAGAGGCTGCGGCTGAGGATGACTCACGCAGAACAGCTGGTGGTGGCGAAAGAGAAGGGCAACCCATAAAGGTTGGTGGGTCAAAGGATGCTGACATGGGAGTTTGCACCTTCACCGCCGACGGACAAGTGATGTATTTCACATGGTCGAAGCCAATACGTGGCTTTGACTTCGGTTCAAAGATATTTCAATCAACCCGTACCGGCGGCGAATGGGGCGAGCCGCAAGAGATAAAACTATTCGTCGACAGCACCATAAGTGTCGGACATCCGTCTGTTTCTGCTAATGGCGACACACTCTATTTTGTGTCTGACGCACCCGATGGCATAGGCGGCAAAGACATTTGGATGGCAGAGCAAATTGATGGTCAGTGGACTAATGTTACCAATTTAGGAACTGAAATCAATACTGCCAACGACGAGATGTTTCCCTACTATCGCGGAAATGGCGAACTCTATTTCTCATCCAATGGTCATGCCGGGTATGGCGGACTTGACATATTCAAAGCTGTATTTGCAGACTCTACAATAGCACTCTATAATATGGGTATGCCTTTCAACTCTATGGGGGACGACTTTGGTATTTGTTTTGAAGGAAAAAACGAAATGGGCTATTTCTCCTCAAACCGCAATCAGAAAAAAGGCTACGACAATATATATCGCTTTGAATTGCCTGAATTAATTTATATGATAGAAGGCAAAGTAACGGATTTAAACAATGAACCTATTGACAAAGTTACGATTCGTTTGATTGGTAATGACGGCACAAACGCTAAGATACAAGCCAAAAAAGACGGAACCTACAAACTGAAATTGGCCAAAGACGTGAAATATGTCATGCTTGCTTCTGCACGAGGCTATCTCAACCAAAAACAAGAACTTAACACCGAAGGACAAAACGACAGCAAGACATACGAACAAAATTTCTCGCTTTCGCCAATAAGCAAACCGGTAACGATGAACAATGTCTTCTACGAATTTGCCAAATGGGACATCACGCCTGAGTCAGAAACAGAACTTCGCACATTGGTAAAACTACTGCAAGACAACCCCAACATAACCATAGAGCTCTCTGCCCATACAGATAAAGTAGGTGATGCACAAAGCAACAAGACGCTCTCAGAAAAGCGTGCACAATCTGTGGTTAATTTCCTCATCGAAGCCGGAATAGACAAAGAAAGACTTACCCCGGTTGGATATGGCGAAGAAAAACCGGTCGTAGTGGATGCCACTCTACACAAAAAATACGATTTCCTGCCTATAGACCAAGCTCTTGACGAAACATTTATTGACTCACTAACTCCTGAACAACAAGAGATAGCCAATCAAATCAACCGCCGAACAGAATTCAAAGTACTCAAAACAACATATAAACTCTACTGATGAAAAAAATTCTTACATATAGCATAGTTTTAATGTTTGTTGTTGGTAGCATCGGTTGCAAACGAATGAAAGATTTGGTTGTTGGCGGTTGGCAGACAACAGATTCATTCTACAATATTGACAGCGAAGGCAGTCCGCTGACCTACAAAGCCTCAATAGCGTTAGAGTTGAATCAGGACAAGACATATACAATGCAAATCACATATTTGGGCAACCTTTCGGCAGAGTTGAGAGAATTTATAACCGAAAAACAATTAATTGTGAGCGACCAATGGGTCAGAAATATGGATAATATCGAACTTAAACCATACGGAATTTTCGACATCACATATTTCGATTCTAATACGCTTCATCTACAAGGTAAATGGCCTCTCGCCGGTCGTCAGATTGATGAACTACAACTCGGAGGCGATGAGCGAAAAGAAGCAATGACAAAAAATGTAGAATTAAAATTCAAACGAAAATAGATTATGCAACAATATCTCTCTATATTAAATAAGGTACTTACAGAAGGAACACTGAAACAAGATCGTACAGGAACAGGCACCTTGTCTGTTTTTGGACATCAAATGCGTTTTAACCTTCAGGATGGTTTTCCGTTGGTAACGACAAAAAAACTTCATCTGAAATCAATCATTTACGAGTTGTTGTGGTTTCTGCAAGGCGACACCAATGTTAAATACTTACAAGAACATGGCGTAAGAATCTGGAACGAGTGGGCTCGCGAAGATGGCGATTTAGGTCCGATTTATGGCTATCAATGGCGTTCGTGGCCAGATTATAACGGCAACCATATCGACCAAATTCAACAAGTCATTGACACTATAAAAAACAATCCCGACTCGCGCCGAATTATAGTCAGTGCTTGGAATGTTGGTCAGATTGAACAGATGGCCCTTCCACCCTGTCACTCTTTGTTCCAATTCTATGTTGCCGACGGCAAACTAAGTCTGCAACTCTACCAACGAAGTGCCGACTTGTTTTTAGGCGTACCTTTCAATATTGCATCCTATGCTCTTTTGCTGCAAATGGTGGCACAAGTTACGGGACTGCAACCATTTGAGTTTATACACACACTCGGAGATGCACATATCTACACCAATCATATTGAACAAGTAAAACTCCAACTTACACGCGAACCACGGCCACTACCTAAAATGATTATCAATCCTGATGTAAAAAACATATTCGATTTCAAATACGAAGACTTTGAATTGCAAGATTATAACCCTCACCCACATATCCCCGGTATTGTGGCAGTGTGAGTCGGATTTGAAGATTTGAAGATTTCTCACTTCTAACATCTAACTTCTAACATCTACAACAATGATTTCAATAATAGTAGCAATTGACGAACATAACGCCATAGGCAGAAAAGGACAACTCCTTTGCCATTTACCCAACGACCTGAAGCATTTCAAAGACATTACTTCCGGTCATACAGTCATTATGGGAAAAAACACATACTTGTCGCTCCCTAAACGCCCCCTACCCAATCGCACCAATATAGTGATCACAGATGTGGCAGGTGAGCAACTTGAAGGCGCAACAATGGCATATAGTATAGACGAAGCACTTCAGTTTGTCAATCCGGACGAAGAAGCATTTATCATTGGTGGAGGAATGATATATCGTCAATTTATGGAAAATGGTTTTACCGATAAATTGTATATCACACATATAGACTATAAATGGGACGACGCGGACACATTTTTTCCTGCAATAGACCCCGACATTTGGTTGCCTGTAAGAAGTGAAAAACAAGAAGCTGACGAAAAAAATCCATATACACACCACTTTGTTGAATATATCAAACGATGAAATTACAAGACCTTTGGAACGGAACACGTAAGTGGATACTCAATAAGTATGTCGTAACAATAGTGATATTCGCTATCGTTATGACTTTTTGCGGACAACACAGCTTTATCAATAGATACAAAAACCAAAAAAAGATAAAGCAACTCGAACAAGAGATTGAAACATATAACAAAAACATAGAAACTAACGAACGCAAAATCAATGAATTGGAGAGCAATCAAGAAAGCCTCGAAAAATTTGCACGCGAACAATATCTAATGAAGCAAGAAGGGGAAGATATATATTTGGTTGAAGAAGAATAAGCAATATTACTTTTAGAGACATGGAATTTATAGCCGACAAAAAAAATGCAATAGCAACGATCATAAGCTATCTGCTACTTATAACGGGCATAGTACTGATTTTTTTCAAGTCAATACCAATCCTTGTACCGGCAATAGTGTTTGGAATAGGTACGCTGATTGCAAATATTGAAGCTTTCTATATAGCCATCAAAAACAAAACAACAGACATTAGAATAAGCAGATTACACAGAATAAACTTTCTTTCAACACTAACACTCGATATAGCCACAGCAATGATCTACACAGGTAGCTCATCATGGGTGGCAATGGTTATACTTTTTGTTCTACTGAAAGTATTTTTAGTGTTTAGATGGAAAGAAAAGTGAAAGGGGAATAGAATTGAGAAGTAAGACCGCTGCGCTGTAAGAAGTAAGAAATAGAATTAAGAAGTAAGACCGCTGCGCTGTAAGAAGTAAGAAATAGAATTGAGAAGTAAGACCGCTGCGCTGTAAGAAGTAAGAAATAGAATTAAGAAGTAAGACC
>JAFXPY010000055.1 GCA_017527495.1 Paludibacteraceae bacterium
AATTACCGAGCAGAAAAGTATTTCTGCGAGTGTAGGAGAAAGTGTGAGGACTAAAATGATTGCTAAATATAAACAGAGCAATCTGTCCGTGTCCGAACCTACTTTCGACGAAAAGGACCAACAAGGACTTTTAGTATTTAAGCGAAACTATGTAATTTTGCAGCGCACTTCAGGAGCGCGGGCGCCCTTGCTCGCGACCGTAACAAAAGGATAAATAACAAATTTGTTATATAGTAGCCGTCTCTTGGAGCGCGAGCGTCCAGCCCGCAGAATCAAGAAAATTGCCAACCGCGACACCAAACATAAATAAGCGACAAGAAAAAGAAAACAAACTATATCGGAGTCCGCCGAAAATCCGAAGAATAGTAGGCAAAAAAATATTAACACTTAAAAACCTTGCAGTGTAATAGGAAACTGTATACGACTATGACAATGAATGATATTGCGGATTTAATAAGGATCAATTTCCCTGATTATAAGCGCATTGCTTCCGATGCTTATAATAGAGATTATGGCAATCTTTGGGAAAAACCAATGTATCAAAGTAATTCCACATTCTTAAAACTAAAGCAAAAGTATATCAGTAAGCCACTAAATAGAGATAGTATTATTAATCTGTTTAATCAAGGCAAATATTACGAGGCATTTCTCTGTGCAATGGTTTGGGGTAATTTCGGAACTTATTTGGGAGGCAAAACAAGATTCAATGAAGTATTTGATGCTGCTAATAAAACAACAATAGAGAATAATATCAAAGGAGTTATAAGTCTACTGCAACAAGGGAATGTTGCATGCGCTTTTAATTCTTTATGCAACAATAATTGCTATAAAATAAATGGCGTGGGAATATCATTCTTTACGAAATTGTTATACTTTGCAGGTGCAAGTATTACAAATCCTCCCTTGAATCCTCAACCATTGATTTTTGATAACATAATGAAAGGCATCTATGAAAAAATTCTAAAACGAATAAATGCTACAAAACCAAAAGGCTTAGTCAATCAATATATTGACTATTGTAATAAAATGGAGCAATTAAGAAGCCTTCTAAATTTACCGACAGCCGGACATGTGGAAGCGTTACTATTCGATAAAAAAGTGCAAGGAATTTTATAAACTTTGGCATAAAAATTCAAAATAAAAACGAATAATCTCTAAATATTTACAATCATGAAAACAAAATTATTCACTCTATTGCTTGCAATAATGGCAAACATAGGAACAATGTTGGCGGATTCTTACAAAGTCGATGGTTTGTATTACATTATCAAAGGAGACCAGGCTTATGTAACATATTCCGATGGTGGAAGCACTACTCAACCTATTAATTATGGTTGGAATATCACCACAGCCAATATCCCAACCACAATAACTATTTATAGCGGAACATATAGCGTGGTAGGCATAGTTGATTATGCTTTCGAAGGTTGCAGCAGTCTGACATCTGTGACCATTCCAAATAGCATCATTTACATTAGTGATGTTGCTTTCTTATATTGTAATAAACTACTTTATGTTACAATTGACTCTGACTACTTGTTTAAAAAAAATGATAAGTCACGGTCTGCATCACGTATCTTCGGCGGACAAGTACAAGAATACATACTCGGCAATAGCGTCACAACCATTGGAGATGGTGCGTTCTATAATTGTGCAGATTTGAAAAATATCAACATTCCAAATAGTGTAACAAGCATTGGAAGTTGTGCTTTCGAGCAATGTAGGTGGCTTACATCTATCACCATTCCAAATAGCGTTACAAGCATAGGAGATAGTGCTTTTTATAATTGCCGTCAACTTAAAGAGATGATTATTGAATCTACAGAGCCATGCACACTTGGTAACGATGTTTTTGAAGGTACTTATCCTATTTATGTTCCTTGCGGCTACTTGGACATATATAAACAAGCATGGAAACAATATGCAGATAGAATAAAAGACATGGGACAACTTGATATTAGAGTTACAACTAATAAAGCAGAACATGGATATGTAAAAGTGCAAAAAATGGAAGACTGTGAAATTCAGATAGAGGCTATTCCTGACGAAGGCTACCATTTTGTTCGCTGGTCTGATGACAATACCGACAATCCGCGAATCGTTCCGAATAAAAAAACAACATATACTGCAGAATTTGTCCGTAGCGTTCCTATTACTGTCAGATTGGATGCCGAGAGTGCTGAAGGTTGGTCTAATGTGAGAATATATTATTGGGGAGAAAATATAGGGAACCAACCCTCTGTTAATTGGCCGGGAAAAAATGTAACTAAGGAAGACAACAAATGGTATTCCTACACATTTGATAATTCAGTAGAGAAAGTGAATATCATTTGGACAGATGGAACAAACCAAACAGTAGATATAACAGATGTATCCAATTCAACATGTTATCAATTGAATTCTACGAATGGTAAGGCTATAACCGTAAATGAGGTTGAATGTACCCATAGTACATATTATACTGTTGTATTCCAAGATTGGGACGAAAGAGTTATTAGTACGCAACAAGTAGAGCATGGCAAATCAGCTACCGCCCCTGCTAATCCCCTACGCGATGGTTATCGGTTTATCGGTTGGGACAAAGATTTTACCAACGTACAATCTGACCTGATCATTACTGCACAATATTCAAAAATTGACGATCAAGATAATCCTATTACTGTCAGATTAGATGCTGAGAGTGCCAAAGGTTGGCCAGAAGTAAGATTATATTATTGGGGCTACAAATCCGGAGATGGACTCTCTACCACGTGGCCGGGAATAGCCTTAAATAAGGATAACAATGGATGGTACTCCTATACATTTGACAAATCAGTAAACAAAGTAAACATAATATGGACTGATGGAATAAACCAAACAGTAGATATAACAGATGTATCCAACTCAACATGTTATCAATTGAATTCTACTAATGGCACAGCTATAACTGTAAGTGTTGTTGAATGTACCACAACAGGAATAGAAGATGTAATTTACAACGAACAAAATACTGTCCGTAAAATCATAGAAGATGGTCATATTTTCATCATCCTTCCTGACGGACGCCGTTACAATATCTTAGGAGCAGAAGTTAAATAACACATTGAGAACAAACATCAAATCAGAGGCGAGTCTCTTCGCCTCTGATTTCAAAAACCTTGCAGAGTATATGCAACTGCATACGAACTATGACAGACACAAAATATGAATTATCGGATGGGAAACTGATTATCCCAGACGGAGTGACAGAAATATATAAAGACTCTATAGATGGTTATTTAGGTTCTGTCAAGGAATTAGTTATTCCGGAATCGGTGCTTAAGATAGCAGAAGGTGTGTTTAAAGATTGCTATGACTTAGAGATGATAACGCTGCCGACAAGATTTGTATCTTCCTTCGATAAAATATTTCAGCATAATTCCAATATCAACAAAATAGTATTTGTCGGTGATGCTCAGAACCTGGACTTCAGCAGTTGGAGTTGGGGAAATGGTTATACAGAATCAACCTATTCCAAGATTTTCTCGCATCACAAGCCAACGATAGTTATAGATGGTGAAATTAAACATCTAACGGTAGGAGCCAAATTCTTTTCTCGAAATGGCAATGTTAGTCAATATAAATTCTTCATCAATAACTATATAGAAGATGTTGATGTGCAAGGTACAGACAAATGGACAGACGAAGATTTGTTTTTCCTTTCTCCGAAGTTCAAAGAAAATATAGTTGAAGGGAATGTTCTCAATCTGACATTATGCCCGCGTTCAACATTCTACGACGACAAACGATGGAGTGCACCTATTGCGATTAAAGCAGATATCGTTACTTACGTATATCCCAAACCATTGCAATGTTATGAAGACGATTATGAGGGCTGTCGCCTGTTACTTTTGGGTAATCGATTAGAAGAAATAGCGATTGATGATTTTAGCCGTATGGATGGTTACCCTTATGTAGATGTCTGGGAAAGATACGACATCGTACTTAACGCTCTACGAAATGCTGGTTGGAATAAGAAATAATTGAATATAAGATACCATCTATTTTCAATAAAGTCTCCAAGACCAAGCACAATATCTTTTCGTAAACATAAATCAGGGGAGCCATGCGGCTCCCCTGATTATTTAATATCCGCCGATGCAGGCAAATGATCTGTACACGTATTGTAGAAAAAACTTAATAAAGAAATCCAAACATCCACAGCGGGATGCGATTAAATTGACCAATTTCAATATCGTCAACAGCTAAAAATGAGTTTGGTTCGTCTTTTATTTGCTCGAAGTTCTTACCCTTGCCCCAACCTCAAACAGATATTCGCGGTTGACCATAAAGTCACCTTTCTTAGGCAGTAAGACTTCACTGACATTACGTAGTTGAGCGTAGGAGAATGTTTCGCGTAATGTGCCCATATCTACATGTGTACTCAGGCAATACAAAACCAAACTATTGGCGTCAGATAAAAAACATATATGCATTGATATATTATTGAAAATAAGCGTAATATAACCAACATCAAAAAATAGGGGCTTGTTTTTTGAAAATATCGCGTAGCGATTCTCTTTAAAAAAAACGTGTATATCAAACATCTTTTTTTTGCTTATTTCTTGTATAAATGTGAAAATATTATTATTTTTGCTGTCGATTTGAGAAACTTGTGGACAAATGCTGTCCGTAACCAATTTTTCATATCAAGTGCGTAGCGACGCGCAAAAACATATAGATAAAAGCGTTTGCTAACGCTTGTTTATCTGAGTAAACGAAACGTAGGAAATTTCAATTAACAGATAAGGAACAAGTACAGCAGATGTTCGCAGTGTATTTATGCGCATATCATTTTGGTATAGACACATAATATACATAGCGGGCAACTGAGTTGAATTCCGTCTGTTAAGGTATCCTACAACCTCGTTTACCGGATGACAACCAGTTGTCCGCGTTTTTTTATGTGCTTACGTGAATACTGCTTTTGAGATAAACACGCTGCAAAGGTATTACAAATAGCTGGAAGTTGTATCGCTACACCCAATAAAGAACCAAAAAGGACCAACTCAACTTGTTCCTGCAACGAAGAAAAGAGCTGATTAAAGCGCAATTACCGAGCAGAAAAGTATTTCTGCGAGTGTAGGAGAAAGTGTGAGGACTAAAATGATTGCTAAATATAAACAGAGCAATCTGTCCGTGTCCGAACCTACTTTCGACGAAAAGGA
>JAFXPY010000056.1 GCA_017527495.1 Paludibacteraceae bacterium
AGATGAAGAAGGAGAAGACGAAAAGCCTGAAGATGCCAAAGAAGAAGATGAATATGAAAAAATGATGCGTGAATTAGGCCCTTACGACCCACGCAAAGACTTGGAGTATTATACCTTTCCGGCGTTCAATGGTGCCACAGAAGATGAGAGTATTCTGAAAATCTATCCAAACGAGAACACTCCAATCATCAATATGGAAGAGCAAGAGGCCAACAAAAACAAGATTATACACACTCTGCGCAGTTATGGAGTTGAGATAACTCATATCTCTGCAACGATAGGTCCGACGGTTACACTTTACGAGATTGTTCCAAAAGAAGGCACACGAATCAGCAAGATAAAGAATTTGGAAAACGACATTATGCTGAGCCTCTCTGCCATTGGTATTCGTATCATAGCCCCTATCCCTGGCAAAGGCACAATAGGTATTGAGGTTCCTAACGAAAAACCGCAGATTGTGTCGATGCACTCTGTTATTGCCTCACGCAAATTCCAAGAGGAATCAAAAATGGCATTGCCTGTTGTGTTGGGTAAGACAATCACAAATGAAGTGTTTATGTTCGATTTAGCCAAGACACCACACTTGCTTGTTGCCGGTGCTACAGGTCAGGGTAAGTCAGTAGGACTCAATGCCATCATCACTTCCCTACTCTACAAAAAACACCCTTCGGAGTTGAAATTCGTGTTGGTAGATCCTAAGATGGTTGAGTTTAGTGTTTACAACAATATAGAAAAAAACTATATTGCAGAAACGCCCGACCAAGAGAATCCTATCATAACCGATTGCGAGAAAGTGAAAAACATTCTCAACTCGTTGGTTATAGAGATGGAAAATCGCTATACCAAACTGATGGAAGCCGGTTGCCGCAACATAATAGAATACAACAATAAAGTGATTAATCGTCGTCTCGACCCGAACAATTTCTTACCATATTTGGTTATCATCATCGACGAGTTTGGCGACTTCATTATGCAGGCCGGCAAAGAAGTAGAGATGCCTATTGCGCGTATAGCCCAAAAGGCGCGTGCCGTAGGTATGCACATGATTCTTGCCACACAACGTCCGTCTGCCAATGTCATCACCGGTATAATCAAAGCCAATGTGCCTGCTCGTATTGCTTTCCGCGTCGGCTCACAGATTGACTCCCGCGTTATTCTCGACACCAAAGGTGCAGAACAGCTCATCGGTAAAGGCGACATGCTCTATTCGGCGGGAAACGAGCCTGTTCGCATACAATGCGCCTTTGTTGATACACCGGAAGTACAAAGACTTGTTGCACACATCAGTCACCAACAATCATACACTCATCCTTACCAACTGCCGGAGTATGTTCCGGAAGGCGAAGAAGGAGAAGCACTCCGACCGGGCGAGGTTGACCTCAAAAAACTTGACCCGCTGTTCAAAGAAATAGCAACATACGTTGTGCTGAACCAACAAGGCTCAACATCTGTGCTGCAACGCAAATTCGGAATCGGCTATAACCGAGCCGGAAAATTGTCCGACCAACTTGAAGCCGCAGGTATTGTGGGGCCTAATAAGGGACCTAAGGGGAGAGACGTACTGATTCAGGATGAAATGACTTTGGCACAAAAATTGCGTGAACTGGGTGTTGATTAATTAAATTTTGGTTAAATGAAAAAGATATTAACAATACTATTGTGCCTGACAACTCTAACCACATTCGGTCAAAACTGCGAACAAATCGCTGACCAGCTTATCGAAAAACTCAACTCCTCAGCACTGAAAACTGATTTTAATATCTCAGTGACGCAACCTGACGTAGAATCATCTAATTACAGCGGTCAAATCATAATGCGCGGACCACAATTCTATCTGAATATCACGCCTATAAAAGCTTATTTCGACGGCACAACGCTCTACACACACGACACGGGTATTGACGAAATCAACATCACCAACCCAACCAAAGAAGAATTGCAAGACATCAACCCAATGTCAATTCTGCAAACTCTGCGCCAACACTCATGGCTTCGTTTCACCGACAATTTTCACGACAACACACTCTACTCTATCGACTTATACCCACAGAATAAGATGTCGGAAATAACAAAATACACCATTCAATTTCGGAAAACAGATTTAGTGCCGACACGCATAATTATCTATGAAATACAAAACAAGACAACAACAATCATACTTTCAGGTCAGAAATACGGTGTTGATACCACCAACCGATTTACACTCGACCTCAAACTACACCCAAAAGCAACAATTAATGATTTAAGATAGCAATATGGAACATACAAAATGTCTAATTATCGGTTCGGGTCCTGCCGGATTTACGGCTGCAATATATGCCTCGCGTGCCAATCTCAGTCCGATACTTATCGAAGGGATGCAACCCGGCGGACAACTCACCACAACAACTATCGTTGAGAATTTTCCCGGTTTTATTGACGGAATAGATTCCAACACTCTAATGGATAATATGCGACAACAAGCCGCCCGCTTTGGTGCCGACATTCGTTGGGGAATAGTGACAGAAGCCAAACTTGATTGCTCGCCAAAAATAATTACAATTGACGGCACGACACAAATCAGTGCCGACACAGTGATTATCGCCACCGGTGCAGCTGCCAAATATCTCGGATTGCCGGACGAAAAGAAATATGCCGGACAGGGAGTGTCTGCGTGCGCTACATGCGACGGATTCTTCTACCGCAACAAGACTGTTGCCGTTGTAGGCGGAGGCGACACGGCATGCGAAGAAGCTCTCTATCTTGCCAATATATGCAAAAAAGTGTATATGATAGTGCGCAAGAACTACCTTCGCGCCTCAAAGATAATGGTAGAACGCGTCAATGCGTCGGAGAAAATTGAAATTCTCTTCGAGCATAACACAGTAGGATTGACAGGAGAGAATGGTGTTGAAGGTGCCAATCTCGTGTTCCGCAAAGGCGAAGCCGACGAAAAACAAGTACATATAGATATTGACGGCTTTTTCCTTGCAATCGGGCACAAACCTAATTCCGACTTGTTCAAAGACTATCTCGACCTCGATGAAAACGGCTATATAAAGACTATCGACGGCACACCGCTGACAAAAGTTGAAGGTGTTTTTGCTGCCGGCGATGTAGCCGACCCACGCTATCGTCAAGCCATCAGTGCTGCAGGCTCTGGGTGCAAAGCTGCATTGGAAGCCGAAAAATACTTGATGGCAAAATAAAAATTGAAAATAATGAAGGCGTCTTCTATGTGGCAGGGGCATAAAACGGACTGACTTCGGCTATATGACTAAATGGTAAATAACTAAATGATAAAATGGTAAATAATTCGAGTTCATCTGACTTCATAGTACCTTCTGATTTCTCTTCTGAATGGTGCAATATAGAGTTACTGCAGAGTCGCTCACATACAATGCTGTACGTAGCAACTCGTTACGGCAGGCGATATATTCTCAAAGCTTTAACCCCTGATGCGGTAGGGCTTTCCGACTACCGCTTGCAGCAGCAAAAAGAGTTTCAATTAGGCGTTTCGCTGAATCATCCTAATGTTGCTGCTACGTATTCCTTGGAAGAAGTGCCCGGTGTGGGAATGTGCATCGTGCAGGAATGGATAGACGGCGTAACGCTCGGCGAATGGCTGCGCACCAAACCTTCCAAAGCCGCACGGAAACGGGTGTTCTCACAACTCATGGATGCGCTTGAATACATCCATAGCCTGCAACTCGTCCACCATGATCTCAAGCCGGATAATATCCTTATCACCCGGAATGGCGCGAACGTCAAACTGATCGATTTCGGTCTGTCGGCGACGGACGCAACTATCACACCCGTTCCGAACGACCCGCGCAAAGACATTGAGGCCCTGCAACGCCTCTTCCCTGACATCTGTCCCAAAGGACATTTTGCCAACATAGCCGCCTTGCGCAAAGTCCTCAACCGCCGTAACAGACTCATGCTCCTCTTGCCCGTACTCCTGTCCGCTCTTCTGTTGGCAGCGGCTGCCGCGCTTCTCTATATTTCCTGGCAAGAACGCCAGTCCGAGCAGCAGCGTATTGATGAGCTGAACGCGCAAATAGCCGCTTATGAAGAACGTGAACGCGCGCAATTGGAGAAGCAGAAACGCTATGAAGCGATGTGCGCCCAAATGGATTCCATTCTCGCGCAAGAACGCGCGCAATTATTGAAGATTGTTAACCGCCGCAAGTCCTATGATTTCAACAATCTGGAGGAAATGACCGCCTATTCAGAGGCTTTCAGCGATTGGATAGATATAATGGAATCTTATAATATGCAACGGGATTCGTTAACGAATTTGTTCGATGAAACCGATCCGCTGCGCGAACAGTTCTGGCAGAGGTGGGAGCATCAATATTCAGATATATATAATGAACTTATGCCGCAACTAAACGGCAAACTCAAACGTTGACCGCCTTTTTCTTGTATCCTTGCACCCGATATGAATAAATACTCACCTGAAATAGCAACCTTGCGGATGGATATTGAGCATGAAGTGAAGCGCAAGATTCGTACGCCGTATGATTTTGAGTTTCTCGCCGGTGCCATCTGGGAACGGCAGCATGAAAATATCTCATCAACCACCCTTAAACGTCTCTGGGGGTATATAGATGGCGCAGACACTACGCGTAGGACAACGCTCTGTTTACTATCTCAATTTCTCGGTTTTGACGACTGGGAGGCATATTTAGCCTCACTTGCCACACGCACAGACATTGAGAGTGCAGCATTTGAAGGGGAAGGCATTCATATCGACGATTTGCAGCCCGGCGACAGGGTTGAAGTAACATGGTTGCCTAACAGACGGTGCGTCTTCCGCTACGAAGGCGAAGCGCATTTTACGGTAGAAGCAGCCGAGAATGCCAAATTGCATGCAGGCGATACCTTCGATACTGCCGCTTTTCTTATTGGTCAGCCGATGTACTTAGACAATCTCTGTCATGCTGACCAATCGCCAACAGCAGACAACATATCATACGTTGCCGGTAGCAGACATGGACTACATACAGCTCGTCTTATTTAACCCACGCCACAAGCTTATCCGATTCAAATCTCACAACCGCGATAGCGGTTGCATATTAATAGAAATTTTATATCCGATTCAAATCTCACAACCGCGTTAGCGGTTGCATATTAATAGAAATTTTATATCCGATTCCAATCTCACAACCGCGTTAGCGGTTGCATATTAATAGAAATTTTATATCCGATTCCTATCTCACAACCGCGTAGCGGTTGCATATTAATAGAAATTTTATATCCGATTCCAATCTCACAACCGCGTTAGCGGTTGCATATTAAAATACTATGTAATAAATTTGAAAAATTGGTGTCCGATAAATCGATGTTTCCCGTAGGGAAAATATTTTAAGTTGAAAATTGAAAGGGAACCTTAACTTTTCATTTTGTCTGAGTTTTCCCGTAGGGAATTTCTTTTTATAGATTTTTGACACATAACCTAATATCTTTCCCATAGGGAATTTCTTTTAAACCATTGATATTAGGCTATTAAAAGAGAATCGCTACGCGATATTTTTATAAAACAAGCCCCATTTTTGATATCTGTTATATTACGCTTATTTTCAATAATATATAAATGCATATAAGTTTTTTATCGGACACAAATAATTAAAATACTATGCACTAAATTTGACTAATTGACTGTGCAACCACTACGTGGCTGTTGTTTGTAATCTTGAATATATCTATTAATATGCAACGGCTACGCCGTTGAGTGCCGAGATTTTACAAATTGTAATAACATGAGAAACTTAAATAATGACAATTTAACACAAAAACGTGTATATCAAACATTTTTTTGCTTATTTCTTGTATAAATGTGAAAATATTATTATTTTTGCTGTCGATTTGAGAAACTTGTGGACAAATGCTGTCCGTAACAAATTTTTCATATCAAGTGCGTAGCGACGCACAAAAACATATAGATAAAAGCGTTTGCTAACGCTTGTTTATCTGAGTAAATTACTATTAGATAAACAATATAAGTATTATATATCGTTTTATTATTGTAATTTTAAGCAGAAACATAAATAAACATATCTATGCCAGAAATAAGTCGTTTTTATGGAATTGTTATCACGATGTATAACTCGGAGCACAATCCTCCGCATTTCCACATACGTTATAATGATTATCGTGCGATCATGGATATCAATACCGGTGAAATAAATGGTAATTTGCCTCGCCGAGTTTTGAACATGGTGTACGAATGGTATGATCTACATAAAATAGAACTGAAAGATAATTGGCTACGAATGGAAAAAGGGGAAGAAATTATTGAAATTAAACCGCTTGACTAACATGAACCTAATTTGGATAAAAAGTGCCAAGTACATAGGCAACTATCGTCTTGAGTTGTTATTCTCAACCGGAGAACAACGCATATTTGACGCGAGAGATTTTATTGCGTCTCATCCATTATTTACAGTTCTTCAAGATGAACAATTGTTCAGTAACTTTCAATTGGACGGATGGACTGTTTCATGGCAAGATGGGCGATTAGATATTGCACCTGAATACTTATACGAAAAAGGCACAAAAGCATAACATCCCGTCGCTTACCGACGTTAAACAGTAAGGACATATTGAAAAAATGCGTTTGCTAACGCTTGTTATTTGAGCGAATGGAATGTAGGAAGTTCTAAATTGTAGTTCAAAGACAAGTTGAAGCAGATGCCCAATAGTGTATTTGTTCACGTACCTGTAAGGGTACGCGCAAGATATACGAAGCGGGCAGCTGTTTGCTTATCTGACTACAAGGGTATCCTACAACCTCATTCGCCGGATGACAACCAGTTGTCCGCGTTTTTTTATGTGCTTACGTGAATACTGCTTTTGAGATAAACACGCTGCAAAGATATTACAAATAGCTGGAAGTTGTATCGCTACACCCAATAAAGAACCAAAAAGGACCAACTCAACTTGTTCCTGCGATGAAGAAAAGAGCTGATTAAAGCGCAATTACCGAGCAGAAAAGTATTTCTGCGAGTGTAGGAGAAAGTGTGAGGACTAAAATGATTGCTAAATATAAACAGAGCAATCTGTCCGTGTCCGAACCTACTTTCGACGAAAAGGA
>JAFXPY010000057.1 GCA_017527495.1 Paludibacteraceae bacterium
AATCAGCGTTATTTCCCGTTAGGGAATATCTTTTAAATTCGTTTTGTTCGCCATAGAAATTCCCTAACGGGAAATCAATGGATAAATATAATCCGCTATCCTATTAAAAGAAAATCGCTACGCGATAACATTTATCCAAGTGGGAAAGTTTAGTATAGTAAAAATGTTTGCGAACTATTGATATTAATGAAAATAGCGAATTAAACAGTAGATTTTTTTTCTTTTTTTTGATATCTTCAAAAAAAGTTTTAATTTTGCAGTTGAAATATATTTATCTTGCAGTCGGGAAAAATACGATATATCATAAATTAGAAAACAAGTATAATAAACAATCAAAATTTTAGAGAAAATGAAAACAAAAACAAAAACAATCAGCTTATTGTTTACATTATTTATGGTTGTATGTTTCGCTTCATGCAACAAAAAAGAAAGTAATGAACCTGCAGCTCAGTCAATTGACGCTAATCAGCTTGTTGGTACTTGGAATGTTAAGACTTACTCAAAAGTAAAAACTAACCTTGATGCCGACACTATTGTATTTCAAGAAGTTCGTAATCAGGGCGTACTGAAAATCACAAAGCAAGGTGAAGATTACTACTATGAAGAGAATTTCCTTGCAGAAGGGGAAAAAAATGAAGGTAAGTTGGAAATAGATGGAAAAACAATCAATTTCAGTGATGCTGATGGATTTCTTCGCGATGATTTTATTGAGTCTCTAACTGTTACTTTGTCTGACAAATCGCTTGCTCTGAATTATGTTGGCGAGGGCACATCGAGTAGTTATGTAATCATCAATGGAGAAAGAAAAGAAGTGTCTTATAAAATGAGGTTAAAAATTGATATTCTTTTGAGTAAGTAAGATATAATTACTAAAACAAAAAACTCAGCCGATGACCACAATCATTGGCTGAGTTTTTTTGCAATTATATTACGCAATTAGCATAGTTTCGGGGTTATATATTCACTTTAATGTGTTTTTTCCCTGCGCTAATTACATAAATACCATTGTTGAGCGAAATAATTTCAGTGTTTGATGACACTCTCTTTTGTAATACTATTTGTCCTTGCATATTGTAGATTGTAAGCGTACTGCCTATTTCCGCGTTTTCTACCATCAATATGCCATTGTGCGAATAGATATTTACATTATCTTCATTTGCGGTCAGTCCGCTTTGAGTGTTATCGTCTAATTTTGAGAATTTTATTGTTATATTCTTGAGATAGATGGCTTTTGTGGTGTTTACAAATCTTATTTCTACTGCTCCAGATTGCGGCTTTTGCGGCAAGAAACTGTATGTCTGTTGTGTCGTCTCGAGATATTCTGTCTCTCCAACTATATTTCCGCCGAGATAGGCATTAAGAACGGCGTCGCCTTGACTTGCTGTTGAGGCTGTTACTTGTATTTCTGCCACAGCGCAACCCATTGTCTCTTCTGTGCGCAAATTAAACTGCTCAACAGGGTAGGTGCCTGAGCCGAGCACTGCCCCTTTGTTTTTGTCGTAGTCGAGTGTTGTGGCATTGCGTATAGTGGCAGTCCATTCGTAACCACCGAGGTCGTTGTAGCCTTCGTAGCATTTGGTGTCGAAGGTGTAGCTATATTGTTCGCAACCATTTTCTGTCTGGTGACGAGTGTTTTTGATTGTGATTGTAACATTGTCGGTTGCTTCGTCGGCAGCAAAACGCACCACAACCATATTGTTCTCGAATGAGTAGTTTGGCATGAGGTCGTTGCCTCGTGTTATGCGCACTTGGCAGGTCTTGGCATTAGGTATTTCATAGCCTTGTTTGGCTGTGAATGTAATCTCAAATGCTTTGTTGCGTTCTGCATAGGCTGTTGCACCAGAATTCCATTCCACACCTTTGAGTGAGTAGTTGATGTCGATGCGTTTGTCGTTGCGGTAGAGCGCATAGACTGTACAATCGCTGATTGGATAGAAAGTCTCGCCTGCTTGTCCGGCATCGGCTATGGTACTATTTTTCTTTGTTGACCAGCCGAGGAAGGTATAGCCGCTCTTGGCAGTTACGGCGGGCAGTGTTACTCCGCTGCGCTTGTTTTTTTCTGTGGCTGATTGAGTGGCACATGTGCCATTAGAGCCGACATAGAAATTTACTTGGCATTTTGCCACTCCGCCTTGAAAATCGAAATAGATTGTTTCTTTTGATTCGCTGATATTGTCGATAGTCCATTTATTGCTGAACCCCTTCCATGAAATGGCACCGGCAGGGAATAAGTCACCTTGTTTGCCAAAATAGCCGTTTGACGGATTGTCCTCACGATAGGAAGGTGATTTGCCGTCTGCCTCAATAAGGTCGATACACATATTATATTGCAAGCAGTTGACTATGTTTTGATCCCATTTGTTCTTAACAAATTCTATCTTTGTCATCATCATGCCATGGCCGGGGATATATTTGTCCCAACCTTTTTGTTGCCGATTTTCAACCAAATAGAACTCTCTCGGGTCCGGACTTAAACCATTTAGGTTGGATTGTCCGTTTTGAGTAATCATGCCGCAATCGCCAGATTCGTTAAGGTCGCGCAGTATCATATTGAGCGGTTCGTTCATTAAGATAGGCTCTGCCCAACCCATAAAAAAGCGTTCGTATGCACTATAAGCCGGTGGTGTGCGCCCCTGATTATTGTAGCCGCCATAGTCCATGATATCCCATTCGCCGAGTGTCTTTTGCCCGTAGTCATCCTCTGTGGCATACATATCAGGCAGTCCCATGACGTGCGAAAACTCATGACATATAGTGCCGATACCTTCGCGATACCCGTTATTGTCGATTTCCGACGAGCATACATAGACATTGACATGCTTGCCATCAACAATACACTCGACATCATAACTCTCTTCAACGCGTGCATTATGAGGCCAGATGGCATTCTCCTCATTGCTGTCAGCCTCGCCCTTTCCTGCATATATCACATAGACAGCATCGACATATCCGTCTTGGTCGGCATCATATTGCGTGAAGTCAACGCCTAATTCCGTGTCGGCAAGTTGGCATGCATGGGCTATCATAAGCTCGGCATTGCGGTCGTCGCCATACTCATCGTTTGCACCATAAAAGCGTTGATTTTGAGGCAGAGTAACCGGACCGACGACATCAAAAACCGGTTGATATTGCCCGTATGATTGGTCGCGGAAATATTGTCCTACCGAGCCTGTGGCTCCATTGAAAGTATAGTTGCTGCCGTTGAATAAATCGTTGTAGGCTGCTTTATTATTGCTTTCTTTGAAATAGGTGTCGCTATATTGTGCAAGCACAACCAGCACACGCGGCGGCAACACGCGCTCAACACTATGCGAACGCGCCTTCATTATGTTGCGACGACTTCTCTTGCGCACATTCTCTATTTGTTGGTCTGTAAGTCGTTGCGCTTGAAGGTATTGACCATTGTCGTATTTGAGCCATTTGCCTTGTTCGTCGGTAATGTAATGAAAAGACTCGTCGCCATGACGATAAATAGTCGCTTGATTGCCATTAGCGTCAGTAATCTTTATTGCACCACGATAAGCCGGCACAGCAAAAGCCCACACACTTATGCATGCAACATAAGCGAATAATAAAAATTTCTTCATGTTTTTGATGGTATAGTTTTATTTGTTTTTATATTGATAAAATTTGCAATACTTCCACTTTGTCTTGGTGAACATCTTTGTCGTCTTTAATTGCTTTATTGAACGGCACATAAACGATTTCGTCATTTGCGATGCCAATCATTATGCTTCTCTGCTCTTCAAGCAATGCGTTTATTGCAGCCACACCCATGCGTGAAGCGAGTATGCGGTCGTAGGCTGTCGGACTGCCTCCTCTTTGCATGTGGCCAAGAATAGACACGCGTACATCATATTCGGGATGTAACTCTTTGAGTTTATCTGCCATGCCTTGTGCTCCGCCTATCTCAGGGTTTTCTGCCACGATGACAATACTTGAGTTTTTTGATTTTCTGAATCCGTTGCCTATGTATTCAATCAGTTGTTCCTCGGCTGTGCGTCGTTCCGGGATGATAGCGGCTTCCGCTCCGGCAGCAATGGCACTGTTGAGGGCAAGGAAACCCGCATCGCGTCCCATCACTTCAACAAAAAATACTCGTTCGTGCGAGCTTGCTGTGTCGCGTATCTTGTCAACGGCATCCATGATGGTGTTGACAGCTGTGTCGTAGCCTATTGTCGAGTCTGTACCCCACAAGTCGTTATCAATTGTTCCCGGCAGACCGACGATAGGAATATTATATTCTTGTGCAAGATAGCGGGCACCGGTAAATGTGCCGTCGCCACCAATCACAACAAGAGCGTCTATCTCTTCGCGCTGTATTGTTTGATATGCAAGTGCGCGACCCTCAGTGGTGCGAAATTCAGGACAGCGAGCTGTCTTCAATATGGTGCCACCACGCTGTATAATACCTGATACATCTTGTGTGTTGAATTCTTTAATCTCACCGGAGATAAGTCCTTTGTATCCGCGGTAGATAGCTTTAACTCGTATGCCATTGTATATCGCTGTTCGTGTCACGGCGCGGATGGCGGCATTCATTCCGGGTGCATCACCGCCGGAGGTGAGTACACCGATTGTCTTTATTTTGTATTCCATAATTGTATGTTTTGTTTTAGTCTATTTTTTCTGCTATTTGTTGCATAAGCCACAACGGCGTTGAGGTGGCACCGCATATACCAACTCGCTTGTCGTGGCAGGCTTGTTGTATGTCTGTGGTCAGTTCGGTTATGTCGCTCACAAAATATGAATGTTCATTAGCACTCTTGCATTGAGCAAAAAGCACTTTGGCATTACTGCTTTTCTTGCCTCCAACAAAAATGATGACATCATGCTGATGGGCAAAATCGCGTAACTCTTTTGTCCGATTGGCCACTTGGCGGCATATCGTGTCGTGCCACTCAAAATGAGCATCTTGCATTTTATGCTCGATTTGTTCAACTATACGACGAAAAGTATCTACCGATTTTGTTGTTTGCGAGTAGAGATAAATGTCGCGATTATAGTCGAGTTTATCCAAGTCGTTCTCGCCTTCAATGATAATTGCTTTGTTGTCGGTTTGTCCTGCAAGACCGATAACTTCAGCGTGCCCTTTTGTCCCGTAAATAACAATCTGAGCATCCGGTTTGGCTGAATTGTAAGTGTTGCGAATTCTCTCCTGTAAATGTCGCACTACAGGGCAACTTGCATCAATGATTTCAATGTTGTTACGTTGTGCAATTTCGTATGTAGAGGGAGGCTCACCATGCGCCCTAAGCAACACTTTGACATTGTGAAGCTGAGTAAACTGCTCGTAATTGATTGTGATTAGACCCATTGTGGCGAGTCGTTCCACTTCCTGCTCATTATGGACAATATCCCCCAGACAATAGAGCTGTCTGCCTTTTTGCAACTCTTCTTCTGCTTTTTGTATGGCTTTAATCACACCAAAGCAAAAACCCGATTTAGCTTCTATTGAGGTCATTATAGTTGGGCAATGCGTTTTTCAAATATCTCAATTATTTGTTTCATTTGTCCCTCTTCGGTTAGCTCCGAGTTGTCAAACAAAATAGCATCATCGGCTTGTCTGAGTGGGCTTTCCTTACGGTGTGTGTCCCGATAGTCGCGCTCGTTAGTTTCTTTGAGTACTTGCTCAAAATCGGCTGACTGTCCTTTTTGTTGCAATTCGAGAAAACGGCGTTGAGCGCGTACCTCCGGTCTGGCTGTAAGAAATAGTTTGAGCTCGGCTTTCGGGAAAACCACTGTGCCTATGTCGCGACCATCCATAACAATCCCTTTCTCGTCGCCCATACGCTGTTGCTGCCGTACTAATGCCTGACGCACAAAACCTATCGTGCTGATTCGACTTGCAGCATCGCCTATCTCAAGAGTGCGAATCTTGTTTTCAACATCTTCTCCGTTCAGCATAGTGTGTTGGCTGCCATCAGCTTGTAATGAAAAACCAATCGCCAAAGAGTCAATGATTTGTCTGACACCATCTTCGTTAATTGTCTCTTTGTCCATAAGCCCGTGATTGAGGCAATACAAGCCAACAGCTCTATACATAGCACCTGTGTCAATGTATTTATAACCTGCATAACGGGCCAAAGCCTTGGCTATTGTGCTCTTACCGCATGACGAATAACCATCTATAGCAACTATAATTTTTTTCATTATCATGTTTATTTTAAAAATTCAGCTATTGCTGACGATAGCGAAACTTGATATGCATAATTACCTGCTTGATATTGTGAAATACCAAAGCCTACACGGAATTGTTTGATTCTCACACCCGCCCCTATTGCAAAACCACTCAAAGCACGCTTGTTCTGAACTGCCAACTCCATTCGGCGCTGGTGATTGTAGGAGAGCGCAATGTAGAATTTCTCCGACTTAGGAATAATCTCAACAGCAAAGATAGTATGCCGGAATATATTGTCATACCACTTCACATTGTTGGTATTCGTTGACGCCATTCCAACAATCTCACCAGATTGGTCAATGCGCTTATTGTAGTTGATTTTCCATGACTGCAAGTCGTGAGCCGTGAATGAAAGTCTGATAGGAGCGTGCTTGAAACGATATGCCAAACCTAACTCAATATCAAAAGGCAGAAGTTCGCGATGCTGACGACCTTCTTCACTATAATAACTCTTGAGCTGAACTCCGAAATTGCGAATAGCCAAGCCCATCTGAAAAGCACTGTCAGGAGTATGGAAATGAACACCAAAGTCAGCTCCAAAAGCCCAACTCGTGTAACGCTCATAAACAGAATAAAGAGGCTTGAGTGATGCACCAATAGAGAAAAGCTCACCGAGATTATGGGCATAACTCAGACTCAAAACAAAATCTTTACACGAGAATTTTTGCCCTGTACGATTGCCATAAATATCAGCATATTCAAACTTGCCATAATCTAAATAATGCAGACTTGCACCGAGATAATGTCCCTTATAATCATGAGAATAGGCCAGTGAACCGAAAAAGGACGTGTTCATATAGTAGGCAAAACTCATTGAAGCAACCATGTGGGTTGATTCGTTGAGCAAAGCAGGGTTGAGCATTGACAAAGAATTGTCGCCATCACGAATAGCTATATTGCTACCTCCTAAGGCGTTGACACGACTCGAAACAGGCAATTGTAAAAAAGCGTATGAATACGACTGAGCCCGAGACGACAAGTTGCTGAATAACAGCAAGAATAAGATTATGATGAATATTTTGTTTCTCACTTATGTGCAATATCAATTTCGATTGCGAAATTACACATTTTTTTGCAAAAAAGCAAATCAAACTAAAAAAAAAGCAAATAAAAACCTTCAGCACCACGACTCGGCAAGCCTAATCTTTCGCATTCATCTATATCTTTTGCCTGCAAATATAAGCCTATCAACTCACGAGCAGTAACCGGTGTGCCGTTGCGTTTGTATCTCTTGCCAACCTTGCTCTCATCAATATTTTGCCAACGCAAATGCAATTTCGTATCCTTACCACCTATGTCTTTCAAAAACTATTGAGCGAGGCAGCTTTAAGCGCAAGACGGACATTAGGATTTGCCATCTCGGCTATCAATTCGTGAACATTGTGGCGTACATAGACAAAAAAAAGATTAGCAAATTGCTAATCTCTCTTTGTGGGCGTTGACGGATTCGAACCGCCGACCCTCTGCTTGTAAGGCAGATGCTCTGAACCAGCTGAGCTAAACGCCCTCAAACTCTATGTGAGTACTTTCCTTATCGAAAAGCTGTGCAAAATTACAACTTTTTTTAATACCAACCAAATTTTTTTACAACTTTTTTCAAAAAAAGTGATTTTTTCTATAAAATACTTGATAAATTCGAGTAAAAAAACTATCTTTGCAGAATATTTATAATTTTTTGTTAATATTTTTTTTAATTTTTTTTTGCCTATGACATACAACGCATTGTAGAGACAATGCAATAACATATTGAATTTTATAGCGTTTTAGCTTATTACTTGGTCTCTATAAGAACTGGACACTCTTAATAGAAACTAATATTCTTCCAAGGAAAAGCCAAAATGCTCATGCGTAAGCGTGGGCTTTTTCTCATATATTTGGAAGAATAAGGTATAAGTCCAGTCACCTAAGAGACCAAATATAAGTAAACGAAATCAGTCTACGCTTTTTTTGTGTGTATATGGGCTTTTGTTTGTTTTATGGCACTACTTTCAAAATACAAATTTTGGAGATATCCACTATTCCTAAAAATTAAATATCGTATTATTGCTCTATTTGAACCAGATGCGATAAATATTACCTATTGGTTGAACAGTAGTGTTTTTTTGTGGTCAATAAAAATAAATCCTTTTAACTGGGGCGATTATGCAAATATGATTCTTGCAAGTATGATCTCTAAAAAAAATGTTATTCCCTATAAATATTGTAAACAAAAAAACTCAATATCTATGATGGGGTCAATCTTACCCTGGTCAATGACTTCAACAACAATTGTTTGGGGAAGTGGATGTTTGGATTCAACTGATACTCAATGGTATTCGGCTGTAAAACCGCAAAAAATATGTTCAGTTAGAGGGCCATTGACGCGTGAAATTTTGTTAAAGCATGGTTTTGATTGCCCTGAGATATATGGTGATCCGGCTCTGCTATTTCCTCGATTTTATGTGCCTAAAATGAGTAAAAAATATAGGTTTGGAATAATATTTCACGCAAGTACATCATCTCAATCAAAAGATTGGTTTGATAATCACAATATTGATAATTCTATTTATATAGATGTTCAAAAATTTGGTTCATGGCGTGATTTTATTGACAAAATATGTTCTTGTGAGGTCATTTTATCTTCTTCTTTACATGGAATAATAATAGCCGATGCTTATCTTATACCAAATGTGTGGGTAACGCTAAATCAAAACGAACATCCTGATAATAATTTCAAGTTTCATGACTATTTTATGTCTGTTAAGCGAGATATTAATGAACCACTAATGATAGATGATGTGGATTTTATGAATATGGAATACTATATTAAGCAATATGTTCGACCAACTATTGATTTAGATATGTTGCTCAATAGTTGTCCTTTCTATGAATCTAAAAATCAATTATAAGTATGAAAATCTCTTTTATTATTCCTGCTTATAATGCTGAAAAGACAATCATTCGTTGCCTTGATAGTATTTATTCTATTTTTTTTAATAATGATGACTTTGAGGTTATTGTTATTGATGATTGTAGTACTGACAACACGATAGATGTAGTGAATTTATATTTGCAAAATAAAAAAAATCTATTGTTACTCTGTCAGCCTTTCAATAACAAGCAGGGTGCTGCTCGTAATAGAGGAGTGCGCATTGCCAAAGGTGAGTTTATTTGTTTTGTGGATAGTGATGATGCTATAGACAAAGGAATTTTATCCAGCATATCTTTAGCAGAAAAAAAACATCTCGAAATGGTTGCAATGCATTTTGAAAGTTTGGATGTTTCTGGAAATGTAATTAATAATTTTTCAATTAATTTATCAGGGGATATCGTTTTATCTGGCATAGAGTTTCAAAATAACTTTCCATATTGGTGTTCTGGCCCTTGTGGATATTTGTATAGGAAAAGTTTTATTCAACAAGTTGCTTATCCTTTTTTTGAGGGAGTTTTTTATGAAGATGCAGATTTCGTTATTGTACACCTTTATCGAGCTAAACGGATTGCCTATTCTTCAGATTTAGCTTATTTGGCTTATTATAATGACATTTCTACAACACACGTTTTAACTCCGCAACGTAATGCAGATTATTTTCTTTGTGGGGCTCGCATTTTTAGCGTTTACCAAAGTTTATTAGCTGAAAATTCGGAAGTGATTGATAAAAAAGTCATAGATTTTGAAAAATCGTTGTTAGAGGGGGCATGCTATAATATCAGTAAATCTATCAAACAACTATTCAAACACCAATCTACTATTGATGTTGATTTATTTTATTCGCGTATTGATTCATTTTTAGACATAAATGATATCATTAAATATAGGAAAGTATGTGGTTTGTATTGGAAAGTCTATATGACTATTGCTATTAAGTATAGATTGCTTACAAAAATATTTGTTTCAATCTATTTATCGTATAAACATTTAAAAAAGTATTTAACTTGAAATTGATATTTATTATGTTGGTAGTCATAAAAAAACTATTTTACATTTTTGATTTTTTTTTCAATGAATTGAAACTCAGAATAAAAGAGAATGAATTGATTGATGAAAAAGAACAAGAATTAGGTCATTCAATGGCAGGTTATGCTTGTATTAATGATTTGAAAGAGAAACGAACAAAGAGGATTCGGCAATTCAAAGATACGCTTAATTCAATTGCTTGAAATGAGGTTTGTGTGTCAAATATGTATGCCATTGAGTGTAATTCCAATATCCAATTAATACCCGTTGGCGGAATTAAACCAGCGCATATTTGATTCTTCCAATCGGTTTGTTATTAATAAAATTAATATATTGTAGGACAGTCATTGCGCTGATTTTGCTGATAATACGAGCAAACAGTCCTACTCGTTGTTTGGCATAATTGCGACATACCATAAATTGGTCATCCAACTGTGAGAAAAGTGTTTCCACTCGCTTTCTTGCTTTGGCAAAAGGCTTAAATGTTGGTTTCCAATCCTTTTGATTCAAACGGTACGGCACTTCAAGGT
>JAFXPY010000058.1 GCA_017527495.1 Paludibacteraceae bacterium
ATTACACCATTTATATATTTATACAAATCATCTCTCCATTGAGGCATTATCAATGATATTCTATTTTGAACCGCAAAAACGATATGAATGAATATTTGGTTATATGTATTTGCCATAATATAATTTAATATGCAACCGCTACGCGGTTGAGCGAGAGGAAATAATAACACTATTTTCTATTAATATGCAACCGCTAAAGCGGTTGAGCGAGGAAAAATAATAACACCATTTTCTCTTAATATGCAACCGCTAACGCGGTTGAGCGAGAGGAAATAATAACACTACTTTCTATTAATATGCAACCGCTAACGCCGTTGAGCTAATAGGTATAATAACACTATTTTCTATTAATATGCAACGGCTAACGCCGTTGAGCTAAGAGGTATAATAACACCATTTTCTATTAATATGCAACGGCTAACGCCGTTGAGTTAAGAGGTATAATAACACCATTTTCTATTAATATGCAACGGCTAACGCCGTTGAGCTAAGAGATATAATAACACTATTTTCTATTAATGCGCAACCGCAACACAATTGATTTTAAGACAAATTAGCCAAATTGAAGAAATACCACATAATAAATCATTGTGGGTGTGCTTGTGCACACCCACAATAATGATTTTTATCCTCCGAAGTTGTCGTACATGATTGATTCCGGATCGACACCAAGAGAATCAAGCATACCGACAACAGCCTTCGACATCGGACCCGGTCCGCACATATAGTACTCTATATCTTCCGGCGACTCATGGTCTTTCAAATATGTTTCGTACATCACATTATGCACAAAACCCGGCGTGTATTTCACTCCTGCGGCATCAGCTGCAGGGTCAGGGCGGTCGAGAGCCAAATGGAAATGGAAATTAGGATATTCTTTTTCCAAACTGAGAAAATCTTGCAGATAGAACACTTCATTGAGTGCGCGTGCACCATAGAAATAGTGCATCTCGCGGTCTGTTGTGTGCAATGTCTTGGTCATGTGCATGATTTGCGCACGCAACGGAGCCATACCGGCACCACCACCGACCCATATCATTTCGTTCTTTGTGTCAAAATGCGGATGGAAATCGCCATACGGACCTGACATCAACACTTTATCGCCCGGTTTGAGCGAGAAGATATATGACGATGCAATACCCGGATTGACATCCATGAAGCCGCTACGGTCGGGTTTGAACGGCGGTGTGGCAATACGCACGGTCAGCATAAAGACATTACCTTCGGCAGGATAGTTGGCCATAGAATATGCACGGATAGTGTCTTCGGGGTTTGTACATTCGAGGTCGAACATCTTGAATTTCTCCCATGACGGCAGATACTCATCGCCAATCAATTCCTTGTCGTAGTCAGCATAACGAATCTTGTCGAATTTTGGGATACGAATCTGAGCATACGAACCGGGCAAGAAATCCATTTGAGCACCTTCAGGAAGCTGAACTTTGAACTCTTTGATAAATGTAGCCACATTCTTGTTGCTGATGACTGTACATTCGTACTCTTTTACACCAAGAACAGACTCAGATATTTTGAGTTTCATATCTTCTTTCACCTTCACTTGGCAACCAAGACGCCAATGAGCTTTTTGTTCCTTACGCGAGAAATGCACTTCTTCGGTAGGCAACATCTCGCCACCGCCTTCGAGCACCTGGCACTTACATTGTCCGCATGAGCCTTTTCCGCCACAAGCAGAAGGCAGGAACACACCGGCATTGGCCATTGTAGAAAGCAAACTGCCACCTACAGGGACATCAAACTCTTTGTCCTCATTAACAGTAATTTTCACATTGCCACTTGCAACTAAATATTTTTTAGCCACAAGCAACACAATCACAAGCAGGAGTATAACACCAAGAAAGACTCCAATGCTCAATAAAATTGATGAACTATTCATTTTATTTTTGTTTTATATTATTCTCGTAATCTATAGATTTATGCAGAAGCATAACACTTGGGCATTTTTTGCACTACTCGACTTACTCTGCAGGTGTGTATTTTTGTCGCTGTGCTTGTTGCAGCTCTTTGTCGTCAAGATAATTGATTCGCATTGCCTGACGCACTTCTTGTATTGTCTGCTGCCCTACCTCTCGAGCCACGGCCGTTCCTTTGGCAAGAATGTCGTACACTTCCGGAATATGTTGTTCCCAGTAGTGGCGTCGTTCGCGCATTGGTTCAAGCATTTCTTGCATGATTTTGGTCAGGAACTTTTTGCATTTCATGTCGCCTAATCCGCCACGCGTATAGTGGTCTTTGAGCTCTTGCAGATTATTATACTCCGGCCAATACTTAGCAAAATGTTCGTCTCGACAGAAGGCATCGAGATAAGTAAAGACGGCATTTCCCTCAAGATGGCCGGGGTCAGACACTTGCAGATGCGTCGGGTCGGTGTACATACTCTTGATTTTCTTTTCAACGACATCTGCAGGGTCGCTCAGATAAATGCAATTGCCCAATGATTTACTCATTTTGGCTTTACCATCCGTTCCCGGCAAACGCATACAAGCCTGATTGTCGGGCAAGAGGATTTGTGCCTCGTTCAACACTTCACCATAGGTAGAGTTGAAGCGACGAACAATCTCGTTGGTCAGTTCTATCATTGGCTTTTGGTCTTCGCCAACAGGCACTACTGTTCCGTGAAAGAGGGTTATGTCAGCCGCTTGCGACACCGGATAGCAGAAAAAGCCGAGAGGTATATTAGCCTCGAAATTGCGCATCTGTATCTCAGTTTTCACTGTCGGATTGCGCTGCACGCGGCTCACTGTGGTGAGGTTCATGAAATAGAAAGCCAATTCGGTCAGCTCCGGCACAGCGCTCTGAATGAATATATTAACCTTTTCAGGGTCTATTCCGGCTGCAAGATAATCGAGGGTTACTTCAAGAACATTCTGGCGAAGTTTTTCCGGGTTATCGGCATTGTCGGTCAGAGCCTGCGCATCGGCTATCATGATAAATATGCGGTCGAACGACGGATCGTTTTGCAGTTCGACACGACGACGCAACGAGCCGACATAATGTCCGATATGCAATCTACCTGTGGGACGGTCGCCTGTGAGTATAATCTTTGGTGTGTTAGCCATAACAAATAATTAATAGTTTTCAGCCAAGAGTTGGAAATAAGATTGTGCGTGGTGGCATACGGGGCACTCCTCCGGTGCTTGTTTGCCTATTACGATATGTCCGCAGTTGGAGCATTGCCAAATGCAATCACCTTCGCGAGAGAAAACAATCTTATCTTTTATGTTTTGCAACAATTTGCGATAACGCTCCTCGTGGTGTTTTTCTATGGCTGCCACTTGTTCAAATTTCTCGGCTATCTCGTCGAAACCTTCTTCACGAGCCTCTTGCGCCATACGGGCATACATATCAGTCCACTCGAAGTTTTCGCCTCCGGCAGCAGCCTCAAGATTGGTAGCTGTGTCGCTCACTTTGCCTCCATTGAGATACTTATACCATATCTCGGCATGTTCTTTCTCGTTAGCCGCTGTTTCCTCAAATATCTTTGAGATTTGCACATAACCGTCTTTTTTTGCTTTTGAAGCAAAGAAGGTATATTTATTGCGCGCCATCGACTCACCTGCAAAAGCTTCTTGCAAGTTGCGCTCTGTCTTTGTTCCTTTCAAATCTTTCATAATAAAATTGTTTTTTAGATGTTAATACCGCTGAAGCACATAAATGCCATAGCCATCAAACCTACGGTGATAAATGTTATACCGAGACCTTGAAGAGGTTTTGGGACATCATTATACTCCATTTTCTCTCGAATGCCGGCAAGACAGCATATAGCCATCAACCAGCCTATACCTGAACCGAGAGCATACATCAAGCTGTCGCCTATTGAGGTGATTGCTTTGGGGTCGGTAGCGTCGAGACCTACGCGTTGTTGCATAAACAATGAGCAACCCATGATAGCGCAGTTCACAGCAATAAGAGGCAAGAATATACCGAGTGAAGCATAGAGCGATGGCGAATAACGCTCAACGACCATCTCCACGATTTGCACTATAGCAGCAATCACTGCGATGAAAATTATAAACGACAAATAGCTCAAATCAACGCCTTCAACAAGGCAATTTGGCCCAAGGACATAAACTTGAAGCAAGTAGTTGATTGGCAGAGTAACAAGCAAGACGAATGTTACAGCCACTCCAAGTCCTGCACTTGTTTTAACATTTTTCGATACTGCAAGGTACGAACACATACCAAGAAAGTAAGCGAATATCATATTGTCCGCAAATATCGAGCGAACGAAAAGACTTATTGCGTGTTCCATATAAAAATAGAAGTTAGAAATCAGACCACTTCGTTGTTAGATGTAAGATATTAGTTAGAATTGAGTTTACTATCTATTTTCCTCTTATAACCAATCAACATCTTTTGCAACTCAACGATCATATTTATTAAATTGCTGATTTTATTTTTATCTATATAACCTATGCGTTCCAATAGAATAATTTGCGTATATAATTCAAATGATGAACCGATTGCAATACTTAAAAAATGAGTAAATTCTTTATCTGTTGCGCGACCTGCTCCTTCTGCTATATTTGATGGTATTGAAACAGCAGCCCTTTGTATTTGTGAGATAATACCATATTTTTCATTCTTGGGTAATTCATCAGACAAAGCATAAACTATCTGCGCTAAATCTATTCCTTTTTGCCATATTTGCAAATTTGTAAAATTATGCATCTTATTCTATTTGGCTACTTTTTGTAAGATCTCTCACATCTCACTTCTTACTTCTTATCACTCACACTTCTGTGGACCCAAATTATACAACCTACAAGAATAAGAGCCATGGCAGGCATCATCATCATACCATTATTGACATAACCATGCTCGTAGCACCATTGCGGGATAACCTGAAATCCCATCAATGTACCGCTACCCAACAACTCACGGAAAAATGCTACAATAACGAGTATTATGCCATAACCTAAGCCATTGCCAAGACCATCAAGGAACGAATCCCAAACGCCATTCGACATTGCGAAGGCTTCAAGACGACCCATCAAAATACAGTTGGTAATGATAAGTCCGATATATACCGACAACTGAACTGCCACATCGTAAGCAAAAGCTTTGAGTACTTCACTTACAAGTGTTACAAGAGCTGCAACTACAACAAGCTGTACGATGATACGAATTCGCATCGGAATAGTGTTGCGAATCAATGATATAACCACATTGGACATTGCCACAATAATTGTTACGGCAATGCTCATGACGAGTGCAGGCTTGAGCTGCACTGTTACTGCAAGAGCAGAGCAAATACCCAAAATCTGAACTATCACGGGGTTATTTGCACTCAACGGACCAAGCAGTGTTTCTTTTGTTTTTTGCGATAGTGCCATATTTATTTACGATTTACTTATTTACGATTTACTTATTTATTTTTCAATTTGCTCATTTTCAGCCACAGAGTCGGCTACTTGTATTTCAACTTCCGGCTCTGCTAATTGAACCTGTGCTCCAAGAAAATCTTTATAGTCAGCAAGGGTGCTGTTTATCATTGCCTCAACACCTTTTGAGGTTATTGTGGCACCTGAAATAGCCTGAACTTGTTCGCCTTGGGCTTCGCCTTTGACAATTTCCAACAACAATCCTTTGACGCCATTGATATGTTTGTCGTTGAAGCGTGTCTGGAAACCGCGTGTCGCTATTTCACCACCAAGACCAGGTGTCTCACTGTCATGATTGAAGAATGTTCCGTAGATAGTGTTCTTGTCGTCATTAAGTGCCAAATAGCCCCATATTGCGCCCCACAAACCTGCTCCACGCATCGGAATTATATATTTGCGAGAACCATCGTCAAGCGTTGCTAAATAAACTACTTGCGGAACATCGGCACCTGTTTTGTCTTGAACCATTGCTATGGTATCGACACTGATTATTTTCTCGTAAAGAGCATCAACATCCTGTCCTGCCAAATCAAGATTGAGCGACGACAAGATTTGTTTCTTTATGTCAAGTTCTACATTGGCTTGTTGTTTGGGTTTCAAAGCCGAAGAGACAACAGCCAAAAGAAGAGCCACAATCACTACAATAACCGTTGCGTAGATTATTGTATATACATTATTGTTTGTATCTATTTTTTTCATAATCTACTCTATGTTTATTTAGTTTGTAATCTGCTTAATCTGCGTTTGATATTGGCTTGAACAACAAACCAGTCAATCAGAGGTGCAAAGGCATTCATGAGCAATATTGCGAGCATCATTCCTTCAGGATAACCCGGGTTGAGTACGCGAATTACTATTGCCAGCATACCTATCAAACAGCCGTAAATCCATTTTCCTGTCTCTGTGCGTGCTGAGGTTACAGGGTCTGTTGCCATAAACACAGCTCCGAAGGCGAAACCGCCAAGAACAAGGTGCATATACCATGGTGTTGTAGCGGCTGCATTTTCTATTCCGCTGATGTTGAATATAAATGCCATCAAACCGCCACCGACAAAGATTGAAAGCATGGTTTTCCACGAAGCCACTCCTGTGAACAAGAGTAAGCAAGCTCCGAGAAGTATTGCCCATGTGCATGTCTCACCGACAGAACCGGGGTAAAGACCATTCATTGCATCAAGAAAAGTCATCTGATTGCCTAATGTATTGGTGATTTGCACTTGTACTCCTTCTGATGTTGCCAACTTACCGAGAGGTGTTGCACCAGAGAAGCCGTCAACAAGGGCATGACCATTGTCCCATCCCCATGTGCCTTCAGTGCGGACAAAGACTTGGTCACCTGACATCTTGGTCGGATAAGCAAAGAACAAGAAGGCACGAGTGATGAGTGCCACATTGAAGATATTGTAGCCTGTGCCGCCAAAAATCTCTTTTGCAAATATTACGGCAAAAGCTGTGGCGAGAGCCACCATCCAAAGCGGAGTATTGATAGGCACAATTAGCGGAATCAAGAAACCTGTTACGAGGAAACCTTCAGCTATCTCTTCGTGTTTCCATTGTGCAACGGTAAATTCGATGCCGAGACCTACGATATAAGAAACGAGGTAGTAAGGCAGTACAGCAAGCAAACCGAAAGCAAATGTTGCCCAGAAACCTGCGTCCTGACCTGTTGCAAGAAAATGTTGATAGCCAACATTGTACATACCAAAGAGCATGGCAGGTATCAATGCAATGACCACCATTATCATTGTGCGTTTAGAGTCTGTTGCGTCGTGTATCTGCACCCCGTTACGCTTTGCTGTTGTGTTGGGCGTAAAAAGGAAGGTGTCGAAACCATCAAACAGAGAATGAAACGCATGAAACTTGCCACCTTCTTCAAAGTTGGGGCGAAGTTTTTCTACTATTTTGTATAATTTCTCAAACATAACTTATTCTAATTCTTTTTTCATGTTATCCAATGCTTGTCTTACGATGGCTTGCACCGGCATTTTACTTGTGCAAACATATTCGCACAATGCCATATCTTCCGGTGCTATTTCGTAAGCACCGAGTTGTTCCATCTTGTCGAGGTTGCCGGCAATCATTGCCTTGAGCAGATATTCAGGCAGAATATCCATTGGCAATACTTTGTCGTACTCGCCACTGACAATAATAGCTCTGCGTCCGCCCAACATACGAGCGTCATACTCAAAATCTTTCTTGCCGCACAAGAAGGCAGAAGCCACTGTCTTGTTTTGGCTGAATATGTTGAAGCGAGGCATTATCCAGCCCATAAACTCATGTGTGTCAGAGCCTTCTGCTATAACACTTATTTGATTTGCAGTAGGTTCGAGCACCTCGTCGAGGTCGATTTGATGACCGCTCAGCACATTGCCTGAAACTATGCGCAAAGGTATTTCGTTATGCACAGAGCCTCTGACAATTTGTCCTGCAGGTGCGCCATAGCGATAGCGATAGTACTTTGGTTCAATAACCATCGGACCAGTCAGCGCAACAAGTTTCACTAAATCAACTTTGCCTGTCTGCAAGAAACGACCGATAAGGGCTAAGTCTTGAATATTGATTGTCCAAACTGTCTCGCCTTTGTTCACCGGATTGACATGATTGATCTGAACACCCACATTTCCTGCGGGGTGCGGTCCGTCAAATGCTGTGAAATCTACATTTTTCAAACTGCTCAGCTCTACATTATGCTGACGAGCATTTAAGCCGATATGCACTTTGGCAATTTTCGACAATGCATCAACGGCTGTTTGCAGCGCACTACCCTGTCCTTTAAGCACATAAGCATAGTCAGGAGCAAGAGGAGCAGAATCGAAACCTGAAATAAAAATTGCCTTAGGCTGTTTGTCGGGATTGGCAATAACATCATAAGGGCGTTGTTTGATAAACATCCAAAGGCCGGCTTTCAGAAGCAATTGCTTTACTTGTTCGCCATCAGCAAGGTTTTTGGTATCAAAAGCTTCAAACTCATCTTGTGTGTCCGCTTTGATTGTAATACTCATCACCTTACGACGATCGCCACGATTGATGGCAAGGACTTCTCCGCTCACCGGACTGACGAAATTCATCGCTTCGTGAGCTTTGTCATGGAAAAGCGGTGTTCCCGCCTTTACACGGTCGCCCTCATGAACAACAAGTCGCGGGGTGATGCCGGCAAAATGGTCGGGCACAACAGCAAAAACATCCGGACGAGAAACACCCATTGTCTCCTGTGCGGCTTGCCCTTGCAAAGGAATGTCCAAACCTTTTTTTAACTTGATTGTAGTCATACTTTATATATATTTTATTATTATTTTTTCAGCAAAATTGCCCGACAATATAACATGTCGAACAATTAAACACTTAATCTTATTGTTTTGTTGGTTTCTTCGGATACTTGCGTGTCCAACTGCTGATTTTCAGTCGTATAACACCAAGCAACGCCTCCGAGAATATTCCGCCACTCATTTTAGAGGTTCCTAATTCTCGATTGACAAAAACAATTGGTACCTCTTTTATTGTAAAGCCGCATTTGAAGGCTGTGAACTTCATTTCAATCTGGAAGGCATAACCTTTGAAACGTATTTTGTCCAACTCAATAGTCTCAAGCACCTCACGACGATAGCACACAAAACCGGCTGTTGTGTCGCGTATGCTCACGCCTAATACTGTGCGAACATACATACTTGCATAATACGACATCAGCACACGCCCCATAGGCCAATTGACCACATTCACGCCCGTGATATAACGCGAACCGATTGCCACATCAGCACCTTGGAATGCACATGCATCATATAGTTTTAGCAAATCATTAGGGTTGTGAGAGAAATCAGCATCCATCTCAAATATGAAATCGTACTTATGCTCTATTGCCCATTTGAACCCTGCTATATAAGCCGTTCCTAAGCCTTGCTTACCTTGACGCTCAACAATATGGAGTTTGTCTTTAAACTCTGTGTTCATCAAGCGCTTAACTATATCAGCAGTGCCATCAGGCGAACCGTCGTCAATAATCAACATATCAAACGATATTGGCAGACTCTGTACTGCACGAATGATGTTTTCGATGTTTTCCTTCTCGTTGTAAGTTGGAATGATAACCAATTTATTATCCATAATATGTAGGATTTTAATTTATTTTCTCTATTTTAGTTCGATAATTGAGGTGGCATTATACTGCTCAAGAGCCTCTAAATTGACTGCTCCACCCACATCTATATCATATAGTGTCAATTTATTTGCAACAGTGTCGAGAGCTTCTTCAGGTGTGTTGTTTTCATGACTCAAATGGCACAAAAATATGTTGCGTATTCCGTCGTGGAAATTATCCGCAAGCAATTGTGCACACACCTTATTACTCTGGTGTCCCCGCTCCGACAAAATGCGTTCTTTCAAATAACTCGGATACGGACCATTGAGCAACATCTGCTCGTCATGATTGGCTTCAATCACGATATGATTTGCAAGCCCTATATAATGCGCGAGTTCCGGACTTGGGCAACCCACATCTGTTGCAAGCAGGAAATTTTGCCCCAAGAACTGAATGAAATAAGCCACACAATCTGTCGAATCATGCGAGACATGGAAGGTATTGATTGCCATGCTGCCGACATAAAACGGCACACCAGTTTCAAAGTATTTCTGGCATGTACGCAATTTTTCTCTCAAGCCGTAGTTTCGATTTATTCCCTCATGAATGGCTTTATTGGCGTAGATAGGTATATGAAAACGCTCGCCTAATGTCCCGACGGCACGAATATGGTCAGCATGGTCGTGCGTTACGAGCACCCCCATGATGTCTTTGAAATCCAAACCCATCTCACGCAAATGAGCACGAATAGTACGAGAACTTATGCCGGCATCAATCAAGATACCGCGCGTATAAGTACCCAAATAATAGCAATTTCCGCTACTACCGCTCGCAAAGCTTCTAAATATCAATTCTGCCATTTATCTATTCGTAGTCCTTTCCTTTTTTGCTTTTTTACCAATCAACTTGCAAAATTAATATTTTTTTAGTAAATAAACAAATCAAAATTATTAAAAACTGAAAAATATTCAAATCAGAAAAAGGCTTACACACACCTGCAAGCCCCTATAACGGTATTTACACTTTAATACTTAGTACTTATGTACTTTTTATTGTCTTGCCACAGTCTTCACTCCTTTGACTCCTTTGATTTTTTTCACCACCGAATTGAGCTGACTGAGTTCAGAGACCAAAAGTGTCAGATGTCCGTTGAACAATCCGTCGTTGGAATCAATTGATATGCTGCGCAATAAGACGCCATTTTCCTTATTGATTAGGGATGTGATGTTCGACACTATTCCGATGTCGTCTTGTCCGACAACTTCAAGTGTGATTGGATATTGCGAACCAACAGACTTACCGCTCCAACGCGCTTCAACAACACGATAGGGATAGCGCTCGCGCATTTGCACGGCATTCGGACAATCGGCACGATGTACTTTTATGCCGCCACTGACCGACACAAAGCCAAAGACACGATCGCCATATATAGGGTTGCAGCACTTGGCGAGTTTATAGTCTATACCTTTCAAATCTTTGTCAATCACAAGGACATCACTCTTTGTTTTTTCGTCGGGGCTGACAATTTCGGATTGCACAAATTCTCCTGCGCTTCGTATGTCAGTATTAATAATCTCGCCGTTGTCATGACGTTCCAACTCCAGATAGGCATCTCGCACTTCAAGCAAGTCTATAGTTCCCTGCCCTATTGCCTGATAGAAATCGCTGACTGTTTTGTAGCCTGATTTGTAGGCTAATCGTGAGATTCGTCCGTCTTCAATATCTATCTTCCAGTTCTTGAATCGGCGTTCAATCATTTCTTTGCCTTCCTGCGCTCCGCTGTGCTCTATCTCGCGCAATGCCTGACGGATTTTAGATTTTGCTCGCGTTGTCGTAACGATATTGAGCCATGCAGGATTTGGTTTTTGAGTAGAGGATGTGAGTACTTCCACTTGGTCGCCATTTTGAAGCACATACTTGAAAGGCATGTTCTTGCCGTTGATTCGTCCTCCTACGCACTTATTACCTACTCCTGAGTGTATAGAATAGGCGAAATCGAGTATTGTTGCTCCTTTGCGTAGCTGGCGCAGCTCACCTGTCGGCGTAAAGACGAATACTTCTTGATCGTAGAGGTCGAGCTTGAAATCCGACATCACCTCAGCGGCATTGGCATCGGGGTTTTCGAGTATCTCACGCACATTTTTGAGGAAATCGTCCATTCCGCTTCCCTCTGATTTTATGCCCTTATACCTCCAGTGCGCCGCAATACCTTTTTCTGCAATCTCGTCCATCCGGCGTGTGCGTATCTGCACTTCTACCCACTTGTTTTGCGGACCGAGCACTGTCGTGTGCAACGACTCGTAACCATTTGATTTCGGCACAGAGAGCCAGTCACGCAGGCGCTTTGGGTTGGGCTGATACATATCTGCAATGATAGAATACACCTGCCAGCATTCAGATTTCTCGTTTTCTAATTCACTATCCAATATGATTCGGATTGCAAACAAATCATATATATGGTCAACAGATGTATTTTGCTTCAACATCTTGTTGTATATCGAGTGAATAGATTTTGTTCGTCCTTTGATGGTGAAATGGAAACCAAGCCCTTCAAGTTTTTCTTTCAGTGGGCCGATAAACGACTCTATATAAGCGTCGCGTGCGCGCTTTGTTTCGTTGAGCTTGTGCGCAATGTCCTTATATATTGTATAGTTGGTGAATTTAAGCGACAAATCTTCCAATTCCGTTTTGACGGCATATAAGCCCAGACGATGGGCAAGCGGGGCGTAAAGAAACGCCGCCTCACGAGCCACAGCAGTACGCTTTTCCTCGTCAGGCTCATCTTGCAGATGACGCATTGTAAACAAACGCTCGGCAAGCAAAATCAAGACAACACGCACATCTTCGGCTATACTGAGCAACAACTTGCGGAAGTTCTCAGTCTCCAACGACGCACCCTTGCCATATAACTCACCTACTCTGCTCAAGCCATCGAGAATAACAACGACGGAATCACCGAATAGAACACTTATCTGTTTTTTGTCGATTGAATCTTGCGGAATGATAGAAAGCAATATGCTCACAACAGCACTGCGAGCCAGACCAATCTCCTGCAAAACAACATGAGCAACTCCGAGACGCTGAGAAAGAATCTCGGCATCAACATTGTTGGAAATCAGAAAATCAGCCAAAAATACGATATGTTGGTCTGACAATAAATCAGTGTGAAAATCGTTCAATTCGCGCAGAGAATCAACAACCGACTGTCTGTCAAAAACATTTTTCTCCTCCATAACATCAAAACATGAAAATTCAGACTGCAAAGTTACAGAAAATCGCCGCAAAAAACAAAAAAAATAAAAAAAATAGATAAAATGTAAAAAAATTCAAAAAAAAATAGTATCTTTGCAAGTCATAAAATACGAATAATAAAAAATCAACTTAAATATGAAACACATAATTAACATTTTGCTTGGCCTTTCAGCCTGTTTTTTAGCCTACGCCATCGTAGATAGCGTAATGACACCAATCAATTTTGAAAAAAGCCGTGATGCAAGACAACCTGAAGTTGTTGCCAAACTTATCGACATTCGAACAGCCGAACTTGAGTATAAAGCTCAGAATGGTAAGTTCACCGACAATTTCGACACACTATTCACTTTCTTGCGCACGGGCAAAAAGAAAGAAGTGCTCAAAGAGGGTTCGCTCAGCGACGCACAACTTGAAGCCGGTCTGACAGAAGCAAAAGCTGTGAAGATTATTCAATCGGGCGACCAAAAAGAAATAGAGAAAAATGGTCTGCAAAACTTCAAACGCGACACTATCTATTCCGACCTTATTCCTGCTTTGTATGGTGAGAAATACAATCAAAACACTATTGAGCAGATGAAATTTGTGCCTTATTCAGAAAAACAAGATGTTTTTTCAATCAAGGTCAACAACGATTATACAACTGTCAAGGGTAACATCCCATTCCCATTATTTGAAGCATGCGCTCCTTTCGAAGCTTATCTCTCCGACCTTGACCATCAAGAACTCATCAACCTCAAAGATAAAGAAAAACAATTGGATCACTATCCCGGTCTCCGCGTTGGTAACGCCGACGAGCCTAACAACTTTGCAGGCAACTGGGAATAATTCCAAAAAGAGAAATTGCATATTAGTCCATTCATCTCAGCGATGGATGGGCTTTTTTTCAATACAAACAGACCATGCGTATTATATCAGGCAGATACAGAGGCAGACACATCAACCCGCCACACACCATTACGGCTCGTCCGACAACAGACTTTGCCAAAGAGGCTTTGTTCAATCTCTTGCAAAACGAGATAGAATTTGAAGGTCTCAGCGTACTTGATTTGTTTGCGGGAACGGGAAGCATAAGTTTTGAATTTGCGTCTCGAGGAGCACAACAAATCATTGCAGTTGAGCTTGCCAATCAGCAGCAAAACTTCATTCGAAAAGTGTGTCAGGAACTTGATTTCAAAAACATCACTCTCGTCAGAGGCGATGTTTTTAAGTTCATTCGTGCCAACCACTTGCAATACGACATCATCTATGCCGACCCGCCATACGCTCTGCGTCAACTGCCTGAACTACCCGACTTGGTCTTTGAACATCAAATGCTCAAAGATGGAGGACTTTTTATTCTCGAACACTCATCGAAAAACAGCTTTGAGAATCATCCCCACTACGTTCAACACCGCAACTATGGGAGCGTCAACTTCACATTCTTCAAATAACTAAACGCCATGAGATTTATTCACACCGCCGATTGGCATTTCGGTCAGACACTGAAAGGACACGACCGAAAAGCTGAACATGAATTTTTCGTAGGCCAACTGATTGACTATATAATAAACTATGAGCCGGACGCTTTGCTTATCGCCGGCGACCTCTACGACTCTAACACGCCGAGCAACGAGACTGACAACTTTTTCCGACAACAAATCTTACGCATCAAGCAAGCATGTCCTCAACTGCATATAATCATGATTGCCGGCAATCATGATGGCTACTCTAAGCACGAAGCAGACAGTCAGCTGTGGCAATTAGGCGGCATAGACGTTGTAGGTCAGATTGCCTTCAACAATCAACAAACTGACTACAACAGACATATCATTTACATCAAAGACAAAGGTTACATTCTTGCAGTGCCTTTCACTCATTATTTCCCGCCAATGCCTGAAAACGACAATATCACAGAACGCCGCGCATATTTTTTCAGTCAGTTGCTCAAACGAGCCGATGAGCTCAACACGCAAAACCTGCCCATTGTCATGATGGCACACATCAACTATCAAGGTGCCAATATTGCCAACCAAGAAAGTCTCGTCGTTGGCGGCGAAGACGCCACGCCGGCCGAAGAACTGGGCTCCGGCTTCGATTATTTGGCAATGGGACATATTCATTTCCCGCAAACACACGACAAAGCAAGATATTCCGGCTCACCTATTCCAATCAATTTCACAGAGACATATCAGCACAGCGTGACACTTGTCGATATCAAAGAACACAACCAACAACCGGACATTACTACTCTGCCGCTCAACAACCTATTTGAAGTATGCACTTTACGCCAAGGGCAAGCAACAATTAAAGACTTTCTGCAAGAAGTAGAACAAGAATGTAATGCAAAACGGTGCTACTACAAGCTGATTATTAATGCCTCAGATGCCACCTCTGCCACAGAACAAGACATTCTCAACACGGTCAAACATATTGAACAATCAAGATATTGTGGCTATGAAATCGCAGCAGAAACAGAGTTGAAAGACACTAATCTACAACACAACAACTACACACCGCAACAATTAGAACAATATGACCCTCTCAAACTTGCAAAAGAATACTACAAAGAACAATTCAACGACGACATGGACGAAGAAACCGAACAACTACTCACAGAAATCATATTAAACACAAAATAAAGACATTTTACTCATTTAGTCATTTGGTCATTTACCATTTGGTCATTTATTTAGACATTTGATTTATTTGTTCATTTGCCGACAGCGAAGCTAACCGACAGCGAAGCTAATCAACATTCACTTTAGTCATGAAAATTCTCAATCTTACAATACAAAATCTTGCTTCTATTGAAAATGCAACGATAGATTTTCAATCAGAGCCACTCAGAAGTGCCAACACCTTTTTGATTACCGGTCCGACAGGGGCAGGCAAAACAACTATTCTTGACGCCATATCACTGGCTCTCTACAATAGCACGCCACGACTGAACAAAAAAATCAATACAGTAGGCAAACTTGCTTTCGAAAGAATCCGCAAAGGAACAAAAGAAGCAAAAGTCATAATGCAAATCATCGGCAATGATGATGTACAATACGAAATCACATGGACAGACAAACAAGGGCGTAAAGGCGACGAACAAATCGGAAAAATCGAACGTCAAATCCTTAATCTGCAATCAGGAGAAGTACATAGCCGCGATTTTGATGACGTAATACAACAAGTGGTCGGTCTCGACGAACAACAATTCTTCCGCACAACGATGCTGGCACAACAAGAATTCACCTCATTCCTCAAAGCCAAAGAAAATGACAACAGCGACATTCTTGCCAAACTATCCGACACCGAAAAATACAAAAACATAGGCTTTGCTATCAACAGAAGATACAACGACTTGAACAATGAGATTGACACAGAAAAGAAAATCATAGAAACAATACAACTGCTCAGCGAAGAAGAAATCTCAGAAATCAACAATCAACTCATAGAACTAAAAGAACAACAAAAAACTACCGGCAACACAATTGACTCTTTACAAATTGACATCAACAACACTCGCGACCTTATTGCTAACACCAACAATGCAGCAAAAATCGATCACGACATAGAGCAAACCCTACCCAAAGCAGCACTTGCCAATACTATTTCTGAAGAGAAAAAACAACTCCTCGAACACTACTCTATCGTCCGCACAAAACTCGCCGAACGAAATAATCTGCAACAACAAAATCAAAGACTGAACACCGAAATCGGAATATTAGAAAAAAACAATACCACACTCGAAAATCAACTACCACAAATCAAGCAAGACACCGAATCGAAACTCAGCGCACTCAAACAGCTGCAAGACAAACAAAAAGAGTTTAGCACTCAAGAGACCTATCAGCAAGAAGTTGCAACGCTCAACAATAACATCACACACCTCAACAACACAGCCAACATCAAGAGATATAAAGACGCACTCAAAGACAGAAATGAATCCTATCTAAAAGCCGAACAAGCAATTGCGTCTTTGAGCAAAGAACAACCTCTGCTCAAACAAGCTTTTGAGCAAGCACAAAAGACACATGAGCAAGCTCAAAAAGACTATAACTTCACACTCAACGAGACATCTCGTGATATTACCGCACTCCGCCAAACACTCTGCGAAGGTGACGTTTGCCCGCTCTGCGGCAACAAAATAACACATATCATTGAAGAAGGATTCTTCACCAAAGCCAAAGAAAAAACAGAACTCAATCTCAAACAAGCAACCGAAAATCTCAATCTAACTCAAAAGAAAATGCTCGAAAACGAGGCTGAACTCAAAGCACAAGATCAGACTAAAACGACTTTAGAGAACAGCATCCAAAAAGGCAACGCCCTCATTAAACAACTTGAGGCAGACATTGAAGCATCTATTTTCAACCAACTCAAACAACTGACAATAGAGCAGATACAACAAGAAATCAACAAACTCAAATCCGAAATTGACAGCACAAACAACAAAAGTAAAGAACTAACAGACCTACTCAAACAAATCAACAACAGCACCATCAGCTACAACAATGCCCTAAATGCACAAAAGGATGTTCTCAACAAAATAGAGAACAACAACAATCAAATAAAAAATAAACAAACAGACATAAACACCAATTCTCAAAAGACAACTGATTATACGGCAGAACTCTCCTCTCTATTGTCTGTTATCATTCCTGATTGGCAAGAAATTGATTTTCAAACATTAGTGAACACTCTTGACTCGGAGCAGAAATTGTATAATGAAGCTAAAGAGAGTGTTGCACGACTCAACGAGCTTTACCGACAGAAACAAAACTACGACAACCAAATAGAACAACTGAAAATCACAATCAACAACTCAACTCACCTTCCTGAAGAAGGCATTGACTATTCAAATCTCAGTTTGCTACTTGCGCATTTCAATTCACAACACACCATTTGGCTAGAACAAAAAGAAGCATTAATAAGCAAGCAATCAGCCCTACAAACACAATTAGACAATGACCGACTAAGCCGCAAACAGATTGAGCAAAGAGTGGCATCACTCAAACAAAAACAGCATCAGCTTGATATTCTCAAACGACTTAACGATATTTACGGAGGAAAAGACGGCAGTAAATTCCAGAAAATAGCTCAAGCATATATCATGCAATACCTTCTTGACAAAGCCAATGTCTATCTGCAACAGATGACAAATCGTTATGTTCTGACCGTAGAGCCTAATTCGCTGCACATCAATGTCATTGACCGCGACATGAACAATCAGCTTCGTGATTCAGCCAATCTCTCAGGCGGTGAGTCGTTTCTTGTCTCTTTGGCTCTTGCTCTTGCTCTATCTAATCTTAATTCGCAAGGGCTTATGATAGACACATTGTTTATAGATGAAGGATTTGGCACATTATCGGGCGAACCTCTCAACAGTGCAATCAACACACTGATCAATCTGCATAAACTGCAAAACGGCAGAAAAGTGGGAATAATCAGCCATGTTGATACGCTCAAAGACACCATACGCCCACAAATTGCAGTAGAACGCAAAAATGGCAATAACGCCCCAAGCACAATAAGCATAAAGAGCTAAAACATAGCAGATAATCTCAGTATGCTTTGCTTATTCCCGATTTGTCGTGCCAACGCGTTAAGGGCAAGAAAGCGATAGCGCATAGTGTCGTGCGGCAACACATCCGTCTTGGCATTTAGTCGCCATCTAATGTCTATTCAACAGCAAAGGAGCTTAATTAATTTAAGCTCCTTTGCGTTTAGATTTCTGTATTTTTCGACTTTATTCTACCACTATCTTTTGTGTCCATTGGCCGTTAGCGTCGTTCACTACGATGAGATAGACACCTTTGATTTGCGGTGCGGTGAGCTGCATGTCTTGCTGTTGCGTTTGCTCGGTTGAGATATGCTGACCCGTTACTGACATGATACGCACTGTGGCTTCGCCATTGTCGGCACGGTGCAACATCATAGGCATGCTGGCTTGAACCTTTGTAGGAGCCACACTATTCTGGTCGCGGCTGTACGGCTTTTGGTCGAATTGTGCTTCACATGTCTTGAATGTCTCGCCCTCATCGGTTGTTACTTCGCAATAGAACATACCTGTCATGTCTGCCGGGTTATAGAGACGTTGCTGTGTCTCGCCATCCATCTTCTCACCATTGTGATACCACTGGTAGTTGGTGAATTTGCCGTCACGATTTGCCACAAGCAGAACATCATTCCATTTTGCATATACAAGGTCGCTCTGACTTATCTCGAATGTTACACTTGCAGTTGCCTCACATGTTACAGCATGATTGCGCACAGTTATTGTGGCCGTATATACTCCAGGCTTAGCATTTGCCGGCATTGGAATAATGATGTCGGCAGCAGTCAGTGTTTGTTCACCAACAGCAGGGAATGTCGTTCCTGTGAAGGTGATTGAATACAAATCAGCTTCTCCTGTTGTGGTGTGAGCAAGAGCTATGTTTGCATCTGAGTTGCAAATCAAAGCTGCCGGTGCTGCAACACTTATTGTCGGTTGCTCAAGCACATGCAGATTGACTGTAGTGTCTTCTGACTGATACTGAGCATCGCCTGCTGCAAGTCCTGACAGCGCAAGTCCGTAGTTCATATAACTATCGCCGGCACATAAGGTGTCATTCACAATGAGACATTCAGGTATTGTCGGAGCTGCGTAATTAGCACCGAGCGAGCAGTCTGTGCAATTGGCAAAATAGGCTGTCAGTGTATGCGTTGCTTGGTCGTTGTCGAGCGTGAGCTGAACATTCTCATCAAATGCACCTGAAGCCGTGTTGCTCAACACTATTGTTGCTATTGGTGTTGCTCCGTCAAGTACGACAATGTCTTGTTTTGGATTAGCTGTGTTGAACATTGCAGTTCCTTTCACATTGATGTTGAGTTTATATTGTGTGTCGGTGCAACGAACAGCTTGCGGAACTGCAGTGAAGGCTGTGAGTTGATTCCATACAGGCGCATCGAACGATACTTGGTCGGCACACATACCTGCAGCGTCCCAATTGACACTCAGGTTATGGCTTGCGCCATCGGCAGTAAGACCGGTGATTGTATAGTTAGGCATAGCGCCCGAAATGGTTTGCAATGCGCCATCTACTCTCACTTCCAAATTGCCAAGCATATTCTCGTAATCGAGTTGGAAGGCAATGTCGTAAAGTCCTGTTGTGCAATCGGCTGCGCCTACACTCACGCTACCAAAGGTCTTGATGTGTGGTACCGCAGGAGCGTCAAATGAAACAGGTGTTGTTCCGCATGTGTTGCCACCATCCCAATAAGCGCGTAGGTTATGGCTTGCGCCATCGGCTGCAAGACCTGAAATGGTATAGTTAGGCATTGTGCCTGTGTAGGCTTGGTCGGCTCCGTCGAGCTCGAAATGCAATGTTCCAACAGTATTTTCTGCATCAAGTGTTACGGCAAGGTCGTAAGTTGTTTTGTCGCATTGTGGAGCAGAAGGAACAGCAGCAAAAGTCTTCACATTGAGAGCCTTAGCAGTTGTAAATGATAATGACTCGCCACAATCCTCACCCAATCCGGCACCATCGAAATAGGCTTTCACCGTATGTGCGGCACCATCGGCGTCAAGCACGAGATTATATGCTTCAGGACTTACCGGTGCTGTGATTGTTTGCGCTACAACACCATTGTCGGTTATCACGAGATTACCTGCTTGATTTGCAAAAGTGATGGTCAGTTGTTCGGTTACTTTTCCGTCGCAAGTTACGGCTTGTTCTGCACGAGTGAGGCTAAGCGACGGCTTGGCTTGAGGTGTGAATGTTGCTGTCAGTTTCTTGCTGCCCAAACTTGTGAAATAAGCTTCAAGAGTATGTTCTGTAGGTGTTGCGTCGTTGGCGGTAAGAGTCAATGGAATACTGAATGGACTGACTGCCGGTGCCGGTTGATTGTATATCTCCACGCCTTCGGTAAGGTCGGTAACAACCAAATTACCTATCAGGTCTTTGAACTCACCCGTGAGAGTCAGTACGTATTGCGTATTGCAATTGGTTGGAGTTGCCGTGACTGCAAAGCTCTTGAAATCAAGCGATATAGGTGATGTGAATTTGCATGTCTTAGGACAATCTACATTTTCGAAATAGACATTGAAGGTATGCTCTACTCCATTGTCTGTTTCAATACCGGTAAAGGTGTGCGACAACACACCCGTTGTCGGTGCTTTTTCTTTATGGCTCAATCCGAGTTCGGCACATTCAATCACGATTACACGCCCCATACCATTGGTGTAGGTTGCAGTAACGGTTACATCATATTTTGTTTGTCCGGCTGCAAGTGTTGTAGGTACTGCTGTCGGGGTGTTGAGCAACGGCATGAACGGAGCACGATATTTCTCGGTGTGCACACATGTTGCTTCGTCCTCAGAGCAATATACTTCGAGATTGTGCATTGCACTGTCAGCAGTTATTCCGGAGATAGTATAGTTGCCTGTTGCATTATCTACAGTGGCTGTACGACCGCTCTCTATGTCACGAATCGTTACAACGCTGTTTTGTGCATATTCAAGTTCTACATTACCTGAAACGCTGAATACCGTAACATGACAAACAGGAGTAATCGGTTTGGCAGTTATTTTGCCTACGATTGGTCGTGTTGGTTCAGTGAATGAAGTGTTGTGTGCAGGCAGTGTCTTACAACTTTCGGCTGTTGAGAAATAAGCTGTAAAGTTGCGTGTTGCGGCTGCAGTGGTATAGTCGAATGTTGCCGTAGCACTTGCCAGTCCAGCCAATTCGGCTTCGGTGAATGTCTTGGTGTTGGATGCATTATCTGTAATGATAAGGTCACCATACGGGCTGACGAATTTGACTGTTACATCGACTTTATAGTCTTTTGAATTACATATCTGAGAACCTAAAACAGTGCTTGCTGCCACGCTATTTATTTTGGAGTTGCGCGGAGCAGCTGTAGTGGCTGTTGTCAGCGTGCAACCATGAGAACCATCGAATTTAATTTCGAGGTTATGTGTCAGACCATCAGTAGGAATATTAGGAATGGTCAGTTTAATGGGTTGTTCGGTTGGGTCTTCAACAGAATATGTTGCTGTAACTGCCTCGCCGCCATCTACCTTGGCTGTCAGTGTTCCGTTTTGGTTGATATAGCCGACTTCTATTTCGAGTGAAGTGGTGAGCACATCACATTCCACCTCTGCCCATTTTTCTGACTTCAGGCTGATTGACGGCACTTGTTTTGCAAGATAAGTATAATATTGCGGTGCATCCGTCTTAACATTTCCGTCGTCGAAATAGACAGTCAGTGTGTGCGTTTTGCCATCAACAGGTCTGTCGGCAAGCACTCCGGAATAGGATGTTGCGTCGGGAGCAATACTTGCAGCCGGAATATGGGCAAGTAGTTCTGTGCCTTCGTAGATATAAAGGTCGCCACGAGGATTGACAAAATCTATTTTGTAATCAACAGGAGCAATCGCTGTACCGCAACCGATAGGTTGGCGTTGAGTGAATGAGGCATTGGTGATTTGGCAAAGCAGATATTTCACTTTGAAAATCTCGTATGCTGCTATATTTGAACTACTTGCAATAACTTCCTCGAAACGGATGTCGTCGAGAGCAAAGTCATTACCGATTATGTTGTTGCTTGTTTTGTTGAGGTTAATCACACGCAATACAACATTTGAACTTGTTTGTGTTGCCACCTCGAGGGCCGAGCAGCCATGCCAACGACTGTCGAGATAATCCGACAGATTGATAGGTGCCATGCCGCCAAGGGCGCTATATGTAGCACCACCATCATAACTTATTTGGAACTGCAGCTGAGCACCGTTGTACATTTCGTCAAGGTTGTTGATGTTAGCCACCCAGAACGAGAACAAATATGTTGCACCTTGTTTAACAGTCAGTTTAGGATTTTTTGATGTTGTAGCTATCCAAGCACCTTGGTCGGTTGAGGCATTTTTCTCAGAGTCGAATAGTCCGAAATAGTCGCCATCGTGAGCCGTTACCGGACTATATGCATTCCAAAATGTTCTTGCATTTTTCACTTGTGCATAACCACCTGTCTTACCGGCATTTGCACCTGTATAGAAATTTGTTTGATTTTTACCCCAGAACTTATAGTTGCTTTCTAATGGTGCATCCAATTCAAACGAACCATTCTCAATCAGGTTGCCACGCGCCGGTGCCGGGTCTTTGAATGCTTTGAAAAGATAAGTTATGTCTTGTCCGACGGCAGGGGCAGTGAATGTTGCATTACGAGTTAGAGTAGCAACAGGAGTCTCTTCGCCATTTTCAACCGTGTACCATTGATAATTGGCAGTAACTTGGTCGTTAGGTGTGAGAGTTACATCTTCTTGTGTGAATCTAACCAAACGGCTGTCGGTACTACCTGTTGTTGTATGTTCGGTTATGTCTGCCGCAGGCATCTTCACATTTACAACACATGAAGCTTCGCAATCAGATGTGCCGTTGATAAACTTCGCATGAAGTGTGTAGTTCTTTGGTGTCGAAGCATCGAAATTTTCTAGCAAAAACTGTTGCGGCATCTTAACTTCTGCATTGGCGATGATGATGGTGTCAACATTGTCAGACCATATCATCAGATCGCCGGCATTAACTTTGTCGTCGAAAGCAACCACACCTGAGATATTGCACAATTTGTCGGTAACATTAGGGTCGGCAGAGATTCCGACAAAAGAGGTTATTGCGCAATACTGCGGTGGCAAACTAATCCATGTTGCATTGACAGAGTTTTCTCTGAAATTGTCAATACAATTACCCTGTGCGGGGATTACGATGTCACCTGTTTGGCTCCATTTGTTTTCCCACGCAACAGGTTTCCCCGGTTGGATACGAACCAAAATGAGTTTTTCCCAGTCGCCGGCAGGCATTTCAAAATAGCGATATGTGCCATCATAATCTGTTGATGTCACCCATTGATAGTTCGAACCTTTGAATACATAGGCAACAAGATTGGCGCTATAATCTGTCCACCATGTTGCATCATTAGGTGCAGCACGGAAATAGAGACGCTCACCTTGCTGGAAAGTTCGCGCAGTGACTGACAACGCAACGATGAGCATTGCCATCAATATATATAATTTCTTTTTCATATCTTTGTTTGTGTTTTTAGGTTATTCAACTATAGTTACTTCAACACGGCGGTCGAGTTTCAACTCATGGTCTTTGTCGCTTGACGGCAGGCTGAAGCCATGACTGCGTATCTCGATACGGCTCTTGTCTATACCGCGTTCTTCATACCATTTAGCCACTGCCTCTGCACGCTTACGCGAGAGGAATTGGTTGTAACTCTTCGTACCTATACGGCAGGCGTGACCATTGATGATAACTTTGCGCTGAGGATTGTCTTGCAGATATTTCAACAAGTTGTTCATGTTTTCAAGATTGTCCTTGCGAATGTTCGACTTGTCGAAATCGAAGTAGATATGTGTGAAGTCAACAGTCTTGTACGGCTCATAAACCGGTGTTGGTTCCGGCACAGCAGCAAGAAGTGTGTCGTACTTAACTTGTTGTACCTGCTCAACACGCGCTTGAAGACGCTCTGTTGTATCACGACGCACAATAGGTTCGAACCATTCGCGAGCCTTCTTTTGCGGAGCCGGCACTTTATGCCAGTGGATACCAATCTTCAGACCTGCTGCCCAAGGAATTGACTTACCTGCCTCATTGGTGGCATACATTCCGTTGAATTCTTCCATGTATGGATATTGCTCTGTACGCCATCCGAGGTCTTTCTTCTCTGAAGTGTTGGCATCGAGGAGATTAACATATCCGTACGCACCGAGATAGAAATCGAGTTCGCTGTTTAGCTTGAATAGAAAACCAAGGTCTGCAAAAGCAGAAGCACTGATCTGACGAGCACTCAAATCACCCTTACTCTCAGGCGATTGCTGGGTAAATTCATGCATATCAGTAAGCGTCAGACGGCTCCATTCATAGTAGGCACTATGCTCTAATTCGCCTGTGAGCACTTTGTATTTGTTCATCAAAGCAAATTGTGGAGCTGCACCAAGGTCGAAGAATATGCCACGGTCGGGTTTGTAGAAATGCTGGAACTGAATTGAGATAGGAATAGTCAGTGCATGTATCGTCTGGCGTTCGTTCCAACGATTTATGGCTGTGGTGTGATTATGTATTTCATTGTCTGTGTCGGGCACTCTGTTCCAATAACGACTGCCGTCAGGTTGAGCATGCGAAGTCAGGTTACTGAAAGCGGCACCGATGCCAATACCCCAATTCTCGTGAAAGAAATAGGCATATTGCAGTTGGATAAGCGCATTAGCACCACCAAGCACCTTGCCCGAAAGGTCGCCATTAGCATCTTTGAGCTGATAACCTAAAGAGCCATAGCCGCCACCAACATAGAACTGAACATAATGTCCTTTGTGATAGTTGGCAGGCACAGTGTCGAGAACAGAATCAACACGCTTAATGCTGTCCTTAACTTCCGTTATTGTACGGATTGTGTCATGATAAGTAAGAGCTGTTGTCGTTGTGGTTGTAACGAGTTCATCACCACGACCACCTAATTGTTGTGTTTGTTGGTCGGTAGAAATAATTTCTTGCTTCAAAGGCACCGTAGCCTTCTTAATCACTTCTATCGGCTCCTGCGATTGTGCATAGAGTACATTGGCACAAACAACCGAAACAAGCACAATAAGTGTTTTGAGTAATTTGTGTTTCATGATATATTTATTTTTAGTTATTAATGTCGAAACATCAGGTAACTTGCAAAATTAACAATATTTTTGCTTTTTTTCAATTCTTTCACTACAAACAGTCATATTTCGACTACAAAATGTTAAAATTGGCTACCGAGACGATACACGAATGAAAACAAATATATTAATTGGCCGAAACTTGTGAGAAAACAAATTTGACGAATAGAAAGCGAATTCTGCTTTCTCTGCTGACAAACACTAATCGATGCGAATAGTTTTGAATACGAATTAAACGAATTGAAACGAATAATTGTTTATTTTATTGTCTTTTATTGTTTTGATTTGTCTTGAAAATTAATTGTCTTCTATTGTCTTGAAAAGAAAAAAATTATTGGTGTCCGGTTAAAATTTTTATTGTATCAGTATATTGTTGCCAATCAAGCCGATATAAATATTAATCTATGAGGGGACTTATGTTTTCGATATACTCCGTAGGAGTTTTCTTTTAATAGAGAATAAAGATTTTAA
>JAFXPY010000059.1 GCA_017527495.1 Paludibacteraceae bacterium
ATAGGCTCTCTAATGGGAGCTTTTATTATATTCAACGCTTGGAGGCAATAAAAATACCAACCAACATATAAGGGCTAACAATTTTTTATGTCAAATAAATAAAAAGAGACTATCTAACATTTTTTGTTGTTAGACAGCCTCTTGTCTTTTTTCTATTCACAAAAAATCTATTAAAAATTCTTAAAACATTTTAATTTCTCATTTTTTTTTCGTAACTTTGTTCGTTTTTGTTCGTTTTACGAACAGGTATGATTTATTCAGGTACAAACAGATTTATAATCATTATGTTAAACATTATTATGTGTGGTGCTCCGGGGTCAGGCAAAGGTACCCAAAGCGACCGCATTGTTGAAAAATATCACCTTGCCCACCTCTCAACAGGTGACCTACTTAGGCAAGAGATAGCCACAGGCAGCGAATTAGGCAAATTGCTTGATAGCTTCATATCAAAAGGAAATCTCGTTCCCGACGATGTGATTATCGACATACTTGCCAAACACATTGACTCGCTCGACGCTGATTGCGCCGGAGTTATTTTTGATGGTTTCCCTCGCAATGTGGCTCAAGCCGAAGCTCTCGAGAAAATGCTTGCTGAACGAAACGAAGCAACATCAGTTCTTCTTGACCTGCAAGTTGAGCACGACGAACTTATTACTCGCCTTCTCAACCGCGGTAAAGTGCAACACCGCAGCGACGACAACATCGACACCATCAAGCAACGCCTTGTTGTTTATGAAGAGAAAACACGTCCCGTGAACGACTTCTACAAAAACATCAACAAGTATCAGGCCGTTGATGGCATGGGTACAATGGAAGAGATATTCGAGAGAATAGACTCTATATTGAAACAATTCTAATTAATATATGGTACTTCAAAAAATAGACTTTTGGAAGTACCATATATTATAGAAAGCATCACGCTGTGCTAAAAAATTATTAATCACTAACTGAAACGATTACTTATGCCAAGCAATTTCATTGATTACGTAAAGATTTACTGCCGAAGTGGCAAAGGCGGTGCCGGGAGTATGCATTTCCGACGCGCCAAGTATGTCCCCAAAGGCGGTCCCGATGGTGGCGACGGCGGCAGAGGCGGACACATAATTTTGCAGGCAAACAGTAACCTTTGGACGCTTCTGCACCTCAAATATACCAAACATGTTATTGCCGAAGATGGCGGTAAGGGTGGCGAAAGCCGCAGTTTTGGGAAGGACGGAGCAGACCAAGTCATACAAGTTCCATGCGGAACAGTGGTTTACGATGCCGACACAGGCGACTACCTATGCGAACTTACTGAAAACGGAGAGCGCAAAACTCTTTTGCAAGGCGGTCGTGGAGGGCTTGGCAACTGGCATTTCCGCACAGCAACCAATCAAGCACCGCGTTATGCACAACCGGGCGAACCAAACAAAGAGAGAAATGTCATTCTCCAACTCAAAGTTCTTGCTGATGTCGGTCTTGTAGGATTTCCTAACGCCGGAAAATCAACCCTTCTTGCAGCCGTCTCAGCAGCCAAACCGGAAATTGCAGACTACCCCTTCACTACTCTCACACCTAATTTAGGTATTGTCTCATACCGCGACAACCAATCATTCTGCATGGCAGATATTCCCGGAATTATCGAAGGAGCAAGCGAAGGGAAAGGCTTAGGCCTGCGCTTCTTGCGACATATCGAACGCAATGCACTCCTCTTGTTTATGATTCCGGCAATATCTGACGACATTCAACACGAATATGAAGTGTTACTTCAAGAGTTGGAAAACTACAACAGCGAACTGCTTGAGAAACAGCGTATCCTTGCCATAACAAAATGCGATTTACTCGATGACGAACTGATGGCAGACATCAAAAAAAGAATTCCGCAAGGTGTTATCACTGTATTTATTTCGGCAGTAAGCGGCATGGGATTACAAGAACTCAAAGACGCAATATGGGAAGAGCTCAACAAAGACGGCTACAAAAAAGTGATTGAAATATCTCACCGACCTATAGACGTAAAAGTAATAGAACACGAAGAAGAACAACCCGAAGAAGAACAACACACTATCTATCTCAACGAAGAAGACGACTGGGATATCTCTAAATATAAAGGAATAGGCTGGGACGAGTAAAAACATTTTCTCATTTGGTCATTTGGTCATTTACCATTTGGTCATTTACTATTTTGTCATTTATTATTTGCTCATTTTTTACCATGACTTACGATCAAGCAATGGCACGGCTGCAAGAAATCGTGCAACAATTAGAAAATGGTCAAGCTATAAGTCTCGACCAATACACCAAATTAGCTAAAGAAGCTAAAGAACTAATCGAGTATTGCCGCAAACAACTGACAGAACTCGATGGTGAAATAAAACAAATTCTTGAATGACAACCTTTGTCTTCAATGTAAATATGGGGAAGCATCAGACTTTCCCATATTTATTTATAGTGTTTTCCTCTACTAACGAGGCACGCACAATCACTTTTTGATATCGCCGCTACTCCTCTGAGAAATGCACAAGCACATGACGATATGAATTGAATATCTTCGATTTCGACACAAAGCCTAAATAGCGTTTTTCATTATCCACCACAGGAAGGTTCCATGCACCGGTGTCCTCAAATGTTTCCATCACTCGTTCCATTGACATGTCATGCAGCAAGATGGCAGGAGGCGAAATCATCAGTTGCCCGACTGTGAAACGATTGTACAATCGAGGCTGAAACATTATGTTGCGCACCTCATCAAGCAATAGGACACCGAGTAACTTTCCCTCATGGTCGATAACAGGGAATATATTTCTGCGACTTTCCGAAATAACTTTCACTAAATCTCCCAAAGTCATCTCAGGGAAAAGTGTCTTCAAATCAGTTTCAATCACATTATCCATTTTGAGCAAGGTCAGCACCGAACGGTCTTTATTGTGGGTTACCAATTCTCCTTTTTTTGCGAGACGCATAGCATACAAACTATGTGGCTCGAAAATCATAATCGTTACATACGACACAACAGAGACAATCATCAACGACATAAAATGCTGATAACCACCCGTAAGTTCTGCAATCAAGAATATGCCGGTCAGCGGAGCATGCATAACGCCTGACATCAATCCGCTCATACCGACCAATGCAAAAATACTTTCAGGAACGGCAAAGCCTAAAAGATTCAAAGCACGGGCAAAAATAAAGCCCGACACCGCTCCCATAAACAATGACGGAGCAAATATTCCGCCCACTCCTCCGCCTCCGTTTGTTGCCACACTTGCGGCTATCTTGACAAATAAAATCAGAAGCATATAAACAACCAACAGCCATGGACCATCCGTGAGTTTTTCCCAAAGAGACTCTTCAATAACAGACTCTGAATTATTGGAAAGCAGAGCAGCTATCGTGTCGTAGCCCTCACCATATAAAGGAGGAAAGACATAAATCATCAATCCAAGCGAGGCACCACCTATGAGTATTTTCAGCCACATAGAATTAACAAGCTTGAAACGACTCTCTAAATAATTCATACCACGGGTGAAATATAGCGACACAAAGCCACACAACAAGCCCATTGCCAAAAGATAAGGTATCAAACCAACATGGAAATGCTCTGCATTGTGCATAGCAAACATAGGCTGTGCTCCTGACAAGATATATGATAGTGCTGTTGCAGTTATTGACGAGATAAGCAACGGAGAAAGCGAAGCCATAGTAAAATCTATCATCAACACCTCAATAGTGAACACAAGTCCGGCTATTGGGGCCTTGAATATTCCTCCTATAGCACCGGCAGCTCCACAACCTATCATCAACATCATTGTCTTTTGGCTCAAACGGAAAAACTTGGCCATATTGGAACCAATAGCAGCACCGGTCAGAACAATAGGAGCCTCGGCACCAACCGAACCACCAAAGCCGATTGTCAGACCGGAACCGACAATACTTGTCCACATATTATGCGCCTTCAAGATGCTTTTGCGCTGACTTATAGCAAATAATATGCGGGTAATGCCGTGACTGATATCGTCTTTAACAATATATCGCACAAATATGGCAGCAAGAGCAATACCTATAGTTGGAGTGATGAGATACCAATAGAAATGGCTGTCGCCCACAAGCTGATTTGTTATGAAGTTCTGAAGAAGATGAATAAAACTCTTCAATATCCATGATGCCAAAGCGCAGAACACACCAACGAAGAAGCTCAGCAGCAAGACAAAATAATGTTCTTTGATATGCCCTTCTCGCCACTCAATGAGTCTATTATAGAATGAATTTTGATTATACACCATTGTTATTGTCCTTTCCCTTTTGCTATAACTGCCACTGTAAGCCACATTATTTTCAAATCAAGCCATGGAGACAAATTCTCCATATATATGATGTCATAGTTGGTTCGCTCAATCATTTTTTCAAGCGTGTCTGTATATCCCACTTTTATTGGTCCCCAAGATGTCAATCCGGGACGCAGTTTGTAGATCAAGCAATAATAAGGTGCCTTCTCCATGATTTGCTTTATATAATATTCGCGTTCAGGACGCGGACCGACGATACTCATGTCTCCTTTCAGCACATTCCACAACTGCGGCAATTCATCTATTCGATATTCTCGGAGCCACTTGCCAAGCGGTGTAATCCTCGGGTCGTTAGTCTCTGTGAGATGAGGAATATTGTCTGACTCTGCATTGTCTATCATAGTGCGAAACTTGTAAATCATAAACTTCCTGCCATAATGTCCTAAACGCTCCTGCTTGTAGATTATCGGCCCGGCTGAAGTCAGCTTGATCAGCACACCGATTGCTAACAAAAAAGGAGAAAGAACGAGCAAGCCTAATGCCGACACGACAATATCAAACATTCGTTTGCAGGTGATTATCCATGACGATATGTTGTATTGTGTTATGTTCACCATCGGTCGAAACTCCGGACGAGTTATTTTCACCGTACCATTGAGTACATCGAAGAGACGAGGTGTATAGCAAATCTCAACCCCAAGAGGATACAACTGCCCGATAACGGAATACAGATGTTGGTCGGTAACATTGTTGTCGTAAGCCAAAACTATAGTTTCACAATTCAAATTTTGGCGTTTTTTAATCCTTCTAAGCAATTCTTTTTCTGTAATACATTCCTCTAATTTATAGTCGCAAGATTGTTTTTTCAAATCATCTACCACAATTTTCACAATCTCACCATCACCAACAACAATAGTTCGTTTTGCCAATTCTCCGTGCTCATAACGCTTCAAAGTATGACGAGTTATGCACATTCGAGGAATATAGGAGATAAGTAGTTGTAAAGAAAAAAGCACCAAAAGAGAATAAAGATAGTTTTGATACGAATCGACCTTATCATTGATGATTATAACAAAAAATGCCCCTAAGGAAATTACGGCAGCACTCAAAAAGGTTACGGCAAACTCGCGTGGCAAGGTCTTGCTGAACGGACGCAGGTAGTAACCCGACAAATAGTATATGAATATACAATAAAGGGGATAGAGAAACAGCGGAGGATAGAAATTGAAAGCAGGCACAAGAACTTCTGAGGCATCGAAGACTCTGCCTTCATAGACAAGCCAACGGAAGCCAAGAAAACAAAGCCATACAATCAAAGCCGACAAAATGTCGGCAAAGAGATATTTCAACTGCTGTTTGCGTCTTGACATTTCTGCTATTTCCTTATTATCTCAATTTCATTATTTACTCCAAGCTTGATGATACTGCTTGGCGAATGGTGAATATTGTCTGCACGACGGAACTTGACAACATAATCTACTGCTTGACGAATCTCAGGCGATATATCAGAAAAGTTTTGTGGCGTTTTATTTCCACTGACATTTGCCGATGTGCTCACCAAAGGGCGACGCAAACGCTCAACAAGAGCTTTTGAAAACAATTCATTAGTAATTCTAATTCCAAGACTACCATCTTCTGCCACCAGATTGGCAGCCACACCCTTAGCTTTTGGATATATTATTGTGAGAGGTTTTGTTGCCAATTCAATTAGATCCCAAGCCATTGACGGCACTTGCTCAACCCATTGCTCCAAACGACCTGCATTATCAAGCAAACAAAGCATCGATTTGGAATCTTCTCGCTGTTTGATCTGATAAATACGCTTGACTGCCTGCTCATTGGTTGCATCGCAACCTATACCCCACACAGTGTCTGTCGGATAAAGTATTACACCACCCTCTTGCAAAACACGAAGAGCCTCTTTTAAATCATCACTGTCGTAACGCGAAAAATCGGAAATCATAATTTTGTTTTATACAAATTAATAAACTCAATTACTTGCTGAGCTGTTTGTTCTACACCTAACACAGAAGTGTTTATGCACAAATGATATGATGTTGACATACCCCATTTCTTGTTGGTATAGAAATTATAATACTCACTGCGTATTTTATCGCTATGCTCTATTATACTTATAGCCTCTTTCTCACTTATTTCGCTATGATTTCGGCGAATACGGTCAATGCGGGCTTGCAGGTCGGCACAAAAAAATATGTTCAGGCAGTCTGTACGCGAACGCAGAACATAGTCGGCACACCGACCGATAAACACAGAATCATGCTCAGAAGCCAATTTTTGAATTACCTCGCTTTGTATGCGAAACAACTCCTCATTGGTCAGACCATTGTTGTAACCAACACTCGTGAAACTTGCCAAACTACCTATTCCGGCAAAATTCATAAAAGAGCCCACAAAACCTTTATTTGCCTGCTCGTCAACGCGCTCAAAGACATCCGTTTTCAGACCACTTTCGTTTGCTGCTATACTCAATAAATCTTTATCGTAGTAAGACATATCAAAATGCTTTGCTATGATAGAACCTATTGTTTTGCCACCGGAAGCCAACTGCCGACCTATATTGATTATCATTTTATCTGATTTTTGAAAATTATAGTAACTAAATTCGTTAAAACAAATTGCAAAGTTAATGTTTTTTTTGTAATTTTGCAAAACAATTTAACAACTTTACATAGAACATGAAACATTTTAGCTCTCTGTACTTATTCTTATTACTTTTTTTCTCACTCCACTCTTACGCACAAAACAATAAAGCTCAAGAGGCTGTTGACAACTTTTGCCAACTTGCCACAATGAAAAGTGCAAACATTTCCATTCTCATCTACGACCAAACGGCAAACAAAACTATTGCGGCACACCGTCCTGAACACTCTGTTCCTACTGCCTCAACAATGAAGGTTATCACCACTGCAACAGCTCTGGAATATCTCACACCTGATTTTTGTTTTCCCACCTATTTGCTTACTGACGGCAAAATTACCGGTTCCACACTTGAAGGCAATCTATATATCTACGGCACCGGCGACCCCACCTTGGGTAGTGAATATCTTGGGAACAAAAATTTCTTTTCGCAATGGGTCAATGCCCTAAAACAACTCGGGATAAAAAGAATTAAAGGTAGAGTGATAGCCGACGCAAGTTTCTACGACCCAGCAGAATCTATTCCATACAACTGGATATATGAAGACTTGGGCAATTACTATGCTCCCGGCATTTACCCTCTCCCTTACCTTGACAATACGATGACTATCTTTCTGAAGTCAGGACCGGTAGGTACAGAAGCAAGTGTCGTTGGGCTTTCGCCGGAAATAGCAGACATAACTTTCGAAAACTACATGACCTGCGGTGTTGGGCGCGATTGGTTTGTCAATGGTCTTCCCTACAACAATCATCGAGTCCTTTCCGGTTGCATAACGCCCAACAAAGGACGATGGAGCGTCAAGGCTGCCATTCCCAATCCACCGCTTCTCTTGGCACAAGACCTGACCAAACAATGTATCAGAAATGGAATAAGCATTGATAGTGCTGCCACCTACACAAAGACTGTATCAAATCAGCAACGCGACACACTTTACACTTATCGTTCTGTACCTCTTAAAGACATCATTGCTCACACCAATCAAGAAAGCGACAATATGTATGCAGAGCAGATATTCAGATACTTAGGGACATTGGTCGGCACTCCCGTTTTGATTGCCAACTGCAGCGAAATGGAAAAAATGTTTTGGCACAATCATGCTGTCAATCTACATTCAGCTTTTATTTTCGACGGTAGCGGACTCTCGCCGCAAGATGCCGTATCGGCAAAATCATTTGTCGAAATATTGCGCTATATGGCAACAAAAAGCAAATTTAGAAACGAATGGATAGCCTCACTGCCGGTAAGCGGTCAGAGCGGAACACTGACAGGTTTTCTTGCCGACACTAAACTTGAAGGAAAGGTGATTGCAAAAAGCGGAACGACGAGCAGAGTTAAATCCTACGCCGGATATGTCAATGCTCCCGACGGACACCAATATGTCTTTGCAATACTTGTCAATAATGCCACAACCAAATCACGCAATGTACGCAAGGATATAGAAAAGCTACTAAAAGATATCTTTATTGACTGAAAAGAATATAAATAGAAAAGAAAAAAAATACTCACATTACCGCTTTTGCGCGAAATATGAGTATTTTTTTATTATCTTAAACAGCAGACTTATTGCCTTGCCGTCAGCGATGTGCCACTCGTTGTCGTGCCTGATGGTGAACTTATAAAACCATTTACAGCAGTTCCGCTCACTGACGATGACGATTGCAAATAATATGTTGTACCCTTAGTCATTGACGGAGAAGAAACGAACACTGCTCCGCTATATGAAGCAGGCGTTTTTACTGCAAATATATTTCCACTGCCATTCCCTAAAACAACATAACCATTTGAATAAGAAGCCGATGATGATGAGTATGCATAGGCTTGCGATGCGCTGTTTGGGGCACCATCAATACGACCGCCAATGGCAAATATTTCACCTCCGGATATAGACAAGCTCTTTTGTTCTGCAACATCAATACCTGTCTCAGCGCCACTTGCACCAAAAGCCATAACTATCCCGCCTTTGATATACATATTACCATTTGAATCAACAGCATCATTGCCGGTTGAATAAGCATAGATATTACCTCCACTTATTGTCATCACACCGGCAGAATTAATAGCATCATCCGTAGATTTTACATTTATTGTACCACCTGTGATTGTTATAGTGCTCTTACTTTCTATTCCTTCAGGGCCACTCGTACCACTCATGCCACCCCCACCTTGACCGGGGCCGCCACCTTGACCACCGGGACCTGCATTTTGACGATAAGAGCCACTCGAACTCACTGCAACAACAGTTATTGTTCCGTCAGAAATAGTTAAATCTCCAACAGCTTTTATACCTTTGGCAGTTGAGCCATGCGTTGTAACCGCAACATCACTGCCACAAAGCTGTATTGTTCCCAAAGACGCAAGTATGCCTTTACCATCATCACCCGTTGTCGTAACTTCAATAGTTCCACCCGATAGTATAATACTCCCTCCGCGGCTCTTAATCCCCTTATCTACAGACTTAACTATCACTGTACCACCGGAAATATCGATGTTAGACCATGCCAAAACACCTTTATCACCGGCAGCGGTGATTGTTGTCGTTCCGCCCGTAACGACAATAGAACTCGTGTCACACTGAACAGCATCACCCGCAGCATTGACTGTTATTGTTCCGTCATTGATAATAATGCCATCATTACTATGTATTCCATCAGAGACATTAGCAACGGCATTTATCGTACCAAGACCTGAACAGAAACGAATATAGTCATCAGAAGCAATTGCATGTTTGTAGTTGCCTGTAACCTTCAAGCTTCCACTACCGGAAAAGCATAATTGTCCTTCTGAAAAAAGAGCTGCTTTACGGTCTTCGCTTGATGTGGCGTAAGTACTACCATCTGTTAAGGTATTGCTTCCACTTAATACTACATAACATGTCTTATGGCATTGATTGTTGATAGCAGGACCATCATTGCAGGTAAGAGTCAGGTTGCTTAATATGAGTTTGAATTTATAATTTGCAGAATCAAAACGAAGCTGACCTATACCATTTCCACTTACCTGATAAGCTACATTTTTAACTGTTGAGCTAATTGATACATAACCGTTTTGATTTGTAATGCTGACACCATCAACACTATTTGAAATTGTTGCTGTTAAACCATTATAAGTAATAGTTATAGTATGATTCCATGTTTGGTTGTCAACAAAATCATTTGTATCGTCACCCATATTGGTGGTAGTGTCAGAGGCGACACTTGACGACGATGTTGACGATGAGTCGGGGGGGGTTTGTTCTTTGCATGCAAACAATGCAAGGCATAAAGATAATAAAAAGATAGATCGTTTCATTGCTATATATTTTTTTGCAAAATTACAACTTATTTATTGAAACAGATAAAAATGAGCCGTAAATTGTTAATTAATAGTGCTTGTTGGTAAATTTTGTTTAGGAAAATTTAGGTTGTTTGAAAAAAAAGTTGTAATTTTGCACCGCTTTTCGTGAAAAAGCATAGTTATTCATATTATTAATTCATGATGTACGAGTTACATCGCTAATAACAAATTATTATTTATGGCAACAAAAATTCGCCTTCAACGCTTTGGTCATAAGGACTATGCGTACTATCACATTGTGGTAGCAGACAGCCGCGCTCCACGCGATGGTAAATTTATTGAGCGTATCGGCTCTTACAATCCAAACACAAATCCTGCAACAGTACAATTGAATTTCGAGCGTGCCCTTTATTGGGTAAATGTTGGTGCTCAACCAACCGACACTGTTCGTAATATCTTGTCAGGTGAAGGTGTTCTCTTGATGAAGCACTTGCAAGGTGGTGTTAAAAAAGGTGCTTTCGACGAAGCTGCAGCACAACGCAAATTTGATGCTTGGAAAGCAGAGAAAGACAAAAAGAATGGTAAAGTAGCTGAGAGTGAGGCTCGCAAGAAAGCAGAAGCAGAAAAAGCACTTCATGCTCAAGAAGTAGAGACCAACAAGGCTAAAGCAGAAGAAGTAGCAAAGAAAAAACAAGCTGCTCTCGAAGCTGAAGTTGAGGCTGCAAAAGCTGCAACAGAAGAAGCTCCTGCTGCAGAATAATTGCTATTTATTCAAAACGAAAAGCAGACCTTGTGGCCTGCTTTTTTTGTTTGCCGGCTGTGGTTTCGAAAGTTGTGGCTTCGGCGGTTGAGGTTTCCGAAGTTTCGGCTTCGGCATTATGCCGAAAGTTTAACCCACTGCTTAACCCAAAACTCAAAACACTCTCCTAATCGTTCTCAAATTATGCGTGTATTGTTTTGTCTCGGTGCTGATAATGCCGTTTGGGTCGATTTGTTCTATTTTCACTCTTCCTGAGCAGTGAAGGATGCGTTTGTCGTCGAGCAATATGCCGACATGAATTATATTGCCTCCATCGCCATGATCGAAGAAAGCCAAATCACCGATTTTTGCTTCAACAAGAAAATCTACCGCTTCCCCCACTTGCGCCTGCTGACTTGCTTGGCGTGGCAACTGTTTCCCAAACAAAGAAAACAACACCTGCGTAAAACCCGAACAGTCATAGCCAAACATATTTTTCCCTCCCCATAGATACGGACAATTCAAGAAAAATCTCGATGTGTCAAGGAAGTTTTGTTCGTTGAACACAATAGGTTCCGAAACTGCATTTTCGTCAATTTGGAAATGAGCTCCAAGTAATTCAAATTGTCCGCTTTTATAGTTAGGCAATCGTGTACCGGCTGCAAGCGGAATAGTTTTCATGTCGCCCAGACTAAGTGCAAAGGCGACAGGCAGTTTTATCATTTTTGGGACTCCGGAATAAGCGGCCTCAACTTGTTGAGCCTCTTCGGTGGAAAGTTTGATTATCATCTTGCTGTCCACCCAGCCCTCATAACTATCGGCATCAGCCTTGACGAGAGCCCATCGGGGTTTCTCGTCAAGTACTTCAACCATTTCTCCAAAGAGCAGTTGTGTGCCCATCTCTGCCGATTCACGCGGTTCTTCACGCACCGGCAATATACTATGTAGTGTAATGGCTTTCATTGCTCTTGCTGTTTTTATTACCAAATATATACTCTATCTTCCGGAGCTATATAAAGGCTGTCATTCTCTGTTACATTCCATGCGTCATACCATGCTTGTACTTCAGGTAACGCTCCGTTTACGCGCCAACGACCGAGTGAGTGAGGGTCGCTTACGGTGCGCTGCAAAATTGCTTCTTTGCGAATATTGCCTGCCCAAACATTGGCGTATGCCAAGAAGAAACGCTGCTCAGGAGTGAAGCCATCAGCGTCTTGAAGCGGATTGTCCTTTGTTGCATTTTTGAATGCGAGGAAAGCGACTTGCAATCCACCATGGTCAGCAATGTTTTCACCAAGAGTGAGTTCGCCATTGCCGTATGTCTCAGGATCATCAAGCACCTTTATGCTGTTGAAATGATCAGCCATGACTTTGGTGCGGGCTTTGAAGTTTGCACGGTCAGCCTCTGTCCACCAGTTGTTCAGATTGCCATCTTTATCGAATTGAGCACCTTGGTCGTCAAATCCGTGAGTCATCTCATGTCCGATAACGACACCTATTGCACCATAGTTGGCAGCATCGTCGGCCTGCATATCAAAGAAAGGAGGTTGGAGAATAGCTGCAGGGAAACAGATCTCGTTGGTTGACGGATTGTAATAGGCATTGACAGTTTGCGGTGTCATATACCATTTGTCGCGGTCAACAGGTTGGTCGATAAAGCTGTAATTATACTCTTGCTCAAATTTTTGCGCACGAACAAGATTGGCATAGTATGACTCTTTGGCATCTATGTCAAGAGCAGAGTAGTCGCGCCATTTGTTAGGATAACCAATCTTGACATAAAAAGCGTCAAGTTTTTCGTGTGCCTTAGCTTTGGTGGTATCACCCATCCATGTAAGTGAGTCAATACGCTGTCCGAGAGCTACTTGCAGATTAGCAACAAGTTTCTCCATACGCGCTTTTGCCTCAGGTGGGAAGTATTTTTGAACATACATCTGCCCTACCGCCTCACCGAGCGTACCATTCACTGCACTAACGGCACGTTTCCAACGCGGACTTTGCTCTTTACGACCAGTAAGAACACGACCATAGAAATCGAAGTTTTGCTCGGAGAACTCATCTGAGAGACTGCTGGCAGCACCATCTATGACTTGCCATGTGAAATATGTCTTCCAATCGTCTAACGGCTCTTCAACAAGCATCTTGCCTACTTCTTGAAGATGCTGTGGCTGACATACAGAAAGGCGATTAGTCTTTATGCCGGCAGCTGCAAAAAGCGCGTCCCAATCAATTTGCGGAACGAGTGTCTTGAGAGAATCAAGCGACATCTCGTTGTAGTTGCCTTCAGGGTCGCGAAGCTCTACATTGCTCTTTGCAGCTGTGGCAAGGCGTGTCTCCATACGAAGCACAGTCTGAGCGTTCTGCTGAGCTTGTGCCTCTTCAACACCGATCAGCTGGAACATCTTAGCTATGTGCTTGAGATACTCAGCACGGATATTCCGGTTGGTCGAGTCGTCTTTGACATAATAATCTTTCTGACCAAGAGCAAAACCACCTTGATAAGTTTGCAAGATATTCATCTTACTATTGTACAACTCTGCATCAACATAAAGACCAAACATGCCGATATTAGGCTCTGAACCTAAAAGACCGCTTACCTCTTTGATGTCCTTGATGTTGTTTATTGTTGCCAATTCGCCTTCAATAGGAGCAAAACCTTCTTCATTGCGACGCACAGAATCCATTGCAAGATTGTACATATCACCAATTTTTTGCTCTACTGTGCCATGTTGATGCTCTTTTGACGCCAACTCAACAATAAGACCTTTGGTCTGCTCACGCACATCTTCACCCAACTTGTCGAATGTACCAAAACGAGCATACTCGTCCGTCAGAGGGTGATTTGCCATCCAACCACCGCAGGCAAACTGATAAAAATCATTCTGCGGAACGGCTGTGGTGTCTAAATTACTTAAATCAATGCCCGTTGTCTGTTTCGGGCTCTTACTACATCCTGCCATAACTAATGCAAGAATTGAAATTAATAAAAAACTCTTTCTCATTTTAGAAAACAATTATAAACAATATTTATTTTTCAAGTTTTCAAAACAATATAAAACAATTTATTTTCAAGACAATATCAAACAAGAAGAAGACAATATAAACAATATAAGACAATTTTAAACAATTTCTATTTTTCAAGACAATTACAAACAATAGCTATTTCAAAAAACAATTATAAACAATATAATTTAAGTTTCGCATTTTATTACAATTTATATAATCTCGACACTCAACGGCGTAGCCGTTGCATATTAATAGATATAATCAAGAATACAAAACCAACAACCACGTAGTGGTTACACATTGTCAAATATTCAAATTTAATGCATATTATTTTAATATGCAACCGCTAAAGCGGTTGGGAGGGATGGAATGTGTATATAAATTTCTATTAATATGAAACCGCTAACGCGGTTTTTTGCCTTTGAATCAGACATAAACAAGCTCCTATAGTTTGACAAATTAACTACTTGCGAAACTTAAATTACTCATATATTGCCTTTATCATTTTGATTGTTTTTCCTAATTTATTGTTTTCTATTGTCTTTTATTGTATTTAATTGTCTTCCTAATTTATTGTTTTCTATTGTCTTTTATTGTCTTCCTTATTTATTGTTTGCTATAAGGCTTTGTCTATCATTGTATTCATTAAGGAGAAAAGTTCGTTTTTGTTTTCTGTTCGCAGCATTTGTATTCTTATTTCACGCGAATTAGCGATTCCTTTGAACACAGGTGCTGCGGCTAATTGTCGTCGAGAGTGAATTATACCTTTTCGTTCGTCTCGAAGCCACTCAATACTTTTCTCGACATGTTCTTTGAGTATTTCTATTTGCCATTGTGCTGTGCGTGCAGGGTGATGCTCGCCGTGTTCAAGGTAGTATTTTATATCTTCAAAAATCCAAGGTTGTCCGAATGTGGCACGACCAATCATTATAGCATCAACGCCATAGCGGTCGAAACATTCTTTGGCACGTTCAGGAGTTGTAATATCGCCATTACCGACAATAGGGATATGCATACGGGGATTGTTTTTCACTTCCCCTATCAGCGTCCAGTCGGCATCGCCTTTATACATCTGCGCTCGTGTTCGTCCATGAATAGTAAGACCTTGTATGCCGCAATCTTGCAGAGCTTCAGCGAGGTCAACGATTATTTTATGGTCGGCGTCCCATCCGAGACGAGTCTTTACGGTTACAGGCAGACTGACCGCATTGACAACAGCCCGAGTTATAGCCAGCATTTTGGGCACATCATTAAGCAGTCCTGCACCGGCACCTTTGCCTGCTACTTTTTTCACAGGGCAACCAAAGTTGATGTCGATAAAATCGGGATGTGCTTGTTCTGCTATCCGTGCGGCATCAGCCATAGGCTCCGGTTCGCGACCATAAATTTGAATAGCCACAGGACGTTCTTCGTCGGAGATAGTAAGTTTTTGAGTCGTACGTGGCACATCGCGCACGAGGGCATCACAGTTGATAAACTCAGTGTAAACTCTATCAGCACCAAAGCGCTTGCACAGCAAGCGAAAAGCAGGGTCGGTAACATCCTCCATAGGAGCCAAGTAGAGCGGATATTTATTTTTGATTTCCATAATAGGTTGCAAAGTTACAAAAAAAACTCAAATTAATCAAAAATGTTTAATTGTAAGTTCATGTCAAAGCAAATTTTCTTAAAAAAAGTCAGCCAAATATTAAATATAGACAGCAGAATTCATATTAAGGTGATAATTTTTACACATTTTGCAACAATTTTTTCACATTTTATTGCTTAAAAAAATGTATTTTTGCAAAGTATAAAAGCGCTTAGTCGCTTGTAAAATAAAAATCTGATTAATAAGTAATTATAAAAACATTATGAAATACACAAATTTAACGATGAAAAAGCGTAATACTTTAAGCAAGTTGATTGGCAAATCAATTGTTTTACTTGTTTTGTTGTTGTTTGGGGGCTGGTCGGTAAGTATAAAAGCCGGTACAGAGGAACAGCCTTCAAGTGCAACAAGTAACGCAGACATTGTGGGCACAAGCTACACATTTGCAGGTACATATAATGCCGGCAATGGAAGTGCAAAAGTTACACCTATGACTTCAAAAGGAGTCAAAGTGAGAACCAATAGAGCAGCAGATACATACTCGAATGCCCTAAAATTTGCTGTTAACGATGGTTACCAAATTTCAGGAATAACAATCGTTGGAGTAACAAATACAAATGGGAAGGCAGCCACATTAGGGTCGGTCTATGTTGATGGTGAGGCATACACAGGGTCATACACAAAGGAATTGGCTGCAAAAAATGGTGGAACGGCTTCTACAATAAGCATAACGGGGATTGCCGCTACAACATCGGTAATATTTGTATTCAGTAACCTTAACGGAACAAGCCAAGCAAATATAGAATGGACAATAGATTATACCACAGCCGGTGGTGGCGGTGGTTGTACGACACCTACCTGTTCGTGGGCAACGGCTCCTGCCGATGGTGCGATAGGTGGAAGTATGACAGCTTCTGTAACTACCAATTATGCAGCAGGTCTGACATGGTCAAGTTCCGATCCTACAGTGGCATCGCTGACCGGTACCGGAACAAGTCGCACTATCAACTATCTGAAAGCAGGTACGACAACTATAACAGCCTCAGTAACAGGAGATGGCACGACATATTGCGATGATGAAGCTGTTACGGCGAGTCAATCAATAACAGTAACAGCACCTATTGCAGTTACCGGAGTTACACTTAACAAATCAACCCTTGAGCTATATGCAGGATTAGCAACGGGCAAGCTGACGGCCACTGTGGCTCCGGCTGACGCAACAAACAAAGGAGTCAGCTGGACAACATCAGATGCTTCTGTGGCAACAGTAGCTGATGGTATTGTAACACCTGTGGCTGCCGGAACGGCAACGATCACGGTTACAACAGATGATGGTTCTTTCCCCGCAACATGTGAAGTAACAGTTACAACACCTGTTATGGGTGAAAATGAAGTAGTACCGGCGTATGTCAGTCCTATTTCTAACTGGTACGAGCATGCCGGTGTAGGTAGAATAACGAACAAAACCGGTGCTGCATTTAATTCTCCTGATGTTTCAACATGTTCCCCCGCCGGTTTTAAGACAGGTAGTAGCAATTTCACTATACAGACCTACAAAGCGATAGTAGGTGTTGTGGTACATGCAACAAGTTCTTCAAACCGTACAATCAGCACAGTTAAAACAGGTGCTGAAACCGGAGATTTATCAACTCTCACTGATGACGACTACACTGTCACTGGTTCTGTCGTGAAAAATAATTGCGACAACACTTTCACTATTATGTTCACAAGTACATTGGCTGCTGACCAATATATCAACATAACAGCAAGCGGTAACTTTGATGTCATTTCTGTTGAATTCTTATATCCTTGCGATGGTCCGACAAACACATCACCTGCCTTTGCCGGTGCGACCTACGACATGGGTGATGTAGCGACAAGTTTTACTGCTACAGGAACACCAAGCGATGGCGGAACATTGAGCTTCAAGTGGTACCAAAACACCACAGCAAGCAAAACAGGAGCAGTGGAAGCTGCAGGAACAAACAACCTCGCCACTTACACACCATCAACAGAGTTGGCAGGAACGACCTACTATTATTGCGTTATTACAGAGTCAGGCTGTGCAGTAACAGCCGAGACAGCACTCTCGGGTGCAATAGTGGTAAATGACCCGTGCAATAGTTGGGGACAATCAACATCTAACACTGATTTAATTTCAGAAGGCGACATCGTCGTTGGTGATTTGACGATATCAGGAGCCGGTAGCATAGGAGTCAAATCAGTTTCACCATTCTCCGGCAGCGGTACCTTGGCTTACAACATCACACCCAACAGCGCTTCAAAAGTAATTCATGGTACGCTTGGTGGCAAGAAAATAGGCACAGTGAAAATTGGAGCTTCAACGACAAGTACGAGTGCCGAAAACAATACTCTGTACATTGCCTTCTCGTCGGCAAACACATTCAGCACAGACGCTTTGATTGACTATGTTACAGACATACCTTACCATGTGTTTGAAGTTCCTGCCAATACAGCAGCAAAGGATATAGTTGAGATAACAGCTCCAAGCGGGGCAAAATCATTTGAAATAGGTCGTAATGGCCCTGCCGCTGCCGTACGAGACGGAACATTGTATGGCTCGAATGACAGATATGTTTACTATCTATCAGTTTGCGAGTCAGACGATTGCACACCGGACTTTTCACTTCAACCTATTGATAACGAAGTTGACGCAGGAGCGTCAGTAACACTCTCTGTCAATTCAGCAGACGCAACAAGTTATCAGTGGTACAGAAATACAACTCAAAGCACAACAGGTGCTACACTCATACCTTCTGCAACAGCCAAGACATATAGCCCGTCAACAGCATCTGCAGGTGTAACTTATTACTACTGCGTAATTAGCAAATCGGGGTGTCCTACAACAAACACATCTGACATAGTAGCAGTCACAGTACTACAAGGATGTGCCGACGAAGCAATTATAAGTGCTACACTGACAAGCAACACAGCTGCGTCAATAAGTGGTACGATAGGCGGTACGACACAATTGTCGTTGCCATCAACAAAAGATGATGATGGAGGTTACAAATTAGGCTCTAATAGTCAGTATTTCTTCGTTACACTTGATGAAGGCAATTTCCAAGCCGGTGATGTTGTTAAGCTGACAATTACGACAGCCGGAGGCGGTGGAAAGGTATATTTCTATTCCAATAATTCTGCCGACAAAAAAATAGCAGAAGTAGCGGCTACCACAGCAGGCACATATTCATACACCCTTACAGCTTCAGATATTTCGACATACGGCATAACTAACAAAATAGGCACATTCCGCGAAAATTCTGACAATAATCCATACGTCAAGACCCTCTCTGTTGAGCGTCTTATATGCCATGCTTGTCCTCAACCGACTATCGGCTCACAGCCTACCGACGCACAATATTGCTCAGGTTCGACGGTTGCACTGACAGTAGGTAGCATAACAGGCGGAACGACACCATATACCTATCAATGGTATAAAGATGGTGAGGCAATACCATCTGCAACGAGCGCAACCTACAACGCTTCAGCAGCAGGTGCATATCAATGTAAGGTAAGCACACCTGCAGGGTGTTATGTTCGTTCAAGTGTGGCTAATGTTACCGGTCTTACGGCAGTAACGGCATCATGGGCAACAGCTCCTGCCGATGCAGCTGTCGGAGCTCCAAACATGACTGCTGAAGTAACAACAAACTATGCAGACGGCCTTGTATGGGCAAGCGACAAACCGCTAATTGCATCCGTAACAAGCGAAGGCGAGATAGCTTATCTTGCCGAAGGAACAGCAACGATTACTGCCACAGTAACAGGTGTTGCAGGCGATGGCTATTGCGGAACAGAAGTGCTCTCAAAAACAATCACTATCGCAGCTCCTTCTTGCACTTCATATTCATTCCATTGGGGTGCATCAGTGGGTGCTGAAGACAATTTGATTTGCTTCACGCAAAAAGGTACATCAACAACATATCTCTCTTCACTATTCACAGTTCCGACAGCCAATAATGCTTACTATGTAGGCTGGCAAGGGTATTGGAACACCACCAATGCCAATTCGGCAAATGCCTACATGACAGAAATGAAATATGCTCATGATCCGAGCAAGACATTGACTCGTGCTGAGGCAGGCAATGTGGGTGGTGCACAAGGTTATTTGAGAGTTTATTCCGACAGTAGTGACCCGAATAAATATGTTGGCTTCATACCTGCAGGCTATGGCATGCGTGTAGGCACTGACGATCCTATTGCATTGTTACCTAAGAGTGCCGACATAGAAGAGAATGATTGGCAATCTGAATTGGTAGAGCTGACAGCAGACATGCTTTTGACAACAACTAAATACGACGTTCGTCTAAAGACTTCAGATAGTTATGTTTGGGCAGAGGGACGTTCACAAGAAAGCACAATAAAAGGCATGAAGATTCGCAATGGTGCTTCAACATTCCGTGCTACCGACATAGGCGATGCCGATGCCGGACTATATGGTAAGTTTGCCATCTTTGCCAATTCAGGCGACGCCAACTGGTATTGCTATTTCATTCCTTATTGGGGAATCAATTTCAACCTCAATGGTGGCGAGTCATGGGCAGGCGAGGCACCCGACAGGGTGTCTGTTGAAGGCAATGACGCTGCCCGCACCGTTGTTCTCCCGTCAGAAGAACCGGTTCGCAAAGGCTACCATTTCTTAGGCTGGGACACCAACAGCGCCGCCACAACTCCAACATACGAAGCCGGTGATGATGTCGTTTTGACATCTGACATAACACTCTATGCAATCTGGGAGGAAATAACCCTCAGTGCACTCGAATGTGATGGTTCGTATCGCATAGCCGACATTGCAGCTGCAGGAGCTTTGTCAGGCACACACTATGAAAGCGGTTTCTCGACAAACGAGAAGTTCTACATCATAGGAGATGAGACAGTTACCGACGCAGCAGACGGCACACCGGAACAAAAATCCAACACAAAGCAGACAGTGAATAGTATTGACTTCACTAACTTTATGTATCTCAAAGGCGCTGCTGAACTTGATGGCGACGGTATTCCGACAAGCCGTGCAGTGAAATTCATCGTTCCACAAGATGGTAAACTGACAATCTACTATCGCTATTTCGACCGCGCAAAATTACTCAAGGAAGGTGACGATGAAGAACCTGTCAATGTAGGTGAATCTAATAACGGCTCAAATAGCTATGGCTGGTACACACATCTTGTTGAGGCAGGTACATATTATATATATGGTGCTGCCGCAAGTGCTGTATTGTTAGGTATCGACTATGAATGTTGCCCTACACTTGCTAAATATGCAGTCAGTGCAAGCAAAGCTTCAATGTGTCTGGGCGATGATGCCACAATAACACTTGCCGGAAGTGAAACAGGTGTCAACTATCAACTCTATCTTGATGGCGAAGAAGAACAAGATGCCAAGGCTGGTACCGGTTCAGTTCTGACATGGACAGTTAGTAAGCCTGGCACATACACTGTCAAGACAAGCACCGACTGTCTGCCGGTAGAGATGACAGGAAGTGCAGTGATTGCCAACCCGGGCGGTAACATAACAGGCGAAGAAAGTCTGATGCGCACAAAGTCAATAGTTCTTACTGCCGACAAAACAGGTGGTGTATGGGGTGTTTCAAATGCCAATGTTACTCTCAGTCTGCCAGACGAGACAGATGGCGAGACATCAAAGGTAACCGTAACCGGACAAAATGTCGGCACAGTAGATGTTACATATACGCTTGGCGGCTGTGAGTCAACACAATCCTTGACCGTCAATCCTTATCAGATATGCTATACATTTGGCGAAACCGGCCATACAAGTCCTTACACAATGACAGAGGAGGGTGTTGATATGACACTTGTTCGTTTGACAAATAGTAGTGGTGCACCTGACCTTGCAGAGTCAACAGACATCATACAAGCCGGAACAAACAATTATTCAGGGCTCTATGTCTTGCGTACCTATCAGCGTATAGCATTGAAGACTTCTGTTGCCACAACAGAAATCAAGCTCTATGCTCACTACAATAGTTCAACAGCTCGTTCGATAAGTAAAATAAGTTGGTCGGAAACAGGAGATGACAAGAGCTACACTGCCTATACGAAAGGTGATGTGATTGACTGGGACGTTGATTTTGACTCTGAATCGACACGCCGTTATTACGAGATAACAATCTTTGCAACAGACGGCAATTTCATACCTGCCAACACATACATTTGGATTGAGTATAGTGGTACAGGCTTGCAGACTCGCGAGATATGTATCACTCCTGTCAATTGTTCGTCACTGACAGTTACGCCTTCACGCTCTACAACGCTTGAGAGTGGTGGCCCGACACTGACTCTGACAGCTTCTGTTGGCGGAGGAACATGGTCGATTGACGATGAAGATGTGGCAGACATGATTGACAACAACAATGGTACAGCAACAGTGGCAGCCAAGAGTTTGTCAGAAACATCAACAGCCAACATCACTTACACTGCTCCTAATGGTTGTACATTTGTAACCGAGATAACAGTAACTGCCGACCCATGTCCGGCACCTGTTGTAGAAATATACACAAAAGACAATCAAATCTTGGGAGCCGGTGCTCCATTGTTGCTCGTTGGTAATGCCACAGCATCGCCGGGCACGATAACATATCAGTGGTATTCAAATACAACACGTACAACAACGGGCGGTACACCTGTACCTTCAGCCACATTTGCTGATTTCATGACCACAACAGCTGCCGTTGATGGCGATACATACTACTATCTTGCAGCAACCAACACCGTCGGCTTGTCATCGAAAACGGCATACTCTGATGTTATTCTTATAACAACGGCAACGGCATGTGCAAATCAAACAATCATTTTTGCCGATGTCAAGACCGGAACGAATAAGGTTGCTACAGAAGTTGAAGCAGAAGGCTCAATAGGCGGCTCACTCTTGCAGAAGGTTCAAAGCGACTGCAAGGTTGGTAGCAACGGTCATTATGTATTCTTGCAACTCGCCTCAGGCAATTTCCAAGCCGGCGATATTGTGAAAATAACTGTTACAAACACACCGCTAAAACTATTCCTTGCCACAGACGAGAGTGATGCAACATATATCCACGACAATAGTCACTATATTGATGCTGCTGTCGGCACTATAGAATACACACTCACCCCTGAAGATATTGCCAACGGCGTTACCAATAAGATTGGTATCTATCGCAGTTCATTGCGTGGTCAGAATCCGACCATAACATCAATGTCGGTTGAGCGTCCGTTCTGCTTCACCGACCGCAACACATGTTTGGGCGAGAAACTCAACACCAACCTTTGCGCTGTTGAGGCTTCAACAGGTTACACCTACGAGTGGAAAATCAATGGAGGTAGCGTGCTTTCAACATCAAGCTCATTCACTGCCACTGCAACGACAGCCAATCAGACAATCAGCGGAAATATAATCAAGGCAGGTGTCGTTCAGGCAACACAAACAATAAAGATAACAGGCGACCAGACAGCATTTACAATGAGCAAGACAAGCTATTTCAAAGGAGAGACAGAGTTGCTCGTTCCTGTTGGAGCCGGTGGTGTATGGACAACAAGTGATCCTGATTTGGCAACTGTATCTGCTGACGGATTATTCACCGCAACGGGTAGCAACAACTTGGCTGTAACAATAACCTACACAAAAGATGGTTGCTCCAACTCACAAACAGTGACAGTAAGCAATCCTAACTTCATATTCACCGGTAAGATAGATGACCAGTGGGGTACTGTTGGCAACTGGTACACCGAGGCTTCCGGTTCAACAGAGAGTGTTCCGACAGGAATCTTACCAACGATAGAGAATAATGTCCTGATTCAAGCACCTTGCGTAGTGAATATTCCAAACGCTCGCGGTTCATACGCTCGCATCGTTTATGGTTCTGACGGTACAAAAGAATACACCGGTTCGCTCACGATTGAATATAATGGAGCCTTGACACTTGGTTCTACCATACAAGCTCGTATAGGCGATGGAACACAATTGGTTACTTCACCTGTTCCTGCTGACAAACTTCGTATCGAAAGTACATCAGCCGGTCAGGGTGCTTTGGCATTTATAGAAAACACCCCAGCCAACTTGCCACAAGCAACTATTGTACAATACATGAAGGGCTACTATGATCCGGAAACAGACTCCGAAGGAACAGCATCATGGCAATACATGGGTACTCCATTTGCTAATCCTGCAATCAATGAATTCTCATATTATGGCAGTTGGATACAACAATGGAGCGAATCGTCTGAGTCATGGTCGTATCTGCACAATGAAGATGCACTCACACCATTTGTTGGCTACGCTTATACTCAGCAAGACGAGCCAAGCGGAAAATATTATGTCAATGATGGTCTGCTCAATCAGCCTATAGACAAAGACATCACTTTGTCTTACACAAAGAAAGGAGCAGGCAAGAACCTCCTTGCCAACTCGTGGACAGCACCTATCTACATCAATAAGATGATTCTGTCTGACTTTGAGAACATAGACGACCCTGTATTCTATGTATTCCAAACAGGCAGTCATTCAGAATGGGAAGCAGGTAACTTCGGACTGAATAGCGTAAACACCGGTGGAACGGATGTTGAGCCGGCACCGGGTCAATACATAGCTATTCCTGCCATGGCAGCCGAATGGCTCGGACAAAAGACTATCGCGCCAATGCAAGGTTTCTTCGTTTACGCAACAGGTGCAAATGCAGTGCTTCACCTCAACTACGAACGAGTAGTCATCAATCGTGAGGAGACAACACGTGCAACCAACCCGCGCCGCAAACCGGCAGCAGAAAATACTGACATAAAGAAATCAACAATTCTTGTTGTAGGTGAAAACGGAGCTGACGAAGCAACTATTTTGACCGGTAACGACTTCACAATGGGTTACGACCGTGGTTGGGATGGACGAAAGATTGCAGGCGGACAAAGCATACCATGTTTGTCAGTTCTCACGGCTGCAGGTTCGTACGCCGTTTCGGCTCAGCCGGAACTACTTGGAACATCAATCAATCTCCGTGCAGGAAAAGATACAGAATACACATTGTATATCATCACTGACGAGGAAGGTCTAATGCTCAAAGATATGTTGACAGACTCTTTGATACCTATCACGGACACAACCATATACCACTTCACAACGACAAACAAACGCACAACAACACGCTTCTGCATTGTTAAGAACGAAGAAGTTATAACCAATGTTGAGAATGAATATGGCGGAATGTTGATAAATGCGTTTGTTGATGGCAGAGAGTTGAAAGTAACTAATTTCACAGGTGAGAGTGCTCAAATTAGGGTATATGATGTTACAGGCAAACTTATTTCTGCTCAAACAACCAAGAGTGAAGTTGTAACGCTTCAGGTTCCGACACAGGGAGTTTATCTCGTCAAGATTAATGACCAAGTATTCAAAGTAACATTCTAAAAACGCAATAGATTATTACAACAATATAGGCGACTAACAAATGTTAATCGCCTATATTTTTTGCAAAATCTAATACAAATTATAATGATCGATATGTTTTTTTAATAGCATTTATTATTGGTGTCCGGTTAAAATTTTTATTGTATCAGTATATTGTTGCCAATCAAGCCGATATAAATATTAATCTATGAGGGGACTTATGTTTTCGATATACTCCGTAGGAGTTTTCTTTTAATAGAGAATAAAGATTTTAA
>JAFXPY010000005.1 GCA_017527495.1 Paludibacteraceae bacterium
ATAGAAATCACTATTACTGAAGACTTTGAATTGATTGCCTACTTTGCTGAAGACGAACAGTGCGAAGAGTTTATACTTGACGCATATAGCGACGATGAAGACTTTGGCACGATTGAAATCGTTAAACTCGAAGAATGTAATACATACGTTCTCACAGCTACAGCTAACGAAGGATACCACTTTGTTGAATGGTCGAACGGCGACAAAAACACAAAAATAGAAATCACTATAACTGAAGACTTTGAATTGATTGCCTACTTTGCAGAAGACGAACAATGCGAAGAGTTTATACTTGACGCATATAGCGACGATGAAGACTTTGGCACGATTGAAATCGTAAAACTCGAAGAATGTAATACATACGTACTCACAGCTACTGCCAACGAAGGATACCACTTTGTTGAATGGTCGAACGGCGACAAAAATACAGAAATAGAAATCACTATCACTGAAGACTTTGAATTGATTGCCTACTTTGCTGAAGACGAAGGTTGCGTAGATCCGGTATTGACTCTTGACAATTCAAACTATGATGCCGGCGAAGTACGATTTATCGAACGCCCTTCATGTGAAAATGGAGGATATGCTCACATCACTGCAATAGCATTTAATGGCTACACATTTAGTCACTGGTCGGATGGAACGACAGAAGCCGACTACGAGCTTTATTTAGACAGCGATTCCACACTGACCGCCTATTGGACATCTGATGATACAACAAGCACTGACACGACACAAACCGAAGGCTGCACAAAATACTCACTTGAAGTAACAAGTCAGGACACAACGATGGGTGATGTTAGCGTTGAAAAATTAGACACCTGCAACAGCTACATGCTCACCGCCACACCACTTGAAGGTTACTTCTTCATACAATGGTCAGACGGCAACACCGACAACCCACGCGAGATAGAGATTACAGAAAACACCACTCTGCAAGCACAATTCGACAAGACAATAACATTCTACATTGAAGGCGTTTCTGCCAACAATGCAATGGGACAAGTTGATGGCTCGGGCTATTATACCTATGGCCAAGAGGTTTGGATAACGGCAGAACCTAAGTCAGGTTATGAATTTATACGCTGGAACGACTATGTTACACAAAATCCACGTAAGATTATAGTAACGAATGACGCTACATATAAGGCATATTTCTGGCTTGGAACAGGCTTAGAAAATGTTCTGAGTGAAATGGGAATCAGCATTGATGGTACAACGCTGAATATTTCCGGTCATGAAACAGAGCACATGAGCATTTACACAATTACCGGACAAACGATATTTAGTGGGTTAGTTCGCTCTGCAATAAATCTTCAACATGGCGTGTATATAGTTCAAATCGGCACACAAATAGCAAAAATTGTGCTTTAAATTCAATAAGCAGTCTAACCATTTTGGTTAGACTGCTTTATGTATGAAAAAAAAGATATTATCCATATTGACACTATGCATTATAGCATCGGCATGCGACAACAATGAGATGTCGTTACCCGGCTATGTTGTTCATTTAGAAATCAATATTTTGGGAGAATATCCGAATTTTGTACTTGACAATGGCATACAATATCTCACATTTACAGAGCCTAAATTAGCAACAGATAGGCTTGGTTGTGGCGGTATTCTTATAGTTATCTACGACAGAGCATATCATGCATACGACCTTGCATGCCCACGCGAAGCGAACAAGAATGTTATTGTTGCCATTGACGGACTATTTGCAGTTTGCCCAAAATGCGGAGAAGCCTATGACATTTATGCCGGCTCGGGTGCACCTACAAAGGGCATAAACAAACTACCGTTGCAAAGGTATAACTGCTATTACCTCAGCAACGGTATATTACGAATTACAAATTAATTCAGCCATGTATGGCTGAAGCTTTACTAAATGTTTTTTACATACGCGCGACGACGCTTGTGTATTTCGTGCGGAAACATTTCCCAATTCGCCTGATTTTTGTGATTTGTCTCAAGTATGGCTGTTGTCTCGACACGCTTTATTCCATATTGCTTGAAATACTTGAATTGGTCTTCAAAAAACAAGACGTTAATCCCTTTATTTTGATAGTCCGGACGGACAGCAATCAAGAGCAAGTCGAAAGCGTCCATTTTTTTTGCTTTGAGAGCTTTAAGCAAATGGAACCAGCCGAACGGGAATAATCTACCTCGCGTTTTTTGTAATGCTTCAGTAATGTCAGGCATTCCAACACCACAACCTACAATCTCGTCTTTTTCGTTGACTAAAATTGTGAGAAAATCAAAGTTTAACAGTGGAAAATACAAATTGGCAATATACTCTTTTTGCCTCTGCGTCAATGGTTGAAAATTATACAAATTGCGATAGGCCTCATCAAACAAATCCATGTAGGAATAACCATATTTCTGTTGTAATTCTTTGACACTGCGGACCTTATCGACTCGTACTTTGCTACGTTCTCTAACTATAGGAATAATGCGTTGAACTCTCTCAGGTAATTCGTCTGGTGGAGTAATCTTATACTCAATCCAATCTGCTTCTTTTTGCAAGCCATAATTTTCAACATGCTTTACATAATATGGGTAATTATATAGCGATGCCATCGGTACGGCTTGGTCGTAACCTTGAATGAGCAACCCCTCATGATCGTAATCTGTAAAGCCAACAGGGCCATTAAGGGTTGTCATACCCTTAGATTTTCCCCAAGCGACAACAGCATCAAGCAAAGCTCGACTAACTTCTTCGTCATCGATGAAATCGAACCAACCGAAACGTACTTTTTTTACTCCCCAATGCTCGTTGGCAGCATGATTGATTATACCGACAATACGACCAACAGCTTGACCGTCGCGAAAAGCCATATATATAACATGCTCGCTTACTTCATGAACCGGATTTTTTTTACGATCGAAAGTATTCAATTCATCTAAGATAAGAGGAGGACAGTAATACTTATCGTCTTTGTACAGATTGTTAGCAAATTTGATGAATTGCAACATTTGGCAACGAGATTTAATCTCTCTAATTTCTATAGCCATAGGTGATATGTTTAACAAAAAGTAAGATTTAACACCACAAAGTTAATAAAAAAGTTTTATTTCCAAAAATTTATTAGTAACTTTGCATACTTTTTGGCAAAATAACAAACAAAAAATGTACTATATCAACAGAATATCAAGTCCGTTGTCTGAATCATGGGTGTTTATTGTTTACACCATTTTGTTGTTATTTGTCTATCTTGCATCAAAAATATCACCCGGGATGATAAGTGTAAGCTTCAAAACACTATTTTCAAATAAGGAGCGCGACAATATGTTTTTCGACTTATCTCCAAACTTTAGAAGTCAGTTTTTGATTGATAGTTTTATTATAGGAATTATCGCTTTGAATCTGCAACTTTTTTCTTATAGAAACGGACAATTCAGTGTAATAGACTATGTACAGATATGCGTTTTAGTAATAACTTATTTCCTTGTTAAACTATTAATTATAAGAATACTATGTAGCACATTTTGGGGTAAAAACGTATTTTCACTCATAACAATTCAATACCAACGCATACTCATTTCAACCTCAGTTTTGCTGATTCCAACAACACTTCTTGCTATTTATTTCAGCCAGAATTATCCAATTTTTGTAAATGCAACCTACATAATTATACTAATTTTCTACCTACTTACACTAATAATTAAAATAATTCGACTTTTTTTCAACAAAATATTAGCAAGTTTTTATATTTTTTTGTATCTTTGCACTCTCGAAATTTTACCTTTTTTTGCTTTGTTAGATGTAGCAAAAAAAATACTACAATAATAACTTCATAAATTATATAACACATTGAAAATAAAAAAAATACTCATTTCGCAGCCCAAGCCGCAGAATGAAAGATCGCCTTACTACACAATCGCTGTTAAGCATAAAGTTAAAGTAGATTTTCACCAATTTATTCGTTTAGAACCATTAAGTACGAAGGAATTTAGGGCACAACATGTTAATATTTTAGACTATACTGCCATAATTTTCAATTCAAAACATGGAGTGGATTATTTTTTCGCACTATGCGCAGAAATGAAAGTTAATCTTCCTGAATCAATGCACTACTACTGCGTTTCAGAAGCAGTGGGGCTATACCTTCAAAAATATGTTGAGTTTCGTCGGCGCAAAGTCTTTTATCCCTCTACTAATAAATTGCCCGATTTGGTGCCTTTGATGAAGAAAAAAGAAGAGAAGTATATGATGGTTTTGTCGGATGTGCATGCAGACAAACACATCAATATGTTCAAAGAGCAAGGTATTGATGTACAACCGGCCATAGTATATCGCACAGTTAGCAACCCACTTGACCCGAAAGTGAAATTCGACTACGACATGGTTGTGCTGTTCACTCCGTCAGGCGTTCATTCATTACTCAAGAACTTCCCTAACTTCAAACAAGGCGACTTGGTGATTGCCTGTTTAGGCAATGAGGCAGCAGAAGCAATAGAAAAAGCAGGGCTAAGACTCGACATACAGGTTCCAAACAAACAATACACCACCATAACGGCCGCTATTGATGCCTATATAACAGAAAATCATAAGAAAGAAAAGTCTAAGAAAAATGACTAATACTTTGCACCGGCAACAACGCCTGCGTGGAAAAATAGCAATAGCTAAATTATTCAAAACAGGCAAAGCAAAAATAGCATACCCACTCAGGATATGCTATTTGTTGAATGAGCAAAGCAACGACCAAATAGTGGTTAGCGTTCCGAAAAAACTTTTCAAGCGAGCCTATAAACGCAATCTGCTCAAGCGACGAATTCGTGAAGCCTACAGACTTAATCAACACTTAATAAGCAACTCACAACCACACAAGCAAATTGCGTTTATGTATATTTCCAAAGAAATAGCCACATACAAAGAAATAGAGAATTCAGTTATCACACTACTAAACAAGATAAACAATGGACCTGAAAATGTTAATTAGGAAGGCATTTCTCTTGCCCACGTATTTCTATCGAGTTTTTATCTCTCCTCTCACTCCGCCTTCATGCCGATACACGCCGACATGCTCGCAATATATGGTAGAGGCAGTACTGAAATACGGCATTTTCAAAGGTACATATTTAGGAATTAAACGCATTTTGCGCTGTCACCCATGGGGCGGTCAAGGCTACGACCCAGTACCATAAAAAAAAGAAAAGACATGAGAATAGACATCTTAACAGCTGTACCGGAATTGCTCGAAAGTCCCTTAAACCACTCTATCATTCAGCGAGCAAAAAACAAGGGGCTTGCTCAAGTGTTTGTACATAATTTACGCGACTATACCCTCGATAAACATCGCAAGGTTGACGACTATCCTTTTGGTTTTTCTGCCGGCATGGTTCTGCAAATAGAGCCTATTCACCGATGCATACAAGCACTACAAGCCGAACGAGACTATGATGAAATTATTTTCACCGCACCCGATGCGCCACAATTCACTCAAAAAGACGCCAACGATCTCTCACTCAAAGAAAATATCATCATACTTTGCGGACACTACAAAGGCGTTGACCAACGCGTTCGCGACCATCTAATAACCAAAGAATATAGCATAGGTGACTTTGTCATCACCGGAGGTGAGATGCCAGCAGCTATGATGGCCGATGCTATAATTAGGCTTATTCCGGGCGCAATAGGCGATGAAACATCAGCTCTTACCGATTCTTTTCAAGACAATTTGCTCGCCCCTCCTATATATACCCGACCGGCAAATTACAATGGTTGGAAAGTTCCGGACATACTTCTGTCCGGGCATCAAGCAAAAATCGAAGCCTGGCTACATGACCAAGCAATCGAACACACACGGCAACTTCGCCCTGATTTACTTGGCGAAGATTAAGCCTTCTCTATCAACTCTTTGCAAAGCGGTGGTACTCCTATTGCAGCACGCTCTTTGATCCATGTTACGCGATTAATATAAGAACCAAAATTCGGCTCTCCCGGATCAACAACATATATCTTAGCCGATTCAGGAACATATTGAAGCAAAGAAGCAGCAGGATAGACATTGAATGATGTTCCAATAACAAGACAAATATCAGCAGTTGAAGCAATCTGACATGCCTCAGAAAAATTTGGCACTCCCTCGCCGAAAAAGACAATAAAAGGTCGCAAAAGAGAGCCGTCAGGATGGCGTGCTTGTTTGTCTTGCTCCCAACCCTCAATAGGAATTGCTGCCGTTTCGTCATAACTACTACGCAACTTGCGCAATTCTCCATGAAGGTGAAGCACATTCTGACTCCCCGCACGCTCGTGCAAATCATCGACATTCTGAGTAATCACACGAACATCAAAATACTTTGCTAACTCAGCCAAAGCATAATGGGCAGCATTAGGCTCTTTTGAAAGCAACTGCTTGCGCAGATTATTGTAGAAATCAATCACCAAATCACGATTCCTGACAATGGCTTCTGCGGTACAAACATCCTCAATACGATAGTTTTCCCACAAGCCATCAGCATCTCTAAATGTGGATATTCCACTATCTGCAGAAACACCGGCACCGGTAAAAACAACTATTTTTTTCATATTTGCTAAAATATTTTTTGCAAAATTACAAATTATTTGGCAAAAAAATGTAACTTTGCAAATGTTTTTGTCACTTCTGCCTTAAATTTAATATTCGGTATAGTTTTTGTACTTTAAAAAGAAAAAAAACTTTAAATTATGTATTGGATAATTTTTATTGCGACTATAGTTGCCTCATTTATAGTCCAAAAAGTATTAGATTATAGGTTTAAAAAATATTCAAAAGTTAGTATTGGCCTGTCAGGAAAAGAAGTTGCAGAAAAAATGCTTGCCGACTTTGGAATAACAGATGTCAGAGTTGTCAGTGTGGCTGGCAGACTGACAGACCACTACAATCCGACAGATAAGACGCTTAATTTGAGTGAATCAGTATATAATATGCGCAATGTAGCAGCTGCTGCTGTTGCTGCTCATGAATGTGGTCATGCACTTCAACATGCAACATCGTATCAATGGCTCGGATTGCGTAGTAAATTAGTTCCCGCTGTCAATTTTTCAAATAAGTATGTGACATGGGTCATTCTTGCCGGCATGATATTTTTCGAGAATTTTCCATCTTTACTCTGGATTGGTATTGCGCTTTACGCTATAGGTACTCTTTTTAGTTTTGTTACATTACCGGTGGAAATTAATGCAAGTCGCCGTGCAGTAGCATGGTTGGAAAGTGCCGGCATAACAGATTACCAAACGACACCGATGGCATCAGAAGCACTTCGTGCAGCAGCCTACACCTATGTTGTGGCAGCGTTGTCATCATTAGCATACCTAATTTATTTGATAGGCATAGCAAGAGATTAACATCCCACTCTGTCAAGTAAATAACAGATTGAAGTAAATACTATTTGGCTCCGTAGTTCAGTTGTATAGAATGTCAGATTCCGGTTCTGAAGATCGTGGGTTAGAGTCCCACCGGAGTCACTAAACAAGTGGCTGTCAAACAAAAAAGTTAGACAGCCACTTGTTGTTGAGTTATTTGCTTCTTTGCATTAAAGAAACTTTTCCCATTTAGTGTCGAGCATTGAGCCTGTTTCGGCAAACTGGCGGTGCATTCCGAATGCAAGCGCGAGGTTGTGTTGTGTGTGCGCTTTTTTGCACAACGACAGGTATTCACGCAACATCGGTTTGTATTCCGGTGCAACACAGTTGTTGATTATCTCTTCTGCTCTTTGTATTGGGCTCTTGCCACGTAAATCGGCTATACCTTGTTCCGTAACTATCACCTTCACTGAGTGCTCAGAGTGGTCCAAGTGACTAACCATAGGCACAAACGAGCTAATCAATCCGCCTTTGGCTGTACTTGGCGTGGTGTAGATACTGATATAAGCATTGCGGGTAAAATCACCGCTACCGCCGATACCATTCATCATCTTTGTGCCGAGCACGTGAGTTGAATTGATATTGCCATATATGTCGGCCTCAAGTGCGGTGTTGATTGTGATTAGTCCGAGACGGCGTGCCACTTCCGGGTTGTTGCTTATCTCTTGCGGGCGCAATACGATACGGCTGCGGAAAAAGTCGATATGGTCAACTATATCTTGCAGTTTGTCGGCTCCTACTGTGAGAGAACACCCTGAAGCAAATGTTACACGGCCTTCCTTCATCAAGCCTACAACAGAGTCTTGAATAACTTCTGTGTACATAGTGAATGGAGGAATATGTGGATTTTCTCCTATTGCTCCAAGAACAGCATTTGCTATATTGCCAACGCCAGATTGAATAGGCAAGAATTCTTTTGGTATGCGGCCTGCCTTGATTTCATTTTCGAGGAAAAGAGCCACATTGGCACCAATCTTTTCTGTTGTCTCGTCAAGAGGTGTGAATTTGCCCACTTCGTTAGGACGATTGGTCTTTACTATAGCCACAATCTTTGCAGGATCTACCTTGATGCAGTCTGTACCTATACGGTCGCTGACATGATAGATAGGTATTTCGCGTCTTACCGGAGGATCGGCAGGCTCGTAAATATCGTGCAAACCACGCATTACAGCCGGCATAGCTTCGTTGAGTTCGATGATGATATGGTCGGCAAGGCGGCATATTGTTGGCATAATGCCGACGCCGGCTGTCGGTATGATCTCACCATCGTCGGTAACTTGACATGCTTCGATGATAGCAAATTTTGGTTTAGGCAAGAAACCATAGCGCAATTCTTGAGCGAGATGGCTCAGGTGCATGTCGAAATAGTGAGCGTCTTGGTTGTTAAGCTCTATGCGAAGGTCTTTGTTCGACTGATATGGAGTGCGGAAATCAATAGCATGTGCGCGTGCAAGCATGCCATCGCAAGAATCGCCGGTTGAAGCTCCGGTGTAAACGCCTATCTTGAACTCCTCGCCGCGGGCGTGAAATTCTTCGGCACGATGAGCAATGGCTGTAGGCACCTCCTTAGGTGCTCCGGCAGGAGTGAAACCACCCATACCGACTATATCGCCATTGTTGATTAACGCTGCAGCTTCTGCTGCAGAAACAAATTTATACATTTTTTGAGTTGGATTTAATTGAAAAAGCCAATCGGAGTATTCTGAATTATCTGATTATTCAGAACACTCCGAAATATAGCTAAATGTTTTTAGGCTTTTCCGTCTGAACCTAATACGTTTATGATTTTGTGACGATAGAGTTCTTCCATAAGGTCACGTGCCGGTCCGCAGTATTTGCGTGGGTCGAATTCTGCAGGTTTTTCTGCAAGCACTTTACGCACTGCTGCTGTAAATGCAAGACGGCTATCTGAGTCGATATTGATTTTGCAAACGGCTGATTTGGCGGCTTTACGAAGTTGTTCTTCCGGAATACCTACTGCATCAGGCAATTTACCACCATTAGCATTGATGATGTCAACATATTCTTGTGGAACAGAGCTTGAGCCATGTAATACGATTGGGAAGCCAGGCAGTTGCTTCATAATAGCATCAAGAACATCAAATGCTAATGGAGGAGGAACGAGGCGTCCTGTTTTCGGGTCGCGTGTGCATTGTTCCGGTTTGAACTTATAAGCACCATGGCTTGTTCCGATTGAGATAGCAAGTGAGTCAACACCTGTCTTTGAAGTAAAGTCAATAACTTCTTCAGGTTTGGTGTAGTGGCTCTCTTCAGCTTGAACTTCGTCTTCAACGCCGGCAAGAACACCTAACTCACCTTCAACAGTAACATCAAATTGATGAGCATATTCAACAACTTTGCGTGTCAGAGCAACATTCTCGTCGTATGGCAGACTTGAACCATCAATCATAACGCTTGAGAAGCCTAAGTCGATGCAGCTCTTGCAAAGCTCGAAGCTGTCACCATGGTCGAGGTGAAGAACGATTTGTGGTTTTTCCCAACCTAATTCTTTAGCGTACTCAACAGCACCTTGTGCCATGTAGCGCAAAAGGGTAGGATTGGCATAGTTGCGAGCACCTTTTGATACTTGCAGAATAACCGGTGATTTGGTTTCGGCAGCAGCTTTGATAATTGCTTGAAGTTGCTCCATGTTGTTGAAATTGAAGGCAGGAATGGCATAGCCTCCATTGATTGCCTTTGCAAACATTTCACGTGTGTTTACAAGGCCTAATTCTTTGTAAGATACCATAATTGTTTATGTTTTTATTTGTTAGTATATGTTGTTATTTTATTTCCTATGCAAAGTTACAAAATTATTGTCATTTAAACAAATCGACTGATTATTACCGCATTAGTCGTTATAGAATTGCTCTAATTGTTCGTTGAATTGCTTCTTTTCAAGTGTTGTTGCCCACCGGCAAACTTTGGTTGTTATAGGTTGTATGTGTACGAGTACTTTTCTTCGTGGTCGGATGATGAATAGTAGTCCGATGGCCCTAAGTAATGTTTGCCCGAGAGGAGGTGAGGTGCGTCGTCCTTTTCTGCTCCAAACGCTTCCCCAAAGACCATCAATCTTAACACCTAATACTTCAACTTTTTCCGGCAGCTGTTGGCAAACCTCATAGGCCAAGCGGCGGTTGCCGATAGTCTCTTTCCCGTCTGTTGTGATATGACCCGAGGGGTAGAAAATGATGTCGTTGTGTTCTTGAAGATTGCTGAGTACAATATTGTTTAGGCTCTTCACTTGATTGACATCTTGTGAATTATGGGTGAGAGCAAGATCGGGGACTTCAACAGCATTCATCAAACCTAAAATATGTCTGACTATCATTCCGCTTTTCCAAAATCTACCATCTACAAGCGGATACATTTTGTGGTCGTAAAACTCAGCAAAAATGATTATAGGGTCAATTATTGCTTGATGATTAGGTAAAATAAGGTGTGTGCGTTGGTTGTAGAGATGTTCCTTGCCTACAATTTTCACTTTGTAGCGCAGATGAAGAAGGTTTCTGACAGTGTAAGCAATCAGCGGACGATAGGTGAATATAGCGTAAATGCTTGCCGCAAATAGTCCGATTGCAAGCATAAGGAACATAGCATGTTGCGGATAGATATTGCTGATTACACTATATGTTATAGACGCAATAAAGATTGCAAAGAACGAAATTTGGTTGAAATAAGCAAGTATAACATTTAGCTCTTCGTTTTTCACTATTCGTTGTATTTCGGCATCAAGGGGAACTTTAAAGAATCCACCTATTATCGATAATGCAAGCAGAAGGATAGCATAAAGCCATGTCTGCATCGGCACGACAGCAAACATAACAACAAGAATGGCAGACATCAACACTCCGTAGAGAGGTACTCTGCCTAATTCAAACTTCTTTTTACCTATAGCACCAGCAATGACACATCCTATGCTTACGCCGATGGCTGTCAGTGCAACCATGAGTCCTGCCGCAGTGTCGTCAAGATTCATCTCGTCTTTGCAAAAGACAAGCAATCCCATCTGCATTGTTGCAGCAAACCACCAGAACACACTCAGCACATATATGATTGAGTTAAGTCCTCTATGACGCCTTGCAATATCATGTGCTTCTTTGGCATAAACAAAAGGATTGAGTGCCGAGACAAGTTTCTGCACTTTGGAAACATCTCCTGAATAATCGGAGGCGTAATTGGATTCCGTGAACTGCTGCGGAACTTTAATCAAATAAGCAGATGTGATGCCTAAACATGCCAAAATAATCAGTACGCTTGAGCATTGCAATTCATTCATTCCAAATGTACCAATCATCAAAGAGGCAAGCACGGTGCCAAGCAACATACCTCCAAAGCTGGCAGCTTCCATACCCCCCATGCCATTGCTTACGTTTTCCACGCCTCCTATTTCCCTGATTAAGCCATATTTGGCGGGGCTATATAGCGAGCTTTGAAGACCCATGAGAAGAAGTGCTGTTATGATTAGAGGAAGGTTATGAATATAGAATCCAATAGATGCAATACTGACTATCGGAACTTCGCACCATTTGGCTACTATGACGACATTTCGTTTCCCATACTTTTCTGCCAAACGATTGGCAATAGGCGAACAGAATATATAAGGAACGACGATTGCAGCACCTGCAATAGCGATGTATATTGATTGCATGCCGACATCTGCTATCCATTGTGTTACGAAAAGTAACGCTAACATTTTCTGGTAGTTATCGTTCAGTGTTCCCAGAAAATTGGTTGTGAATAGTGCTGCAAATCGTTTGTTCATGGTCTTTTGTTGCTTTTTGTTTTTACTCGACGACTACGGCTTTTGTTGTGTCGTCGTGTTTTTGAAGCTCTATTGTTTTTCCTTGTTCTATCTTGCCTTCAAGAAGTATATCGGTCAGTGCTCCTTCGGCATATTTTTGAATAGCTCGTTTGAGTGGTCGGGCACCATATTGCACATCGTAACCTTTGTCAGCAATAAAGTCTTTTGCCTCGGCTGTTAGTCGAAGAGAATAGCCCATTTTGTTGACTCTATCGTAGAGACCTGCAAGTTCGAGGTCAATGATTTGGTGTATAGAGTCACGCGACAGTTGGTCGAACATAATGACTTCGTCAATACGATTGAGGAACTCAGGTTGGAAATGTTTGTTGAGTTCTTTGCGTATTATGCTTTCTGCATTGGCATTTGTGAGGTCAAGCGAGCTTGAGAAGCCAATTCCTTTGCCGAAGTCCTTGACCTGTTTTGAGCCGACATTAGAGGTCATGATTATAATTGTATTTTTGAAATCAATAAACCTTCCGAGAGAGTCGGTCAGTCTGCCTTCGTCCATAACTTGCAAAAGAATGTTATACACATCAGGGTGTGCCTTTTCCATTTCGTCGAAAAGCACGATAGAATAAGGTTTGCGTCGCACTTTTTCTGTCAGTTGTCCACCCTCTTCGTAGCCAACATATCCCGGAGGCGCACCGGTGAGGCGACTGACGGAGAATTTTTCCATGTATTCGCTCATGTCAATGCGAATTATGGCATCGCGACTTCCAAACATCTCTTCTGCCAGACATTGCGCCAAGTGTGTTTTGCCAACACCCGTCGGACCGAGAAACAGAAATGTACCGATAGGCTTTTTCGGATCTTTAAGCCCGAGACGACTTCGCTGGATACTTTTTACTATTTCTGTTATGGCGCGGTCTTGACCGATAACCTTGGTTTGAAGTTTGGCAGCCATATTGCGTAACTTGTCGTTTTCGGCTTGTGCTATGCGTTGAACAGGAACGCCGGACATAAGGCTTACAACACCGGCTATATCCTCTTCGCCTATTTCAACAGGTCTGTCTTGTTCTTCTTTTTTCCAACGTGCTGTTTCTGCTTGAAGAGCGAGTTGTAAATCTTGTTCTTTGTCGCGCAATGCTATGGCTTTTTCGTAGTCGTGGTTGGCAAGTACTTTTTCTGTCTCAGACTTTATATCTTCTATTTTATGTTCAAGTTCATTGATAGATTGAGGAACTCTGACAGCACTCACATGTGCTTTTGCACCGGCTTCATCCATTGCGTCAAGAGCTTTGTCCGGGAAAGCACGATCGGAAATATAGCGGGCAGTAAGCTCAACGCATGCTTTTATTGCATTCTGAGAATAACGAACATTATGATATTTTTCGTAATATGGTGCAATTTGTGTGAGTATTTGCAGAGTCTCTTCTTTTGTTGTGGGGTTGACAATGATTTTCTGGAATCGTCTTTCGAGAGCTCCGTCTTTTTCAATGCTTGTGCGATATTCGTTGAGTGTTGTAGAGCCAATACATTGTATCTCACCTCTTGAAAGAGCCGGTTTGAGCATATTTGCAGCGTCAAGCGAGCCACTTGCCCCACCCGCACCGATGATAGTGTGTATTTCGTCAATAAACAAAATCACTTCAGGGTGTGCCTTGAGCTCGTTGATAATGGCTTCCATGCGCTCTTCAAATTGACCGCGATATTTTGTACCCGAAACTATATGCGACATGTCAAGCGCTACAATGCGTTTGTCGTAGAGCACATGATTGACATTTTTTTGGGCTATACGTAGCGCAAGACCTTCAACGATAGCAGACTTCCCTACTCCTGGTTCACCGATAAGTACAGGGTTGTTTTTCTTTCTGCGCGAGAGGATTTGCACTATGCGTTCTATCTCGTTATTTCTGCCAATCACGGGGTCTATCTTTCCCTCGTTGGCTTTCTTTGTGAGGTCTGTACCGAAAGTGTCGAGAGCCGGTGTGGCACTGTTTTTTGACGATTTGGTTGCTGTATGTGTTTTTTCCGATGGTGCATCATCATCGTTTTCTTCAACATATTCAGCTGACGCCTTAGGCTTTTGTGACGGCTTGATGTTGCTCATAACGTCGTCGTAAGAGATATCGTGATTGTTGAGAATTTCAGCTGCCGTTGATTCTCCATCTTTGAGTAACGCAAGCAAGAGGTGCTCGGCATCGTCTTCTTTTGATTTCAATGCGAGAGCTTCCAAGTCCATTAAGTGTATAATACGTTCTGTCATACGAGTAAATTTCAGGTTGTCGCCTTCTGTCGGAGTATGATTGCCGATGATAAGCGATTTGTCAAGTTCTTGTTTGAGTTGTTTGATTTCGTCGTCAGTATGTTTTTTTGCTATGGCGTTATAGGCCTTGCCTCTGCCAAGTCGAAGTATGCCAAGCAAGAGATGTTCCGGTTCGACGCTTTCGTTTCCAAGTCGTTTAGCCTCCTGCTTAGAGTAAATAATGATTTTCGTTAAGTCTTCAGAGTATAACATTGTGTTCTAATTTTGTACCTTAAAAAATTAATCAAAAAAGTTCCATGATACTCCTGCCGAAAAAACAGGGGGATTCTTTGGGTAATTGACCATCGAATAGTATTCATGGTTGGGCCAAAAATATTTATTGAAGTGAGTAAATTGTGCAAAAAACTTCGCTTTTTTAAGTTTGAAATTTGCATAAACACTCATTATAGGGTAATTTCCGATTTTCTGTATGTCTTGCATGCAAAATTGTCCTGTTGCAGGGTTGAGCAAAGGTGCATAATAGGCAGTATTATAGCGCAAGTCAACGCCCCATTGTACATGAAGCACCTTAGCCCAAACATCGTGATAGTAGATATTTGTGTAAAGTGCAACATCGGGCAAAGGCAGACACTCCGACGAGCTATGTTGCCAAACAACCTCATTTTCCCAGCCAAAACGTTTGGTGTGAACATTGGCTACTGCTCCTACGGCAACCACTTGTACATTTTTGTCTTGTTGCTGTGGCAATCCATAGGTGTCGAAATAGATTAGTCTTGTAATGTTTTCAAAGTGCGCATTGGCTTTGAGAGTTATCCATTTGCTCGGATAGACCACTTCTCCACCGACTCGGAAAATGTATGTCTTTTGGAAATTATTGTTCCATACAAAGTGATTTGACCTGTAGTTTTGCAAGAAAAAGTTAGGTTGCTCGTTGTTAAATCTCACTTTTGCTGCAATCTGCAGAGAGTCTTTTCCTGCCGGTATGATGCCTTCAAGTTTGCCATCAACACTAAATTCGCCTAATTTATAACCCAAAAGGTAGATGTCTCCTCCAAAATCATAATGTATCCATCGCCCTTGCTTCTTGAACAATCGCCCGCCAACTTTAATGTTGTGATGCCATGCTGAGGTGTCAATATAGCGAGCTGTATCGATGTCGGTTACAATATTGCCATACCTCTCGGCTTCATAATCTGCATATACTATGGCCCCAAATTTCAACCACTTATTGAATGCTTCTTCAAATGTTACGGCAAGTGTGTTGTCAATGCGAAGTAGGTTTGTTGAGTCATGCGTATAGGCCTTGTCATAATACGAGTGTTGCCAAATAGTGGTATCGTTGGTTTTCTCCATGTAACGTTTAGTGGCTCGGTTGATCTCAATAGTATGGAGAAAAGTAGTTACTGGAATATATTCGGTTACAATAGAATCGGGAGCTATCTCTTTTTGCTTTTCTATACAAATACTATACCGTTGGTTAAAAAACATTGAATATGTCTTAATCCATGACATTCCTGACAAAATGTACGGATAATCATAGGTATAGAGTTCGGAAGACATGTATTCTTCAATATCTTTTATACCTCCATTTTCAAAGTTTTGCAAGTTGTTGAACATCACGGACCCGTGGCAACTATATCGATTGCCGTTGTATGATGCCCAAATTGCACCATTGAATCGTTTACCGGCTTGATTGGCATATAGTCCGACTGAATTCTTATAGTCGAGCGAAATACCGAGATTGGTCTGTTTGTTAAAGTTACCCGTAAAGTGAAAACTCAAGTCGTTTTCTTCTCTATAGGTAGTAAAACCCTTTCGATAAGAAATATTAGAGTAAGGCGTTGTTGTATTGTAGTATCTAATATCTTTAGGCTCAATCAGATATGGAATATAAGCTTGTCCAAACAAGAAATCAGAATGTTTAGTTCGCAGAAAATAAAGTTGAGTCTGTATCGGGCTGATTAAGTTGCCGTTCCATGTGTTGGCAATTGAGTATTTGTTGTTTATGTTGAGCTGTGCATAATTGCGCCATGCTGTGTCGGGGGCAACGGAATCTGCTATTGCCAAACCATTTTCCAATTGCCAAGAGCGTATGATTGTGGGTATAGTGTCTTTCCTTGCTGCCCGAACAGAGGTAGAAAAGATAAAAAACAAACATAATATGTAGGCAAAACGTTTCAAAAAAAGCTTATGTTAAAAATTAGTAGTAAGAAATGTGGCTAATTAGCAATTAACTTGCAAAATTACAATAATTTTAGCACTTCTCAAAATTTATTAACGCAAAAGGCGTAATATTCTGCTATTTGACTTCTATGATGGAATTTTCAAGCTTGGAGAATTTGTATGTTTCGGTATCATGCGCCTTATTGAATAAAAAAAACGAGGGGAAGCAATTGCCCCCCTCGTTGATAGATAGATAAAATTTCAATTATCTTCTTTTTCTTGTAGATGAAGCTTGGTTTGCTGCGGCTGCTTCTGCTGCTGCTTGTTGTGCTTGGTTTACAACTTTTGCTGCTTGTACATCAGCTGCTCGCGGAGCAATAGCCGGTTTGGCCGGCTCAACAGGTTTGGCTGTTTCTGTTTTTGCTGTTTTTGTGGTCTTTGTAGCTTTGGCTTTTACTGCGGCGGCTGCTTCTGCAGCTGCAACAGAGTCTTCAAATGCTTTTTGGATTGAGTCTGCACGGAGTGAATCAAGCAAAGCTTGTTGAGCTGCAGCCTCAGCTTCTACTGCTGCAATAGAGTCAGCTACACGCTGAGCTGCTTCAGCAGCTGCGATAGAATCTGCTTCATGTTGTGCCTTTTCTGCAGCTTTATTGCCACATGATGTTATGCCGATTGTCAACACTGCTGACAGGGCAATAAATAATACCTTTTTCATTGTTTTAAATGTTGTTTAAATTGTTTATTTTAAGTTTTTAAGTGTTTGCAACAAGAAGTGGTAGAATTTTTCTACTGATTTGATCTCCACTTTTTCATCCGGACTATGCGGATGTTTGATTGTTGGTCCGAAACTAATCATGTCCATGTTTGGATAATTGCGTCCAAGGATAGCACATTCAAGTCCGGCATGTATCGTTATGATGCGCGGTTCAACTCCAAACGTGTCGGCATAGACTTGCTTCATTGTGTGCAGAATATTGCTTTTTACATTTGGTTTCCATCCCGGGTAAGCTCCTGTGAACTCTATTTTAGCCCCTGCCATTGAGAACACGCTTTCAACAATAGATGCCAATTCGTCTTTACGACTTTCAACGCTACTTCGCAAGAGACATTTGATTAGAATCTTGTTGGGTTTTGTCTCAATGATTGATAGGTTGTTTGAAGTCTCAACAACATCCGGCATTTCCGGTATGATTCGATATACTCCGTGAGGGCATGCCGTCAGTGAGTTGATTAATGCATCTTGTATTTCTTCAGGTATAAGTCCGTGTGGAAGTTCTGTTTGCGTAGCGGTGAGACTTATACCTTCTTCTATTCCGTCGTATTCTTGAACGAATAGACTCTCAAATTCTTCGACGAGTTGCAAGAGGTCGTCAGTTCCTTCTTTAGGTACCGTAACAATGGCATGAGCGTCGCGAGGTATAGCATTGCGCATGTTACCTCCTTCGATGCACGCAAGGCGTGCTTCAACATCTTCTATTGCGTCTTTCAAGAAACGCACCATAAGTTTGTTGGCGTTGGCACGTTGCAGGTTGATGTCAACCCCCGAGTGACCACCTTTGAGTCCGGTGAGGTCAATTTTGAAAGCAACATCACCTTCCGGAACAGGTGCATAATTAACGATATCAAATTCGATGTTAGCATCAAGACCACCCGCACAGCCTATGTAAAGCTCACCTTCTGTTTCTGAGTCAAGATTGAGCAGAGTTTGTCCTTTAAGTACTCCTCCTTCAAGAGCAAAAGCTCCGTACATTCCTGTCTCTTCATCAATAGTGAAAAAAGCCTCAACAGCAGGATGTTCCAAAGTGTTGTCGGCAAGCACAGCCATTGCTGCTGCAACACCTATACCATCGTCGGCACCAAGTGTTGTTCCCTTTGCTGTCACCCAATCGCCATCTATATATGCGCATATCGGGTCGGTCTCAAAATCATGCTTAATATCGGCATTTTTTTGAGGAACCATATCAAGGTGCGCTTGAAGAATAACACCGGGGATATTTTCCTTGCCTTTGGTGGCTGGTTTGCGAATCAAGACATTACCTATCTCGTCTTGAATAGTTTCAAGTCCGAGTTTTTTGCCAAAGCCAACCATAAAATCGCTTATCTCTTTGCGTTTGCCTGATGGGCGAGGTATTTGTGTGAGTTGGTAGAAACTCTCCCACAAAAGTTGCGGTTGTAATTGATTGATTGTCATAGTTATTGTGTTTTATCGTTTAATTTCTGTTGTCGATTCAAAAGCTCCATCTTCGATGAGTGTGCTTTCGTTTGCAAAAGTTACTTCAGCCAGAGCTGTGCAACCTCTAAATGCACCGGCTCCAATGCTAACTACTGTTGCTGGTAGAGAAAGAGTGGTGAGTTGCGTGAAATTGATACAAAGTTGCGCAGGAATGCGTGTAACCAGTTCGCCAAATGTGATAGATGTAATATGTGATGCCACCTGACCGAAAGGAGCGTCAACATCTTTTTTGATGTCTTTGAATTTCACTGCGTTCCACTCGATTGTTTGCAAAGCTGTACAATTTGCAAATGCCAAAGGAGAAATAGAAGTTATGCCTTGTGGTATGGTGATCTTTGCAAGAGCCTTGCAACCATCAAAAGCCCCTTCGCTGATTGTTTGTGTTGCATCTGAGAGTACAATATTTTGCAAAGCCGCACAATTTTTGAAAGCATTTTTTGATATTTCTTTTATCTTGCCTGCAAATGTTACATCGGTTAGTTTTTGACAGTTTTCAAAAGCTGATTCACCAATGTTAGACACCTTATCTAAATTTATTGTTTCCAAATCAGAACAACCTCTGAAAGCAAAATCATCAATGGTCTTGATGTCGGTTCCGAGAACAACTTCTTTGAGGTTTTTGCAGTTTTCAAAGGCATGCTCACTCACTGTTGTTATGTTGTTTGATAGTGTAACACTTTTGATACGCTCCATTTCATAGAAGAAATATTGTGGCACCATCTTTACTTTGCTACCGAACTTGACACTTTCAATCTGTTTGCGAACGGAATAGAATGGTGCATCAACATCTTTTTTCACTTTGAGTGATTGAGCTTCCCAGATGACATTGGTAAGACTTGAGCAACCATCAAAGGCGTTCTTACCTATTGTGGCAACGTTTTGAGAAATTTGGATGGTCTTGAGGTTTGTGCATCCTCGGAATGCTTCTTTATCAATTATTCTGACATTATTGCCTATAGTAACATTTTCAAGTGCACGACAATCGCTGAAAGCTCCTTCGCCGATAGTGGAAATTTTGTTGTTGATTTCCACATTGTTGAGTACTATAAGTTCTGCACACAGATAGTCAGGAATTTCGGTAACATCTTTGCCGAAAGATATGTTTGTCAGCGTGCTTTTGAAGTCATGAAGGGGGCTCTCAGCTCCTTTTTTCATCGGGAATTTTGTGGCATTCCATATCACCGTTTTCACACCATTGCAACCATCAAAAGCCGACGAGGCTATTGAGGTGAGAGTTTGCGGAATGGTTATTGTACTGAGAGTTTGGCAGCCTGAGAAGGCACGTTCACCTATAGCTACAACTGTATATTTTGTTCCGTTGGCCTCTACCGTTGACGGGATATCTATAGTGGTCAGTGTAGCATAGTTTTTGGTTGGGTCGTTACTCTCAAGGGTAACTTCTACATTCTTGCCTTTAATTACATTATAGAACAGGCTACCTGATTTGAAGTTTTGTGCTGTGGCACTCAGGGTGAGGCATAAGCACATGGCAATATTGACAATTCGTTTCATTTTTTCTATTTTTCAGAGAAACCACGAAGTATTCCTCTTGGTGAATTTTTGATAAAATCAACTACTATATCTTTTTCTTTTGACGCTTCTATTTCGGCTTCAACTTTTTCGATTGCATGTGAAACATTCAGACCCGACATGAAGATGAGTCGGTAAATATTCTGTATGGCATTGATTTGCTCGTTGGTAAATCCTCGTCTGCGCAGACCGACAGAATTGACTCCGGCAAATGATATCGGCTCCCTTCCTGCCATAACGAATGGCGGAATATCTTTGTTGATTCTTGAACCTCCTTGTATCATAACATGTTGTCCGATATGTGTGAATTGGTGAACAAGAGTTCCGCCCCCAATCACGGCAAAATCATCAACAACAACTTCGCCCGCAAGTTGTGTCGCATTGGACATAATTATGTTGTTGCCAACAACGCAATCGTGAGCGACATGGCAATATGCCATAATCAAACAGTTGTTGCCAATGACGGTTTTTCCTTTCGATGCTGTTCCGCGGTGCACAGTTACAAATTCACGCAGTGTTGTATTGTCGCCGATTATAACGAGCGTGTCTTCGCCCTTAAATTTAAGATCTTGAGGTATCGCACCTACAACAGCACCGGGGAATATCTTACAGTTTTTGCCAATACGAACCCCTTCGCATATTGTTACATTACTTCCAATATGTGTGCCCTCTCCGATTTCAACATTTTTTTGGATTGTTACGAATGGATCTATAACCACCGACGGATCAATTTTTGCATCGGGATGGATATAAGCTAATGGTTGTTTCATTTTTTTATTTGTATTTTTGGGTTGTTATTTATGTTTTATAATCTGTGCCACCATTTCAGCCTCAGCCACAAGACGTTCGCCAACGAAACAATGCCCGCGCATCACGACGATGCCTCTGCGGACAGGCTCAATCAGCTCCATACGCATTATGAGTGTGTCGCCGGGCACAATTTTCTGACGAAACTTTACCTTGTCTAATTTCATCAGATATGTGCCATAAGTATCGTTTGAACCCTTTTCGTTGAGTACTAACAAACCACCAACTTGAGCCATCGCTTCAATCACAATAACGCCGGGCACAATAGGCTCGTCGGGGAAGTGTCCTTGAAAATACGGCTCATTGTTGGTTATGTTCTTAATCCCGACAATGGTGTTTTTTGTTTGTTGTATGATTTTGTCAACTAATTGCATCGGGTAACGATGCGGAAGTCTGTCTTTGATGTCATTGATGTCAAGTATAGGCTTCTTTTCTGGGTCATAAATAGGAGGCAAAACATTTGTTTTCTTCATCTCTTTTCTGATGATTTTTGCAAATGCTGTATTTACGCCATGCCCGGGGTATTTGGCTATAAGCTTTCCCTGAATCGGCATACCGACAAGCATCATATCGCCAAGAACATCAAGAAGTTTGTGCCTTGATGGCTCATTTGGATATTTGAGGTCGCTCAGATAGCCTAATCTATCTGCCGGCTGATGCTCAACATGACATAAATCGGCAAGTTTGTCAAGTTTCTCTTGGCTTACCTGTCTTTCGTAAATCACGAGAGCGTTGTCAAGATTGCCTCCTTTGATTAGACCGGCATCGAGCAAAGGCTCTATCTCTCTGACGAAAACAAATGTTCTTGCCGAGGCTATCTCTGTCGGATAGTCTTCTAATTTTTCAAGTTGCGCATATTGATTGCCCAAAATGGGAGAATCATAGCCTACAAGAACATCAACACTGAAATGGTCATCAGGCATCAAAATGAGATGATTGCCTTTTTCTGTTATATATTCAATCTTTTTTCTGACAACGAATACTTGCCTTTCAGCATGCTGTTGTTTGAGACCGACTTGTTTTATTGCCTCAACATAATATCTTGCCGAACCGTCCAAGATTGGCACTTCAGGAGCATCAACTTTGACCAAGACATTATCAACACAAAGTGCATGAAGGGCAGAAAGAAGATGCTCAACTGTGCTGACTTTCCATTTGCCATTTTCGAGCACTGTACCTCTTTCTGTTGCACTTACATAGTCGGCAACAGCCGGAAATGTTGGTGTCCCCTCAAGGTCGGTTCGCATGATTTGAATACCGAAATTTTCCGGTGCCGGTTCAATGTCCATGCAGATTTTCAAACCTGTGTGCAGGCCAAAGCCGTCAAAATGGATGGACTGATTGATTGTATGTTGATATTGTGTCATCATTTGTTGTTTTTTTCTAATTCGTTTATTTGTTTTTGCAATTCAGGCAGGTGTTTCTGAACGACAGCCATACGTCTCCATTGTGATGCCGGTATTGCCGGAGTACCCATGTATTGCCCCGGTTGTTTTATGTTGTTAGGTATTCCTGATTGAGCACCTGCCACAACACCATCACAAATTGAAATATGACCTGCAACACCAACCTGACCGGTCAGCATGCAGTGGTTACCTATCGTTGTACTTCCCGCAACACCTACTTGCGCGCACATAACTGTTGATTTCCCGACATAAACATTATGGCCAATCTGTACAAGATTGTCCAGCTTAGTGTTATCATCAATTTTTGTTGTACCCATCATAGCACGATCAATAGTTGTGTTGGCTCCTATTTCTATGTCATTGCCAATCACCACATTGCCAATCTGCGGCACTTTGTGATAATAACCATTCTGGTCGGGCTCGAAGCCGAATCCGTCAGCTCCGACAACAACACCGGAATGTAAGATACAATTATTTCCTATCTCACAATTGTAATATATTTTCACACCGGAATACAATATCGTGTTGTCTCCAATTTTGACATTATGTCCGATATATGTATTAGGGTAAATTTGTACTCCTTTGCCCAATTTAACATTTTCACCGATATATACAAAAGCGCCAATATAGGCATCTGCAGGCACATCAACTCCCTCTGCGATAAAACATGGCTGTTCAATGCCACACTTGCGAGGGTTAAGTACGTCAGCAACAAGCTGAAGCAGTTGCGACATTGCAACACGTGCATTCTCAACGCGTATTATTGTGGTATTAACTGCAAAATCAATGTCGATATCATTGCTAACCAAAACAATAGAGGCTTTGGTATCTTTCAGATAGCCAAGATATTTTTTGTCGCCTAAAAAACATAACGTACCTTCGCGACCGGAAACAATATCTGAGACATCGCTCACCATAACTTGAGCGTTACCTTCTATTTTGCCTCCAACAACTTGAGCTATTTGTGCGGCAGAGAATTTTATATTCATTTTTTTAGTAACTTTTTATCCGACTGCAAAAATACTAAAAAAAAACGATTTTACAAAATTTAACTGCTTAGCACAGCTTTTTTTATGCTTTTATGTTATAATTTAGTTTGTTTTTTGCAAATTTAGTCTTGATTAGCAATAAAATTTCTGTAATAGCGTGCAACAGTATCTTTTTTTACCTTCAGTTTTTTACCTATTTCACGAAATGACTTGCCTTGCTCCAATAACTCCAATAGTTTCTTTTCTTTTTTGAATAGTTTATATCTTTTTTTGTCTGTTTTTCCGTTAGGGCGCCCCATTTTTTCACCCTCGGAACGTTTCCGGTCTAATGCTTCTTTTGTCCGCTGACTTATGAGATTACGTTCTATCTCAGCTGATAGTCCGAATGCAAAAGCGAGCACTTTTGATTGTATATCTTCTCCAAGCCGGTAATTGTCCTTTATTGTCCATACTTTACACCCTTTGTTCATGCATATATTTAATATCTCCATTATCATGAACAAATTTCTGCCTAAGCGCGACAATTCGGAACATATTATGACATCATCTTCGGTTGCAACTTCAAGCAGTTGTCCAAGTCGCCTTTTGCTAAAACTTTTTGTTCCACTTATCGTTTCTTCGATCCATCCATCGATGGTCAAATTGTTTTTTTTTGCAAATTTGAGTATTTCAAATCTTTGATTTTCGACGGTTTGTTTGTCAGAACTAACTCTGATATAACCATATATCATAGTAGTTTTGAGCTATGTAAAAAAAAGCACCGACAACCATAGCCGATGCTTTTAGTTGAATAGGTTCGTACCGACTATTTCTCGAAATAGCGTTTGTACAGCCCTTGGAATCCTTGTCCGTGGCGTGCCTCGTCTTTTGCCATTTCGTGAATGGTGTCGTGTATTGCATCAAGGTCGAGTTGTTTTGCTCTTCTTGCAATACGCATTTTTTCTTCACACGCTCCTGCCTCTGCTCTCATTCGTTTGTCGAGATTGGTTTTTGTGTCCCAGACAACTTCTCCAAGCAGCTCTGCAATTCTTGCACAATGGTCGGCTTCCTCAAAAGCATAACGGCGGAAAGCCTCTGCAATTTCGGGATAACCCTCACGGTCGGCCTGACGGCTCATCGCAAGATACATACCCACTTCTGTGGCTTCACCCATAAATTGAGCATTGAGGTCATGACGCATCTCATCGTCTGTATCCTTGGCTATACCAAGAACATGTTCCGTTACAAAATTCAATTCACCCTCAACTAATTCGGTGAACTTCTCGCGCGGTTGTCTGCACTGCGGACAACGCTCAGGTGGCTCCGGTCCTTCATGAACGTAACCACATACACTACATACCCATTTCTTTGACATAATCGTAAGTTATTTTAGTTAATATAAGTGGATTTAATCTTGTGAAGATTCAGCCTCTGTCGCTACTTCAACAAGAGATGTGTCGGCTTTAATGGTGTCTTGGCAACACTTACCGGAATCTTTTTTGCAGCACTCTTGCTTCTCGCAAGCTCCGTCCTGCTCACTACTTTCTGCTGCCTTATTGCAGCAAGCCATCATCGAAAATACAATGATGCCCAATAATAACATTTTCTTCATCTTTAAAAAAATAATTTAGTAAATACTTTAACAATGCAAAATTACAAGTTTTTTTTTACTTTAACAATTTTATTATTAATTTTTTTATTGTAACTTTGCAGTCAATTATTTTTATGATTTGAATGACTGTTATTTTTGATTTAGACGGCACTTTACTCAATACCATCGGAGACCTCGGAGAAGCATGTAATTTTGCTCTCAAAAGATTGAATTTTCCAACGCATACACCTGAACAATACAAGCATCTTGTTGGCAATGGTGTCAGAAAACTGATCGAACGTGCCCTGCCGGAAGGATATAAAACCGATGAAACAATAGAACAAGTCTTGTCTTTGTTTAAACAATATTACGACAAACATTGTTGCGACAATACTTTTCCTTATGATGGAATCAGCCAGTTAGTGGACGATTTGCAATCTCGGGATTTCAACGTCGCTGTAGCATCCAACAAATATCAGTCGGCAGCAGAGCGCATTGTGAATCATTATTTCCCCACTATACGCTACGTATATGGTCAGCGAGATGGGGTACCGATAAAACCTTCTCCTTTTGTCGTCGAAGAAATCATGACAGACTTGAAAATACATGACAAATCAGAGATTTTGTATATAGGTGATAGTGGAGTGGATTGGCATACGGCTAAAAATGCAGGAGTAAAGGCAACTATTGTTAGTTGGGGATTTTGCTCTCGCCAAGAACTAAAAGAAAAAGGAATAGAAAACATTGTTGATACAATTGACGAACTGAGACAAATAATTTTTGAGTGATATGCGTAAGTTATTTATTTTTTGTGTTTTAGTAGCGTGCTTATATGCATGCAAGAAACAACCGACAGACGCAATGCTGGCGCAAGAATATGTTGATATAGCATCAGAAATGGTTGAGCAGGGCAATTATAATGGTGCAAAGATGAAATTAGATTCTGTTCATTTGCTTTTCCCTAAGTCTGTTGAGATTAGGCGTATTGCAAAACATCTTTCAGACTCAATCAACTTTATTGAAGCGCAAAAAAACTTTAGCTATGCTGATAGCATCCGAATTGTTTTAGAGAATCGTCTGACTGAACTCAAAAAAGAATTTACCTACGAAATAAACGAAAAATATGAAGATGTGGGTCGCTATTATTACAAAAATATGTCGCGAGCCATAGGTGTAACCCGTATCGAAGCTTTTGTTGTTGGAGAAGGGCAAGAGGTTCAAATCAGAAGTTTCTATGCAGGGAAAAACCTCAACCACAATCGTGTCGGACTAAGCTTTTCAGATATAGAAGTTGTTGAAGACGGAAGTCTATATGAGATGACCGGTGGTGAAGAGATGACCACTATAGGTGGCGTAGGAGCTCTAAATCTACTTAAATTCCTAAATTCGCAAGGCAAAGAAAAAGTAATGGTTTTGCTTATCGGCGAAAAGGAATATAAATATCAATTAACAGAGTCAGCACAAAAAGCACTCAACAAGACCTATGAACTATATATTTTGATGTCAGATTTGCAAGGAGCTCAAAAATTAATCAACACCAATGGTGCCATAATAGAGCGATGGAAACAAAAAAATCACTAAAATATGTTGTAAAACACAAAAAAAAATTACAATTAATTGAAAATTAATATCTAATTTTGCAATCTTATTTTTTATAGCCATGGACACTTTATCGGATTTTATTGCATCTAAATTATTGAAAATAAAGGCTGTTAAGTTTCAAATAAACAATCCTTTTACATGGGGAACGGGTTGGAGCAGCCCTATATATTTTGATGATCGCAAAGTTTTGTCTTACCCAGCAACACGAGTAGCGATTAAATTAGAATTGGCCCGCCTTGTGGCTGAGAAATATCCTGATGCAGAGGTCATTGCCGGTGTTACGTCAAGTGCAATACCTTTTGCTATAATGGTTGCTGATGAATTAGGACTACCTTTCATTTACATCCATTCAGAACCAAAAGATCATGGTTTTGACAATATGATTGAAGGTGATTTGCGCTTGCACCAGAAAGTTGTGCTCATTGAAAATCAAATAATAACTGCGGCAAACAGCTTGAAGGTATATGAGGCAATACGCCAGAACGCTTGTGACGTGCTTGGATTAGTTGCACTATTCGACTATTCTTTCGATTTGTCGAAAAAAGCCTTGACGCAAATCAACCTTGAGCATACAAGTCTTTGCGACTATAATTCAATAGTTCGCTTGGCAATAGATCAAAAACTGATTTCTATTGCTGATTCAAAGGTTCTTGACCGCTGGTACAAAAACCCCGAAAAATGGAAAAAGTAATAACAACAATTTTATGAATGAATATACAAGTTCGGTAAAAAAAATAGAAGCCAATGCCGATGAGGTCTATTCTATTTTGTCTAATCTCGAGAATATCTCTCGCGTTAAAGATTTGATTCCTGAAGACAAAATCAAAGATTTAACCTTTACTCCCGATTCTCTGAAATTCAAAGTAGATGGCTTAGGACAAAAGGTAGGTGTTCGGATTATTGAACGAGATGAAAACAAAACAATAAAATTTGCAGGCGAAAACATCCCCGCCGAAGTATATTTGTGGATTCAACTCAAGCAAGTCGCTACTGACGATACGCGTGTGAAACTGACACTTCGCGCCGAATTGCCGATGATGTTCAAAATGATGCTTGACAACAAATTGAAAGATGGCATAGAGCAAGCTGCCGAATACTTATCAAAATTTCCGTACAAGAGCTGGAAATGATTGCATGCACATAAAAAAATGTCAGCCGTAGCTGACATTTTTTTTATTCCACGAGAGCTTTGTAAGCTTCGGCGTCAAGTAGATTGTCTTTTTCTGCAAGATCAGAAACAGCAATCTTAATCATCCAACCTTCACCATAAGGATCATTATTCACCAATTCAGGCTGATCCTCAAGCAGACTATTAACCTCAAGAACTTCACCGCTTAGGGGCATGAAAAGATCCGATACTGTTTTAACTGCCTCAACAGCACCAAATGTCTCTCCTTGATTGATAGTCTCTCCAACAGACTGGATGTCAACAAAAACTATTTCGCCCAATTCTGATTGAGCATAATCTGTTATACCAACAAAGGCTTCATTGCCTTCAATACGAACCCATTCGTGGTCTTTGGTGTAAAGTAAATTTTCTGGAAATGTCATAATTTATGTAGTGTTAATTATTATCTTCTGCAAAATTAAGTATTTTTTTGCAAAATGCCAAATCTTACCAACCTATCGTGCAATATATAGGGTAGTGGTCGGAACCTTCATTTTTGTCGATATGAAAATTGCAGGCCTTCATCTCTTTCGAATGTAGGATATAATCTATTCTGACGTGCAACCATTTGCGTTTAAATGTGTTGCCAAATCCGTGCGGACCTGCCTCACTAAAAGAATCAACCAGCGTGTTTGCTATTGTGTTGTAGCAATATCCTTGCGGAACATCATTAAAATCACCGCATAGTATAATCTTATAAGGTGAGTTGTTGACTATTTTTGCTATTTCTTTAGCTTGAATTGAGCGAATTTTATATGCACTAATCAATTTGTTTATAATCACTTTTGCACCTGTTGAAACCTGTTGGGCGTTTTGCGATTTAGCCCCTTCCATCGGCTCGTCAAGTTCTATACCTGTTATTTGGTTAGACTCAAGATGGGCACAAATCAATCTTATTGTGTCATTTCCTATTGCTGCATCACAATAGAAAGCACCATTGTAGGCAGACTCAAATTCAATATTGTGTTTGTTGAAAAGCGGATACTTGCTGTATATCGCAACACCAAAATCACGCCCTTTGTTGGAAATTCTGAACTGCGTCTGATGGTAGGTATAATCCTTGAGTGCTTTTATGATGTCTGCCTTCTTGATGTGAGGTATGTTTTTGCTTTCCTCATATTCCTGCATAAAAACAATATCGGCGTTTGATTGTTGAATATATTTAATCACTTCATTCTTTTCCGGTTTCAATCGCTTACCTGTACGCAGAGTGTTGTATGTCAGTATTTTTAATCGATTGTCAGTTTCAAAAGATGTAGTTTGGTTAGACTTGAAATTAAATGTTAGCATTAGAGGCCTCATGGCAATAAGTATTGTTATTAAAGAAATAAGGCAGCAGACTCTTTTAGAAGTAAATAACCACAAAACGACAAAAAAAACATTTACAATAAAAAGCTCAACAAAGGCTAAACTAAGCAGAGATGGTAGAGCGAATTGTGTAGGGTCAATGTATTTCGAAAGTGTAGCAACGAGCAAGGGTATTGCCACGATAATATTTATCACGGCTATGGTGAAATATATGATTTTAGCTACTATGTTGTGATTTTTTGTGTCTGACATAAGTTAGAATCCTTTTTTTCTCCAATAAAGGAGTAGCAACCAACCAAATAGCATTCCGCCAAGGTGTGCAAAATGGGCAACTCCGTCTATACTGCCGGCAAGACCGAAAATCAGTTCAGCAACAGCATAAAGAGCAACAAAGATTCTTGAGGGTATTGGTATAGGGACAAAAAGAAGGAATATTTTGGCTTCAGGAAATAGCCAACCAAAAGCAAAAAGCAAGCCAAAAATAGCTCCTGAGGCTCCAACGGTTGTAAGAGCATTGGGCAGGGCGTCAACCATCATTTGATTGATGCGTATTAAATCGCCATGACCGGCATTCTCAAGCGAAAAATTAAATGACAGATAATGTTTGATTATACTTTCATAGCCAACAAGTAAAGAGCCATTTCCAGTTTCTGCCGCTGCAGAGAGAGCACTGAGTAGGGGCTGATACTGAATTGTCCAAACAATCTCCTGCGTCAACGCTGCTCCTATACCCGTGACGAAATAGAAAATAAGGAATTTCTTTGTACCCCATGCTTGCTCAATTGTGGTGCCAAACATCCACAGGGCAAACATATTGAAAAAAAGATGGTCAAAACCACCATGCATAAACATATACGTGATTGGCTGCCAAATGTGAGTATTCGGTGCACTCCAGTAGTGCAGGCCGAGCCATTGGTACAAATCTACACTTATTGACATTCTTGAAAATGCCACAGTTGCCAACCACACGATGAAATTTATGATAAGAAGATTTTTTACAGCGGGAGTCAGTTGTCTCATAATAGAAAAAATGTATTTTCTTTTTGTTGGTAAAACACGATTGCAAAGATACAAAAAAAATGTTGAAATTTATGCAAAAGTGTAGTGAAAAGCACAAAAAAACACTTTTTATTGCTTTTTTTGTTAAAATAATTTGGTGGATTGAAAACAATTACTTAAATTTGCAACGACTTGTACAAGACAAGGAAAATAAATTTATTTTTTAACTTAATATTTTATAGTTTTATGAACAAGACAGAATTAGTAGCAGCAATTGCAGAAAAAGCTGGCTTAACAAAAGTAGATGCAAAGAAAGCATTGGATGGTGCATTGGACGCAATTAAAGAAGCTTTGAAAAAAGGTGATAGCGTTGCACTTATTGGTTTTGGTACTTTCGCTGTAGCAGAACGCAAAGAGCGTTTTGGCGTTAACCCACGCGATCCTAAAGGACCAAAGGTTAAAATTGCAGCTAAAAAAGCAGCTAAATTCAAAGCAGGTGCTGAACTGAAAGAACTTTAATCTATCTTTTTTTAACATTCTTTCAAACAAAAAGAGGCCTATTTCGTAAATAAGCCTCTTTTTTTTGAAATAATCATTAAAAAATCAAAAAAATGCTATAAAATTATGTTTTTTAGCATAAAAAATTTGGTTGGTATAAAAAAATGTTGTAATTTTGCATCGTGTTTTTCATGGTATTAGATTTAAGGTTAAGTAAAGATTGGGTTGTCGGGAGACAGCCTTTCTTTTTTTATTGTAATAAAAACTACTAATAAACAAAAACTTAATTATGGTATCACCGTCACTTCTTTCTGCTGATTTCTCAGATCTTCGCAGTGCTTGCGAGATGATTAACAATTCAACAGCCCAATGGTTGCATATTGATGTTATGGATGGACAATTTGTGCCTAATATCTCGTTCGGCTTTCCTGTGATGGAAGCGGTAAGCAGATATTGTCACAAACCGCTTGACGTGCATTTGATGATTGTTCACCCTGAAAAATATGTCGAGCGTTTCGTTGATGCCGGTGCCTATAGTGTCGGCTTTCACCTTGAAGCTGTTGAATACCCGCGCCCTATCCTTGATTTGATTCGCAACAAAGGTGCTAAGACATGCCTCACAATCAATCCTGATATAGAAGTTGAGCGTCTTTACCCATATTTGAAAGATGTTGATATGGTCTTGTTGATGTCGGTCTTTGCCGGCTATGGCGGTCAGAAGTTTATTGAAGATACTTATGAAAAATTAGATAAGGTGAAGGCGGAGATTGTTCGTCAAGGTCTATCGACACTTATAGAAATTGACGGAGGGGTCAATCTTGAGAACGCACCTAAGTTGTATGCTCATGGAGCAGATGTGCTTGTGGCAGGCAGCACAGTGTTCAAAGCAAAAGACCCTATCGAGACAATCCGATTGTTGCAAAAATCTTGATTATAATATTTTTTTTAGGGGGATAAAGATTGTCAGAACGAAGTAACATAGTGTCAACTATACTTCGTCGAAATCCACTTTTGTGGACAGCAATAGCACTTATAGGAGGTATATTGGTTGGCTACCATACAAGTGTAGCCATGAGTTGGTGTGTCGTTCTATCTATCGGAGGACTGATAGGTATGGCACTATGTGTTCGCCGAAACATATTTCCTCTTTTTGTGGCTATTTTTTTCTTTTTTGTGGGCATGATGCTTTGCCGAAACCAACTTAACGAAATTTCTCCCGTACAAAGCACTCAAAATGGTGTTTTCCAAGTGGTGCTGACGGATTATCCTATTCAAAAAACAAATTCAATCAAAGCGGAATGTGAGGTATATGACAGCTTAGAGACAAGGCGTTGCATGCTCTATATTCACACTGACAGTCTTTCCCAACAACTGACAATGGGCGATATACTTCTTGTCGGCGGCTCTTTGAGTATGCCCAAACAATTAAATCCGGAAAATTTCGACTATGCCGCTTATCTATTGAAGCAGGGATTTGCCGGAACTCTTTACGCACGAGAATGGCAACTTGCAGGCAAACGAGATGACAAGACACTGATTTCGTGGGGGAAAAAACGCCAAAAACAGATAGTAGATTACTACGCACATCAGGGTTTAGAAAAAAAAGAATTAGGAATAATCAGCGCACTAACCGTGGGCGACAAAGATTTGCTTGACCAAGATGTACGCACAACATTTTCTGCTGCCGGAGCGGCACATATATTGGCTGTCAGTGGCTTACATGTGGGTATTATCTATCTGATACTGATTGAGATTATAACCTGTTTCGGCAAATTAAAACCATTGCGCAAACAAACAAAGTTACGTCTGATGCAATCATTTGTAATCATTGCTTGCTTATGGCTATATTCCATATTGACTGGACTTTCTGCCTCTGTTATGCGTGCGGCACTTATGTTTTCATTGGGTGAAATAGGACGATGTATAAATAGATTTGGATTTTCAATAAATATTGTAGGCGCTGCGGCTGTAATAATATTGTTAATCAACCCATTGGCCGTCTATTCCGTGAGCTTCCAATTGAGCTTTGCTGCCGTTTTGGCCATTCTCACGCTTGGACAAAAATTTGATTTATACTGTTCTCACCTGATTGTATTTACAAAAACAGACCGCCCTTGGCAGCGATACGGCAAAAAAATACTACGCTACGCAATTGGTTTGTTAGCAATTTCCACGGCTGCACAAATCGGAACACTACCTTTCACGCTGTATTACTTCAATCAATTCAGTACATATTTTTGGCTTACAAACCTTATTATGCTGCCTTACGTGCAATTTATCGCGATTCCATCGCTATTATTACTGCCTTTTCTACCTGCTGTTCCTCAAACTTTATTTGCCTTTTTGTATTCAGTGCTGAGTTGGATAGAACAACTACCTTTTGCAACAGTTTCAGTATGGATCAATTCTTTTCAAGCCCTACTTCTTGCCGGCATTATAATTTGCATTTATAAAAAGCAGTGGCATATCTTTGGAACCGCAGCTGTGCTGGTTCTGATTGCCTACTCTTTCTATCTTCAACAAGAAAACAGCAATCGACAAGAGTTGATAGTTTATTCCTCAAGACAAGCAGATGTAATACAAATCATAGAGGGCAACCAATCGTTGGTGATTACGAATGACACAGCATCAGCCATACGACTATCAAAAGGAATCAACAAGAAATACGGAGTAAAATCAGTCTTATACGCCAATGAAAGGGCGTTGATTTGGAACAATGAGCATATCGTAATTGTTAGTGATTCGATATTGCAGGATCATGCTTTACCTCACCCTTGTAAATGTGAATTGCTTCTGCTCGGTGATGTAGGGCATGTGGGGGCAGAGAGACTAATTAGCTCTTTTGAGCCTAAGAAAATTTTGCTTTTAGGTACGATGAAATCATGGAAAAAAAGACAATGTATTGAGTATTGCGAGAAATATAGTATTGCTTTTCATGATTTGATGTGTGACGGAGCATACGAAATAAAAATAGATGATTGATATGGAAAAACAATTTACACTTTCGGAGTTTTGCCATCTGATAGGCAGTCAGATTGAACGCTCTTTTCCTGAGACATATCTTGTTGTTGCAGAAATCAGCGGAATGCAAATAAAGTCAGGACATTGCTATTTAGAATTGGTCGAAAAGTCGAATAAGGGGAATATATATGATGCACGAGTGCGCACTATATGCTGGGCATCAACATATAATATGCTTTCGGCATATTTTGCCCATGAAACGGGACAAACACTTCAAAACGGCATGAAAGTGCTTGTTGAGGTTGAAGTCAATTTTCATCCTGTCTATGGGCTGTCGCTTATCATTGTAGGCATAAATCCACAATTCACACTTGGAGAGATGCAACAACAACGGCAGCTCACCATAGACCAACTCAGGCGTGAAGGCATATTCGACATGAACAAAATGCTTCATCTGCCTTCTTTGCCAAAGCGTATTGCAATAATCAGTTCGTCGGATGCCGCCGGATTAGGAGATTTTGAAGACCAACTGACCAACAATCCTAAGGGTTATAGATTTCGGACAACACTCTTTCCTGCAATAATGCAAGGCGACAACGCAGCACAATCAATAATCAGCGCACTGGAAGAAATTGCTCAAAGGGAAGAACAATTCGACCTTGTACTCATCACACGCGGAGGCGGTAGCACAAATGACTTATCGTGCTTCGACGAGTATTTGCTTTGCGCTCTTTGTGCTCAGTTCCCATTGCCAATCATGACAGCTATCGGACACACACGCGATGTGTCAATTCTCGACCAAGTGGCATATATCGCTGTGAAAACACCTACAGCAGCAGCGGCATTTTTGATTGAACTGATGGACAAACAGGCAGAGATAATAGCCAATGCAGAAGGGAGGGTGTATTATGCACTCAATAATATGTTGCAAAGCAAGCAACAGCAACTCATCTACTTAAAATCTATGTTAGCCTCTTCATTTAATATGCGAATTGAAAAATATCGCAACCAACTCGAAATGATTGAGCACACTATAGGATTGCACTCTCCTCAACGCATTCTAAAGCAAGGCTACACACTGACCCTATGCGACGGCATACCGATGAAATCGGCTCTAAAAGCAAAAAAAGGACAGAGAATTACAACTGAATTTATAGATGGAACTATACACTCAATCGTAGAATAATATGAGACAAAAATATGGCACTTTGATATTTTCTATTCTGATAGCTATTGCACTATTGTTGTTTTTTATTTCAAGACAAGCCAATAGGCCTCAACACAATATTGCAATACCAATCGATTCAGCCACGGTCCGTCTGTTCAGCGACTCGCTCGTCAGATTAGACAGCATGTATAAACAATCTTTACGCTTCGAGAAGAAAGACACTATTGCTATAAATCGCCATCCTTTCGACCCCAATACAGTCGATTCTATCGAGCTTCTTGAACAAGGGTTCAAGCCATGGCAGGTGAGAAATATGCTGAAATACAGAGCCAAAGGAGGAAAATGGAAAGTCCCTGCCGACCTGAAAAAAATCTATGGAGTAGATTCTGCTTTTTACGCTACTATTGAACCATACATTTCTATACCTACTGATACTACTGATACAACCGATTCAGTGAATAAAGATTCAATAACTTCTCATTTCATCGTAAAAAAAGACACTATAGTAGAAATTAATAGTGCTGATACTGCAGACTTGCAAAAAGTCAAAAATATAGGCCCTTATATCGCAAGACTAATTGTCGGCTATCGAGACCGTTTGGGTGGCTACTATTCCATTGAACAAATAAAAGAAATAGAAGACCTACCCATTGGTTCGTTTGAAAAATTCAGTGAGAGCCTTGCTGTTGATACATCATATATTCGAAAAATCAATATTAACAAGGCAACAATCAAGCAAATTTCATTTCACCCCTACATACGCACACAACAAGCCAAACAAATTTATGACTACCGCAGAGAGAAAATCAGAATCAACAATTTAGATGAATTAGAACAAAAGGAGATTTTTACGCCGGGGCAATGGAATAAAGTGCAACATTATCTTTCATGCAATTAGTGTTTATTGCAGAAAAGTTAAAAAAAATTTGTCTATTAACAAAAGTTAGAGTAATTTTGCATTAGTAACACAAAAAAATAGGAATATAAATATGTCAAGACCAGTAAGGGTGCGTTTTGCACCATCTCCAACAGGTGCGTTACACATAGGCGGAGTGCGCACAGCTTTGTACAATTATCTTTTTGCCCGTCAAAATGGGGGACAGATGCTTCTCCGAATTGAAGATACAGACAGTAACCGTTTCGTTCCCGGAGCAGAAGAGTATATCATAGAATCATTGCAATGGTTAGGGATAAAAATAGATGAAGGTATTTCTGTTGGCGGTGAGAATGGTCCGTATCGTCAGTCGGAGCGTCGTGAGATCTACAAAAAATATGTTCGCCAATTACTCCTCGATGGTAAGGCATATATCGCTTTTGACACACCTCAAGAGCTTGAGGCAAAACGCGCTGAAGTAGCCAATTTCCAATACGACGCATCCACCCGTATGCAAATGCGCAACTCACTTGTTATACCGGAGGCAGAAGTGCGTCAGCGCATCGCTGATGGTGAGCAATATGTAGTTCGCTTCAAGGTAGAGCCTAACGAGGACATTCATTTGCATGACTTAATTCGTGGTGAAGTGGTCATCAATTCTTCTATCCTTGACGATAAAGTGCTGTATAAATCAGCAGACGAGTTGCCGACCTACCACCTTGCAAATATCGTTGACGATTATTTGATGAAGATCTCTCATGTGATTCGAGGTGAGGAGTGGTTGCCGAGTGCTCCGCTTCATGTCTTGCTGTATCGTGCTTTTGGTTGGGAAGATGTGATGCCTCAGTTTGCTCACCTGCCTTTGCTCCTGAAACCCGATGGAAACGGCAAATTATCTAAGCGTGACGGGGATCGTCTTGGGTTCCCCGTATTTCCGCTCGAGTGGCACGACCCTAAAACAGGTACAATAAGTAGTGGCTATCGTGAGAGTGGTTATTTTCCCGAGGCCGTCATCAATTTCCTTGCTCTGCTCGGATGGCATGCAGAAGGCGACAAAGAACTCTACACAATGGACGAACTCATCAATGCTTTCTCTCTGCAACGAGTAAGTAAAGCCGGAGCAAAATTTGATTTCGAGAAAGGCAAGTGGTTTAACCACCAGTATTTGATTCAGAAAAACAATGACGAATTGGCACAACTTTTTATGCCGATACTGAAAGAACACGGAATAGAAGCACCACATGACAAAGTGGCTCGCATAGTAGGACTTGTCAAGGAGCGTGTCAATTTTGTGAAAGAGTTGTGGTATGAGACATGTTTCTTCTTTGAGGCCCCAACAGAATATGACGAGAAATCGCTGAAAAAACGTTGGAAAGAAGACTCGCCGAAGCACATAAACGAGTTGTTGAATGTACTTGAAGGAGTTGACGATTTCAGTGCAGAAAATCTTGACAAAGTCGTTATGGCATGGATTGCGGAGAAAGAGTACGGAGTCGGTGTCGTGATGAATGCTTTTCGTATTTGCCTTGTAGGTGCTGCTCGCGGTCCGCATATCTGGGCTATAACCGATGAGATAGGTAAAGAAGAAACATTGGCACGCATGCGCACTGCATTAAAGAAATTGAGTTAATCGTCAACAATAGTCAAACAAAAAAAGAGCCATACAAATGGCTCTTTTTTTTGTTTTTTATAAATTTTAGGCTTTCCAACCTATTATATGCGAAACTTAAATGTTTTTATTTGTACTCTATATTTCCTTTGCTATTTGATTATAAAATTCGGCAGCAGGGTTACCGACTTGCAAGGCTATGGGCTCGCCTTGGTCGCTCGTCTGACAGATTGACTGAACAAGAGGTATCTGACCGAGCAAAGGTACATCAAGTTGTTTGGCAAGCTGCGCTCCGCCATCTTGTCCGAAAATGTAATATCTATTCTGCGGCAACTCAGCAGGAGTGAACCATGACATATTCTCTATTATACCCAAAATCGGAACATTAACTTTTGGATTACGGAACATATCAATGCCCTTCTTTGCATCTGCAAGTGCTACTTGTTGCGGCGTAGTCACCACTATAGCTCCTGTGAGTTGAAGATTTTGTATGATTGTGAGATGTATGTCTGATGTTCCGGGAGGTAGGTCGATAAGAAAATAATCTAACTCGCCCCAATCGGCTTCGTCAATAAGTTGCTTGATGGCATTGCTTGCCATGCCACCACGCCATACTATTGCACTATCAACATCAACAAAAAATCCGATGGAAAGGAGCTTTACCCCATATTGCTCTGCCGGCTCGATATAGTCTTTACCATCAATTTGAACTGAATAAGGGCGATAATTTTCACAATTGAACATCTTAGGCTGACTCGGCCCGAATATGTCAGCATCAAGAAGTCCTACACGCTTACCTTGTTGAGCAAGAGCAATGGCAAGATTGGCCGCTACGGTGCTCTTCCCCACTCCACCTTTTCCCGATGAAATGGCTATAATATGCTCAGCATGGATGGGGGAATTATCTGTGTCAGCAACAATACGTTTTGGAAATTTTGAGTTGATAGTTACGGTTGCATCACGGTTCACATAAGTTTGTATTGCTGTCTGGGCAGCACGAATTATTGAGCGCTGAAAAGGGTCGTTTTGCTTTGGAAAAATGATTGAAAAGGTTACAGACATGCCGCTGATACGAATGTCGTCTTCAACCATACCGCTTTCAACAATGTTTTTCCCATTTCCGGGGTAACGCACAGTGCGCAGGGCTTCGATGATTTCTTGTGGATACATATATATTTTATTGCTTTTGTGTTCTGCCAAAACGTCCGTACGAACGATAGTCATCCGGCTCAATGTCTATCTCAGGCTCTACTATTTCTTTGTTGGTGAGTCGGAATGAAATATACTTAATTTTCTTTCCACGCTCTAACCATTGCTTCTCATAATGGGTCTGAATAGTGAGCAAGAGCGGATCTAAACTTTCTGAATAAAGATCTTGTGTGTCGACAAGAACATCAAATTGATTGAGCCGAACTAATTCGTGAGTGTAGGTGTAAAGAAACGGACTGTCAGTCTTGAGATGTACTATTCCGTTTGGCTTTAGAATATTTTGATAGCGTCGAAGGAAATATGTTGAGGTCAGACGCTTTGTGGCTTTTTTCATTTGAGGATCTGGAAAAGTAATCCATATCTCGTCGATTTCATCGTGTTTGAAAAACTTTTCTATGAGTTCTATATTCGTTCTGAGAAATGCAACGTTATGCAAATTTTGTTCTAAAGCATATTTGGCGCCAGCCCACATTCTCGCTCCTTTGATATCAACACCGATAAAGTTTTTATCCTTATACAACTCGGCCAATGCACATGTATATTCACCCCTACCGCAACCTAATTCAAGCACAACAGGATTGTTGTTGCCAAAAATAGTTTGCCAGGTGCCGGCTATAGGAGCAGAAACACCCGTTTCCATCGCATCTCTCAATGTGATGGCAGGATACTGGAAAACATTGGAAAAGGTTTCCATCTGCGCAAACTTGAACAACTTATTCTTTCCCACTTGATTTTTCTACAATTAGTCCTACTTCCTTAATTCCTTTGAGCTCTTTATTGCGCATTGCCTGCACTATTTTATAATCATATACTCCGCAAGAATCAAAACGCATGTTAGATTTATAAAGTACCGGCATTTCTCTCAACTCACCTACCCCATTGCCGAGCCATTCTCCACGACTATTGGCAAGATAGAAATCAATAGTATCACTATTGACAAACAGCCATAGATTTTGATATTGATAATTTATCGTATGACGGACATCAATGATTACATCATAAGCAGTTGTCGTATCGTCTATATTGACATGATAAACAAGAGTATCGGAGTCGTTCCACCGGCTATCAGCAATAGTTTGATACTGACTATATGCTATTTTCTGCGAACATGACAGCATGGCCACAGCAATAACAGAAAGAGATATGTACTTTATTATTTTATTCATCTTCTATTGCTTTGGTTATTTCTGTGTTTTTTGTTTTTATTGTTTTTGCTGTTTTTATCAAATCGGGTCAGTTCGTCTTGTCCAACAACATTTTCATAATCAAGCGTGTTTTCCTGATCTACACTCATTTCTTTTCCTCCAAGACTATCAGGTTTGACACCTTTTCTATTCAACTCTATGATTTCATTTGCTCTTTGTACAGAAATAACCTGCAAGTTGGCAGGCATGTTAGGAGCCGACGAATAGGTAAGTTCTTTTTTCAGCGGGTCGGCAGAGAACAAATAATACGTTGCCTGCAGAGTCTCAAGTTGGATGTCTTTTGTAGGCATTGTCTTGAGTGCATCATTGTACGTGTCGAGTTCATAGTTGAGACAACACTTAAGCTTTGCACATAGTCCTGCAAGTTTTTGGGGGTTGGGTGATAGGTTTTGTGTTTTAGCCGCCATTGTTCCGACAGAACAAAATTGTCCCATCCATGTTGAACAGCACAATTCTCTTCCACATGGGCCAAAACCACCGATTCTACCGGCTTCTTGACGCGCTCCGATTTGCTTCATTTCAATTCTGACACGGAATTCTTCGGCATACACTTTGATTAATTGTCGGAAATCAACGCGTTCATCGGCAATATAATAGAAAATTGCTTTTGTTCCGTCTCCCTGATATTCGACATCTCCGATTTTCATACTCAACCCTAATGAAGCAGCTATTTGGCGTGAGCGTATCATAGTAGGTTGCTCTTTGACTTTAACTTCATCGCGTTTTTGCAGGTCTTGCTCTGTTGCAAAACGATATATTTTTCTGATTTCGTATCTTGTGAGGTCAATACGATTTTTTTTCATCTGCAAAGGAACAAGAGCTCCGGTCAGTGTCACCTCGCCTATATCATGTCCGGGATTTGCCTCCACAGCCACCAAATCACCTTTTTTCAATGGCAGATGCATCTCATTGACAAAATAACCTTTGCGCGTGTTTTTGAATTGCACTTCTACAACATCATTTTCAGTTACAGAAGGCATTTCTGCAAGCCAATCTGTCACCGACAACTTGAGATGACTATTCCCCTGACATCCCTTGCAGGAAAATTTATTCTCAGTCCCATTATTTAATTCAAATTTGTTCATCTTCTATATACTATCTTTTTTTTATTAGTACTACGAGCTGCAAGCACATGTCAAAGAATATAATTCTTGCCGTTCCGTTTTGTTCGATTTGGGCTTGCGCTTGTGAAAATAGCGTCATTATCTGTTCTACATTATTACCATTTATATAAGGAGCAAAATTAACGGAAAATTTTCTTTCCTCTTCTGTCAAATAATTGAGTTGTTTGTCTTGCAGATTGAGCACATAATTCTCACGAATCATTCGCTGACAATACTGCAAAAATCTAATTCTCATTTCTCTACCAATTGAGGCCTCACCCATTTGTTCCGACCATTTCCGAAGCTCTATCAACGCATCCGGCATTCCAATGCGCGCCTGAACACGATAGGCATTACGCATTAACTCCTTGAAAAAGTTGAAAAACATTATGTTCTCCTCATTTTCTTCAAGAATTTGCAGAGCTTTCTGGAAACTGCCTTCTGCAATATGGGCGATGTCAAGGGCTTTCGTTATGTCAATATCGCTATCTCTTTCTTTGATAGCCTGCATAATCTCTTGCTCCGTAAGCCTTGGAACACGAATCTGCTGAACACGAGAGATAATCGTTGGCAAAAGTTTTTCCGGCTGCTCAGAAACTAAGATAAAGAGTGTTTTTTCGGGTGGTTCTTCAAGTAATTTCAACAACTTGTTGGCACAAACATCACCAAACATCTTTTCCGGAAGCCAGATTATCATAGTCTTATACTCTGCCGAATAAGATTTGAAATTCAGTTTGCGCACTATTTCCTGACTTTCTTTCTCATATATATAACACATCTTTGTTCCTGCACCCATAAAATTAGTCCACTGCGACAAACTAAAATAAGGTTGCTGAAGAAAGAGTTGCCTAAATTTTGCTATATAATCATCTGATATAGGTGTCGAGGAGTCAGATTTGAGTACAGGAAAGACAAAATGCAAATCAGGGTGCTCGAGTTTTTGAAACTGCAAACACGAAGGGCATTGTCCGCAACTATCGACATCCGACCGATTCGGGCAAGCCAGATATTGTGCAAAAGCCACAGCAAGCTGCAACTTACCAACTCCTGCCTGGCCGGCAAAAAGCTGCGCATGAGGAATTCTGCCTGACCTCACATTGTCAAGCAGGCGGTTCTTTACACGTTCTTGCCCTATTATTTTTGAAAATTGCACTGAATTATTTTTCTAACTGATTGATAATTGCTTGTCTGCTTTGTTCGATTATTTCTGCCTCATCTCGTTGTGTATATTCTTTCTGACTGATAGGTTTCGATATGGTCATTTTCACCTTTGTACCTAATTTAATATACATAGAGTGCTTATTCCACATATCGAAACAACCATTGAGGGTGATTGGTGCAAGCGGAAGATTGAGGTCAAAGGCAATCTTAAATGCTCCTCGCTTGAATTTCTGAACATTTCCGTCCTCACTCCGTGTCCCCTCCGGGAAAACCACAACAGACACCCCACCCTGCAACACCTTTTCTGCTTCCTGCAAACTTTGCTGAGCAAGTCGAGGATTACGTCGATTTATAAACACATGACCGGCAGCAAGACAAGCCCACCCTACAAATGGTATTTTTTTCAACTCATATTTCATTATCCACTTAAACACCACAGGCAAATATCCATAAATCAACCATACATCTGTTGCGCTTTGGTGGTTAGAAACAAAGACATACGATTGATTTGGCTCAAGATTTTCAGCACCCTCAACTTCTACTTTTGTGAAAGTAAGCCAAAAGAAAGAACGAGCCCAAAGACGCTGAATCCACACTAACCATAAAGAGTTTTTAAACGGGAAAAAAAGAAGCGTTATGATTGCTGTGAGCAACGTAAAAGTCAGAAATATAGGGAAAAAAACTAACCACTGATATAAGAAATGTAATACTTTTTTCATTTTTCTACTTATTTATAACCTACTTGCAAACGAATGTACATAAGCTTTTATCTCATTCCATGTTGTTTCACTGAGTTTTGTTCCAACAGTTTCCACCACTCTTCCGGCGGCAAGAGTACCTACCCTGCCACACCTTTCTATATCGAAACCATTGGCGAGTCCATAGAGGAAACCACCGGCATAAAGATCGCCGGCACCTGTACTATCTATACAATTTGATGTTATTGCATCTAAATGCACACACTGGTCGCCAGTCTGAACATAAGACCCTGCCTTGCCCACTTTAACAATGGCTATCTCGCACTCTTTGGCGATTTGAGCAACAGAGTCGGCCGGTTGAAGACCGGTATATGCGAGCGATTCGTCTTCATTTGCAAAAACTATATCAACATAATTGCGCACTAAACCATGCAAAAACTCGTAATTTTCATTGACGGTGTTGTAGCTTGCCAAGTCGATTGAAACCTTAAGACCTGCTTGATGAGCATACATAACAGCCTTTTCTATCAAAGCATGATTCTGAACAAGGTAACCCTCAATATGAAAAATGTCGTATCCACTAAACATTTCCATAGAGATATCCTCTGCCCTGAGGTCGGATGCAGCTCCAAGATATGTAGCAAAAGTGCGCTCGCCATCTGGAGTGATGAGCACCGTACAACATCCGGAAAGCAATTTTGAGGGGAAAAGGATTGGCGAAACGCCATGCTGACACATATCGTCAACATAGAAACGACCTATCTCGTCGTTTCCTATCTTTCCAATAAATGCAGCCTTTCCTCCAAGACTGGCTATTGTGTTGATTGCATTGGAAGCACTACCACCTGCAACAAGACTTCTGTGCCTACTTGCAAAACGATTCTGTAAAGCAAGAGCTGTGTCATAGTCGACAAGATTCATACTTCCACGTGGTAAACCTAATTCTAACAACTCATAGTCTTCCACATTTAACAACATGTCAGTCAGAGCGTTACCTAATCCAAGAACTTTTTTCATAAAAAAATTATAAAAAAAAAATCTTAAAATATTTGGTACTTATAAAAAAAAGTAGTACTTTTGCACCGCGTTTAGGAAAAATTACTTGCAAAGTTACAATAATTTTTCGAAATTGCAAAATAATTTTAAATATTCCTCCTTAGCTCAGTTGGTTAGAGCATCTGACTGTTAATCAGGGGGTCCTTGGTTCAAGTCCAAGAGGGGGAGCGGAGAGAAATCGAAAGATTTCTCTCTTTTTATTCCTGATATACAGACAACAATAACATAACTCATACATAAAGAAATTAAAAAATAAAAAGTTGCTATAACTTTTTTTAAAGAAAAAAAATACATTTCTTGCTATTTTGCAAAATTTTTTGTAGTTTTGCACCCGAAATTGGTTTTTACGCAAATAACATTTATAATACTTAATTTTTAACATAATTTATGGGTTTATTTTCTTTAACACTCGACATCGCTATTGACTTGGGCACAGCGAACACCATTATTATCAACGAGGGTAAGGTTGTTGTTGATGAGCCATCTGTTGTTGCGATTGACAAAGACGGAAAAGTTCAAGCTGTTGGTCGCAAGGCTCAACAAATGATTGGTAGAGGAGGAACACGAGTTTACACTACACGCCCGCTACGCGATGGTGTTATTTCGGATTTTATGGCTTGCGAATTGATGATGCGCGAAATGATTAAGATGATTCCACGCAAAAACAAATTGTTCAATCCACAATTAAAAATGGTGGTTTGCATCCCATCCGGAAGTACAGAGGTTGAAATACGTGCCGTACGCGACTCTTCAGAACATGCAGGAGGTAGAGATGTGTACATGATTTACGAACCTATGGCTGCAGCTATTGGTATCGGACTGGACGTGGAAGCACCGGAAGGCTGTATGATTGTTGATATAGGCGGCGGTACAACAGAAATTGCCGTTATCTCTTTGGGCGGTATTGTTTCCAACAAATCAATCAAAACAGCCGGCGACGAACTCAATCAAGACATTATTGAGTATATGGGAAGAATGCACAACCTCAAAATTGACGAACCGACAGCAGAACGAATCAAAATAAATGTAGGCTCAGCACTCACCGAACTACCGGCTGACGAAGCACCGGAAGAATATAAGGTTATAGGACCTAACAGAATGACAGCTCTACCAATGGAAGTTCCGGTCAGCTACCAAGAGATTGCTCACTGCCTCGAAAAATCTATAGCAAAGATGGAAAATGCTATACTTCAAGCACTCGAACAAACTCCGTCAGAACTATACACCGATATAGTCAAAAATGGTATATATCTTGCCGGGGGAGGTGCTCTCTTGAGAGGATTGGCTAAAAGATTCTCCGACAAATTGACCATCAAATTCAATGTTGCTGACGACCCGCTTAAAGCTGTTGCAAGAGGAACGGGCATAGCATTGAAAAATGTGGATAAATTCAATTTCTTGATTAGATAGACAAAACAAAATATGCAAGCAGAGACGCAAAAAAAAGTTGCGTCTCTACTTGATTTTTATACAAACAAACTCATTAGTTGAAATGCGTAATCTCCTACAATTACTACTAAAATATAATTCATTCCTGCTTTTCCTTCTACTGGAAATAATTTCTTTTACGCTCATTTTCAACAAAAACAGATATCAACAAAGTGTCATTTTCAATGCTACAAGCGACGTTGCTTCAGCCATTTACAACGTCACCAACTCTGCTTTTTCATACTTCAACCTTCGCAACATAAACGACCAATTGGCACAAGAAAACGCAAAACTGCAAAACGAAATCATCAAACTTCAAAACCAACTTGAGACATCTAACGACAGCAATTATATCCCCGCAGACAATGACATTGAATACATCCCATGCAAAATAATCAACAATAGCATAAACAAAGCAAACAACTACATAACCCTAAACAAAGGCAAACGCGACAATGTTGATATCGACATGGGTGTTGTCGGACCCAATGGAGTAGTAGGCATCGTCATTGCCGCATCAGACAAATTTTCTATAGTTGAATCTATTCTTAACAATAAATCATCAATAAATGCACGACTGAGCCGTACCAACGAAGTTGGACAAATCAAATGGGATGGTATCGACTATCAGTATGCCTATCTCCATGATATAGCAAGACACGTAAGCGTAAACAAAGGAGACACCATCGTTACAAGCGGATTTTCCACCATATTCCCTAAAGACATTATGATAGGAACAGTGGAAGAAATAAGCTTTACTAATGACGATGGCTCATATAATATAAAAGTCAGATTATCAAGTGACTTGAAGAACCTCAGGCACGTCATGGTTATAAAAAACAACAACGCCATAGAAATTGAAAATCTGCAAAAAACAATCAAAAATTAGGCAATGAATAAAATTACGGAAAATATCATTGTTACAATAGTGGTAATACTCTTGCAAGTCTTATTGTTCAACAACATTCAGTATTTCCCTCTTTGCACGCCCTACATATACATTTTAGCATTGCTTTGCTTGCCGGTTGAACTACCTAAGTGGGCTGAAATTCTAATTTGTTTTGCAATTGGACTGCTCATGGACATACTATGCCAAACAATAGGACTTCACGCAGCTGCCTGCACTCTTGTGGGCTACCTGAAAAGTTATTCTATCAAATGGTTTGTAGAGAATGTCGATCGTGTTCAAGGAATCCCATCGTCTATCTCCTTTGCAAGCCGACCGGCATATATCAAATACGCCAGCGTACTTATTGTCGCTCACCACACCACTATCCTTTTTCTTGAAGCATTCACATTCAACCACTTCGGGTGGACACTCCTACATATTATAATTAGCTCAGCTATTACTTTTGCATTAGTTATAACCTACGATTTTACAAGATACTGACATGCTCAATGACAAAAATTACTACCGAAATAATGTTATAATAGGAATCATTGTTGTTGTAATTATAATATACATCGTTCAGTTGTTTAGACTTCAAGTACTCGAAAACGACTTGAACCAAGTCAATACGGCAGTAATGCGTCAAACAATCTACCCTCAACGCGGACTGATATACGACAGAGACAGCACCCTTCTCGTGTATAACCAACCGGCATACGACATCACTCTGATAATGAACGAAATGAGAAAAAAAGATGACTATCGTTTTGATACTATAGCATTCTGCAATATACTCTCTATTGACACTGCAAACTTCAACAAAAAAATCAAAATAATCAAAAAATCAAAAGGTTACTCACCAAATACACCACAAACATTCATGACACAACTTCAGAGTGAAAACATAGCCACTCTGCAAGAACTGCTTCATAAATTTCATGGTGTTTATATCCAAAACCGAACAATACGTAATTACACCTACCCTTATGCAGCACACGTGCTTGGAAGTATTGGCGAAGTGTCGCAAGAAGATATCAACAAGGATAATTACTATGCAAGTGGCGACTATTCAGGTAGAGACGGAATCGAAAAAACTTACGAAAAAGAGCTTAGAGGAGAAAAAGGAGCAAGATTCTTGATGAGAGACAATAAAGGCGTCATACAAGGTGCCTATAAAGATGGCGCAAACGATATTCCTTCTGTTGCCGGACAAAATCTACAACTTACTATAGACATAGAACTGCAAAGCTTTGCGGAACAAATGTTAGCACACAAAGTTGGAAGTATAGTGGCTATTGAACCTAACACGGGAGAGATTCTCGTCCTCGCCTCAAGCCCCACATGGGACCCGCAACTTATGGTTGGCAGACAACGTAACAAAACCTATTCAGAATTAAATCAAGACCCTACCAAACCTCTGCTCAATAGGGCATTGTCGAGTGCTTATCCACCGGGCTCTACCTTCAAAACTCTTGGTGCCCTCGTAGCTCTGCAAGAAGGCGCCATAACAGAAAACACCTTTTTTCCATGTAGCGGCCCGGGATCGACACCTATCAAATGTACACACCACCACGGCTCACCAAATAGCCTTCTGAAAGGTATTGAACAAAGCTGTAATCCTTATTTTTGGTACACATACAAAGCTTATCTTGAAAAAAACGGCTACGGAAAAAATAACGAAATTTTCAGACAACAATACGACAAATGGCGCAATGCCATTATGAATTTCGGTCTTGCCGGCATATTTAAAGACTCCGACATAGGACCACACAACACCGGTGGAATCTATAGATCTAATAGCTACGATATTATTTATGGAAAAACAGGTTGGAGAGCACTGACCATTCGCTCCAATTCAATAGGACAAGGCGAGATTACCGTAACTCCATTGCAGATGGCAAACTACACGGCTGCCATAGCCAATGAAGGCTACTACATCACCCCACACCTTAACCGTGCAGACTCGATGAAAACGAGAATTCACGACACCGGAGTAGAAAAAAAATACTTCAGCGTGGTCAAAGAAGGTATGCGTCTGGTAATGGTAAACGGAACAGGACGACACCATGCCGTAAATGGCATTGACATCTGCGGAAAAACAGGTACGGCACAAACAGGCGGAGGAAGAAAAGATAACTCGCTATTCATCGCTTTTGCTCCAAAAGATAATCCCAAAATAGCAGTTGCTGTTGTTGTCGAACACGCCGGCTTTGGTGCAACATGGGCAGCACCGATGGGAACACTCGTTATAGAAAAATATATCAACGACACACTGACTACTGCTCATGAGGAAAAATATAAAAATTTGTGCAATAGTGTAACTAATAGTAACGTAATTGAAAGAAAAAGGCAATAGAATATGGCTCGAAACACAAATATAGTCCAATCCATCGATAAATTAACCGTACTACTGGTTTTTCTGCTCTCTATTTTTGGATGGTGCAATATCTATGGAGCAAGCTACACTCCGGAATCAACTAATATGTTTGATTTCGCCAATTACGCAGGCAAACAATTTGTCTGGATGCTCACAGCCATAGGTATAGCTACTATTATATTGATTATAGACCATAAGGCTTACGAGTATTTTGCCTATATAATTTACGCAATAGCAATTATTGTACTGATTATAACACCCATTGTTACTCACTCGGTTACTAATGGTGTTAAAGGTTCGTATTCTTTCATTCCCATCGGACCTCTAAAACTACAACCTGCCGAATTTTCTAAATTTGCCATAGCTCTCGCTCTCGCAAAATATATGGGACGACAAGAGTACAAAATTGAAAATTGGCGCGATTTGATCGTTCCTGCACTAATCATATTGGTACCTATGTTTATCATTATGGTTCCGCAGAAAGAGACAGGTACAGCACTCGTTCTCGCATCACTAATTTTCGTTCTCTATCGAGAAGGAATGTCAGGCTATGTTCTCCTTGCCATTTTTGCATTAGCACTTCTCTCTGTCATCGTCATAAAATACAACAATGCTCCACTACCTCTTGGAACGGGCGACTTCGGATTTCTGATCTGCATGATTTTGCTCCTTTCCATCGAGTTTTTTCATCTACTTATAAAACAAAGAAAAACAAAAGAAGCACTTATCATGCTCGGTGGAGTGGTGGCCATATATGGTATTTCTTTGATTATCAATATTTGGAAAACTGTCAATTTCAACATCATTTCAGCAGTTGTCGTCGTGGTTGCAGCAATATTTTTAGCAATCATAACCTATAAATACAGATTGAAATATTCATACCTACTTGTATTTTTCAATATCATAATGATTGTATATTGCTCTCTGTGTAATTACGCCTTTGAAAAAATCCTTCTGCCACATCAAAAGAATAGAATTGAACAAATTCTCGGAATCATCGACGACCCAAGCGGCGTTGGCTACAACTCTCTTCAAGCCAAAATAGCAATTGCAACAGGCCGAATTACCGGCAAAGGATTTCACGAAGGAACACAAACTCAAATGAAATATGTGCCCGAACAACACACCGACTTTATCTATTGCACCGTGGGAGAAGAGTGGGGATTTATTGGAACAGTAGGTGTGCTTATTCTTTACACATGGCTGCTCATTCACCTGATTAAGATGTGCGAACGACAACGAAATAAGTTCAGCCGAATTTATGGCTACAGCGTTGTGAGTATTCTGTTCTTCCATGTGGCAATAAATATCGGAATGGTGATAGGTCTGCTTCCTATAATAGGTATCCCATTGCCATTTTTCAGCTATGGAGGCTCATCACTTTGGGGATTTACAATTTTGATTTCTATATTTTTAAAACTTGATACAGAGAGAGTTAACGAATTATAAAGATGGATTTTATTTACGACATAATTGTTGTTGGAGCCGGTCACGCCGGATGCGAAGCGGCTTGTGCTGCTGCCAATATGGGGTCTAAAACACTTCTCATCACCATTGACATGAACAAAATAGCCCAGATGAGTTGCAATCCGGCTGTGGGAGGCATAGCTAAAGGACAGATTGTCAGAGAAATAGACGCTCTTGGAGGTCAGATGGGAATCGTTACTGACCGCAGTGCAATACAATTCAGAATGCTTAACCGCTCAAAAGGAGCGGCCATGTGGAGCCCAAGAAGTCAAAGCGACAGAAAAAGATTTATAGAAGAATGGACCAAGGTTGTCAGTACAACAAACAATCTACATATTTGGCAAGACACTGTCATTCAGTTAATTATAGAAAACAAACAGGTAGTTGGAGTTAAGACTCAATTAGGTGTTGAAATAAAGAGCAAAGCCGTAATACTGACAAATGGTACTTTTCTAAATGGTCTTCAACATTTCGGAAAAGTACAAATCAGGGGTGGACGAATATCTGAACCGGCTTCATTCGGCATTACAGAACAGCTTAAATCTCTCGGCTTCATCGCTGACAGAATGAAAACAGGAACTCCATGCAGAGTGGACGGAAGGAGTATTGATTTTTCAGTATTGACCGAACAAAAAGGTGACAATGATTTTCATAAATTTTCTTACCTGCCGGATGTACAGAGAAAACTCAAACAAATGAGTTGTTGGATTACCTACACAAACGAAGCAACACACGAAGAATTAAGAAAAGGGCTGCCGGACTCACCACTATACAACGGACAAATAAAAAGTATCGGCCCTCGCTATTGCCCAAGCATAGAAACAAAAATAGTTACTTTTGCCGACAAAGACGCACACCAACTTTTCCTTGAACCCGAGGGAGTGGATTCTATGGAATACTATGTTAATGGTTTTTCAAGCAGTCTGCCTCTGCAAGTTCAGCTCAACGCACTCAAGACTATTCGCGGTCTGGAGCATGCTGAAATATATCGCCCGGGTTATGCTATTGAATACGACTTTTTCGACCCGACACAACTACATCACTCACTCGAAACAAAACTAATCAATAACCTCTTTTTTGCAGGACAAATCAACGGCACAACCGGCTATGAAGAAGCTGCCGGGCAAGGTATTATAGCCGGAATAAATGCCCACCTGAAAATTAATGCCCAAGAACCATTCATTTTGCATAGAGATGAATCATATATAGGCGTTTTGATTGACGATTTAGTGACTAAAGGTGTGGACGAACCATACAGAATGTTCACATCAAGAGCAGAATATAGAATTCTTTTGCGCCAAGACAATGCCGACGAAAGACTGACAGAAAAAAGTTATAATCTGGGCTTAGCAAAACGCGAAAGAGTTGATTTGCTTAAAACAAAAGAAGCGAACAAACAGAGAATCATAGATTTCATGCAAAATTACTCGATTAAATCGAGAGAAATAAATGATTTTTTGATTAGAAATGGTTCTCAAGAGCTTACCCATGGTTGCAAACTAATTGAACTTTTGGGACGCCCACAAATCACGATTGATAATCTTGCAGAAGAACTGCCATCTTTGAAAGAGCAATTAGAATTGACTCTAACACAAAAGGACGAAGTTGCTGAAAGTGTTGAGATTGAAGTAAAGTACAAAGGCTATGTTGAACGCGAGAAACAAGCAGCAGAAAAACTGCATAAACTCGAAAACATAAAGCTCCGCGGTAGGGTTAATTACAATGAATTACAATCGTTGAGTACAGAGGCTCGACAAAAGCTCACACGCATTGACCCAGAAACAATCGGTCAAGCAGCCCGAATTCCGGGGGTATCACCAAACGACATTAATGTACTACTCGTTTTACTGGGTAGATAAAAAAAATATATATTATGACAGAACAAGAAGTTATTAGAAAAATCAGAGTCGTTCCTGACTTTCCTAAAAAAGGTATAATGTTTATGGACATAACCACTGCACTTGCAGATGCAGAATGCCTGCAATGGTTCACAAACAAAATTGTAGATATATACAAAAAGTGTGGAATAACCAAAGTGATGGGTATAGAGAGTAGGGGATTTATTGTCGGAGCAATAGCGGCTAAAGAATTAGGCGCAGGTTTTGTGCCAATCAGGAAAAAAGGCAAATTACCTGCAGACGTAATACAAGAAAACTACGAAAAAGAATACGGAATAGACACAATAGAAATTCATAAAGACGCCATCACACCTGACGATGTTGTACTCATTCACGACGATATACTTGCAACAGGAGGAACAATAGAAGCTGCTATAAAATTAGCAAAAAAAGTTGGAGTAAAAAAAATATATGTCAATTTCCTTTTAGAACTAAAAGAATTAGAAGGAACAAAAAAAATACCCCAAGACATAGAAGTTGTTTCATTACTAAGTTGTTAAACAAATTGTTTCACGTGAAACAACAGCAAAAAGCTTAATAATTTAAGTTCGCGTATTAACATAGAATAGTAAATATAACCGTTAACAGCATCAGCGGCTATATAAAATAAAAAAATAGATACAACACATTTTCTCAACAACATTAGCGGTTGAATATTAATAGAAAAATAATAACAATTTCTTACCACAACAACCACATTAGCGATTGAATATTAAAATTATTTACTATATAAACAACTCGAATATCGAACAATATACAACCACTTCGTAATGGAATTAAGATTATCAGAATAATTACATCTATTAAAATAAGACGGCTGACGCGTTAATTAAATAGGAAATTGCAGCATAAAATAATATATGTTTCACGTGAAACACTATCAAAATGAAAGTAGATAAGTCAAACATTAAGAATGTTTTAGCCAACATACCAACAAACCCGGGCGTTTACCAATACTTAGACAAAAAGGGCGAAATAATTTACGTTGGAAAGGCTAAAAACTTACACAGAAGAGTCAATTCCTATTTCAATCGAGAACATGACTCTCTTAAAACAAATCTACTTGTCAGAAATATAGCTGAAATAAAATATACTGTTGTAGATAGCGAACAAGATGCTTTTATTCTGGAAAACAACCTAATCAAAGAATATAAACCAAAATACAACATTCTTCTCAAAGACGGGAAAACATATCCTTGCATTTGCATTACAAACGAACCTTATCCAAGAGTGTTCAAAACAAGAAATATCATTAAAAACGGCTCTGAATACTACGGACCATATACATTCAATTTTGCTCTCGACCTTGTTCTTGATTTAATTCACAATCAATATCCAATCCGAACATGTAAAACACCAATAACTATTGACGGCATAGAGAAAAGCAAATACAAAGTTTGTTTAGAATACCACATCAAAAAATGTTGCGGCGTATGCGAGGCAAAAGAGAGTAGGGAACAATACCTAAAAATGATCGATGAAATCAGAAAAATCATCAAAGGAGACGCCAACGAAATAAGTAAATCACTGCTCAAAGAAATGAAAACGCTTGCAGATAATCTAGAATTCGAAAAAGCAAACGAACTGAAGAAAAAATACGATGCAATCGAGCTTTTCAAGAGCAAGACAATAATAGCCAACTTGACAACCAAAGATGCTGATGTGTTCGGATATGATGAAGACGAACAATGTGCCTATATCAGCATGCTGAAAATACACAACGGAGCGATTATAAAAAGTCAAATCGTAGAATACAAAAAAAATCTCGATGAAAAGGAAAAGATTCTCTCTTTTGCCATAAACGAACTGCGACAACAACTGCAGAGCACTACACGAGAAATTCTGGTTCCTTTTCTACCAGATATAACCGATGAAAACGCACACTACTACATACCGCAACGAGGCGACGGATACAAAGTTCAACAATTAGCACAAGAAAATGTCAAACAATACATAATCGACAAACTCAATCGTGAAGACCGGCTTAATCCCGAACAAAAAAGCCACAGACTACTTAAAAAACTGCAGAAAAGCCTATCACTCAACAAATTACCACTCATAATTGAGTGCTTCGACAATTCAAATATCATGGGACAAGATGCTGTGGCTGGATGTGTCGTCTTCAAAAATGCCAAACCAAGCAAACAAGACTATAGAAAATACATCATTAAAACCGTAGAGGGTGCTGACGACTATGCCTCGATGCGAGAAGTTGTTGAAAGACGATATAGCCGCATTGTAGATGAGCAAGGCGAACTACCAAACTTAATTATCGCAGATGGTGGAATAGGACAAATGCACGCAATAAAAGATATTGTCATCGACAAACTTCATTTAGACATACCTATTGCCGGACTAAAAAAAGACGACCGCCATAGAACTGCCAACCTACTCTTCGGTTTTCCACCACAAGAGATAAGCATTGACCCAAGAGATGAGTTGTTCAAATTTCTTACACAGATACAAGATGAAGTACACCGCTATGCAATAACTTTCCACAAAACCAAATCAAGTAAGCGACAAGTACATTCCGAACTCGACGAAATAAAAGGAATAGGAGAAAAAACAAAAAAAGAGCTGCTTAGAGCCTTTAAGAGCCTAAAACGAGCTAAAAGTGCAAGCGTTGAAGAATTAGAAAAAGTCGTTGGAAAGTCCAAAGCATCAATACTTTACAAACATTTCAACAACAATTTAACAGCTTGAGAATTTAATATTTGATTTTTTTAGACCATCTACCAAGAAATTTTAGAAAATGAAAGAACAAATTACATTCAAACTTAGAGGCGAAGAGGAATTCATTCCGCTCATTTCACTTTTGAAAGCAACCAATGTCGTCTATTCAGGCAGTGAAGCACAAGATGCTGTTGTCAGAGCACAAGTGTTAAGAAACGGAGAAATAGAGTTGCGCAAGCGTGCCAAAATACGCAGCGGTGAGACAATAGAATTTCAGAATACAATAATCAATGTGATTTAGATACCAAGATGAGAATAGAATACGAAATAAGCGATATAAAACGCGTTGCACGCATGTTTATAGATCAAATAGGTAAAAATACTGTTTTTGCCTTCAACGGCTCAATGGGCGCAGGAAAGACAACATTTATCAAAGCCGTGTGTGAAGAACTCGGCGTTGAGGATGTAATCAACAGCCCAACATTTGCTATAGTTAATGAGTATGAGACAAAAAATGGCAGTTTGATATATCATTTCGACTGTTATCGTCTGAAGAGTGTTGAGGAGGCACTCAATTTTGGAGCAGAAGACTATCTCTATAGTGGAAATTTATGTTTCATTGAGTGGCCGGAAAAAATAGATGCTCTACTACCGGAGAACACAGTGTTTGTAAATATCAAAGTTCTATCCGACACAAAAAGAGCTATAGAAATATAACTATATAGTTTTTTGTGATAAAAAATTATGAAGTAATTAACTAAAGTTTTCGTCATTGAATTTAATAATAAATCATTAATAGAGACGATTTATTCAGTCGCTATATCTCAACCACGTTAGAGGTTACATATTAATAGAAAATTTATATCAGTTCTACCCCTCTCAACCGCGATAGCGGGTGCATATTAATAGAAATTTATATCCATTCTACCTCTCTCAACCGCATTAGCGGTTGCATATTAATGAAAAGTAATAATCGGCGATACAACAATATCACATCTTGCAAAATAACCAATAGGACTTTATTTACAAAAAAGGGTCATAATAATTATAAGCAAATATTTGTATTATTTAAATTATTTTTGTAATTTTGCCATTAGATTAACATTTTTGTAATTTACAAATTTGTAAAAAAATATAATTATGAAGTTTTATGGTAGAAATCAAGAGATTAACAGGCTCTTAGAATTAGACGTTCAAGCCAAAAAAACATCAGTATTTACATTGCTTATCGGGCGCAGGCGTATAGGGAAAACCACTCTTCTCAAACAGACATTTACAAACAAAAGAATGCTTTATTTCTTTGTGTCGCAAAAATCAGAACAATTATTATGTCAAGAGCTACAGCAAACTATTGAAGCAGTGTTGGGAATTCATCTTTACGGGCAAATAAGTAAATTTGCCGATTTATTGCGCGAATTGATGATTTACAGTATTAAAGACCATATAACCTTTATAATTGACGAGTTTCAACGCTTACATGATATAAATTCTTCAATAATGTCAGAAATTCAAAATGTATGGGATAGCAATAAAGACAAATCTCACATACATTTAATTGCCTGCGGCTCGGTATATACAATGATGATGAAGATTTTCCGCGACAAAAAAGAACCTTTATTCGGCAGGGCTACTGCAGAAATACGGCTGCAGCCTTTCACCACACAACTACTGAAGAATATATTATCAGATTATAACACAAATTATTCTCCAGAAGATTTACTTACCCTTTATACATTAAGCGGAGGAGTGGCTAAATATGTTGAATTGCTTATGGACGCCAATGCAACCAATATGAATGCAATGATAGACTTTGTTTGCCAAGATGGTTCAGTTTTTCTCAATGAAGGCACAGAACTATTAATAGGGGAATTTGGCAAGCGTTATCAAGTTTATTTCAGCATTATGCAATTAATTGCAAATAGTATGACCACACAATCGCAGATAGATAGTGTCGTTGGATTTAACACAGGACGATATATCGCCACACTTGAAGATGAATACAATCTAATTCAGAAGGTCCGCCCAATGTTAGCAAAACCTAATTCCCAAGGTATAAAATTTGCTCTTTATGATAATTTTCTAACATTTTGGTTCCGTTTTATAGAATCCAATCGCTCAATAGTCGAAATGGGAAAAACAGATTTGCTTAAAGAGATTATATACAATGGTTACGACCAATTCAGTGGCATTATGTTGGAGCGTTATTTCCGTCAGCAATATTCTGAAATGGAGCGTGTTACAGAAGTTAGCCACTGGTGGGATACGCGTAGCGAAAACGAAATAGATTTGATAGCTGTTGAAAGATTAGACAAACGTGTTATTGTAGGTGAGGTAAAACGCAACGCAAAAAAGATTAATCTAAAAAAATTGGAAGAAAAGTTTGCACAATTACGACCACATTTTCGTGGATATGAAATAAAATATACGGGCCTGAGCCTTGAGAATATGTAATAATATTCAGCATAATCACTTTTCACTACAACAGATTTATTTTGCTTTTACCGCTGATTGAAGGATAAAATCTATAAATTTAAACCAAAATATTGCTTTTCAATTCATTTTCTGAAATTCTATTTGTTTTTTTCATACAAATTAACTAATTTTGCAATCGTTATCTACGCCGTATTGTGTAAAGCAGTGGTGGCAGGGTAACAAAGACATATTATAAGCGTTTATTGACGCTTTGTTTTGCGTATCAAAAGTTTCGCACACTTTATCTCGTTAGTTCAAAACAAAGTAACAATAGGTGCTTACGGGTATGATGTATCTGCATAGTATGCTTTTACTATGTGTTGTCATACGGCGTAGGTTTCTATGTTGTTTCTATAACTAACGGTTGTGCGAAGACCTTGATACGTAGATGAGCAATAGCGAAATCTACGTTTTTTATGTATATATGAAAAACTATAATCACTTCCTGTTATGAAAAAGAAATTATTCTTACTTGTTTTATGTTTTAGCTTTTTGTCTTGTCAAAATGAACTATGGGATAAGATACATGAATTAGAAGGTCAGTTGAACAGTATTGATGGTCGTGTTGCTCGACTTGAGGAATTATGCAAAGAGATGAACACTAATATAGATGCTTTGCAGACAATAGTTGATGTAATGCTCAATAATGATTATATCATCAATGTAACACCAATAATGAAAGATGGTGTAGAAATAGGTTATACCATCACCTTTGCTCAACATGAACCGATAACGATCTATCATGGTCAAAATGGAGCAGATGGAACAAATCCGCAGATTGGAGTAAAATTAGATGCAGATGGAGCATATTATTGGACATTAAACGGGGAATGGTTAATCAATGACAATGGTGACCGCATACCTGTTACAAGCAGGGATGGTAAAGCAGGACAAGACGGAAAAGATGGAGAAAATGGGAAGGACGGAAAAGATGGAGTTACTCCTCAGCTGAAAATAGAAAATGACTATTGGTATATTTCGTATTCTGATGGAGTATGGATTAAACTTGGTAAGGCAACAGGTGAAGATGGAAAAGATGGTGCGGATGGTATAAATGGAAAAAATGGTGATAGCATGTTCAGTGATGTTACACAAGATGATAGTTTTGTATATTTTACACTTTCAGATGGAACTATACTGCAAGTGGCTAAATATAAAGATGATACAGTCCAAATTATTGATGGTGCAATTATGGCAGAATATTCAGTGTCAGATAGTACTAAAGTGTATTTCTCAATGGGAGACTTATTTTATTCAGATTTGGATAGTCATTTATGTTATGATGGAACAACGCGAGGTGGAACTTATATGTTTGGAGATTGTTTATCAATAAATTATTCACTTGGAGAAGAATATACAAATTATTTTAAAAATAAATCAAGCGGCTCAAATATATACACTGATTGGGGAGAATTCAATGCAATAAAAAATGGAGGAAATGTTCCCAATATGTGGAGGACACTAACAAGAGAAGAATGGTATTATCTAATGGGACGAAATAATAATGGTATGTGGTTAAGTTGTACTATTTTTTTAGATTCAGTATATAACACACCTAATGGTACAACAAAAGTGACAAGAGGCGTTATCATATTTCCAGACAACTATTTACCATTTCCAATTTTAACACATATCCATTCTGATAGTAGTCCAATTGGTATTCCTTTTACACTATTAAAAGAATGGTTTAATCATGGCGCTATACTATTAAGTGACAATCACTGGTTAAATAATAATTATTATATCTATAATAGTACTATATATGGAAATAATTATTATACAGACTATGTAAGAATTACTGAAAATACTAATAACAATTTTTTAGCAAAAGTTCGCTTAGTTAAGGATGTAAAATAAGATGTTATGAGAAAGGATATCGTTACATATATTTTAGGTGCAGGGGCAAGTATAAGAGAGCCGGATACAAATACTGGAATTCCATTGTATTCTAATTTTCCAAATGAATTGCAGAAATTAATTAAAAGACTTGAATCATATCATGCAAATGAACTTATACAAGAATTGGAATGGCTATGTAATATTTGTCCTAAAAAAGATAATACTTCCAAAGATGACTTTAATAATGTGCTTAAAATTTCAACAATTGACGAATATGCACTATCAATACATAAAAAAACAATTAGTGTTGAAGATCATCAAAAACAACTGCTTCGACTTAAAAATGCGCTTACAATAGCATTTGTTTTATGGCAAAATGAAAGCAATATTGATAAAAGATATGAAGATTTTATACGGCAGATAACATATAGGGATTATTCCTCTACAATTGCAGATTATTTATTTAAAGATAACATAAGGATAATCTCATGGAATTATGATGTACAACTTGAATTGGCTTATACAAAGGTATTTCCTCGAGAGGAAAAATATGAGATAGACTATTACTACCGGAATATATTTAATGTTATTTGTAAAACATATTTTGGAGCCCTTATGCCAAATGACATAAGAAGTGTAGATAATTATAAAGGTTTTGTATATGCAAAAATGAACGGCATTGCATTACCTATACACAATATACCATATCCTAACAGATTTAATTTAACGTGAGTTCGATATAACTTTAGAATAAAAGAAGTTGATTATCTGTTTCATAGATGAGATTTAGTGATGGTTTCTTTGTGAAATAGCAATAAGCAGCAATAGCAGCAAAGGCGTTAGTAATAAAGTTTCTGACA
>JAFXPY010000006.1 GCA_017527495.1 Paludibacteraceae bacterium
CCACATGGTTAAATGTTATCGCGTAGCGATTTTCTTTTAATAGAATAGCGGATTATATTTATCCCTTGATTTCCCGTTAGGGAATTTCTATTGCGAAAAATTAATTTAAAAGATATTCCCTAACGGGAAATAACGCTGATTATCAATATTAATGCTATTAAAAGGAAACCCCTACGGGGTATAATCTAAATAAAAGTTCTACTGAATATTAGTGGGAAACTTTAGTAAATAAGTAAATCGTAAATAACTAAATAAGTAAATAACTTTGGGTATGAAAAAATTTTGTGTAAGTTTGTTTGCGTTGTTTGTTTGTATGATAGCAACGGCGCAAGAATTACAGCCAATGCCAATTGATTCGGCTGTGCGTGTCGGTAAATTACCTAATGGTCTGACCTATTATATCCGACACAATGAAACACCTAAGCAGCGTGCGGAATTTCATATAGCACAAGCTGTTGGTGCAATACTCGAAGAGGATAGCCAGAATGGTTTGGCTCACTTCTTGGAACACATGGCTTTCAATGGAACACAGCATTTTGAAGGCAAAGGTATAATTAATTATTTTGAGTCAATAGGTGTCAATTTTGGAGGAAATATAAATGCCTATACTTCTATTGATCAAACTGTTTATCGTCTGTCAGATGTTCCGACCATTCGTGAGGGTATAATCGACTCTGCGCTTTTGGTGCTTCATGATTGGTCGTGCGCTCTTTTGCTTGAGGACGACGAGATAGACGCCGAGCGCGGCGTGATTCGTGAAGAGTGGCGCACGCGTATGAATTCTGCAAGTCGCCGCATGTGGAGCGAATCGCAAAAACAAAAATTCCCGAATAGTCAGTATGCAAAGCGTGATGTGATAGGCGACACAGCTGTAATCAACAACTTCCCGTATCAAGTGTTACGCGACTATTATCATAAGTGGTATGGACCTGATTTGCAAGGTATAATTGTGGTTGGAGATATTGATGTTGACCAAGTAGAAGCCAAAATCAAAAAACTTTGGGCTGATGTTCCTGCGCGTGCCAATCGTGGCGAACGCCCATACTATACAATTGACGACAATGCAGAACCTATAGTCTCTATCGTTCTTGATAAGGAAGGACAACAAAGCATGATTGAAATAGACTATAAGCACGAACCATTGCCGCAAGCTATACGCACATCGGTTACAGCCTATCAAATAAGTATTCTCAATACTCTTATATCTTCAATGATAGCTGAACGCTTTAACGATCTTGCCAATAAGCCTGATGCCAACTTCATAGCCGGAGGCGCATCGTATGGTGAATTGGTGAAAACAAAAGACTGTTTCGAATTTATTGTGATACCTAAAGAGGGTAAAGAAAAAGCAGCCTACGCCGATTTGCTCTATCAACAAGAAAAAATCGATCGTTATGGTTTTACCAATGCCGAACTTGAACGCGCTAAGACAAATATGTTGTCGTCCTACGAAAAATCATACAACGAGCGTGCAAATCAGAGAAATATATCATATACCAATGAATATATTCGCAATTTCTTGAGCCAAGAGCCTATTCCGGGAATAGAGTGGGAATACAATTTTGTTAAGAGCTTGCTGCCATACGTAACCGTTGATATTCTTAATGAAATTGTAAAACAATATATCACCGACGAGAATATAATCATCGCTTTCCAAGGACCTGACAAACCAGAGGTCGTATTCCCTACACGTGAAGAAGCTGTTCAGATGCTCCGTGCAACCGACCAATTGGCCATTGAGGCACCCAAGGAAGAGTCGTTCGACCAACCGCTTGTCAAGAAAACACCTAAAGCAGGCAAAATCAAAAAGAGAACAGAAAACAAACAACTTGGCACAACAGAATGGTTGTTGAGCAATGGCGTGAGAGTGGTGTTTAAGCCTACAAAATTCAAATCTGACGAGATATTGTTTGACGCATGCAGTCAGGGCGGATTGTCGTTGATCGATAATGTTGATGACCTTCCATCAGCTTATCTTGCAACAGACATCGTTGCACAAGCCGGTTTGGGCGATTTCTCTATAACCGATTTGCAAAAAATACTGACAGGAAAGCACGTGTCAATAAGTGCGTCTATCAACTCCCTTTCTGAAGGTATTGAAGGCTCCTCCAATGTGGCTGATTTTGAAACTCTTTTGCAACTTGCCTATCTGCAATTCACAGGTATTCGACGCGATGACGAATCGTACCAAACATTGATGTCGTTGTGTGAGAATGTGGTTGTCAATCGTTACAACAACATAAAAAATGTGTTCTCTGACTCTGTATCATTATTCCGAACAAGTCATTCACCACGCACATTGATTTTCAATCAAGAACTGCTCAAGAAAGTTGACCAAGAGAAAGCAACTGATATATTCCGCATGCGTTTTGCCAATCCAGCTGACTTCACATTTATTTTCACCGGTAATATCGACCCTAACGATAAAAACACTCAAAAGCTTATCCTCACTTGGATAGGTGGCCTGAAAACAACCAAAGCTCGCGAGACTTTCAAAGACCAAGGTGTGCGTTCGCCTCTTGGCATGCAGAAGAACTATTTTGCAATTCCAATGACTATTCGCACTGCCTCCAACCGTATTGAATACACCTCGTATGATATGCCATATTCGAGACTAAAATCAATGACTCTTGATGTTATAAGCCGTTGCCTTGATATGCGCTACTTAGAGTCTATTCGTGAAAAAGAAGGAGGCTCATATGGTGTAGGTACATCAGGCTACTTGTCGAAACGCCCTGTTGCTGAAGCAAAGCTAATCATGCAATTCGACACCGACCCTGAGAAGCAAGCTCGACTGATGGAAATTATTCACCAAGAAGTGCAAGAAATGGCACAAAACGGACCTCGTCCGGAAGACCTGCAGAAAGCAAAAGAATCAATGCTCAAAGATTTTGAGGAAAACATCGAAAAGAATTCCTATTGGCAAAATGCTGTTCTCTATCATTACTATCTATGGGGAGAAGAAGGATATACCACCTACCGCGAAAATGTCAATAGCATAACAGCAGAATCTGTTAAGCAGGTGCTCAACGAACTACTCCAAGCCGGAAATGTATTCGAAGTGGTGATGTATCCTGAAAATGAAAAATAAAAGATAAACATTCCTTACAAAAGAGGTGAAGTAAGTGTTACTCCACCTCTTTTATGATATTATTATGATAAGAAAAATTTGTTTTATATGCTGTGCAGCTTGCTCATTTCTTTTGCAGGCGCAGCAGTTAGACACCGTAAGATCGTTCGAATATGTTCAGCGTGACTCTGTTTTGTCGCTCGATGTTTACAACGCTTCGCAGCCTAATGGCTATACCGTGATGCATATCTATGGCGGTGGGTTTGTTAATGGCTCGCGCCTGACTAAGTGGGATGTTGACTATTGCAAACAATTGGTCGCCTGTGGCTATAATGTCGTAGCAATAGACTATCGTTTAGGGCTCAAAAATGTAAAGTACGGTAAATTGGAAACGCTTGAGAATGCGTTTTATATGGCAGCTGAAGATTGTTCCGCCGCTGTGGCATACATAGTGAAACATGCTCAAGAACTCAATATCGACCCGGCAAAGATAATCCTCGAAGGCTCATCAGCAGGAGCTATAACAGCTTTAATGACCGATTATGGTCGATGCAATGACCTACCCTTTACGCGCGATTTACCCAAAGATTGGAAGCCGGTGGGCATTGTGGCATACAGTGGAGCCATATACTCTGAAAACGGACTTGTCAAATGGAAAAACGATAGTCCGGCACCAACACTAATGTTTCACGGCACGGTGGATGGCATCGTCGCTTACAATCAAATAAAGATTTTCAACAAAGGTATGTTTGGAGCAAAAGCATTGGTAAAACGCTTCGAAAAATTCAACTATCCTTATGCCGTCTATCGTTATACCGACCTCGGACACGAGGTGTCAATAGGTGGCCCGATGACTATCGATGAGTTTAATTTCTTTGTTGATCAATATATCACAGAAGGCAAAAAACTTCATCAAGACATAACTATTCGTAACGATGCATATCGCCCGTCGAAAGTGAGCAAGATGAAACTCAGTGATTTCAACAAAGTACAATCAAGTGACGACTTATAATTAGCCAATATCGATGAAAAAGCTATTTATTCATTTGTATCTCATATTTTTATCTTTCGTTTTGGCATACTTGTCAACAATTGTGTTGTTTCGTTGGCAAGACTATCTGGTCTATACCTGCTCTTATGCTGAGTTTGCAATTCCTTTTTTTATTATATTTATTATCGTATTCGAGGCGATTTATTATAGAGTTAGACAACATAAAACTAAAACGCAGTCTGATAATAGTGCTGACGAGTCTTCATCTTCTTTCTTTACTGATATGGCAACATTTGCCTTTATTGCGCATCTTCTTGACAGCGACAACGACAATGATGATCACGACACAGATGAAATATCGCATAATTGGACTGATGCCGAAGATTGGAATTGTGGTGATACGTCGGACGATGGCATGTCAGGCTTTGATTTCTACGAAGACAATGATTTTTAGCTCAAGATAAAAATCCAACAAAAAAGAGCAGTGCCACAGCGCTGCTCTTTTTTGTTGCTATATACGCTTTGCGTGTTAAATTCCTAATGATTTCTTTATTTCCGGCACGCGTGCTTCTGCTTGTGCTGTGCAACGCTCGTAATCAGCACCGGTGAAAGGCTTGCCTTGTTCTGTTGCTACAGGAATCTCGAAGTAGAACTTAATCTTAGGCTCTGTTCCTGACGGACGAACACTGACTTTCAAACCACCTTCTGTGAAATATTGCAGCACATTGCTTGTAGCGTTGAGCGACATCGTGATAGGACTTTCTTCCCACTTGCCGTTTTTCAAATCGCATTGTTTGAGAGTCTTGAAATCCTTGATGCGAATAACTTTCTCGCCGGCAATCTCCATTGGAGGATTTTCACGATAGTTTTTCATCATGGCTTGAATCTCGTCAGCACCTGTCTTGCCCGGACGGACAACATTGATTGTTGTCTCACGTTGGAATCCGTATTCTTCATATATCTTGAGCAAGTAGTCGTACAATGTCATGCCGTTGTCTTTTGCGTATGCTGCTATCTCGCAAATCAAACATATTGACGAAGGTGAGCATTTGTCGCGAACTGCATCGTATGGCAAGAAACCAAATGATTCTTCACCGCCACCGAGATATTTGCGTTTGCCTTCCCACTCACGAATACGGTTGGCTATCCACTTGAAACCTGTGTATTCGTCGGTAAGAGTAACACCCTGACGATCGGCTATCTTCCGAATCATCTCTGTCGTTACTATCGTTTTTACAAGATAGTGTTCCGGACGGAGCTTGCCAAGACGCTTCATGTTGTTGATGATGTAGTAGTGGTAAATCATGTTGGTTTGGTTTCCGTTGATAATAACCCATTCGCCTTTGTCGTTGCGGCAAACAATGGCAATACGGTCGGCATCAGGGTCGGAAGCGATGACGAGGTCGGCTCCAAGCTTTGTGCCGAGTGCCATACCCATTGTCATGGCCTCTGCATTTTCCGGGTTCGGACTGACAACGGTTGGGAAGTTGCCGTCAATAACCATTTGTTCAGGAACAACATGTATGTTCTGGAAACCCCATGAGCGCAAGCAGAGAGGAACAATCTGACGGCCTGCACCATGCATCGGAGTGTAAACAATGTTGAGGTCTTTCTGGCGAAGAATAGTCTCTTGGTCAATCATAACGGTCTTGACAGCCATCATGTATTCATAATCCATTTCGCCACCTATGATTTCAATCAAGTCTTTATTGCCTTCCCATTTGACATCGGCCATTGTAACTTTATTCACTTCGTCAATAATACCCTGATCATGCGGCATAAGTACTTGTGAACCATCTTCCCAGTAGGCTTTGTAACCGTTGTATTCTTTTGGGTTGTGAGAAGCGGTAACATTCACGCCGCCTTGGCATTTGAGCTGGCGTATTGCAAAACTGATTTCTGGGGTAGGACGGAGACTCTCAAAGAGATATACTTTGATTCCGTTGGCAGAGAAAATGTCGGCTACTGTCTCGGCAAACATACGACCATTGTTGCGGCAGTCGTGACCAACAACAACGGCTACGCGACCATTCTGAACATGTTCAAAACCATTCTCGCGTTGAACCTTGAGCAAATAGTTGGCATAACCCTGTGTGGCCTGAGCAACAATATATTTGTTCATACGATTTGTGCCGGGGCCCATGATGCCGCGCAATCCGCCCGTACCAAATTCAAGAGTGCGATAGAATGCATCAATAAGTTCGGTCTTATCTTCTGCTTCCATCATTGCTTTAACCTGAGCTTTGGTCTCAGCATCGTAATTACCATCAAGCCACGATTGAGCCGTAGCCATCACTTGTTTTAATAATTCGTTGTCCATGATATTATATGTTTTTAGTTATTTGTTTATGCTTGTAACAATATAGTTATTCAATTTTTGCGTATTTTTATATAACCTTTGCAAAAATAAAACTTTTTTTGCAAATAAAAAAGCAACAACGAAAATAAATTTGTTGTAGAGAAAAAAATAGTGAAATAATCGTGCTAAAATAACACTATACCCATATTAAATTTTCCCACTTACTAAAACTACGGTGTAGCGTTCCATATTAATAAATTCAAGTTTCGCATATTAATGGATTTTTAATTATTATTGTCCGATAAAAATGAATTTCCCGTTAGGGAATATCTTTTAATAGCATAATATCGTAATTTCATATCGCGATTTCCCGTTAGGGAATTTCTCTTAAACTCTTGATTTATATTGATTAAAAGAAATTTCCTA
>JAFXPY010000007.1 GCA_017527495.1 Paludibacteraceae bacterium
GTCAGCGTTATTTCCCGTTAGGGAATATCTTTTAAATTCATTTCTCGCCATAGAAATTCCCTAACGGGAAATCAATAGATAAATATAATCCGCTATTCTATTAAAAGAAAATCGCTACGCGATAACATTTAACCCAAATGGAAAACTTTAATTATTTACCTATTTGCGATTTATGCATTTATTTAGCTACATAAAGTGGGAATAGAGTAAAACCCATAACGCAATTATGCAATAGACTGCTATTATCGCACTTATTGCACCGATATAGTTGGCGCATGTGTGGTGTTTCCATTCCCATCTTGCTAACCACAGCAACAAACCGATACTAATTGCCGAAATAATCAGCAGAAAAATAATTATAGCCTTCATATTTTTGTCTTCTTGCTATTAATTACATACATTCTTGCATTTTAGACAAAATCTTCAAATCTTCAAATTTTCAAATCTTTAAATTCTCAAATCTTTAAATCTTCAAATTCTCAAATCTTCGCCCGTCACAAGGCTTATCTCGCAGGTTTCAAAATTGATTTCCCAGTTACCATTTGGAGCAGACTCCCATGAGTATTTCTTTGCCATACGATCCCACCAACCTTGAAATTTAGTACCTGTCTCACCCATGTCGCGTACTAATTTCTCGTACAATTCAGCATTGTCAGCTGTCAGTATTTTGGCTAATTCATTCAAGCCGTTTCTGCGCTCGAAAAGCGCAAGAATCTCATTCTTTTCCTCAGGTGTTACCTGACCGATTACTTTCTTCATTGTGTTTATGTTTTTTGTGGTCATCAATTACCAACAATGATTCATCAATTATAAATTGATTTATGTTTTCCACTAATGTTCAGTATAACTTTTATTTAGGTTATACCCCGTAGGGGTTCCCTTTTAATAGCATTAATATTGATAGTCAGCGTTATTTCCCGTTAGGGAATATCTTTTAGATTCATTTTCACCATAGAAATTCCCTAACGGGAAATAAATGGATAAATGTAATCCGCTATTCTATTAAAAGAAAATCGCTACGCGATAACATTTAACCAAGTGCGAAACTTTAATAAATTGATTATATATTGATGATAATTGATGACATATAACCTAAAATTCTTTTCTTACATCAAATGGGTCGAGATAGGTTATCTCTTTTATCTCGTTTTCTATTCCAAATCCTGCTGTTTGCAACTCTTTCAGGAAATCTCTGCTCGCATTTCTTTCTAAATGAGCCAACACACATTGCTGGTGCGAAGGAGTGTTCGCATCCCATGTCAGCTTTTGGTTCAGCCAAATACAGCGCTTGCATTGATAGGCATCACAGATACGGCATAGCGGTGCATGGTCAAGTTTGAGCAACTGCTGATTAGGGATGTTTATACCGGATTCTAAATCACCAACACTCCGGTTTGAGATAGGTTTGTGGTGGTTCAAGCGGTTGTTTAACCCTATCTTTTCGTCATAATAGAATGCCGGACAGAGGTAGAACTTGCCGTTAGGTGCAACGGTGATATTATTCACACCGGCATCGCAGTTGTGCATCTTGTCGAGTTGCAGACGGTCGGTGAGAATATTCACTTGCGGTTGTTTGCCTGCTTTGTATTGATTCAGTAAAACGGCATTGAGCGTTGCAAGTGCTTTCTTATAATCATCTATCTGCTCGTCTTTGAAATTCTCTACATCGGTAATGCAGATATTCATACGCTTGGCTTGTGGTAGTACGGCGGCAATGTCGTATTGCTTGCTTATAAAGTCAGCAACAGATAAGCGCAAGACAGCATTGTCTGCGGTGATAGATGTCGGCACATTATTATAGACAACTACATCGCAACCAATCTTCACATGGTCGATAGACTCAATGGCTTCATTATATTCCTCAGGCAATTCATAGTCAGGATAGACATACTGAATCATCAGATTCTCTTTCATACCGAACAGAATAGCCTTGCGAAGTGTTTCAATAGACATCAGGTTTCGCTCTTTCAGAGGGTTGTCGGCATGGCAATACGCCACACTCGTATCATCAAGTAGTATAACTAAATATTGTAGCATAGTTTTCTTTATTATTGTTAGTAGTCATCAATTATTATCAATTAACCACATTTTTAATTGATGAATAATTGTTGTCAATTGATGACCAACAAACTTATTATTGATGAATAATTGTTGTCAATTGATGACCAACAAACTTATCATTGATGAATAATTGTTGTTAATTGATGACCAACAAACTTATTATTGATGAATAATTGTTGTCAATTGATGACCAACAAACTTATTATTGATGAATAATGGTTGTCAACTTATGACCAACAAACTTATTATTGATGAATAATTGTTGTTAATTGATGACCAACAAACTTATTATTGATAAATAATTATTGTCAATTGATGACCAAAGATCAAACCTAACATACATCAGGATTCATTATTTTCTTGTTGGCTTCATACTCCTTGCGCAAGCCTTCTAATTCAAGTTTGCGGTAGAGTTTATTCCAATAATAGTTGTTGGCTCTCACACGTGCCTTATGCATCTTGCATATCGCCATTGAGCGTTCAAAGACTGTGTGTGTCTTGGCGGCATCGAAGTTCTCACCCTGACACCAAGCACAGCCCTCTGCCACTTCGCAGTCAATACACTCTTGTGACGACTGGGTGCAGCGGTCGAGAGTCAGGAACGGCCGCAGTTTGTTTTTGTCAATGCCGTCATGTATGTTGCCTATAATCCAAGCCTCTTTGTCGCGCAATGAGTATTGTGCAAAACGAGTGCAAGGATAGAAATTACCGGCTGCATCCACAGCCAGCATCTTGCCTGCCCCGCACCAGTTCTGATTCTGTAACTTGCAATCCATTGGTTTACCCATATTCTCCGAAAAAAATGAGCAGGCGTAATCCTTGTATAAGTCATTGTCAATAATTGCGTCCGCAAGTTGCATCAGTTGTTCTTCAAAGCGCAGGTCATCACCTTCATTCCACACATCTTCGAACACGCAGTTGATATTCACTTGATGAATACCGAGGTCATAGAGGTGCAGCACCGACTCGCATATATAGGGTATATCTGCCGACGAGATAGTTACCTTTGTTCCGTCTCCGGGGAATTGACTCTGCCATAGCGGTATATTACGCACCACATCTTTATATGACCCTTTCTCCGAGTTTTTATACACACGGTTGAGGTCGTGCTTGCGCTCTGTGCCGTCTATTGTGATGCCGATGCTCAAATGGCTTTTGTTCTTTTCTATGAAGCGTTGCACCTTCTCGCTATCGTAGTTAATACCGTTAGTCGAGAACGAGAAACGATAAGAATTAAACCAATGGTGTTGCCGACGATAAAGTTCAGTCTTGATATAGTCGCATATCTTGTCGATAAGGTCTATCTCAAGAAACGGCTCACCGCCGATAAAGTCCCAAATCACCGACTCGTATGCGGAATCAGGGTCATTCTCATGGTCAAGCACATAGTCGATAGCGGCTTTCGCCACCTCCCATGGCATACGCTCCTTTTCATTCTTGCCCACAAGATAGCAATACTTGCAAGCAAGCTGGCAGTCCTTCGTGACAATGAAAGTGATGTTCTTCGTCATCCCTTTCTGCCACGATTTTTCTGTATCTTTAATCATATAATATCAATCGCGTATGTGAATTTATCAAAAAAGAGAGAAAACAAAATGTTGATCACAAAATTATCTTCTCTCTTGAATAACTACCTCCTACTAGAAGAGCTGCAAGAACCGCTACAAGTCCATGTACACGTTCCTGTGCAAGCTTGATAACAACCTCCTTTACAAGTGCCTGCACAATTATAAGCACATCCGTAGCCACAATTATTTGCACATCCGGTCTCTTCCGCCTGTGCGCTAATGGGAAGATGCGACAGCATAATCGCCCCAATTACCGGCAATGCTGCTTTAGCAGCACTCTTGAAGAACTCGCGTCGCGACTGCAGTTCTTCGTTTTTGTTTTTATCCATAACTTTATAAAGTTTTTAGGGAAGTCGGTTCCTAACGACCCGTTAGTGTATAAAGAAAGCGTGGAACCTTATCTTTGCTTATTCCCTTTTACGAGGCTCTGGTAAACCCTTTCCCAAGAATAAGCAATAACGTCCACGCCCGATATGTATGACCCTCCTCGCCCTCAGTCGGGCGTGGATAAGTATATCATACCCACGAGAACATTTATTGCACTTTCTTGTTTTGGGGGAAGAAAATTTACCAGATTTTCGTAAAACCAAAACAAGCGTCAATAAACGCCTTTTATATGTCCTTCTGTTTTACATCGGTAAGCGATGGTTGTTGGTTATAGTCCTACAGCGGGACTATGAAAACTCGTTTTAGTAATTTTTTACTAAGTTTGTGAAATTTGACCAATCTTCTACACGATAGCCTCTGATATCTCTAACTGATTTCTTAAACCAATCAATTTTTGCTAAATCTATAATTGCGCGAGTAAGATTTGTTAAATCATTGCTTAATGATAGATATGTACTACCTTGAATCCATTCGAAACCATCGTTAAGCAAGATTTTCTTTATTTCGTAATATGCATTATTATATTGCTCTCCATAACATTCTTTAAGGAGTGCAATATCCATATCAAAACTCAACGCAAACATTGTCAAAGGGTTGTTTTGAAGTTATACTCTTTATCAAAATAGATGTTGCCATCCGGAGTTTGCGCAGAAATTACAACCCCTACGAACGGATTGTTCTCAACATCAATAATCTTACCTTCAATCCACGTTGGTTGATGAGTCAAGTCAGGAGAAATAAATATTTTATCACCTTTAGCCATAATTACCAATTTTATAGTTTTATTAATCAACGCCTTATATTATATCTGCAAACCCATCAAACCGAACAACGTCCACTTTTGCATAAGTTTACACTTGCAAAATTAGACAAATTATTTTATTTAACCAAATTTTGCATAAAAAATCACCGCAACAAGCTTGCTGCGGTGCAAAGTTTTATGAATTGTCGCACTATTATGATTTTAAGTCATTATAATGCTTTGCAAAAATATCAAGTCTGATAATCTCAACTTTGGGCCACTTAATCTCTTTTAGGGGATTAAAATGTTTGTCATTTGTTACGATATATTCAGCATTGGATGCAATTGCGCAATCTACAAATTTATTGTCGTCAAAATCTTCTGTTAGTAATCCAAAATGCAAATATGTATTTTGAAAAGTAGTTGTTGACAATTGCGCAATGGCTTCAACTACATTATAGGCAATCTCTTTGGTGGTTTTTTGCGTTAATATCTCTTCATACTCCTCCATTATGTCTGTGTTTACGCACAAACTTATATTGCCGTTTAGTATCTCTGTCCAAATGATATGGTATGGACTTTTTGACGGCAATATTTGCAAGAGACAATTAGTATCAAGGACGATGTAACGCATGGCGATAATGAGTTCTCATTCTTTCATTGCCCCATTCAGATATGGTTTGTTCGTTAATCGTACCATCTTCCCAAAGCGCATCTATCTGTTTCTGTGCTTTATTAGCAAAATAGCGAGCAAGCATGTTTTTGAAATCAGCATATTCTGCCTTACTATTAATATTCTTTATTATACTAAGAATATCTAATTGTGCCATTTCTGTATAGTTCATAGACATCTTGATTTGTGTTTAATAAGCAAGTCTGCAACCCCACTATTATTTAAACATAATCCCATCGGCAGGAATTTACACATGCAAAATTAGACAAATTATTTTATTTAACCAAATTTTGCATAAAAAATCACCGCAACAAGCTTGCTGCGGTGATTAAATATAAAAATGTGTTTTTTTATTTTATTATCTGCTCTAATTGCGACACATTACGCTCTATCTCCTCGTCTGAGACGCGATAGTTAATTAATTCTCCTGACAAATATTGTTCGTATGAAGGCATATCTATCAAGCCGTGTCCACTGAGGTTGAATAGTATAACTTTTTCTTCGCCTGTCTTCTTGCAACTATTTGCCTCACGTATCGCTGCTGCTATGGCATGGCAACTCTCAGGCGCCGGAATGATTCCTTCTGTTCGGGCAAAGAGCATACCGGCATCGAACGACTCAAGTTGCGGTATATCAACGCCATGCATATAGCCATCTTTGATTAGCTGACTGATAATCATTCCGGCTCCGTGGTAGCGTAAGCCTCCGGCATGTATGTTGGCAGGTTTGAATTGATGGCCGAGCGTGTACATCGGTAACAATGGCGTATAGCCGGCTGTGTCGCCAAAGTCGTACTGAAACTTACCGCGTGTCAGTTTGGGACAGCTCTCAGGTTCGGCAGCGATAAACTCTGTATGTCGCTCACCGCTTAGATTATGTCGCATAAAAGGAAAAGCAATACCGGCAAAATTACTACCGCCACCGAAACATGCGATGACCACATCTGGATATTCGCCTGCCATCTGCATCTGTTTTTCTGCCTCAAGACCGATGATTGTTTGGTGAAGTGCCACATGATTGAGCACTGATCCGAGGGTGTATTTACAATTAGGTGTTGTCACTGCCAATTCCACTGCCTCGCTTATTGCTGTTCCCAACGAGCCCGGATGCAGAGGGTCGCGGGTGATAATGTCTTTTCCGGCGCGGGTTGACATTGAAGGAGACCCGACAACAGTAGCACCAAAGGTGCGCATCACACTTGAGCGATAGGGCTTTTGCTGCATTGTTATCTTCACTTGATAAACTGCACATTCAAGTCCGTATATTTTGGCTGCATAACTCAGTGCAGCCCCCCATTGTCCTGCTCCTGTTTCTGTTGTAACATTGGTTGTGCCTTCTTGCTTGCAATAGTAGCACTGCGGCAGAGCTGAATTGATTTTGTGTGAGCCAAGCGGATTGACACTCTCATTCTTGAAATAGATATGCGCCGGTGTGCCTAAGGCTTCTTCTAAGGCGTAGGCACGCACAAGCGGCGTAGAGCGGTAGAAACGATATTTCTCTTGCACTTCTTCCGGGATATCTATCCATGCATGTGTCTGGTCGAGTTCTTGGATTGAGCACTCGCGAGCAAAGATATGACTGAGGTCGTCGGCAGTCATCGGCTCTTTGGTTTGCGGATTGATGGGCGGGAGCGGTTTATTGGGCATTTCTGCCTGAATATTATACCACTGCTTGGGCAGTTCATTCTCTGCTAAAATAAATTTCTTCTGTTTCATAAGTTTGGGTGTGAAAGTTAGTTTTATGTTTTTATAAAAAAAGGCGCAAGTCAGTTTAACCTGCGCCTTCCTTCTCTATTATGTTTAGATTATTCTTCGGTTTTCTCTTCTGCTTTGGCAGCTTTTTTAGCTTTCTTTGCAGGTTTTTCTTCCTCCATTTGTTTTTTCAAAGCAGCGAGAGCATCGAGGTCGCCAAGTGTTGTCTTCTCGAGTTTTTGGTCAGCAGCAGGAGCAGCTTCTTTCTTTGCGCGTTTTGGCTCCTCTTTCGGAGCCTCCCATGTGCGGAGGTGAGAAACGCGAATGCTGTTCCATTCTTTGTTGAACTCTGTTACACGGAATTTCAATACTTCGCCTGTGGTAGCTTGTGTGCCGTCCTCTTTCTGAAGTTGGTGTGTCGGACAGAAAGCCTCTACATCATTTTCAAATGTTACGAAAGCACCCTTGTCTGTTACATTGGCTACTTTACCTTCATGCTCTGAACCTACTTGGAAATCAGCTTCAATAGCGTCCCATGGATTCTCCTCGAGTTGTTTATGACCGAGATAGAGGTTGTGACGCTCTTTGTTGATGTCGAGAACAACAACTTCCAAATCTGCACCAATCTTAGTGAACTCATTTGGGTGTTTGATTTTCTTTGTCCAGCTCAAGTCTTTGATGTTTACAAGTCCGTCAACACCTTCTTCTACTTCAACAAATACGCCAAAGTTGGTGAAGTTGCGTACTTTAGTCATCACACGACTACCGATTGGGTAACGCTCTTCGATATTCTCCCATGGATCCGGTTTGAGTTGTTTGATACCAAGACTCATGCGGTGCTCTTCAGGTGCTATTGAGAGGATAACTGCCTCTACTTCGTCGCCTATCTTAACAAACTCTGAAGCTGTGCGGAGGCGTTGCGTGTATGACATCTCTGTTACGTGTACGAGACCTTCGTAACCTTTCTTGATGTCGATAACTTGGTCGCCATCAACAACTTGACGAATGTCAATAAATGCACCATAATCTTCCAATGCAGCTACTTTACCGCGTACATGAGCACCCTCTACCAAGTGTGGATCAAGTTCGTCCCATGGGTTTGGTGTGAGTTGCTTCATACCCAATTGGATACGGCTCTTCTCAGCATCAAATTCGAGAATAACGACTTTGATTTTCTCGTCGAGAGATACCAATTCTTTTGGATCTGAAACACGACCCCAACTCAAGTCTGTGATATGTACGAGACCGTCTATACCGCCAAGGTCAACGAATACACCATAGTGAAGGATGTTCTTAACTGTTCCTTCAAGTACTTGACCCTTCTGCAAGTGTGAGATAATCTCTTGGCGTTGAGCATCGAGTTCAGCCTCGATAATAGCCTTGTGAGAGATAACAACATTGCGAGCCTCCTCGTTGATTTTCACAATCTTGAACTCCATTGTCTTGTTCAAGAATACGTCGTAATCACGAATAGGTTTGGTGTCGATTTGTGAGCCCGGCAAGAATGCCTCAAGACCAAGAACCTCAACAATCATACCGCCACGAGTACGAGTCTTGATGTAACCCTTAACGATTTCATCTTTCTCGTAAGCAGCTTTGATGTTGTCCCAAGCTTTGAGCTCAATAGCTTTGCGGTGTGAAAGGATTACTTGACCATCCTTATTTTCTTGACTTTCAACATAAACTTCTACTTTATCGCCCGGCTTGAGTTCCGGATTGTAACGGAATTCAGCAACATTGACATAGCCGAATGATTTTGAGTTGATGTTGACTGTTACTTCGCGTTTGTCAATTGCAACAACAGTTCCTTCTACAACTTCACCCTCTTTGAGTGAGTTGAGTGTGTTGTCATACTTTTGAATGAGTTCGTCTTTTGTCATACCGGTGTTTTCAACAGCACCACTTTGGTATGCATCCCAATCAAAATTTTCTAATGGTTTTACGTCTGCCATAATAATCAGGCTTGAAATGCTATTATGTTAGACCCGCATTTCGAGGGTTGGAAAAGTTAATAAGATATGTTCAAGTGTCAGCCAATATTGGCTGACACTATTTTGTTTTTTTATTCTTGGTTGAGTGTTACACGACGGAAATCGGTACATGTCAAACCTTTTTTCTTCAAGAACTCACCAACAGTTTGTTTGTCTTCTGAGATAACATATTGTTGTTCAATGAGTGTGTTTTCTTTGAAGAATTTGCCTACACGACCTTGTGCAATCATCTCTACTTTTTTGAGGTTGAGATTAGCTGCAGCTTCTTCCGGAACGCTTGCGCGCAGTTTGCGAGCTGTTTCAGCTTGCTCCGGTGTGAGCCAACCTTTTGCTGTGTTCGACTCGATATGGTCGTCAGAGTCAGTCAGATTAGGATTGATACCTGCTTTCTTGATTGCCAACTCAACAGCTTTATTGATCTCATCTTGTTTGGTTTTCTCGATTGCGATATTCATCTCACGATCTTTGATTTCTTGTGAGATACCAGCCTCGTCAATTGCCAACGGATTCATAGCTGCCACTTGCATTGCAACGCCATGGATAGCCTCTGTCTCAGCTTCAGCCTCAGCAAAAGCTACTACAGTTGCAAGGCGGTTGCCGGCATGGATATAAGCGTTTGTTGACGGACCTGTTACGAATACATAATCCGACAACTCCATTTTCTCACCTGTTACGCCTGAACGCTCTGTTACGAGGTCTTGGATTGAACGGCCGTCGATTTGAAGTGCAAGAAGTGCTTGCAAATCAGCAGGACGATTAGCAATAGCGGCATCAAGAATAGTGCGTGTCAAAGCTATTGTGTCGGCATTCTTTGCAACGAAGTCTGTCTCGCATTTCAAAGCAACGATAGCTGCAAAATCTTTGTCGGCTTTTGCCAATACGCAACCTTCTGATGCTTCGCGGTCGCTACGCTTAGCAGCAATAGCCTGACCTTTTTTACGCAAGATTTCAACAGCTTTTTCGAAATCGCCTTGAGCCTCTTCAAGAGCCTTTTTGCAATCCATCATACCTGCGCTTGTTTTATCGCGCAATTTCTTTATATCTGCAATAGTTACTGCCATTGTTTCAATAATTCTAAAAAAAATTAATAATTACTCTTCAGCCGGTTTTTCTTCAGCTTTTGGAGCTTCTTCTGCTTTTGCTTTCTTTGAGATACGAGCACGACCCTTACGCTCTGCAGGTGCTTCTGCACCCTCTTGAGCATGTTGTGCTTCCTCGTCAGCACGCTCTATCTTACGCTCTTCAAGACCCTCTTTGATTGCTGCAACTACAGCTGCGAGGATAGCGTCGATTGAACTTGTTGCATCGTCGTTTGCAGGAATTACATAGTCGATGTTGTTCGGATTTGAGTCTGTATCAACAATACCAAACACAGGAATACCCATGCGGATTGCTTCTTTAACTGCTATCTCTTCTTTCTTAACGTCAACAACAAACAAAGCAGCAGGAAGGCTGCGCATGTCTGAAATACTACCGAGATTCAATTCCAATTTAGCTCTCTTGCGTTGAATCTGGAGACGCTCGCGTTTTGAGATATGGTCGAATGTGCCATCTGTCATCATCTTGTCGATTTGACCCATTTTCTTGATGGCTTTGCGGATAGTTACGTTGTTAGTCAACATACCACCTGCCCAACGCTCTGTGATATAAGGCATTGATACCTCTTTTGCGCGTTCAGCAACGACATCTTTTGCTTGGCGTTTTGTACCAACAAAGAGAATGCGACGACCTTGTTTTGCGAGATTTTTCAGAACATCAGCTGCTTCGTCAACTTTCACAACTGTCTTGTTCAAATCAATGATGTGAATACCATTGCGCTCCATGAAGATGTAAGGAGCCATTGCTGGATTCCATTTGCGTTTGAGGTGACCAAAGTGGCAACCTGCTTGGAGTAATTGTTCGAAATCTGTTCTTGCCATAAAATTTTATTGTTTAATTGATTAATATTTAAGGCTCAACCAACCTTGCACCTGCGCTTTTGGCATTAAGCGACAAGCAGAATCACATTGAAATAGAGAATCTTAGGTTGTCTTGCCCAATCTCAAAGTAGCTGACCAAGAGAGTCAGGTCTCTGAGATTTTATTTTTTATAAAAAGAAGAATCGGAATAATCAGAGTATTCGGAATATTCTGATTATTCTGATTTGAGATATTAACGTTTGCTGAATTGGAAGCGGCGGCGTGCTTTTGGACGACCCGGTTTCTTACGCTCTACTTCACGAGCATCACGAGTCATAAAGCCTTCTGCACGAAGTGCTACTTTGTCTTCAGGATTGATTTTAACCAAGGCGCGAGCTATAGCGAGACGAAGAGCCTCTGCTTGACCTTTAACACCACCACCATCGAGATTAACCTTGATGTCATACTTCTCTGCTGCACCAAGGGTGTTGAGCGGTTGCTTTACTATATATTGTAGGATTGGGTTTGGAAAATATACTTCCAAGTCGCGTTTGTTAATCACGATTTTACCAGTTCCTTCACTCACGAAAATGCGGGCTACTGCCGCTTTACGTCTTCCTAATGCGTTTACTACTTCCATTGTTTCAATTAGTTAAGTGAGTTAAGATCAATTTGTTTTGGTTGTTGAGCCTCATGTGGGTGCTCAGCTCCTGCATAAACATGAAGGTTGTCCATCAATTGGCCTGCAAGACGATTTTTAGGAAGCATACCCTTAACAACTTTTTCAATCAAGTGTTTTGGACTTTTCTTCAATAAATCAGCTGGGGTAAATTCGCGTTGACCACCGGGATAACCTGTGTGACGAAGATAAACACGACCTGTCATCTTATCGCCTGTCAAGACAATCTTGTCAGCATTGATAACTATTACATTGTCACCACAATCAACATGCGGTGTGAAACTGGGTTTGTATTTTCCACGCAGAAGTTTGGCAATCTTTGTGCACATACGGCCAAGAATCTGACCCTCTGCATCTACTACAACCCATTCTTTTTGTGCAGTTTCTTTGTTCACTGAAACTGTTTTGTAAGATAATGTATCCATGTGTAGTAATTAAATTAATTTGTGGCCGCAAACCGCTTTTGACATAACATTTAATCAGCGACCTGCTTTGCCGTTAATACAAAATTTGCTCAAAAAGCACGCAAAATTACAACAATTTCACGAATTACACAAATTTTAAGACAACTTTTTTAAGAAAACAATGGAAGACAATTCCTTTTTCAAGACAATATTAGACAATTTCTTTTTCGAGATTACATTCATAGGTTATATGGTGCGCATAATGCGCACCCGATCCTACGAGACACTCATTATTCATGAAGCTGTATATTTATTCTAATTTCCTACAACTAACGAAGAGAGCCGACTAAAATCTCACAGCGTCAGCGGGCTATATCTATTTTTCTTGCCAGCGTTGGGCGGATTCGGGGTCGCCTTGTTCTGTATAATAATCCGCAATCCGTTTGGCAAGTAAGGATGCATATTTTGTCGTTGAAGCGACAAAATCTTTTTTGTCGTTCCAATCCATTGCCGTCTGACAATAGTCGTAAGCCAATTCCCAATCTGTAACCAATTCGCTTGCAACGAGTTTCTTTGCGTCAGCAACATAACTATCCGCTATCACCGGCATAAGTCTTTGCTGCTCTTGAAGTGATTGTGTCTCTGTTGAGTCAAGGCGCACAATGAGACCATAAGTATTATATGCTCGAATCAAGTCGTCAGTTTTGAGCGACTTGCTGTCAATCTGCGCTTGTTCGCGGCACGCATCTTTAACGGCATCACGCTGTCCTTCATATTCATCCGACAAGAGATAGGTATTAAGCGCTTTTTCATAATAAAAGTAGGCATCGTCAATATTATTCTCCATCACTGCAGCCTTACCGATTTGCTTATAGAGATTGAACACACGACTTCTGGCACGGTCGTAATGACCACGATAATATTGTATCTCAGGTTGCCACACCCATTCTCCGATGAGTTTATTACCGCCTTTGAGCGGCATCTCCACCTCTGAGAGATTTTCGTTTATTGCGCTCAACTTACGATATATCTCGCACATCTCTTCGAGTTCGGCTGCATCCTCACTGAAAGCTATCTCACTGATGCGGTCTTTGGCTTGATGGTCCATGCGCTCGTAGTTCTTATGCACAAACTCCTTGGCAATAGTATGATTAGGGTCTTTACGCAAGATGTCAGTTGCATATACAAGTGCTTCAAGATAGTCGCCTTGTCGCTGTGAACGATTCATTTCAAGTACCAACTGTGCTATTGTTTTCTCCTCTCCAAAACAGATAAGTGTGCAGAGCGAAAGAATCAATATTGTTAGATTTTTTTTCATAATTTACCGAATTTAATTATTGATATTTTGCTTACTATAATAATTTATGTTAATTTTGCACTGCAAAAGTAAACACTTTTTTTCACATGTGCAATAGCAAAGTAGAACTTTTATCTCCTGCTCGCAATGCAGAGATAGGAATTACGGCAATAAATTGCGGTGCCGATGCTGTTTATATCGGTGCTCCGCACTTTGGTGCTCGCGCCGCTGCCACCAATTCGCTTGCCGATATTGAACGCTTGACCAGCTATGCACATCGTTTCGACTGCAAAGTACTCATCACCCTCAACACCATTCTTAGAGACGACGAGCTTGATGACGCAAATCGTATGGCATGGCAACTCTATAATATTGGTGCTGACGCTCTGATTATTCAGGACTTCGGACTTTTGGAAACCGACCTGCCACCGATTCGCCTACATGCGTCCACACAATGCAACAATGCCACTGTTGAGCATGTCAAATGGCTTGAACAAATAGGCTTTTCGCGTGTCGTCTTAGCTCGTGAATTATCGCTTGACCAAATCAAACAGATCAGGCAAAACACTTCTGTCGAATTGGAGGCTTTCATCCATGGTGCTCTGTGTGTTTCGTATAGCGGTCAATGTTACCTCTCGCAGGCTTTGCGCGGTCGTTCTGCCAATCGCGGCGAGTGTGCGCAGATGTGCAGGTTGCCTTACGACCTGCTTGATGCCGACGGGAATACTATCATACGACAGAAACACCTGCTTTCACTCAAAGACATGGACCGTTCGGAGTATTTGCAACAACTCATCGATGCCGGCGTGACGACATTCAAGATTGAAGGACGTCTCAAAGACGAAGACTATGTGAAAAATATAGTTACCTACTACCGTCATTTGCTTGACCACACTACCCCAACCGATTTTACGCCCAACCCCGCAAAGACTTTTCACCGCTCGCAAACCGATTATTTCCTTAATGGTCGCACTCGCCCTATGGCAAATATTGACTCGCCTAAATCAACAGGCGAAGAAATCGGCAAGATTGTCCGTCTTGACACTTCGTCAATCACACTCGACACTGCTGTCAATCTGCATCAAGGTGACGGGCTTTGCATTGGCAGTGAGGGTTTTACAATTAGTCAGATCGAAGATAAAAACGACCGGACAATAGTCTTTTGGAACAAACAACATTCAAACATAAACATAAATAACCTTCACACAGGACAAGTCGTTTCACGCAATTTTGATAGTACATTCAGCGACAGGCTCGCTCATTTCGCCCCTAAACGCAAACGCCCTATCAGCATAACGCTGACAGAGACTAACGATGGCTTTTCTGTTGTGGCACAAACGACCCACGACATCAGTGTAACACTAAGCTTTGAACAAGCCAAAGAGCCGGCCAATAATCAGGCAAGAGCCATGCAAACCATTCACTCTCAACTATCTAAGATGGGAGATACAATATTTGAATTACGAAACATCAACATAGACCTCTCACAAGCCTATTTCTTGCCGATTTCCACACTCAACGAATGGCGCCGACAAGCCGTTGCTCAACTTGAGCAAGCATGTCTCGACAATTACAAACGACAGCCGCAACAACCAATCACGCACGCGCCATACTACTCCACTCTGCCGCTTGACTACCATGCTAATATATTCAACCAAAAAGCCAAACACTTCTACGAACAATGCGGAGCCAAAATTGAAGGCATGGCTTTTGAGCAAAGTCCACAAGACGATGCAGAACTTATGCGCTGTCGCTACTGCATAAAATACGAGATGGGCTGGTGCCGTAACAAACAGCAACCGACACAGACACCAAAAGAGCCACTCTATTTGCAACAAGGCAATCAAAAGCTACGCTTGCATTTCGATTGCCGCAACTGCCAAATGAAGATTTTCACTACAAACTAAGTAACAAACACGAAGTAATCAACATTTACTAACTAACAGTGAAACTAACCAACACGAAGTAACCAACATTCACTTTATATGGCCAAGCCAACAATAGAATATGTATGCCAATCGTGCGGAGCACGGGCATCAAAAGAATTAGGGCGCTGCCCGGTATGCGGTCAGTGGGGAACCTATATGGAAGAAATTCGCCAGAAAGAGACGCCATCCAAATTAGCACATATCGCCCCTGCTCAATCCAAGCCATTCCGTCTTGAAGAGATAGAGACGACGGCAGAAATGCGTATCGACACCAACTCAGCCGAATTCAACCGCGTTCTTGGTGGCGGTCTTGTTCCGGGGTCGCTCGTACTGCTTGGAGGTGAACCGGGGATTGGAAAGTCAACGCTCGCACTACAAGTGGCAATGAAACTGGGTAATCTGCGTTGCCTTTATGCTTCAGGCGAGGAATCTGTCAAGCAACTCAAGCTGCGTGCCAACAGGCTCGAAGGGCATCCTGACAATTTATATATACTCAGTGAGACAGACCTCGACCATATCTTACAACATATCGAAAATCTCAAACCCGACATAGTAATACTGGATTCGATACAGACAATATCGGTAGAGCAGATTGAATCAACAGCCGGCTCTATATCGCAAGTGCGCGAATGTGCCTCACGACTTCTCAAATTTGCAAAGGAGACAAACATCCCATTTATCATTATCGGACATATAAACAAAGAAGGTAACATAGCCGGTCCTAAGGTGCTTGAACATATCGTTGACACTGTTTTGCAGTTTGAGGGCGACCAACACTATATGTACCGCATACTTCGCTCGCAAAAGAATCGTTTTGGTAGTACATCGGAATTAGGTATTTTCGAGATGCGTCAGGATGGCCTTCGCGAGGTGCTCAATCCTTCCGAACTGTTGCTTTCACAAAATCATGAGGGGCTTTCGGGCATAGCTATTGCTTCGGCTGTTGAAGGCATACGACCTTTTTTGATTGAGGTTCAAGCTCTTGTCAGCACTGCCGCCTATGGCGTTCCGCAACGCTCTTCAACAGGTTTCGATTTGCGCCGTCTCAATATGCTGCTTGCCGTATTAGAGAAGCGTGTCGGCTTCCGTCTGCCACAAAAAGATGTGTTCCTCAATATTGCAGGCGGACTGAAAGTGAACGATCCTGCCATAGACCTTGCCGTACTTGCTGCCATACTATCGTCCAACACCGATTATGCTCTTGAATCAAATATCTGCCTGACCGGTGAAGTAGGTCTTGCCGGTGAGATACGCCCGGTCAATCGCATTGAACAACGCATCATGGAAGCCGAAAAACTCGGTTTCAAGAAAATAATCATACCAGATGGGCAAAGCCTGAGTCGCACTAATTACAAAATACAAGTGCTGCCCGTTCGGAAGGTTCAAGACGCATTTAGATTGATTATACAAAAGTAGAAAATTTGAGAATTTGAGAATTTGAGAATTTGAAGATTTGAAGATTGAAAATTCAAATTTAATCAAATCTTCAAATCACGAAATAATATGTGTTATGCAAGTTAGAATAGATGAATCATGGCGTAAGATGTTGCAGAGTGAGTTCGACAAGCCTTACTTTGCACAACTTGTGCAATTTGTGAAACAAGAATACGCCACACAGCAATGTTTTCCTCCTGCAAAACTTATTTTCAACGCTTTCGACAGTTGTCCGTTTGAGAAAGTTAAGGTTGTGATTATCGGTCAAGACCCCTATCACGATGATGGTCAGGCTCATGGCTTGTCGTTTTCTGTGCCTGACGGCATTGCTTTTCCTCCTTCACTTCGAAATATCTATCAAGAGATAAGCAATGAATTTGGCACTCCTATTCCTCAATCCGGCAATTTGACACGCTGGGCAGAACAAGGGGTACTATTGCTCAACTCTGTTCTCACCGTGCGCGCTCACCAACCTGCCTCGCATCAAAATCGCGGTTGGGAAGAGCTGACCGATGCTGCTATATATCAATTAGCAAAATATCGGCATAATATTGTGTTTTTGCTCTGGGGAAGTTATGCCCAACGAAAAGCAGCCTATATTGACCCAAACGAGCACTATGTCTTACAGACGGCCCACCCTTCTCCACTCTCTGCCTATCGTGGATTTTTCGGTTGCAACCATTTCAAGGCCGCAAATGAATATCTTGCAGAACACGGAATAGAACCGATACAATGGTGATTACCACTTTGCCACCGTATCATTGTAGATACTCTCCGCAATCTCAGTAATCATAGCCGTGCAAAGCTCATCTTGCACGTCGGTTAGCATCTGACTTGAATCAAAAGTTTGGAAAGCAGAATAAGTCTTTTCGAACGAGTCGTCCGGATTGATATTGTTCGTGAAGCGCACCTTCACCGTCATTGTCAGTTTGGTTTGTGCTGAATAGCTGTCGGCAGAGATGGCAAGCGGCGTAAGTTGATAGCCTGTTATCTCTCCTTCTAATTCCAAATCTCCCCCTTGACGCTGCAGGATAAGACGCGTCTGACGAGAAAACAGATCGCGTATGCCTTCAGTGAGATTATCGGCAAGCGTAGGATTGACAAGCGGTGCACGATTAGGGAAATCACTTATACCTATTGTCTTGGTTTTGGTATAGTCAATCGAAGCACCATTGAATTTGTAAGTTATAGTACATCCGGCAAGCAACAGCACAGAGCTTAAAATTACGGCAAATGAGATATATCGTTTCATAGATTATAGTCTTTGATTTTTCTGTATATTGTCCTTTCTGATACGCCAAGTTCTTTAGCTGCCGCAGTGCGGTTGTAGTGATTGCGTTCAAGAGCCTGACGATAGAGCTCGCGCTCTACTTCTGTTTTAGTTCTCGGTTGCTCGTCTTTAACTTCTTCGGCATAACCATCTTCTATCTCTCGGTGCTCATACTTGCCGATTGGGTTACTATTCGTCTTGGCAATACTTACCGGTGCAAAATGATTTGTTGTGGGATGATAAGAACCATTTTGCACCTGCTCAAGAGCTACTTTCAAATCGGCAATCTCTTGTTTCATCTGCACCATAGCCGTAACAAGGGAATTGAGCGTGATGGCATCTACCGACCCTTCTCTGCTCGCAGACAAGGCAGGCACGGAAGTAAAAGCATTCTCCGATAGATATTTCTTCAGCGTCTTGTCGTCAATGATATGCCCCTGCTCAAAAGTACACAGCCGTTCTGTCACATTTTTGAGCTCACGCACATTGCCTCGCCAATAATAGTGAATCAGCACATCACGCGCCTCGTCTGTCAGTTGCAGCTCAGGCGTACCATAGGTCTCAGAGAAATCGGCACTGAATTTGCGGAAAAGCAAAGCTATATCTTGAGGGCGTTCGCGCAATGGAGGTATAGTGATTGGTATTGTATTGAGTCGATAGTAGAGGTCTTCACGAAACTTACCTAATTCTATGGCCTCCTGCAATTTGACATTTGTTGCCGCTACAACACGAACATTAGTCTTGCGTATTTCAGAACTTCCTACACGAATAAACTCACCTGTCTCTAACACGCGCAACAACCGTGCTTGCGTCGGCATAGGCAACTCACCTACCTCGTCAAGAAATATCGTTCCTCCATCAGCAACTTCAAAATAACCTTCGCGAGCAGATATAGCACCTGTAAACGACCCCTTCTCATGTCCAAAAAGCTCAGAATCTATCGTCCCCTCTGGTATGGCACCACAGTTGATGGCTATGTATTTATTACGACGACGATTGGAATTGTCGTGAATAATACGAGGAAAGACTTCTTTGCCCACACCACTCTCACCTGTGATCAACACATTAAGTTCGGTAGGTGCCACGCGTACTGCTTTTCCTAATGCCATATTCAAACCTGCCGAATTACCTACTACGCCATAAGCCCGCTTAATATCCTGAATATCTACCATATAATTATATTTTTTATTCCATTTACTGACATTTTGTCATACCAAATGCAAAATTAAATCTTTTTTACGAATTAAACAAACGAATACACTAATTTGACGAATTTTGAGAAAACGAATCTGACGAATGGAAACGAAAACTCAGTTTCCTCTATTTTCTCTGCGGACAACTTTTGTGAAAACGAATTTGACGAATGGAAACGAATAATTAGTTTAATTTGATTAATTTGTGAACCTTTTGAGAATACGAATCTGACGAATGGAAGCGAATAATTAGTTTAATTTGATTAATTTGTGAACCTTTTTAGAAAACGAATCTGACGAATGGAAACGAGATACAACAATATATCCGTAGAAATTTTATTTAGACTGCTGCAAATCATCAATTTAAAAGAAATTCCCTAACGGGAAATGAGATTAGGTTATGTGTCAAATTACTATTAGAAGAAATTCCCTAACGGGAAATGGACTATGTTGACGTTTGGACTTTTTTTCTCTCTACCGTCTAAATTGTCTTATTCAAGTTTAGCATGTTATTACAATTCATAAAATTTCGGCGTTCTACGGCGTTAGCCGTTGAATATTAATAGATATAATCAAGATTACAAAACCAACAACCACGTAGTGGTTGCACATTGTCAATTAGTCAAATTTAAAGCATAGTATTTTAATATGCAACCGCTAACGCGGTTAGTAGAGATGGAATGTACATATAAATTTTCTATTAATATGCAACCGCTAACGCGGTTTTTTCCTATTGAAAATAAAATGAACAAGGGATTTTGAATCTGAAACAAACAAATTTAGCTCCTATAATTTGACACATTAACTACTTGCGAAGCTTGAATTGTCTTATTTGTCGATAATTTTTATGCAAAGTTAATTGTTGTTTTGTGTTTTTGGGGGGTATTTTTTACCTGTTGAGTATCTACGTATTATCTTCGTGTTTGATAGGCATTTTTTGCGGCGGTGGTATTTCTTATTTTGGTATTTTTTCCCAACAAATTGAATTGTGTTTTTTGTCATCAAATATCATCAATTATAAACAATTATTTTATTGAATTCGTGGAATTAGTAGATAAATGATTTCGTGAGGTTGGTAAATAGATAAAAGAGCTGCCTCGTTTGAGACAGCTCTTTGTTTCTTTGTGGGCTACAATAATTACTCTGCTTGATCAGGAACTTCAGCAGCCGGTGTTTCTGCCGCAGGAGCTGCTTCTTCTGCCGGTGCAGCCTCAGCAGGTACTGCTGTTGCATTCTCTACTTGTTCGCTCAAGATAGCATCATCAGTGTTGGCTTCACGACCGGAATTGAAACCTATGGTCAGGATACAAAGCAAAGCCATAGCACCTACCAACGACCATGTGGCCTTCTCTAAAAAATCGGTAGTCTTGCGGACACCCATAACTTGGTTACCGCTACTAAAACTTGATGCCAAACCGCCACCTTTCGAGTTCTGAACCAAAACGAGAAGAGTGAGCAACACAGCAATAAAAACGATTAGAATGATAAGAAATGTATACATAGTTTTACAATTTATTTACAATTAGCGTGCAAAGTTAATTTATTTTTTTCAAATAGCAAAATTTTTTTTAACTTCCTTTCATATTTTGTTGATAACCTCTGCCTCCAACACTTCAACAGCATGCTCCAAATCTTGTTGAAACAAATCATGATTGAGCAAAAAATCGGCTCGGTCGGCAGCAAGCCATGAGTAAAGTTCTTTGTCCATCTGAGAGACATAATCGGCAATGGCAAGTTCGATGTCATCGCGTTGCCATTCGAGTGTTGAATAGGCATAGACCTGCAGTTTTTGATGGAAAAAGCAATAGGCTGTCTCTATGTTAGATTTTGTTATCATTGGTCGAAACCTATGGGTCGGAATTGCAGCTGTTCATCTGAAAAGACAAAGCCATATTCATAAAGATAGTCTTTCAGCTCTTGCGGGTCACGATCAAAAGCATAACATAGCGACTCTAATGAATCATATTCCTCGTCGCGTAGCAGCATATTGATACTCGACACAAGTATTGCGGGCGTCTTGGGTAGTTGTTCCATTATGTTGAATTTTTGTTGTTGTCGTATAATGCGTTGAAATCGTAATTATTCTTTTATCTCACACCATGGTGCGGGAATGCCTTTTGTCAGTCCGAGCGAGATGGCTTCGTCCGCCATATTGACTTGTTGAGTATCGACATTGACAAAGGTGTGTCTTCCCCACCATCGCCACGGACGAGCTAAATAGACTTGTGGTTCCGCCGGTTCGGCTACTTCGTCTGTTGTTGCATAACGGACGACACAATTTTCAAACAACATACCTTGCTGCGCCACTTCATCGTATGGCACATTACCATATTGTGTTTGAATTGAATCCGATGGTCCGCCAAGTGCAGTCTCAGGCACAAATCCTCTCCCTGCAGCAATATAACAATTTTTCTTTTCCGGATTGCAACCCACCACTAATTCAGTGTTTCTTACACTCAGGTCCATCCCGCCAAAAATAAAATCTACTGTTCCCATTATCACACCGCCTTCAATAAGGACATTAGCTCCATGGTCGCCATAGAGTACATCTTGATGACCAACCAGACGACAGTTAATCAGCGTTCCGCTTGCTCCGGCTGTAAAAGACAATGCTGCGGCGCGTTCGTTATATTTTTTAGATTGAACAGCTGTTGAAAAGACTTCCCGAGGGCGTTGCGGCATCACCTTCTTAGGTCGTTCGTTGGGCGTCCAATCATTTTTTGTCTGCGAGATGTCCCAAAGCGAATCTTTCATTTCTGCCGGAGAGATATAAGTATTGAATGAGTTTTCAAAAATGATATTCTCCGCTGTGAAGTTTTGCGCAGTAACTAACACACTTGCGTTCCATCGGCGTGTGCGTTTGCCGCCATAATTGAATTTGTCGCCCATCGAACGATACTGATAGCCATGACCATAGTACCAACTGATACGCACGGCATTGTCGTCTATATCGACACCACCATTGCGCAGATTTATTGATGGCGAATTGGAGGCATTACGAAGCGTCAGATTAGGCACATCAATAGTCAGTTCCTCATAGTATGTACCGGGTTCTATTTCAATCACACATGCCTCACCTTTCTCGGCATATATCTGACGAGCCTCGCCAAGAGCCTCACTGATTGACTCTCCTTGTCCTACATGAAGAACCAAAGACAATATAAGCAATAGATTTTTCATTTTGTTTTAATTTTGAGATGCAAAATTACATTTTTTTAGGCAAACAAACAAAAAAAACGCAAAACATATCACATGCTCTGCGTTTTTCACACTTATGGATAGAACTTAGATTTATTTTTTGCCCTCGTATGTTACTTCATAGAGACCAAAATTGAGTGAACCTTTCAGTTGATTGTCTGCTGTGGTAAATTTCAGATTTGTTACTATATAACGCTGATAAGGCATGCGAACACCTTGCATTATTGCATACGGAACGATATTATTGCCTGTCAGAGTATTGTTCTCATACTTCAAACCATCAATAATAATGTCAAGTTTCACCGGCATATTAGCAGCAAATTGTGCCTGGTACATATTAAGTTGATATGCACCTTCGATTGAATCAGACTTAAGAAAATCGATTTTCAGATTTTCCATTCTGTAGTCACCATCGACAACTCCCACACCTACATAAGAACCTGTTTGCTCTTGTTGTGTGTTTTCTACTTCTTCTTTCTTGTTGCAACTGATCAAAGCTATGGTCATTGCAAATAAAATAAATAATTTCTGTTTCATTGTTGTATAATTGTTAAATTAGAACGCTACGCTGTTAGAAGTTAGAACTTAGAACGCTGCGCTGTTAGAGGTTTGAACTTAGAACGCTGCGCTGTTAGAAGCGAGACCGGCTGCGCCTGTTAGACATTAGAGATCTCTCACTTCTCACATCTCATTTCTCACTTCTCACTTCTCATTTCTCACTTCTTTCTATATTTCCAAACTTATTGTTGCGCCGTATGTTATCGGTTTGCCCGATTGCATAAAGTTGTTGCCCATAGACTGGAAATAGAACACATTATACTGCGTGTTGGTCAGGTTTTGTCCCCAGATGCTGAGGCTGACATATTTCATTGCCAGTGTGATGTTGGCATTAAGCAAGGCGTATGGTTGTTGTTTCATTGTGTTTTTGTCGTCCCAATAGAGCGGCCCTACCATCTTGGCTTGTGCTCCGACAGAGAGCCACTGACATACATCATGCTCGAACTGCCAGCGATATGCGACTCCTCCTGCAAGAGTGTGCGCCGGGATATATGGAATTACATTACCTGCATAATTATGCGAGCCGCTTTCGTACTTCAGAAATTTGGCATTAGTATAGCCATAAGCCATTTCGAAACTCAATCCTTTATAGTTGAGATTAAAATCTAATTCGGCACCGAAGCTGCGACTCCTTCCTGCATTGGTCATCATTCTGCCCGTCGTGTTAGGCGGAAAAATAGTCAGTTGCTGATTGAACAACTCGTTGTCGTAAATACGCAGTTCTGCCGAAAGGCGCAAATCGTCAGTTGAATATCTATACTGTGCTCCTATTTCTTGAGCCAAGCAACGCTCCGGCTGATAAGTTACCACGCCGCTGATGTCTTGTTTTTCCTGCTTGCCGTTTGTCATTTCGCCAGCCATCGCCTTTGTGGCTATATCTGAAAACAGCTGACTGTTATATCCTCCGGCTTTGTAGCCTTCGCTTATTGAACCAAAGACTTTCCAATGCTCGTTTTTGTAAGATACAGCAATGCGTGGAAGAAACTCAATATAGTTGTTCTTCAATCGGCCACTGACATCGTAATTGAGTAATTTATATTCTTTGAAAAGCGGAGTGAATAAGTAGTTAAAACGGCTCTGAGAATGATAATCAAATTGGGAATGTTCGAAGTCGATTCTCAGTCCTGCCTCTAATTGCCATTTACCCCATGTGAAATAAGATGTGTGATAGAGAGCTGCATCGGTGAATTGCGTGGTGAAATCACTATAAACAGTAAAATTATTTTCTTTTATAAAATAGTATTCTTTAGGTAGTTCGCCCAAAATAAGGCTGTCTATTCCGTCTTGCATAAAATGTACTGGTGCAGACATCGTGTTGTGCCGATAGCTGACCATTGCACCTGCAAGCCAATTCCATTTCATTGAGCCAAAGACATGTTCTTGCAATGGTCGGAGAATAAAATTCTGCTCGGCATAGTGCTCTTTCTGATTTTGTTGCAATGTGAAATACGAAAGTGGCATATAGTCTTGGTCCATATCCATTTTGTCGAGCAGGAATTGATATGTTGTTGTGCTTGTGAGTTGCAAACGGTCGAAAATGAATTCCATATTGAGTCCTTCATTTACATTGTGTCGCTGGTAGCCGCAAAAATCATTATGATTGACTTGTTGTCCTTCGAGATGATAAGGAAAAGCACCCTGACTGACAAAATTATAGGTAGTGTTGTTCGATAGTTTGAAATTGTCCTTGGGTTGATATTCAAGTTTGAGCATTGCTCCTGCCTGCTTGCTCCAATCGGTTAGTTTGCCGTCATAAACATTGACAAAATAGCCATCAGTCTGACGATAGAACCCACCCAAAGCAAATCCGAAATCATCACCTATCTTCGAGTAATGCGACGCTTGTGCCACGATAGTGTTTTGATTGGCGTAGGAAAGGCGAGCACGAGTACCCTGATAGAGAAGTGGTGACAGAGTTTGTATATTGATTATTCCGCCTATAGTATTGCGTCCGAACATTGTGCCTTGCGGACCGCGATAGACATCAACACGCCTGATGTCAAGGAAAAGAAAATCATAGCAATTCTTGTTTGCCAGACCTATGCCGTCAACATACATGCCTACAACAGGATTATCTATTCTCGCACCCAAACCACGCATATATATCGTAGAGGTCATTTGCGAGCCATACTCGGGAATATAAAGAGAGGGAACAAAAGCTGTGAAATCTTTTGCCGATGTGATTTGGAGATTATCTGTTTGAGCGAGAGTGAATGTTGAAGGGGTGTTGCTGTTGGCATGTTGCAACATCTGTTCACGACTATGCACCACAACTATTTCGGCAATAGAATCAATATGCAGGGCTTCATTAGGCTCGGAATATACAAAAAGCGACACCGCTAATGCCAACACATTGATTATGTACCTGCTGATTTTCACGCTACAAAATTACAACGAAAAAATCAGCCACACAATCACAATAAATTATGATTTTAAGTTTCGCAAGTACTTAATGTGTTACATTATAAGAACTTAATTATGTCTGATTCAAAGGCAAAAACCGCGTTAGCGGTTTCATATTAATAGAAATTTATATACACATTCATTCTCTACCAACCGCTTTAGCGGTTGCATATTAAAATACTATGCTTTAAATTTGAATAATTGACAATGTGCAACCACTCGTGGTTGTTGGTTTTCTAATCTTGATTATATCTATTAATATGCAACGGCTAACGCCGTTGAGTGCCGAGATTTTATAAAACGTAATAACATGCGAAACTTAAATTATGATTTACGCTATTCGTGATGATAAGGTTGATTGTGCAAAATCGTGAAAGCACGATACAACTGCTCAACAAAAATCAATCGGATCATTTGGTGAGAGAAAGTGGCTTTGGAGAGCGACAGCAGCATTGACGATTTGTTGTATACCTCTTGCGAAAAGCCATACGGACCGCCTATAACGAAATAGAGATTGACAGAGTGCGATTGCCATTTGTTGAGCATTTGGGCAAAATCGACTGAGCGATATTCTTTTCCCCGCTCATCAAGCAGAATCAGCATACCATTGTCAGCCACCTGTTTCAAAATCTGTTCGCCTTCCAAGCGTTTTTGTTCGTCTTGCGACAAGTTTTTAGTATTTTTTATGTCAGGAATGGAAATGAAACTAAAATTTGTATAGTGGCACAAACGATCGACATAATCAGCAATAAGTGCTTGCAAATGAGCGTTATCTGTTTTACCGACGGCAATAAGAGTTATCTTCATAAAATTTTTTTTTGCAAAAATAAGACTTTTTCTGCACAATAGCAAGTCTTGGCATTGCATCACTGCAAAAAACAAAATGAAAAACTTTTTTGATTACTTCACTAAAGTTTCCCGCTAATGTTCAGTATCACTTTTATTGAGATTATAAACCGTAGGGGTTAGCTTTTAATAGCATTGATATTGATAGACGGCGTTATTTCCCGTTAGGGAATATCTTTTAATAGTTATTGTTGGATTATTGGTTATTCGGTTTCCCGTAAGGAATTTCTTTTAAAACATTGATATTAAGATATTAAAAGAAAATCCCTACGGGATATAAATTTGTAATTAACCTGATTATTCTATTAAAAGAGAATCGCTACGCGATATTTTCAAAAAACAAGCCCCTGTTTTGATATTTATTATATTACGCTTATTTTCAATAACATATCAATGCATATATATTTTTTATCGGACACTAATATCTATTAATATGAAACGGCTATCGCCGTAATTTTAATAGGTGAAAAGTTGAATAAAAAATTTTGTTTCGCAGGGCAATACCTGCGAAACAAAATTAATTCTATCACGCCTTTTGTCTCTTTCGCCCTGCCTTGCGGCTCATATCTTCGCCGCATAGCCGGGCGAATCGGAACAAAATGGCAATGTGCTAACTTCGGGATCGTCATTACAAATCTTGAGACAGACGCACACTTCGCCCATAGTACCGATAGTTGCCGTCCATGTACGAATCGCAACTGCTGAAATGCAAGGACCTCGCGCCGTACGAACTGTACTGCGATACGGACCAAAAGTAACCGGACAACCCAACATTGCGCACACTCGAGCCATTGCGATAGCCCGCAGCCGGCAAAAAGACAGCACCATGTTGCTCCATCTGCTTCCACTGGGCTGTTGTGTAAGTGTTGGTGGTGAACTTTAGTGATGTACCGGCAGTAAAGGTTATTCCGCTCGGAGCCTCCCAATCGTCAGGAAGTAGTATAAAACCCGTAACACCATTTACCGTAGCTTGACCTTTGAGATTATCTGCATTCGCTCTACCGCTATACACATATTCCCACTCTTCTGTTGTTAATGTGCGCCATGTACCGGGTGCATCAGAACCTATCTGATTATATACACCCCAATCATAATAGGCATTATTGCCTGTCAAATTACCATCTCCCTGATTGGTGGAAGGACCATAACCATAGTAATTGTAAGTCTCATTAACAATCGAGGAACTTGTTGACCAAGGCAGATAATTGACGGCGTATGGGTCATTTGCAGTGTTATTCCAACCACTTGTACCCCAACCAAACAAGTCAATCCAACCATCATAGGTTTCGGAAATAAGACCATTATCGCATTTCACACCATTATAATAAACATTTCCGCTTTCTGAGTCACCCACATAATCCCATTGGTGTTCAGCAAAACGCCATGTTCCCGGCTTAGTAGTACGATCGGCACATTGATGAGTACCCAGAGCGGCATTGAACTGCAGATTACCCGGAGCAAACCGAACTTGCTGATATGCAGACACAGAGAATGCTCCACTCACGAATGAAAAAGTGTCAGTGGTGTCAACTGGAACAACAGTCGTATCAACTGGAACAACAGGTGTATCAACAGGTACAACAGTAGTATCAACAGGAACAACAGGAGTGTCAACAGGAGCAACTGTATCTATAGGTTCATCACCGGGACGATAATACGGGGTATTAGGTTGATTGTCAACTACACATGATGTGATAATCAGTGCAGGAATAGCCAAAACGGCAAATAAATAATAAAGTTTTTTCATAATTATAAA
>JAFXPY010000008.1 GCA_017527495.1 Paludibacteraceae bacterium
AGAAATAGAATTAAGAAGTAAGACCGCTGCGCTGTAAGAAGTAAGAAATAGAATTGAGAAGTAAGACCGCTGCGCTGTAAGAAGTAAGAAATAGAATTAAGAAGTAAGACCGCTGCGCTGTAAGAAGTAAGAAATAGAATTGAGACGTAAGACCGCTGCGCTGTAAGAAGTAAGAAATAGAATTGAGACGTAAGACCGCTGCGCTGTAAGAAGTAAGAAATAGAATTGAGAAGTAAGACCGCTGCGCTGTAAAAAAGTAAGAGATCTCTAACTTCTAACAGCTAACGAAGTAAGCGGCATTGTTTCTAACAGCGAACGAAGTGAGTGGTCTTGTTTCTAACAGCGAATGAAGTGAGCGGTCTAAATTCTAAAACATGTAAATCGTAAATAACAAAATAAGTAAATAATTTTATGTTACAATCAATGACAGGTTATGGCAAGGGTACTTGCGAATGCGGGAATAAGAAAATTGTAGTCGAGCTTCGCTCTCTCAACAGCAAACAAATCGACATCAATACACGAATTATTCCACAATTCAGAGAAAAAGAATTAGAGATTAGAAATATCATCACACAACAACTTGAAAGAGGAAAAGTAGATTGTGCAATATATTATGACGCAAGCGTCAATAACATCGAAACAAACTTCACACCAATAAATATTGACGCGCTCAACTACTATCACGATGTGATAATGGAAAATGCCACCATCAACAATTGGAATATAGACAACCAAAATTGGCTCTCTGCACTACTCCACTTACCTGATGTCATAAAACCCAACGAACAAACAACTCTCAGCAATGAAGAGTGGCAAGCCGTCTGCAATGCACTAAATGGGGCCATAGAAGGACTGAAAAGTTTTCGCAAACAAGAAGGATTGGCACTTCAAAAAATGTTTGAGCAAAAACTCAACGATATATCAGAATTGCTCAAAGAGGTAGAAAAATACGAACCCGAAAGAATCGAAAAAATTCGTCAACGCATCGAAGACAACCTCCTATTGCTCAAACAACAGACACAACAAGATATTGACAAAAATCGCCTTGAACAAGAAATGATATTCTATCTCGAAAAACTCGATGTAACAGAAGAGAAAGTACGCCTTCGCAACCACATTCAATACTTCAAACAGACAATGCAAGAAGATGCATCTGTGGGCAAAAAATTAGGTTTTGTAGCACAAGAAATGGGTAGAGAAATCAACACACTGGGCTCAAAATCGAATCATAGTGAGATGCAAATCATTGTGGTCAAGATGAAAGACATACTCGAACAAATCAAAGAACAGGTGCTGAATGTATTGTAATTCAAATTATTTTCTTAAAGAAACTTTAGTATATTAGATTTTTTTATTAATTTTGCAGTTGGTTTGAAAAATTTTGTAGAAAAAAAATATGCACAAATTGACTAAAAGTATAATATTGCTTGTAGTATTTTCTTGTTGTGTCACCATATATGCTCAGAATGCTACCAATTCGCCTTATTCGCGTTTTGGCTATGGAGAATTGAACGACAACAGCACAGGACTGAGTCGTAGCATGGGCGGGTTAAGCATAGGCTTGCGCCAACAAAATGCTATTAATCCCAATAATCCGGCCACATATTCAGCTATCGACACAACAACTTTTGCTATGGACTTGGGCGTGAGTTTGTTGGGTACTTTTTATGGTGATTCGAATGGTAAAAATGCCAAGATAAATGGTAATTTGGAGTATTTATGCCTTCAATTTCCAATTTGGAAATACATAGGTTTTAGTGCCGGCATTCTGCCCTACTCCGCCACCGGTTATGAATTTGAATTAGAAAGAACACTGAACGCTAATGCTCACTATTCACTCAATTACTATGGTGAGGGCAACATATCCGAAGTATATGGAGGATTGTCCTTTAATATTCTGAATTGGTTTGCAGCTGGAGCAAATATTTACTATATGTGGGGCGAGATAGCCAACTATCGCGGAGTTGTTTTTACTGAATCAGGACAGACGTCAGTCATTGAAACAAGCGAATTTAATATTCACGACTACAGACTTCGCTATGGTGCTCAATTGTTTCACACCTTTGGAAATCATGGTTTTACAATCGGTGCGATATTCGAGCCCACAAAGAAATTGAATGGAACATTTACGCGCTATGAACTTGCAACATTAGATACCACAAGACTGGACAATTCGTTTGATTTACCAATGGAATGGGGCGTGGGATTGTCTTATTGTTTTGCCGACAATCTTACAATAGGTGTGGATTATAAAACAACAGATTGGTCAAACGCAATGTATTTCGGTCAGAAAAATTCATTGAAAAGCCAAAGTCGATTATCTCTTGGAATTCAATATCGCCATAATGCCATAGGCAGAAATTATGGAGAAAGGATGTATTGGCGAGTGGGAGCTTTTGTAAAAGATTCGTATATCCAACAGTCCAATTCAAAAGACTTTGGTGTGAGTATGGGATTTGGTTTTCCGCTGCGCAACATAGGCACAATAATCAACACCACGTTTGAATATGGCCATCGCGGCACAAGAAACACATTAGAAGAACATTATGTTCGTTTCACTTTAAGCACAGCCATTGCTGAGAATTGGTTCTTCAAGAGAAGATTATAAACAAAATTAACACTTTGGCACGGTCTTTGCAAAGTGTTGTAAAAAAGTTTGTATAATAACAAAAAAACAATAAAGTCATGAAAACAAAATTATTTGCAACGATTTTCCTTTGTTCGCTGTCGATTGTTGCAGTATATGCAGGCAAGAAAGTAACAAAAACAGAGGCAGTACCTGAACAGGTAGCACAACAAGACGAGACGCCGGTATACACAGAAGAGTGTCTGACCAATATCAGCTTGTTTGCAGAATCAGCCAAAAACAAACAATATGCCGATGCTGTTGGTCCGTGGTATGAAGCTTTCAATAACTGCCCTAATGCAAGCTTGGCAATCTACACTTATGGTGACGATATTTTGGGCTGGGAGTTTGCTAATGCCAAGACTGCTGAAGAAAAAGACAGAATTCGCAACACCTTGATGCAAATGTATGACTTGCGTATTAAATATTTTGGCGACAACAAGAAATATCCGACAGCATACATTCTTGGCGACAAAGCAATGGATTACATACAGTACTTCCCTGAAGATAAACTCAAAACTCAAGCTTATGAATGGTTAGCACAATCAGTTGACGGCATGGGCACAAAGAGTAAAGTAACAGTTATTCAGCAATTCATGTATGTATCTTTGGCACAATTCAAAGAAGATGCAACCAAACAAGGTCAATACATTGCCGACTATCAAAAAGCTTCTGACGTACTCAACAAAATAGCAGAAGATGCATCAGCCAAAGAGGCAACACGCAACAATGCTCGCATTGTAAAAGAAGAGATAGACAATATGTTTGCAGCCAGTGGTGCAGCAGATTGCGACAAGATGGACGAGATATATCGTAGTGTAGTTGAAGCCAACGCTGAGAATTTGGAGTTACTCAACAAAATTATGACACTCTATCAACGCGTTAACTGCCGCGAATCAGAAGTATATTTTGCAGCAGCAGTTGCAGCCCACAAGATACAACCGACAGCAGAATCAGCAGCAGGTTGCGCCGCAATGAGCGTAAAGAAAGGCGACAACGAACAAGCTATAACTTACTACAAAGAGGCACTCGACATGACAGACAATAATGCTTCAAAAGCCGACTATCTCTACAATATCGCTTTCCTCTACTATAACTCAAAGAACTATGTAAATTGCCGCAGCTTTGCTCGTCAATCACTCGAATACGATGGTAATCAAGGACGCTGCTACATCTTGATTGGTCTGGCATACATAATTGGTCCGAAACCATACGATGATGCTATTTTGAATCGCTCAGTGTATTGGGTAGCCGTTGATAAGTTCAACAAAGCCGCTGCCGTTGATCCTGAAGCCGCTGCACAAGCAAATAAGTATGCAGCTGATTATAAAAAATACTTCCCATCAACAGAAGATATTTTCTATAGTCCTGACTTGAAAAAAGGCGAACCATTTACAGTTGGTGGTTGGATAGGCGAAACAACAATTGTTCGCAGTAACGACTAAAATTGAACTTGCAACATAGACATATTACACGAAACATTACTATTGGTCTTTCAATAGTAATGTTTTGTTGTTTATGGTCGTGTACCAAAGATACAAAAAAAGGTAAGATTGATGCCGTTACAGACCGCACGCAGATTCCTATTTTAGATGCCTATAATGTTTCTACTGTAATTTCCGACTCTGGCATAACACGCTATAGAATCAAAGCTCCACGCTGGGAAATTTATGACAAAGCAGAGCCATCATATTGGGAATTCAAAGAAGGTATAGTGCTTGAAAATTTCGACACAGAGCTTAATATAGACGCAAGTATTCAAAGCGACTATGCCATCTACAAAGACAAAGAGCAAATCTGGGAATTGGATGGCAACGTGCGAGCAATCAATCTCGAAGGAGAAGTATTTGAAACCGAACAACTCTTTTGGAATCAAAAGACAGAACGAGTCTATTCTGACAGTCTGATTCACATCACTCGAGCCAACTCAATAATTACAGGTCGAGGCTTTGAGTCGAATCAGACCATGACACAATATACAATCAGAAACCCGGAAGGAATATTCCCTATAAACGAACAAGAACAATGATGTTAGAACACAAAACAGCACTTATTACCGGTGCCGCACGCGGAATAGGCAAGGCTATAGCTCTGCGTTTTGCTAAAGAAGGTTGCAATATAGCTTTCACTGATTTAGTGCTCAACGACAATGCAGAAACCACACTGAACGAGATACGTCAGTTAGGTGTTAAAGCAGAATTTTATGCTGCTGATGCTTCAAAATTTGACCAAGCACACGACATTGTAAAACAAGTTGTAGCTGATTTTGGGCAAATAGATATACTCGTCAACAATGCAGGCATAACTCGTGATGGTCTATTGCTTCGCATGACTGAACAACAATGGGATGATGTCATAACAATCAATCTCAAGAGTGCCTACAACTACACACATGCCTGTGCTCCATTCATGATGAAAGCACGTAAAGGTAGTATCATCTCACTAAGCTCTGTTGTTGGAGTGAGCGGTAATGCAGGACAGGCCAACTATGCTGCTTCAAAAGCCGGCATCATAGGTCTGACAAAATCTGTAGCCAAAGAGCTCGGTCCGCGTGGCATCCGTGCCAACGCTATCGCTCCGGGATTTATCGACACCGACATGACCAAAGCCTTACCTGCCAACATAAGAGAAGAATGGGTCAAGATGATACCACTCCGTCGCGCCGGCTCAACAGAAGATGTTGCCAATGCAGCACTATTTCTTGCAAGCGACTTGTCGGCATATATTTCAGGGCAAGTGATTCATGTGTGCGGTGCGATGAATTGCTAAGACAACTCTTTTTGCACAAAATAGAGCAACACAATGGATAAAAAGAAGCAACCAAGACCAAAATCAAACAAGATTATAACCAAAATACTAAAATTCTTTGGAATAGTCATTGCCTCTTGTTTTGTTCTGTCCGTTGGGGTTGTTTTGTTGTACAAATTTGTTCCTGTATATTGGACACCTTTGATGTCGATACGCCGCATAGAAGCCCGTCATGACGACAAGAAACTGAACATCAAACACGAGTGGAAAGACTATGAGCACATCTCATATAATTTGACAGAAGCTGTCATTGTTGCAGAAGATGACTTATTCTACAAGCATAATGGTTTCTCGAAAAAAGGTATAGAACGAGCACTGAAAGAAAAGCGCGAAAAAGGTGAAGTAAAACACGGAGGAAGTACTATATCACAACAGACAGCAAAGAATGTGTTTTGCACCAACCATCGCAATATGTTTCGGAAAGGGATGGAGGCATATTTCACTGTTTTGATAGAGCTGATGTGGAGTAAAGACCGCATTATGGAAGTCTATCTGAATAGTATAGAGATGGGCGATGGTGTGTTTGGTGCCGAAGCAGCGTCGCAGGAATATTTCAAACATAGTGCAGAAAAATTGTCATGCACAGAGGCTTGTTTGATAGCAGCATGCCTACCCAACCCTCGCAAATGGAGCGTCAAGAACCCCAAGAATTATGTCAGGCAAAGACAACAAACGTTGATAACACGTTGCAGAAAAAAAGCATACGCACAAAAACAAGAAAGCAAAAACTGATACTATTTGATTTTTTCAAAAAAATATATTAATTTTGCATTTGAAAACTGAAAAAGTGAAAATAATTAAATTAAATAAATATGGGACGAGCATTTGAATATCGTAAAGCAACCAAACTGAAACGCTGGGGTCACATGGCCCGCACTTTCACAAAATTAGGCAAAGAAATCACCATAGCTGCCAAAGATGGCGGACCGGATCCTGATTCTAATCCACGCTTGCGTATGTTGATCCAACAATGCAAACGCGAGAATATGCCGAAAGAGAATATCGAACGAGCCATCAAGAAAGCAACGGACAAGGATGCTTCAGGCTACAAGGAAATCAATTATGAGGGCTATGGACCTCACGGAATAGCCATTTTTGTTGAGACTGCAACTGACAACAATATGCGTACCGTAGCTAATGTGCGCTCTTATTTCACCAAACATGGTGGCAACCTTGGCACACAAGGCTCTTTGGAGTTCCTTTTCAGCCGTAAGTGCGTGTTTAATGTTGTGGCAAAAGATGGTATCGACCTTGATGAACTTGAGCTGGAACTTATCGACTACGGAGTTGAAGAAGTAGGTCAAGACGAAGAAAACAACATCATTATCTCAGGCGATTTCCCTGCATATAGCCAGATACAAAAATATCTTGAAGACAATGGCTTTGAGATTGCAAGTTGTGAGTTTGTCAGAATACCTAACGACTATAAAGATGTAACAGCAGAACAACGCGAAAGCGTTCAGAAACTTCTTGACAAGTTGGAGGAAGACGAAGACGTGCAAAATGTTTTCACCAATATGGCACCTGAAGAAGAAGCTGAATAAATGGATATTATAAGAAAATATTTCAAATTAGATACAACACAAGAGCAGCGATTTGCTGCTCTTGGTAGTTTGTATGCAGATTGGAACGCTAAGATTAATGTTATCTCACGCAAAGACATTGACAATCTCTACGAACACCATGTGCTTCATTCGCTTGCAATAGCAAAAATCCTCCAATTCAAACCCGACACAAAAATTCTCGATCTCGGAACAGGAGGAGGGTTCCCGGGTATTCCTTTGGCTATAATGTTTCCCGACTGCCACTTTACCCTACTCGACTCTGTGGGTAAGAAACTTCTTGTTGCTTCAGAAGTAGCAAAGAGCATTGGCTTGGAAAATGTAGATTTCAAACACTGCCGAGTCGAAGACGACAAACAGAAATACGAATTTGTGGTCAGTCGTGCAGTGATGAATCTTAACGACTTGGTCAAACTTACAAGAAAAAATATCGACCACAAACAAAAAAATGCCTTGCCTAATGGTTTGATATGTCTCAAAGGCGGTGAACTGCAGGGAGAAATCAAAAGTTTCAAGCATATCGCAACATTGTATGATTTGACAGAATTCTACGACGAAGAATATTTTACCACAAAAAAAGCAGTTTATTTACCACTATGAATCTACAACGTTTTATGTTTAATCCGTTTGCCGAAAACACATATATCATCGACAACGGACACAATGCCGTAATTATAGATTGTGGATGCAGTAATGACAATGAGGCACAACAATTGCTCAATTATATTCAAGAGCAACAACTCAAACCTATAGCTTTACTAAACACGCATTTTCATCTCGACCACCAATTCGGGAACGAGACATTATTTCAAAAATATGGTTTGATACCTTATGGCTCTGAACGTGATTTGCCTCTGATGAAATCCTACGAACAACAATGCGACTGGTTTGGAATAACAGACATACCTGCATCAACGAATAAAAGTTTTAATAATGTTTCTGATGGTGATGTGCTGAAATTTGACGATTTAGAGTTTCAAGTTATATCAACACCGGGGCATACTCCAGGCTGCGTATGCTATTTGCTTAAAACGGAGGATAACAAACCTGACATACTTTTTTCCGGCGACACGATATTCAAAAATGGCATCGGTCGTACAGATTTGCCCTACGGAAATTGGAGTGATATGCAAGATTCGATAAAGAAAATTCTTACCTTACCCGACGACACAATCATTTTTTCCGGCCATGGAGAAGTAACGACAATAGCTGCTGAGCGTCTGTGGCATGTTGGACAAGTGATATAAACTAAAAAAAATCAGCCATTTGGCTGATTTTTTTTAGTTGTTGATCCATCGCATAAATTCGTTGGTTCGAACTCGCGATACAAATATATCATCCTCAACTTTTGGTTCAAGAGTGATTTTCAATCGTCCACTGAAATGCTTAGAAACCAATTTTATTGAATCAATATGAGTTATGCAAGCACGCGAGATACGGAAAAATAAAGAAGGATCGAGCAATGTCTCTACCATATCAAGTGATTGGTCGATGATATACGACTTACCTTCATGATTAACCAAATAGGTGGTCTTATCTTTTGAAATGAAATAGGCGATTTCTTCAATCTTGATGATCAATATTCTATCACCTATCTTAACTATAAAGCGTTGCTTATAGTTCTTATTCATTTGGTTGTCCATCATTCTTTGGAAAATATCAGCAGCACCGAAATTGTTGGCTGAATTTAGACATTTTTCCACCGCATTGACAAGTTCATTGTTGTCAATAGGCTTGAGAAGATAATCAACACTATTAATCTTGAATGCTTTGATGGCATAATTGTCGTAGGCAGTAGTGATAATAACTTTTGGTGTAACATCAACTTTTTTGAATATTTCGAAACATACACCATCCGACAATTCTACATCCATAAAGATAATGTCAGCTTCATTCTTTGGGCTTTTGAGCCATTGAATAGCAGTCTTGACAGAATCGGCTTCACCCACAAACTCAACATCAGGATAGTTTTGTTTCAACAAACGCTTCAAATTGATTTGAGCCGGGATCTCATCTTCAATAATAAATACTTTCATGATGTTTTTAAATTATTGGAAGTTTTACTTTGAAAAGTTCTTCACTAATTTCAATTATAACTTCTCGATTTAGCATATCTTTGTATTGTGTGCAGATGTTGTTCAGCCCCACCTGCATCGAGTCTTTAATTTCTATTTTGAGTTGTATGTTGTTTGTTACAGCAATATAGTCGTCTTCAATGAAAATGTCAATTTGTAATGGCTGAGATTTGCTGACAATATTATGTTTTATTGCATTCTCAACAAGTATTTGCAATCCGCAAGGAATGATTAATCTCTGATAGTATTCTGCCGGAATTTGCTGATTAACCTCAAAACCCTCAGGAAACCTCACCTTCAACAAATCGACATAATGACCTACAAAGTCTAACTCTTCCTCAATAGAAACAAGTTCCATATTGCTCGCCTGCAGGAAATAGCGATATATTCCGGCAAGTTTTTTGATGTATAGACTTGCACGTTCTGTCTCCTGACTCTGAACCAAATAGTCGAGCATGTTCAGACTATTAAACAAAAAATGAGGATTAAGTTGCTCTTTGAGCTGCAGATATTGATATTCAGCCTGACGCTTTTTTATTCCTTCCTGATACATTCGCTGTCGAACATCTAAAGCATAGAAAGTTATGTCAAGCACACTGACGAGAAAAGCATTGAACAGAAATACGCACAAGACAGAAAACAAAAAGTAAAAATACGGGTGCCCATTTGCATTGACTGACAAGTCTTTGAAATTCAGTATGATTGCACCTATTATAGATACAAAAAGAATTGAACAAATATCAAGTACAAAACGAAGCAAAGAATTATGTCCGTAAGGTTTTGTTCGACTCAGTTTCCATACAGCAAAGACATCAAGGACAACAGATAGCAACAGAACAATAATGTTGCCCACAAATGATTGAAAAAGAGACGAGACATTAAAGCCATATCGTTCAATCAACATTTGAAAAAAGTCGATATACAAAATTCTAAATAGCAGGACGATAACTACTATTAGGAAAATCATTGATATGTTTTTGCGTCTTATCAGTCTCATTCTGAGTTTATATTGGTGAAGTGTATGCTTCTAACCACAAAGTAGGTTACCCATCCATCAAATTCCGTAACAAGAAAAGAAACAACCACGTTGGCATTGTTTTTTATCCATCCACTGCTGTTATTCATTATCCATTCTCCACCTTTTGTACCGATGAAAAAGCCGGCAAAACAAAACAGCAATGCCATGACGGCAGTAAGGTCGTAAGGGAACTTATATAGTTGAGTTACAAGCACTATCATCAATACCGTGAGAATAGTTAGAGGTATTTCATCAGGTAAATTGAAATGTCTGAAAAGCACCACAACAAATGCATGAGCCAAAGCAAAGCAATGTATCAAAATGGTTGAATACAGACTTCTTTTCTTTTCAAGTTTCTTATGTTCCATATCCTTATAGCAGAATCTGACATAATTAAACACACAATGCAAAATTATAATTTTTTTTCTATTTTTCAAAGATTTTTACATTTTATTTGGCAAAAATCAACATTTTTTGTATCTTTGCGATAGAAAATCATTTAGTTACAATGCAAAATCAAACATTAGAACAATTATTTCATCAAATCAGCGATGAGGAGCTTGTTGAACAAATTCAGATGAGTGCCTCAGGCTCTAATCGTCTTTACTATCGCTTGAAGGGCAAAAGTTGCAGTTATGTTGGTGTTTATGGCACTAATGTAGATGAAAATAAAGCCTTTCTATACATGGCACAACACTTTGCAAAAAAAGGGTTGCGCGTTCCCAAAATATTAGCTGTCAGCGACGACCAAATGGCGTATATACAGGAAGACCTTGGCGACACTCTGCTGTTCAATTATATTTCTGAAGGACGCTCAACCGGTGAATTCAGTGAATGGGAAAAGTCAATGCTCAGAAAGACTATGCGTTGCTTGGCTCAAATTCAATATATAGGAGCTCAAAATTTTGATTTTAACCAGTGTTTTCCGCAGCCGGAATTCAATCTACGCTCAATCCTTTGGGACCTAAACTATTTCAAATATTGTTTTTTGAAAGCCTCAGGCATAGAGTTTCAGGAAAACAGACTTGAAGATGATTTCAACCATCTTGCCGACATTCTGCTACAAACTCGAATGGATACCTTTATGTATCGCGATTTTCAGAGTCGTAATGTCATGATTTTCAATAATGAACCATATTTTATCGACTTCCAAGGCGGCAGAAAAGGTCCTATCTACTACGATATTGCGTCTTTTCTCTGGCAGGCACAAGCTCACTATAACGACGAACTACGCAAAGAATTAGTTGGGGAATATATCGACGAGATGCGCAAGTTTATGCCGCTTGATAGAGACGAATTTGATTCCGTTCTCAAACACTTCGTTCTGTTCCGCACTTTGCAAGTGCTTGGTGCATACGGATTTAGAGGCTATTTTGAAAAAAAACCATATTTCCTGCAAAGTATTCCATACGCCATTGACAATCTAAAAAAACTTGTCGTTATACTTCAAGACTCACCCTACCCCTATTTGGTTGAAGTTCTCACAAAACTTGCTCATTCAAAACAATTTGAAGATATAAGTTCGAAAAAACCGCTTGTAGTAACGATATATAGTTTTTCCTATAAGATTGGTATTCCTCAAGATAAATCAGGCAATGGAGGTGGTTTTGTGTTTGATTGTCGGGCAATCAACAATCCTGGGAAATACAGCCGTTACACTCAATTTACAGGACTTGACAAACCTGTGATTGACTTTCTCGAAACAGATGGTGAGATAACAATATTTTTAGAGCATGTCTATCAACTTGTTGACGCAAGTGTGAAACGGTACATACAGCGAGGATTTCAAAATCTCATGGTTTCGTTTGGTTGCACAGGCGGACAACACCGCTCTGTTTATGCTGCTCAAAAACTTGCCGAACATATCAACAATAAATTCGGGGTCGAGATCCGACTTATCCATCGCGAACAAGAAATAGAAACAACACTACCAGCAAAATAATTCATCTATGAAAGCAATGATATTTGCTGCCGGCCTTGGCACACGACTCAAACCTCTAACAGACACACGCCCTAAAGCACTCGTGGAAATTGGCGGGCAAACCCTACTCCAACGCCTTATGCTGAAAATGAGTCATTCAGGCATAGAAGAAGTAGTGGTCAATGTTCATCATTTTCCGGATATGATAATTGATTATTTAGAGGCAAACAATGGTTTTGGACTGAAGTGGCATGTTTCTGACGAAAGAAATAAATTGCTCGACACGGGCGGAGGGCTGAAAAAAGCACAGACTTTATTCGATAGTTATGAACCAATATTGGTTCATAACGTTGACATCATAACCAACCTTGATTTTTCTTCTCTTTTTGCTGCTCACCAAACCGACTCACTTGCCACACTCGTAGTAAGCGAACGAAAGACACAACGATATTTACTATTTGATAAAGAAGGTGTTATGCACGGGTGGCACAATATAGCAACTGACGAGCGCAAACCAAAAAATCTGAATATCGAGGGATTGCAACACCTTGCTTTTTCCGGCATACAAATTGTCAGTCCACAAATATTCAAAGCTATGGAGACCTATCCTGAAAAATTTTCAATCACTGATTTCTACATTACGCAGTGTAGCGCATCGCCAATTCGTGCTTTTGTGCCTCGCGACTATCGAATGATGGATGTTGGCAAAATCAATGAGATTCAGGAGGCACAATCATTTGTAGAGCACTTGGAATGACGCTTACCTTGTAAGGACCACAAGCCTCTACAACAATACCATCAGCTTCAAAGGCAAGGTATTTAGGAGTTTGTAATTCGATTTCTTTACCGACAATATTATGAATAAAAGGCAAAAGTTCCAGTTTGCCGTCAAACATGTGCGGAATAGCTTTAAGAACTTGTTTGAAAGTTGGTTTTTCTGCAAACATGGCATGAAACACGCCATCAGTGGGGTCTGCTTTCGGATTTTGCTTTATCCCACCACCTGAATAACAACCATTGCCGATATTCATTGTAAACAGATTCCATCCAGATTCCGTCTCACCATCTATCTTTAACGACATTTTTAGTGATTTATGTTTGGCTATTGCAAAAAGCAAGGCAAAAGCATAAAGCAATCTATGACTCCCCAAATAATACTTCAACACATGAGTCATTTGGCATGTGAGACAATCAACCCCAAAACCAACAGAATTGATAAAATAATGCCGGTGCACTTCTCCGTTTCTTGACAGCTCCACTTTTCCGATATCTATAGGTTGCGCAACACCATTTAAATAGTATTTAATTGATTTTTTATGGTCTTTATCTATTCCCCAATACCTCCCCCAATCGTTACCTGTTCCGCGTGGCACAAGTCCTATTCTCACCTCTCTTGTATCCACACCTTTTGCTGTCATTATTCCATTGATAGCTTCACTCAAAGTACCATCTCCACCGACGATGAGAACGTCTCGAATGCCACTCTCTACAAGCTCACGAGCTAATTCGCACGCATGATTGGCGTATTTTGTAACACGGAAAGTGAAATCAAGATCTAATTTTCGCAACTGTTTGAAAAGATAATAGCGTTGTCTGCGAAATGCTTTTTTACCCGATTTAGGATTTATTATTATACCTATCATTTTTTTACGAAAAAATAATGTGTTGCAAAATTAATATTTTTTTGAATATAAAAAAACAGCAGTTGATTTGAAATTCAAAAATATGAAATGAAAACATGAGGTTGTTGCGACAACCTCATGTCATTTTAATTTAAATATCGCAGTGAAAAACTTACTTGTCGTGCTTTTTCTCGTAAATAGCTTCGTCAACATTGATTATGTAATCAGCCATTTTTTCCAGTTCAATGATGATATCCATATAGTTGACACCGGTGGTGTAGTCATATTCTTTGTCGGTGATATGTTGCATATTTTGCATCTTGAGCACATCGCGGAAATTATTGATTTCGTTCTCCATATTGGTCATTTCAAGAAACTCATCTTCAGTAATATGAACACGCTCTAATGCCTCAACCATTTTTGTCTCGGCTCCACTCACAAGATATATCATCATCTCAACGTTTTTGTTTTGATACTCAGTAAAGGCAATATTACTATCATATTTATGTTTGATATGACGCGATAGATTGAAATTGGCATCACCGACAGACTCTAATTCGCTGACAATACGCAACATCTTATGTACCTCATGCTTCGATTGCTCAGACAAGCGGCCATCAGCCACATGATTCAAATAGTCGGCAATTTCGTATTCCATACGATCGCATATACCTTCATATTTCTCTACTCGAGAGAATATCTTTATGAATTCTGTTTCGTCCTTTTCGTTGTACAAATCATGAATCATCTTCACCATTCGCTGCGTACGAACGGCAAAGACATGTATTTCTTTCCATGCTTGAAGAATAGACAACTCAGAAGTTGACATAAGTCCGCCGGAAATGAAAAGCAACTGACTATCTGTGTCTTTTTGCTCCGGCTTAGAAGGAATTATGGCTGTTACTAAGCGTTCAATATATGAGATAAAACCGATCAATATACAGGTGTTTAGTATATTGAATGAAGTATGGAAAGTGGCAAGAATAGCATTCAATTTGTCAGGCGACACATCACTTGGTACCCCCGGTGTGAAGTCAACTCCCCAAAGATTACAAACACCGCCAACAAACCAACGGAAAACACATAACACCCACACTACGCCGAAAAGGTTGAACACCAAGTGGGCCAAAGCAGCACGACGAGCTTGAACAGAAGCCGACAATGCCACAACATTAGAAGTTATTGTCGTACCCACGTTTTCACCAAGAACAAGAGCAATACCCATGTCAATGGGCAAGATGTGAGTTGAACACAAAGTCATTGTAATAGCCATTATCGCAGCCGAAGATTGCACCGTGAAAGTCAATATTCCACCAACCAACAAATAGAGGAAATAACTTCCATACCCCCAACTTGATGTTGCGATAAAGAAATTTCTCACCGGTTCGATTGTATCAAGGTGCATCTCAGTGGCATTAATTTTGAGTGTGGTCAGACCAAGAAGCATAAGTGACAGACCGATAAGAAAATCACCAAGATTGGCATTTTTCTTGGTGTAAATAAGTACAACAGCCAAAACAATAACAGCATAAACCACAAGGCGTAAATCGAACGAGCCACCGCCCAACACCATTATCCATGCGGTGAATGTCGTACCGATATTGGCACCCATAATGACTGAAATAGCTTGTGCAAGACTCAATATACCGGCAGAAACGAAACTCACGGTCATCACTGTTGTGGCTGTTGAAGATTGCACTGCAGCGGTAATGAAAGCACCGGTCAGCACACCCGTAAAACGATTGGTTGTCATCGTACCGAGGAAGTTGCTCAATCGGCTACCTGCCATCTTTTGCACACCCTCGCTCATCACCTTCATTCCGTACATCAACATAGCAACGGAACCGATGAGCGTAATGATTTGAAGTAAAAGTTGCATAATGAAAATTATGTAATGTTGTTTGCTTATCTAACCAACTTATTTTCAAAAAAAAAGGTACAAACACAAAAGTGTTCATACCATAAATCATTGTCAAAAATCAACTGCAAAAAAAGTACTCATCACTTGTGACGAGACAATCTGACAATATTTTCGCATTTGATACGACATAAATAACTGCACAAAATTAAAAAAAATCTTTATAATATGCAAATAATTTGAAAAAATATTTTAAGGGCACATTCATAGATTCTATTAACATGAAACCGCAAAACGCGGTTTTTAGTCTATAAATCATACTTTAAGAATGTCCGCTGCTATAATGTGACACATTGTATTACTTGCGAAACATAAAGTATTAATTTTTTATTTAGTTAAAGTTTGCTAATTTCTATTTTTATTACTACCTTTGCACTGAGTTATAATTACACTTTATGCATAAATCGATTAAAATATCGTTGATCATTATTGCTCTTATTGTTCTTGCAATTAGTGCATGTATAATAGCTCTAAACTCATATTCCACACGCATTGTAAATAATGCAATCACTGAATGGCTGAAAAAAGATAAAACACCCACACAAATCAGTGTCGGACGAATACATGTTGGGTTATTAAATGGTAGAGTAAGAATTTATGACATCAATCTCATTTCCGACACCACGCTTTTAGACAGCCTCGGAAGTAAGCATAAAGCAGGAATAAAGCTCTCTATACCACAAGTGTCTGTCAATATAAACAGCATAGGTAATTTTATTCGCTATCATAATCTGTCAGTACTCAATTTCACTATAAAAGAACCTCGTGCACAAATATTCTTTGACGACAAACATCCTGCTGATTGCTTGCCTGTTTTTCCTACTGACACAGCAAAGCAAGATACAATTTTGAATAGTCTCAATGTCGCAAAAGCAATGATAGAAAACGCAACAATTCAATTCATTTCTCTCTCCACACCTCTCCGATTGCAAATCGATAGTCTGAGTTTTGAAGCAAATAACATAGATTATAGTCTGATTGATTCTTCTTTTGCCTACAATGACTCCATTTATTCGCTTCAAATAAACCATCTTGACGCAAAATTAGACGACGGAATAACTGAAATTGACTTGCATAACCTAATCTGCGATGCCGAAGGCTTAAAAGAAGGCTATACACACCTTTTTAACACAATTACAGACAAAAAAATGGCAGAACTTGCCCGAGAGCCAATCAATTGGACAGACTTGACAATTAACCACTTGCATACTTCGAAATTTAATCCTATACAAAAGATTGTTTCGCAAGACCGGACATTAGATTCTGTCTTTCTCGAAATCGAAAAAATCCATGCAATTCGCAACGAGCAATATATGCCCAAACAACCATATAACGACATACCACAATTAGGATTAATAGAAATTCAGACAATATTCTGCATTAAAAACATCATTGTTGATGTTCATAAAATTAATTTTGACTATACAGCCAACGGCAAAGAATATGGCAAGCTTCAACTTGGACATCTGAACATAGATATGCACAATCTGACCAACAAGAAAAATGCCACTTGCACAACCCATGCACATGCCATTGTTGGTCAAAAAGGACACTTAGACATAGCGTACAACATGCATATCAACAAGGAATGTACTTTCGATTTCGAAACAAAATGGAAAAACATTGATATGAGTTTTATAAATTCTTTTGTCCGACCCTTGGCAGGCATAACATGTAAAAATCACATTGACGAACTTCACTCACGATTTTCAGGCGACAAACTCAATGCCGAAGGTGAATTTATGATGACCTATCACAACTTGGAAATTGAAGTTCTTAAAGACGAAAAGGCACCGATTGAAGTCCTCAAAAACAATGCTGAGATTGTACAATATATAGCAAACGGACTGATTGCTCATAGTAATCCGGAATCAGCTAATCAACAGCCCAAACAATATAAAGTCGATGGCCAGCGTAACGAGTGGCTACCCTACCCGATGTTTCTGCTTTCCCCTATTGCTAATGGTTTCATTGAAACAATTTTGCCATTCTGGAACATACACCGCGAAATTCACAACTAACATAGTGCAAGTGAAAAGCCCTATTCACCATCAATAGTAAAAACTGCATTTTCAAGGATAAAAATAACTGATTTTTTGATTTATAAAATTTGTATATTTTAATATTTTTTACTAATTTTGCGTTGTTTTACAAGTTGCTAATTGCTGTTTCAGTTTTCACAACCAAAAGTACTGAATCCTCAAAAGTTATGACACATACACACACACAGCGAATGTATTGTAAATATTACTATCTGCATATAAGCGGTGCGTGATTTTATATCATGTGTCGCTTATTTTATAGTAATACATGTGCGTATAAAATTAAATTTATACCCGAAAAAAAGTAGCCTATAATCAAGAAAAAAACACGCAAAGGGAAAGATAATTTAATAAAAAAAATACATATTATATGGTACATGATTTGTATATCTTAATGATTACTGCCGGCGTAGTCAGTTTACTTTTCAAATTGCTGAAACAACCGGTAGTGCTTGGTTACATTGTAGCCGGAATATTGGTAGGTCCTCATCTCTTCGGTGAAAATTTTGTTAGTCATGAAAATGTCGAGACATGGGGAAATATCGGAGTTTTGTTTGTTTTGTTTTGCATTGGACTGGAGTTTCGTCTGAAGAATCTATTTGAGAGTGGAAAAGTGGCACTTGTTGGTGCTGCAACCATCATTGGTGGTATGCTTTTGTTGGGCTTCGGGGTTGGAAAATCTGCCGAATTAAACACGATGAACTCGCTTTTCCTTGCCGCCATGCTTTGTATGTCTTCCACCACTATAGTGATGAAAGCTGTAGATGAAGCAGGATTGAGCAAAGCAAGATTTGTCAAAGGAGCAACCAGTATTCTTATTTTTGAAGATATAGTGGCTGTTGTGCTCATGGTTCTGCTCTCAAGTGTGGCTGTGAAAAACAGTTTTGAAGGTTCAGTCCTCTTAGAAAAAATAGGTGTACTCGTCGTTACACTTGTTGTATGGTTTGTTGTGGGCATATTGATTATTCCGACACTTTTCCGTTTAGTGCGCAAATATCTTAATGACGAGATATTGATTGTTCTCTCTTTAGGTTTATGTTTGGGTATGGTACTTACTGCCGAGGAAGCCGGTTTCAGCAGTGCCCTTGGTGCTTTTGTAATGGGTATGATTCTTGCCGAGACAAAAGAGTCGCACAGAATTGAGAAACTCATGGCACCTCTCAAAAATGTCTTTGCTGCTATATTTTTCGTTTCTGTAGGTATGATGATTAATCCGTCGTCACTTGCCGAATACTGGCCGTCAATATTGTATGTTGCAGTAGTTATCATCGTAGGTATGATTGTTTTTGGTACGTTAGGTTGCTGGTGGGGCGGCGAAACTCTGCATGATGCCATGCTCACAGGTTTCTCATTCGTACAAATTGGTGAATTCTCCTTCATCATAGCTGCATTAGGTAGCAATTTAGGTGTTACCGACCCTGTCATCTATCCTATCATTGTTGCCGCTTCAGTTCTCACAACATTCCTCACACCTTACATCATGAAAGCAGCAACACCATGCTATAATTTCATATACAACCATGTTTCACCTCGTCTGAAAGCCAAGATTGACGAGCGCGAGCAGAAAGTGGCACAAGCCGAACAAGAAGCATCCGTTGCAACAGAGAACAATGGTCCGACCTCAGCCGACAAAGTGCGTCATGCAGTGCGCCGAACATTTGTAACCAAGCATGTCGTTGACTTGTTCTTCAAAAACATGAGTGAGAATGACCAACCTCACGAAGAACATAAAGACAATAAATGATTAACTTTTTAACAAACAAATAACTTATGAAACGATTGTATGGACTTATTGCCATGGCAGTATTCTCTGCAACCTCTTTGATGGCACAAGACGATCATATTGGAGATGGTCTTGCGTCTGTAGCGGCTATAGCAGGTGAAACCAAGACAGTGGAAACGCCACAAGATAGTGTAAATACTCCATCAGTGTTGAACATTCCGGTATGGAAACATAAACTCTACTACGGCTACAAATTCGACATCTACTATCACACCGACTCACGTTCTACCCACAAAGACAATGGTTTGTCAATCACTCTAACGCCTGAGATCGGATGGAAACTGAGTGAAAAAATGTCTGTTGGTATGCGTTTCGGCGGTGGGTATCAGCACATCTACGCTACTTACACTGACTATGATATTTGGACAGATACCGAAAAGACCAACGATTTACGAATCCAACAAGGTTCTTGGGAAGTGTTACCATACGTTCGCTACCGCCTGAAAACTCTTTTTAACGACAAAGTCGAGATATGGCTTGAAGCACACTTGTATGCAGGTATGGAGTTTCCGCGTGTTACTGATGGAGAAATTAAAGGAACAGACTATGACGGACTCAGACATAGTATAATATATGGTGCTCAAGTTTGCCCTGTAATCACCTATCAGTTCAACAACAAGAGCACATTCCAAATTTACTTCTCCATACTCTCGCTTGGCTATAGCGGAACAACATTCTGTTATACCGACCCATACACAGGCAAACGATATAATGAGACCACCAACGATGTCATCATCTTCTCGGGTAAATTGCGCAACCTCATTGCCAACCACTTGACACCCGGACTATATGGTCTCAGACTTGGAATACAGAAAAGTTTTTGATAGAGGCAAGAAATTAGAAGTAAGAAGTTAGAAAGATTAAACGAAATAAATAATTATAACAATGAGAAAAATTCATTTCGTGCTATGCACACTATCTATTTGTATGCTCGCAGGTTGTGTTAAGATGCCCGAGGAGCAACACACCAGTTATGAAACTCTTACGCTCAGTCGCGAGACAGTAACAGCTCCGTTGAGTTGGAGTGCTGCAATTCGCGGTACAGGCGATGTGTCTATTGTCTCACGCTGCACCGGTACTTTGGATGAAATTCGTGTCAAAGATGGTCAGCACGTAAAAAAAGGCGATGTACTATTTTTGATAGATAGCCGAAGCGCACAAAACGTGTTGGAACATGCACGCGCCGATTTGCAGACAGCAATAGCTAACCGCGAGAATGCAAAGTTGGAAGCCGAGAGTAATAAAGAATTGTCTCAGAAAGGTATCATCAGCGATTATTTGCTGCAAAAAAGTCTGAATGATTTACAATCGGCAGAAGCACAAGTAGCACAAGCCAATGCAGCTGTGCGTGATGCTGAGTTGCGACTTGACTATTGCACTATCAAGAGTCCTGTTGAAGGATTGGTTGGAAATATAATTCCTCACATTGGCGATGTTATAACAGAAGGAACAATGCTGACACGCATTGCCGGTGTAAATGAGATGGAAGCAAGTTTCTCAATCACTGAAAGTCAGATACATGCTATTGTGAGTGAATTGGGTTCATTGGACGAAATACTCAAAATAGCCACTCCATTTACTCTCCGTTTCAAAGACGGCAGTGAGTATAAACATAAAGGCCGCATCACAAGTTTCTCAGGAATGGTTGACCAACAAACAGGTTCTATAACCTGCTATGTAACATTCCCCAACCCTGACGGAGAATTATTCTCAGGTATGCAGGGTTCTGTAGTACTGCCTGTTGAATGGGAAGATGTTATGCTTGTTCCGCTAACTGCTGTTGTACGCATACAAAACAAAGTGCTGATTTATAAGGTTGGTGCCGACAGTTTAGCAACTGGTGCTATTGTAGAAATAGAGGAGCTTGGCGATGGTGAAAGAGCAGTAATCCTTTCAGGTGCTGAAGTTGGAGAAACAATTGTTGCCAAAGGAGCCGCCAATGTACATGAAAAAGATAAAGTCATTTATTAAGGTGAAAGACAAAAAGTGAAAGGTAAAAGGACATGATCAGGGCAAAAAGCATAGACTTTGCAGTACGAATAATAAAGTTCTACAAATATCTCTGCACTGAGAAAAAAGAATTTGTAATGAGCAAACAAATTCTCCGAAGTGGAACAAGTATCGGAGCTAATGTTAGCGAAAGTAAAAATGCTCAATCGTCTCCTGACTATCTCACTAAAATGAATATCGCACTAAAAGAAGCAGATGAAACTCAGTATTGGTTAGAACTTTTATTCAGGTCTGAGTATATAACCATAGATGAGTATCAATCGCTTAATAATGACTTAAAAGAAATTATTGCTATACTGGTTTCTATAGTAAAAAAGCTTAAAGATAAAAAGTAGACCTTTCAATTTTCAATTTTTATGAAAGGAAATATATTTGTAGATCGTAAGGTAATGGCGGTGTGTATCTCACTGCTGATTGCCTTGGTAGGTTTTATATGTCTGAAAACACTGCCTATTGAGCAGTATCCTGACATTGCGCCTCCAACGGTGATGATCACCACTTCTTATTCCGGCGCTGACGCCAACACTGTGATGAAGTCTGTTGTAATGCCTATTGAAGAAGCTGTCAATGGCGTTGAAAACATGGCATACATGACTTCAGAAGCCAGTGCAACAGGTGAAGTGAGCATCAATGTCTTTTTCAAGCAAGGCACTGACCCCGACATGGCGGCAGTCAATGTGCAGAACCGTGTGTCGGCGGCTTTAGGTCTATTGCCGCAAGAGGTAACACGCGTGGGTGTTAAGGTGGAGAAAAGACAAAATAATATTTTGCAAATTGCAGCATTGGTGAGTCGTGATGGTAAATTCGACAACGACTTTATTGCCAACTATATTGACATCAATGTCAAACCTCGTCTGTTGCGTGTTACCGGCGTTGGTGCCGTACAGAATTTGGGCAACACCTATTCTTTGCGTATTTGGATGAAACCAGACGTGATGGCACGTTATGGTCTTGATCCGCAAGACATATTTGCAGCCATAGGCAATCAGAATATGGTGGCAGCAACAGGTTCGCTTGGCGAGCAAAGCGGCAACACCTATCAGTACAACTTAGAGTATAAAGGTCGTCTGCAATCTATTGAGGAATTTGAAGACATCGTTCTGCGCACATCAAATGGCAATGTACTGCATCTGCGTGATGTGGCTGACGTGGAACTCGGTGCGTTGAGTTATAGTTTCTCGTCGCGCGTTGACGGCCAACCGGGTGTTGCATTCATAATAAATCAAGCACCCGGGGCCAATGCGACTCAGGTCAATGCCTCTATCAATGAGATATACAACGACTTGAAAAAGACTATGCCCGCAGGGCTTGAATTTACCATTCTGCAAACAAGTGATGACTTCCTTTATGCCGCTATTCATAACGTAGTAGAGACACTCATCATCGCTATTTTGCTGGTTATTCTTGTGGTGTATTTCTTCTTGCAGAATTTCAAGGCGACATTGATTCCTTCAATCTCTATTATCGTATCACTGTTAGGTACATTTGCAGTTGTGAAAATAGCAGGTTTTTCGCTTAACATTCTGACGCTCTTTGCATTAGTGTTGGCAATAGGTACGGTGGTGGATGATGCCATTGTGGTGGTGGAAGCCGTGATGGCGAAGATGGAATCGGGATATACCTCAGCGTATAAAGCCACCAAAGATGCTATGAGCGAGGTGTCTGTGGCTGTCATAAGTTGTACGCTCGTATTTATGGCGGTGTTTATTCCTGTAACATTCATGCCGGGTACAAGCGGTACATTCTTCACTCAATTCGGTATTACGATAGCAAGCTCAGTGGGTTTGAGTTGTATTTCGGCATTGACATTGTGTCCGGCACTGACAGCCGTACTTTTCCGCCCGAAAAACGAGCCGGATGAGAAACAACACAAAGGCCTCAACTACTGGGTTAAGACAGCATACGATGCTGCATATAATGCGATTTTAGAAAAGTACAAAAACGGAGTATCTCGTTTCTTGCAGAAGCCCCGTCGTGCATGGCTATGGTTGATTGCAGCTGTTGTTGCCATGGTGTTCGCTATGCGTGCATTGCCAGCAGGGTTAGTTCCTCAAGAAGACCAAGGTGTAATCATGGTGGATGTGACGGCTCCTGCCGGTTCACCACTTGTTGAAACTGACAAAATCATGGCACAAGTAGAAGAACATGTGCTTAGATTAGAAGAGGTCGAAAGTTACGCCAAGATTTCAGGTTTCGGACTCCTCTCAGGTACGGGTGTAAGCTATGGTACACTTGTGATTCGTCTCAAACCATGGGATGAGCGAAAAGGCATAGAACATTATATTGACATGGTTATGGCTAAGCTGTACTACTCGTGTGAAGACATCAAAGACGCACAGATAATTCCATTCCAAATGCCACAGATTCCGGGATATGGAAATAGTAATGCTATTGACTTGCAGATGGAAGACCTACAAGGTGGCGACATGTCGAAATTCAATGATGTGGTGAATGAATTCCTTGCCGAATTGCAGAAACGCCCTGAGGTTCAAATGGCAATGTCACTCTACTCTGAGTCGTTCCCAAAATACAAAGTGGATGTCAATGCAACACAATGCGACCGCGCCGGCATATCAACAGACATCGTTCTCAACACCCTTGGTGCATATTGCGGTAGTGCATACATCAGCAATTTCAACCAATATGGTAAGGTATATCGTGTCATGGCAGGTGCGGCACCTGAGTATCGTCTCGATCCTAATTCTCTGAACAATATCTTTGTACGAGTTGGCGACCAGATGGCTCCTATTTCACAATTTGTAACTCTCACACCGGCTGTTGGTTCGGCAACACAAAAACGCTTTAACCTCTATCAGTCAATAGCTTGTTCAGTACAACCTAATGCAGGTTATAGCGAAGGCGATGTACAAAGCGTGATTGCCGAAGTGGCAAAAGACCATCTGCCTACAGGCTATAGTTATGAGTACGGAGGTATGAGCCGCGAGTTGGAAGAAAACAGCAAATCAAATCTGACAGGACTTATTTATCTCGTTTGTATATTGCTGATATACATGATTCTCGCCTCACTCTACGAGTCGTTCTTTATTCCATTGGCAGTGCTTTTGTCTGTACCATTCGGACTTATGGGTTCGTTTGCCTTCTCATGGCTTTGCGGACAACAAAACAATATCTATCTCCAAACAGGTGTGATTATGCTGATAGGTCTGTTGGCCAAAACAGCTATTCTTATCACCGAGTTTGCCGTTGAAAAACGCAAACAAGGTATGGGTATTGTTGAGGCTGCACTCGGAGCATGTGAAGATCGTCTGAGACCAATTCTCATGACCGTCGTAACAATGATTGCAGGTATGATACCTTTGATTATTGAGGGTGGTGCCGGTGCTAATGGAAACCGCGCACTTGCAATCGGTGTTACCGGCGGTATGGCTGTCGGAACACTCGCTCTTGTGTTTGTTGTACCTGCATTCTACATCATATTCCAAAAATTACATGAGCGATTCCAGGGTGAAGAAAATGTACAAAAAGAAGAATCAAAAGCAGAAACAAATGCACAAGTGGAAAGCGTAAAGTCAAAAGTACCAATGATTATTGTTTTGGCAATCTGCTCTTTCACTTTCTCATCATGCGGAATTTTCAGTAAATACGAATCAAGTGCCAAGACACCGACAGAATCAATCGTAAAGACAGTAAGCGAAACAGATTGGCAAACGTATATCACTGATCCGGAATTAAGGAAACTGATTGACACAGCCCTTGCAAATAATGTTGACTATCGTTCTTGCCAACTTGCAATTCAGGAAGCCGACGCCAAGTTGCGTGTAGCTAAATTAAGTTACATACCTACATTGTCTCTCTCTCCGGCTAATGTTGGCGTGGCAGGCACGTTCACTCCGGGTAGCGGCAGTTCGGGAGCAATACTTACCTACCAAGTACCTCTCTCGCTCAACTGGGGAGGAGAAGGATTAGGTACAATCACCAACCGCAAAAGACAGGCTGAAGTACTTCGCGACCAAGCAGAAGACAACCAAGCTGCAATACATGCCAATCTTGTTGCCACAGTTGCAAGAATATATACACAACTGCAACTGCTGGACTATCAAGCTATTATCCTCGACTCAACAGAAGTCATTTGGCAACGCGTATTAGAGATACAACGTGTATTGGTTAAAAATGGTCAAGCCTACTCTCCGTCTGTTGGTCAAATGGAAGCATCACTTCTCAATGTGCTCATCCAACGCAGAGAACTCATGCAAGAGATTCACACACTCGAGCTTTCTCTCTGCCGTCTGTTGAACAAAGAATATCACGCTATTGCTCGTTTGCCTTGGAATAGTTATACCTTCGACACTTGGACAATAGAACCTATTCCGGCAACACAACTGAGCAATCGTGCTGATGTGAGGGCTGCGGAACGTAATGTAGCAATAGCTTTCTATCAAACCAACATGGCCAAAGCCGCTTTCTGCCCTGCCCTGTCGCTTACAGGACTTATCGGCTGGACAAACAACGGAGGTGTTGTAGCTAATCCCGGACAACTGCTCATGAACGCCATACTTGGATTGAGTCAGCCAATCTTTGCAGGAGGCAAGCTAAAAGCCAACTTGCAAATTGCCAAGTTAGAACAAGAAGAGGCTGCCAATCGCTATGTAGAAACCATGCTGAAAGCGGGAAGTGAGGTTAATGACGCAATTTTCCGTTATCGCAACGCACAAGAACAGAATACGATATATCAACGACTACTCATAACTCAGCAAGATTCCTACAACGGCACCTACGAGCTTATGCGCAAAGGCAAAGCATCTTATCTCGAAGTGCTCACCGCACAAGAGAATTACCTCAAAGCACAACTCGCCGATGCCACAAACAAATACAACGGAATGATTAGTCTTTTAGACCTCTATATTGCTTTGGGCGGAGGAACGAAATAAGGTGAAAAGTGAAAAGTGAAAGGGGAAAGGGGAAAAATGAAAGATGAAAGGTGAAAGGTGAAAGGTGAAAAGATGCGGCGTACTGCATTGATATGGAAAATTCCACTTGCTGTCTTTGGCGTTTTGGTGGGTATAGTCTTGTTGCTGCTTATTGCAGCAACAAGTATCATTTGCTCACCCAAAGCTCGAAAAGCTGTGTTAGAAAAAGGCATAGAGATAGCCAATGAAAAAACCGAGTATGACATCAATTTAGGCCGGCTCTATCTTTCACCATTCTATCATTCTCCGCTGGTGCTCTATCGTGCTTACAAAGGTGAAGATGACCTACCATTGCAGATTGAGATAGACAGTCTTTATGTTGGACATTGCGAACAGGATACACTGGCTTGTATTCACGCCCTTCGCCTTGATGCCATACTAAAAACAGGTAATGGCAAGGGGATAAGTGACTTCTTGTCGCTTCCTATTGTGGTGAATCAACTCTATTTAGACCAGACAACATTTCACTCCGATAGTTTGATTGCAACAGTTGGTGTGGACGCTATTGTCGGCAATTTGGACGTGGCTTCTCCAACAATTCTTATTGCAGAAGGCAAATTTCCTTTGTACAACTTGCGTCTCAGAGATGTCTTTGTTGGTATTGATCTACGAGGTACAAAAACTGATAGTATTCCGAAAGACACAGCAGCAACAAAAATGGCTTTCGACATACAAAACGCTGAACTCAACAATATATATTTCCGCCTTACACCACTTGATTTGAACATACAAACCGGTAGTTTGGCAACAGATGCAATGATAGATGTGGGTGCCAATTGTTATGACGCAAAACGTATCGACGTGGGCAGATTTCTTTTGTCATTGCATAATCTGCGTATTCCGGCGGACACTATCTATGGCAATGCCTGCGCTGACATAAAAAACAACTTAATCACGAGCAACGGTTTGCACGTTAGCTCCAAAGAGATTGGAGCGCGTGCTGACTTATCGGCGACAACGATGGATCTGAACACGATGCAGGTAAGCGTGAATGGTGATGCTGAGTTTCAAGGCAGTCAAGCTCATTTGCGAGCATCATACGACATCAAAAACGAAGCCTACAACGCCAAAGTGCATATCAATCGCGTCAATCTGGCACCTATATTGAAAGACAATAAAACAATCATCTTAGCAGGCGACATAGAGGCCATAGGGCAAGGTTTTAATCTGCGTTCAAAAGCAATGACAAGCAGTGTTAAAGCTCACCTGACAGATGCTGTTTATGATAACATTGATGTCTCAGGGTTGCAGCTTAATGCCGTTTTGGCAAATAACACTGTGGACGGGACTTTGCACCTGCCATTTGACATCGACAGAAATAATTTAAAAGCACGAGCACAGACAGAACATAAGTTCCATGTTGCACGGTTCATGACACCGGAGAAAATGTCAGTTGATTACCATACTCAAATGAGGTCTGTTCATGCACAACTGGCTGACAAGAAAATCAATGCTGACACTCTGAGACTTGATTTCTCTACCGACACAACCACAGCACTTGATTTTTCCGTTCCTAATCTGCAACTCACGGCACAAAGTCCGATGCACGTACTGCAATTAGTGAACCAAGTACAGCCGTTAATCCGCACTGTGAGTGACTCTTCTTTTCTGCACGCCATCACCTCTCTCTCCGATCTCACTATGCTTGATACACTTCGTCAACAAATACCCGACCTGAGAACAGACATCCATCTCGCCAAAGGCAGCCCGCTTCAACAATTCATTGACAGCACAGGTCTTGACCTCGACAAGGTTGTCTTGTCACTAACTTCGGACTCGGTTCAAACACTTCTCTCGCTTGACGCCACAACAAATCAATTGCCTGCAAAAACAGACAACACTTCATTGCATAAAAAAGGGACCGGCAAACTCTACAATATGCCTCAAATCAATGCAGTCCTGCATGTTGCAATGACAGAGGGAAAAACAGATGCTTCTATCAATGCCGATACACACTTGACAGATGGTGCAATGAATTTTTACGGAATATGCACCGATGCCGCATTGCGTTTTCATCTGAATCGGGAACAAAACTCGTTGTATGGCGAGGGAAAAGTCATATTAGACAGTCTCTCCTATCACAACATAGATTTGGGCAATCGCTATGCAGACATCGCCATCTCACCTTCCAGCTTATACAATAATGCCATCAAAGCTGACATTCAAATGAATGATATGCCAATAACTATTATTGAAAATATTATTAAGATATCAGACTTGGACATAAGTGGAATGGTTCGTGCAAAAGCATCTGTTGACGGATTGCCTGCAAAAGTAGATATCTCCGCCAATGTTCTGCCACTCGGTGTAGCTGCACAATATAAGCCATACGGAGTGGGTTTAAGTATGGGCGAGACACCTATTGTCATGGAGCATAACCACATTGACCTCAATGGTTTGCCAATCTATGGTGCCGACAGCACTTTCATTGCTTTGAGTGGTGGTTTAGACCTTGACAGCATGCGCCTTGATGTAGTGCTTGCAGCAGATAGTTTTGCACCGGTAAAATTAGTCAAAGACGGGCCTATACCTGTCTATGGCGATTTGGCAACAGACATTCGCGGAAAGGTAACAGGGGCATTAAATAATATTGTGGCAGATGTGGATATTACTATTTTGCCTACAACAGACATCACCTACCCTATTGACAAAAAAAATCTGGCACAAGTTAAGCCGCATGGCACTGTCAATGTGCGCTATGCTGTAGCAGATAAAGAGCCACTTAATTTAGGAGGAAGAATCAATGTTGACGATGGTATGGTCCGTTATTCGCCAAAAGCCTACCCGGTCATACCTTTTCATGTTGATTCAGGGAGCCATATTGCCTTCAACGGACCTATTGGCAAAACACAACTCAATGTGTCTGCATCACAGAAGGTCAAAGCCGATATCGAATCAAAAGACGCAAGTGTCCGCCGAGTAGATTTCAACACAGGTGTTCGTCTGAATGGAAAACTCGACTCTATTGGAATAAAATCTATCGGTTTCTTCCTTGAAGCTCCCGACGACGAAGCCATTACACACGAATTGGCTTCACTTGACGAAAGCACAAGAGAAGGATTAGCTGCAGTACTTCTGACCACCGGCATGTACCTTGGAGAAAGCAACGAAGCTGCGCAGCGCGACAATTACGCTCTTTCGTCTATAATCAACAGCCGTATCAACGCCACAATAGCAAATTCAAAAATGGGCAAATTTATGGATGTTGATTTCAGTTCAGGCAAAAAGAACGATATGAATATCACACTGAGCAAGTCATTCTTCAAAGATAAATTGCGTATAACAATAGGTTCTACAATATCCGACAATCCGGAAACTAACGGAACTAAAGGATTATTATCCAACATCACTGCGGACTACAAACTGAACAAGACAGGCAATGTTCTTCTCAGACTTTACTCTATACGAGACAACAACAATGTCCTTGAAGGCGAATTATATAAATCCGGTCTCGGAGTAAGAGCTATCAAAGAATGGCAACACCATCAATTATACCGAGGAGATAGTATTTTGCGTATTTACGACCTCACAGCTGATGCCGGTGTGGCTTATCGTTCAAACAACAGCATCGGACCTGACGTCACACTTAAATCATCCATAAAGAACCTATTGGGCAAAGGAGAGACTTTCACACTCAAAGGCGATGGAGCATATTATTGGGCAATGCGCAATCGCCACCCCGGCGACCCTAAAAAAACCGACACTTACAAATTAGGTGTCAATGCATCACTCCTATTCCCCTATCTGCATTGGGGAGGAGACAATAACCCCGAAGGAGATACACGCTATATGCTCGGCTATCAATACGAAAATATTGCCGGAGGATATGGTGTACACAATATTTTCGGATCATTCACTTATTTCTTTCACTCATCTCGCTATATCACACACGCTTTCACTCCATTCTCTCTTTCTGTTGTGATGATGAAAGCAGAATCGGATGACTTATTTGATAAAGCCGCCGAATATCCGCAACTAATCAAAGTTATTGCAGGAAACGAGTTCGTACCCTCTATAGGCTATAACTTTGTCTATAACGACTATCGCTCTAAACGCGCGGTAAATACAATGCTTGATCTCGGTATAAAAGAATCCGGCAATATTATTAATGCACTCTATTGTGCTTTCAAACATTCCTGGGACGAAAAAAACAAAAAAATAGGCGTTGCCACATTCAATCAATTTGTCAAACTGACGGCAGAACTTCGAAATAAATTCAACCTCACCGACCAGGTCTCAATCGCGACACGACTCTATGCCGGAGCTAACATTCCATTAGGTAACTCAAATTTTGCACCTCTATCAGAAGCCTTCTATGCCGGTGGCCCCAACAGCATGCGTAGTGCCTCGCCATACGCGTATGGCCCCGGCAATTTTTATTCAACCAAGTACAATCAGAACTTCTTCCATGCCGGAGATGTCAAATTAGAAGCCAATCTTGAACTGCGATTCCCTATAGTATGGAAAATATATGGTGCAACCTTCGTTGACGCTGGTAACGTATGGAACTGGTATAGCACGGCAGATATTTATAAAACAGCCGGATATGAGGATTATCTGACACGCTTTGAAATACCTAATGATGTACAAGATGGTATATTTGGCAATCCTGATTTTGCACGCCAAATTGCCTTAGGTACAGGTATCGGACTCCGGCTTGACCTCGACGGACTTGTTGTCCGCCTCGACTTAGGTGTCGGTATTCACGCTCCATATCAAACTTATAAATACGATAAAGATGGAAAACCTGACAAGTCACAACCAATCTATAACTACTACAATATTCCATCAGCCCTTGATGCCCTGCGTGTAAACTTTGGCATCGGCTATCCATTCTAAAAATAAAATCGCTGAAAACAACTTAACAATAGTCAAATATACAAAAAAATGTGGCGGAAACCCCACGTCACATCCGATTTACAATACGGTTGGGGAAGGATGAAAAACATTTTTGAATTATGCAACAGACAATTATTCTCGGCAACATCATCACTATGGATGAAAAGAGGCCATACGCAAAGGCTGCAGTGATTAAAAACGGGGTGTTCTCCTATATAGGAAACACAGAAGAAGCTAAAAAGATTGCCGGTAGCGATGCTCATGAGTTAGATTATGGCGAAAATTTTATCTACCCCGGCTTTTTGGAGTCTCATAGCCATGGTCATCTGGCAGGAGACCGATTTATAGGGCAAGCCAACTTAAAGCAAGTGGGAATAGCTGACTATGCCAAATACCGTGAAATTATCAAGGATTTCATTGCTAAGAACCCTCATCGTTCATTTTACTTGGCGTCAGGATGGGTAGAAAGTGAGGAATATGTTACTAAGGCATACTTAGATGATATATGCTCTGACAAGCCATTGTTTATGCACACCAGCGGTGGCCATTCTATGTTGCTCAACACCAAAGCTTTGGAATGGGCTGGCATAGACGCTGAATACGCTAAAAAAGCGGGCTACGAACAAGTACATGTAGATGCTAATGGCGAACCGGATGGTTATATCTGTGAAGCTCCTGTGTTCGAAATTTTACCTAAACTGCCAACAACTCTTGATGATGCAAAGAAATATCTGCTTGCATGGCAGGAGTTTGCTTTCCAAAATGGTTATACAGCTGTCGCTGATGCAGGAGCAGATCTTGTGTATCGTGACTCTCCTAAAGCCTACTTCGAATTAGAGAAAGAAGGTAAATTGAAATTGCGCACCTATGCTTATATGTATGTAACCGACAATTATGACAATCCCAAAGCAGCAATAGCGCGCATTGCTGCTGAACGTGCAGAATTAAATGGTGAGTATTTTCAGATTATCGGTGCCAAGGCTTTTTTGGATGGAGTAACAGAAGCACACACAGCATGGCAGAACCAAGACTATTTAGACCAACCCGGCTATCATGGCGTAGAACGCTTCAACGATCATGAAAAAATGGTTGAATTGATTACTGAAGCCAACAAAGAAGGTCTGTCTGTTCATGTCCATTCAGAGGGAGGCGGAGCAGTACATTTCATGCTTGGTTGCATTGAGGATGCAGAAAAAATCACCCACAACATGGACCAACGCAATGTACTTGCACATCTGCACTTTGTAACAGATGAAGATATTCAACGCATGGCTGCGACAGGTTCTGTACCCGCTGTGGCACCACTTTGGACAGCAAAAGTGCCTGGAGGACCATACGAAATGGAAGTATCGTATGTGGGTAAAGAATTAGCAGATAATTCATATCCTATCAAGTCTTTTTACAACGCAGGGGCTAATGTAGTGTTCCATTCCGATTTTCCTGTTTCGCCACTAATGAGTGCCAGAGCCAGCATCTATATGGCTCAAACTCGCAAATTGCCTGATGAAGTAGGCATTGCAAGTTTTCCACACAACACAAAAGAGGCTATCAGCCGCGAACAATCGCTACGCGCTATGACAATCAATGTCGCTCACGCTTGGCACCAAGAGCATCGCTTAGGTTCAATTGAGTTTGGCAAGATTGCCAACATAACAATATATGACTGCGACTTCCTGCACGACGATATTGAAAAAGTGGCTCACGCCAATCTTATAGCCACTATTGTTGATGGCGAAGTTGTATATAAAGCATAAAAGTAAAGATTAAGATTTGTGCCAAATTGCTATTAAAAGATATTCCCTAACGGGAAATCTCAGACAAATGAAAATTGAAAAAATTAATGGTGAAAGTTTCCTTTCAATTTTCAAAGAAACAACCGACATTATGGCAAGTGAATTGGCACTATGGACCATCTCGAAAGTTCAGATTAATAACTAATATAACATATTTTTATGAAAAAACTTTATCTCTTTTTGCTTGCATTTGCTGCATGCACTTTTCAGATGGCAGTCGCACAAACAGTTAAGATTAGCGACTTGTATTATAACCTTAGCGGTTCGACTGCCCAAGTGGTTGCGGACCAGACTTCAGACAAATCAGTCTATAAGGCTTATACGTCTGTTGCTATTCCGTCGTCTTTTAACTACAGCGGCCAAAGCTACTCCGTTACCTCTATCGGCACGAGTGCGTTTGAGGGATTGACTAACCTGCAATCGGTCACTATGCCGTCCACTATCACCACTATTGGAACTGATGCATTCTATGGGTGTACTAAACTGAGCAATGTCAACCTGCAGGAAGGTCTGACAACCATCAACCTGCGTGCATTCTATAACTGCGCACTGACAGAGATTACTATTCCGAGTACGGTTAGCTCTATCGGCAATTCGGCTTTCAAGGGCAACCCTACAACAACTATCATTTGGAAAGCAAAAGATTGTTCTATCGGTTCGGATGATAGCGCGCCGTTCTATAGCACAAATTCGCAAGTGACCTCGTTTACTTTTGCCGACGGCGTAGAGGTAGTGCCTGCGTATATCTGCAAAAACATGAGCAAGATAGATACTATTGTACTTCCGGCTTCGGTCAGCAGACTTGGTCAGGCTGCTTTCATGAATTGCTCTTCGCTCAAATCTATCAACCTGCCTAAAACGCAAAAGACACTGCCTGCAAATTTCTTGGAAGGCTGCACTTCGTTGGAGAAAATCGAATTGCCTGCCACTTTGACTACCATAGAAACCGATGCGTTCTATGGCTGCTCGAAACTGAGCAATGTCAATCTGCCAGAAGGCTTGACGACTATCAACCTGCGTGCATTCTATAACTGCGCACTGACAGAGATAACTATTCCGAGTACAGTTACATCGATAGGCAACGCGGCTTTTAAAGAAAATCCGACGACCACGATTGTGTGGAAACCGGCAGACTGCTCTATCGGTTCGGATGATAGCGCGCCGTTCTATAGCACCAATTCGCAAGTGACATCGTTCACCTTTGCGGACGGCGTGCAAGTGATTCCTGCATATTTGTGTAAGTACATGAAAATAGAAACTATCGCTATTCCGGCTACCGTGACCAGCGTCGGACAAAGCGCTTTCATGTATTGCACGAACCTGAAGCATTTTGAGTTTCCGCAGGGTATCAAGACCGTGGCAACCAGCGTATTGGAAGGCTGTACGGCATTGGAGGAAGTGGTTATTCCATCCTCTGTGACAACCATCAATCAGGACGCGTTCTATAACTGCTCTGCTTTGCAGGCGATTCGGAACTATGCTTATACGCCGCAGACGATTACCGAGCGCACGGTAAATAACGTCAACAAACAGACTTGTATTCTATATGTGCCGATGGATTACATCGACCTCTATCAAGCCAAAGCGGTCTGGTGCGATTTCATCAATATAATAGGTGTGGCAACCGACCTGCAGTTTGAGGAACAGACGGTGCAAGTAAGTTATCTGAAACAAGACGAATCGCTTCATTACATGGAGGCGCAGAAATGGCAAGTGCCGCACGCTCCGCGTATTGAGGGTTTCACGTTCCTCAAATGGCAAGTGCTGCCCGGTGATTTGGCGGAGGGTATTGTGCTGCAAGCCGTCTATGAAGCCAACAACCCGACAGAGGCTCCGGCTGTTTATACGAATCCCGCCAACCACGCGCAGAAACTGATCAAGAACGGCAATGTCTATATTCTGAGCGGCGAGAAGGTTTATACAGTTACGGGGCAAGAGCTGAAATAAGCTTGCGAGGGATGATACGGCACATGATTTACCAGAAAATTATAGTAAAAATCTCTCTCCTCTTGCATAAATGCGAAAATTTTCGTATCTTTGCACCCGATTTTATTTTGGATAATTAGGACCTAATGGATAAGATACGTAATTTTTGCATTATTGCGCACATCGATCACGGCAAATCCACACTCGCCGACCGCATGCTGGAAATCACCCAGACAGTAGATGTCCGGCAGATGGAGAATCAGGTGCTGGACGACATGGACTTGGAGAAAGAGCGCGGCATCACAATCAAATCGCACGCTATTCAGATGGACTATACCCCCTCCCTTGAGGGGAGGGCTGGGGAGAGGTTCACCCTCAACCTCATCGACACTCCGGGGCACGTGGACTTCAGTTACGAGGTCTCGCGGTCCATCGCTGCGTGCGAGGGCGCGGTGCTCGTCGTCGATGCTACGCAGGGCGTGCAGGCGCAGACGATCTCCAACCTCTATATGGCTATCGAGCATGACCTCGAAATCATTCCTGTGCTCAACAAATGCGACATGGACAACGCCATGCCCGAACGCGTGGAGGACGAGATAGTAGAGCTGTTGGGCTGCAAGCGCGAAGAAATACTCCGCTGCTCCGCAAAAACAGGAGAAGGCGTGCCGGAGATACTGGACGCCATCGTAGAGCGTATCCCGGCGCCGAAAGGCGACCCGAAAGCACCGCTTCAATGCCTCGTCTTCGACTCCGTTTTCAACTCCTTCCGAGGTATCATCGCTTATTTCAAGGTGGTGAACGGTACCATGCACACGGGCGATCAGGTGCGCTTTGTCAACACCGGCAAGGAGTACGACGCGGACGAGATAGGTATTCTCAAACTCGACATGTCCCCGCGCAAGGAGATCTCCGCCGGCAACGTGGGCTATATCATCTCCGGCATCAAGACCTCGACCGAAGTCAAAGTGGGCGACACCATCACCCATGTAGCGCGCCCTTGCGACAAAGCCATTGACGGTTTCGAGGAAGCCAAACCGATGGTCTTCGCCGGTGTCTATCCCATTGAGAGCGAGGACTATGAGGACCTGCGCGCATCCCTTGAGAAACTCCAACTCAACGACGCTTCTCTGACCTTCCAACCCGAAAGCTCCATGGCACTCGGCTTCGGTTTCCGCTGCGGGTTCCTCGGACTGCTCCATATGGAGATTATTCAGGAGCGGCTCGACCGCGAGTTTGACATGGATGTCATCACCACCGTCCCGAACGTATCATACAACGTCTATACCAAGGACGGCGGCATGATTGAGGTACACAACCCAGCCGGCATGCCCGACCTCACGGAGATAGACCGCATCGAGGAGCCCTATATCCGCGCAAGTGTCATTACCACGGCGGACTACATTGGACCGATCATGACCCTCTGCCTCGGCAAACGCGGCGAACTCGTCAAACAGGAATATATATCCGGCAACCGTATGGAACTGCTCTTCGACATGCCGTTGGGCGAGATTGTCATTGATTTCTACGACAAACTCAAATCCATCTCCAAGGGCTACGCGTCCTTCGACTGGCATATGAACGGTTTCCGACCCTCCAACCTCGTCAAACTGGATATATTGCTCAACGGCGAACAGGTCGATGCGCTCTCTACCCTCACCCACCGGGACAACGCCGTCGATTTCGGACGCCGCATGTGCGAGAAACTCAAAGAACTCCTGCCCCGTCAGCAGTTCGACATCGCCATTCAGGCGGCTATCGGCGCAAAGATTATTGCCCGCGAGACGGTCAAACAGGTCCGCAAGGATGTCCTTGCCAAGTGTTACGGCGGCGACGTGAGCCGCAAGCGCAAACTCCTTGAGAAACAGAAACGAGGCAAGAAGCGCATGAAACAGATCGGCAACGTCGAAGTACCACAGAAAGCCTTCCTCGCCGTACTCAAACTCGACTGATAAGTATTAAAATGCAGTAAAATAGCATAATTTTGCATTTTATATTTGCATATATAAAAAATAAATTGTATCTTTGCACTGTCATTTGGAAATAACTGCTGGCTCCGACAGCATAAAAAAGCGGTGACATGTTAGTATTTTTCGCGTTTGCGATTTATTGGGCACTCTGGAATGTAGGAAGTTCTAAAGATATACCAATAATAAGTCTGCAAACGTCCATATTGTATATACATATGGGCGTGACTTATCGGTATATGGGCATTCCTACAGCCTCAGAGTGGATAAGAAACGCTCATATATTTTTTGTTTTGTTTCTTTTGGCTTTCGCAGACGCTCCGGAAATTCAACATGCCGGAATAACATATACCGCCCTGCGACAATTAGTTAATACGAAACGAAACTCGATTTGAAACTTAAACCTTACCGCCCGTCGCAGGGCGGTATTTTGTTTCTTGTCGCAAGTACGGCAAAGAGTGTCGCTATTTTTTTGACAAGGAAGACTGACAATCTGCACATTATAAAATCATTTGTCGCATGGAAATATTTGGTAGTCTCACAAAAAAGCAGTAACTTTGCACTCGATTTCGAACCACCAAAAACTATCTGCGTATGGGAAGAAAATATATCTATAGCATCCTGCTTGCCGTAATCGCCGGTTGTACTCCGCACATCAGCGAAGAGGATATGCACAAGGCGGACGCAACGCTTGCCTGCGCCGACTCGCTGGAGAACACCATATATACTTATGCGGACACGCTCGCGTTACAGGAAGCCGCAGACGTCTTCGCCCGTACGGAACAGACCGCCAAGGCGACGAAAGCCGTCTATCATCTCGGCAAAGCGTATGTGCTCTATGCACAGGACTCGTTAGCGGCAGTCTGTTTCAGGCAGGCGGCGGATGAGTTCCTCACGCAGAGCGATTCGGTCTATTATCCGCTCTCGGTGCTGGAGCTGAGTCTGATTGCAGAGCGGCACGGCGGCAATGGAAGCCGGACAACCATGCTGCATGAGTTGCGATTTGTCCAGCAGCAGATGATACGCCGCCAAGGACGTGCGGAAAGGAGCGTGTGGATTGTGGCGGCAGTGGTGCTCTGTCTGCTTGCAGGCGCAGCGGCAGGCGGCTATTTCCTGATACGGAGAAAACCTGCGCAGGCGGCTGTGTCCCGCGAAGACTTGGAACGGAACATCGAACTGGTACTTTCGCAAGGTTCCGCCGGAGCCACCCTGCACTGGCAGGATTACAGCCGTTTCTGCCGAACGGCAAACGCGTATCTCTATAACGCGGTTGACCAACTGCAAGCGGCAAACGCACAGCTCTCCGAACAGGACATCCGTTTCTGCATCCTTGTGCTGCTTGACCTGCCGGCAAAAGAGATTGCCGATATCATGAACCTGTCGCAAAATAGTATAAGCAACAAGAAAACCCGTACGGCGCAGAAACTCGGTACCATTGCTGCCAACCTGCGGGAGAAAATAATAAGTATAACTCTAAAAACAACAAAACAATGAGAACGAGAATCTGTATTATTGCATTAGGTATGCTCTTCGTCATGAGTGCTTGCGCGCAATCCAAGCATGTCTCCACCAGTTCCAGTGTCTCTACAGAGAACGGTGTAAAAAAAGAGACCAAGAACACCGTTATTAAAAAGGAAGACGGCTCCATAGTGAAAGTGAATACCGTTACCATCGATGGCAAGGAGAAGGTGACCAACGTGACGATTGACAAGTCCTCCAAAGAAGGCAAGAACTACGGTCTGGTCGTTTCCAACAACGGCAAGACGACTATCGTTACCGAACTGCCGCGTCTGTCGGCGGAAGAGATGCCGGAGTTCCCGGGTGGCAACACCGCCATGATGGCATACCTGATGGAAAGTGTGCATTACCCCAAAGACGCCGAAAAAGCGCAGAAAGAGGGACGTGTCATCTGTTCCTTCGTGGTCACCAAAAAAGGCAAGATAAACGATGCCCATGTGGTCAAGTCATCCGGAACAGAGAGTCTGGACACAGAAGCGCTCCGTGTCATCAATGCCATGCCGGACTGGAAACCCGGAACAGAGGACGGCGAGCCGGTGAATGTGCAGTTTACCCTGCCCGTCACCTTCAAACTGCAATAACTGCCCGCCATCATCAAACTGTAGTAATTGTCCGCCACCTTCAAACTGTAGTAATTGTCCGCCCTGCGACCACCAGTTAATACATAACGAAACTCAACCAAGGTATATTTCTCTGTACCTTACCTAACCGTCCGCCGCAGGGCGGTTTTTGTATGACGTAGAGAAGACTTTGGGGTATTTTGTTTATTGCAAATGGCTAAAAACGGTTTTTTATAGCACAATTTCGTACAAAAATTTGCATATGTCTGCAAAAAGTTGTATATTTGTAGCTATTGCTGTCCGGTAAAAAATAGAAATCGCACTAAATAGACTCGGGATGTCAGTAAAAATGGCATTCCGGGTTTAATTTTTGCGAGACGAGCCCCCTTATTCAAAAAGCGGTAATAGTTGTTGGGTATCTGTCGGCGGTG
>JAFXPY010000009.1 GCA_017527495.1 Paludibacteraceae bacterium
ATTATAGATTATCGCGTAGCGATTTTCTTTTAATAGGGTAGCCGATTATATTTATCCATTGATTTCCCGTTAGGGAATTTCTATGTCGAAAAATGAATTTAAAAGATATTCCCTAACGGGAAATAACGCTGATTATCAATAGCAATGCTATTAAAAGCTAACCCCTACGGGGTATAATCTCAATAAAAGTGATACTGAACATTAGCGGGAAACTTTAGTATAGTTATAGGGTTTATATGAGATTTTTTATTATCTAAATTTTGTGTTTACCTCAATTATTACGATATTTGATAGTAATTATTGCTAAATTCGTTAAAAAGTATTACCTTTGCCAAATAAATCATCTTACCATGAATATATGTGTTATTGGCGGCTCAAATCTTGATATTTCAGCCACTCTGTTTGCCCCATTCATTGCCAACGATTCTAATCCGGGTCATGTATCACTCGGCCATGGCGGCGTTGCAAGAAACATTGCCCACAACCTGAAACTCTTAGGACATAATATTCGTTTCGTCACTATCTTTGGCACCGACATTTTCGGCAACATAATGAAAGACCACTGCAAAACGATAGGCTTAGACATCAGCCTTGCAGAACAAGTCAGCGATCACCGTACCGGCACCTATCTCTGCATCAACAATCATGCCGGTGATATGATTGCAGCAGTGGCTGACACTGACATTATCTCGCATATCACACCACAATTCATTGAGCATCGTCTCGGTGAAATCAACAAAGCAGACATTATCATTGCCGACACTAATATCTCCCAAAACACACTCGACTACCTTCTCAACAATTGTGTCGTACCGATTTATGTCGATGCCGTAAGCAGCACAAAAGCATGGCGCATAATGAATGTGCTGAATAACAACCATATTTCAACACTGCACACTCTCAAGCTCAATCACAAAGAAGCTCTTGCCATAACGCAAGAACAGACTGTGGCAGATGCGGCAATAAAGATCCTAAACAGCGGAGTGGAAAATGTGTATATCACCCTTGGTATCGAAGGGGTCTATTGTGCAAGAAAAATAGAAGATAGCGAGACATGCCGTATTGAAGACATTACATACCCCTCTTTGCCTGTAGAGGTGAAAAACACCACCGGTGCCGGTGATGCTTTTCTTGCAGGAGTGGTACATGCTTTTAGCAAAGGAATAGACTTCCCGCAAACAGCCCAATACGGACTCATGGCAGCACGCGCAACGCTACTGAGCGAACAAGCCGTAAATCCCGACTTAGCTAATATATTGTTGTAAGAAGTGAGATGCAAGACCGCTTTGCAGTAAGAAGTAAGAGAACTCGAACATTTACTAACCAACAGCGACAGCTAACCAATATTTACTAACCAACAGCGACAGCTAACCAACATTTACTTTATATGAACAAATACTTATCAATTTCAGCAGAGGTGCAAGAAGCCCTCAACGCAGGCAAGCCTGTAGTGGCATTAGAATCAACAATTATCTCGCATGGCATGCCTTATCCCCAAAATGTAGAAACAGCGCTACGCGTCGAACAAACCATTCGTGATAATGGTGCCGTTCCTGCCACGATAGCAATCATCGGCGGCAAACTCAAAGCCGGTTGTACACCGGAAGAGATTGAGTATTTAGGCAAGAAAGGTCATGCCGTAACCAAAGCCTCGCGCCGCGACCTGCCCGTACTCATTGCGCGTGGCGAAGATGGTGCGACAACAGTTACCACAACAATGATTATAGCCGCCATGGCGGGAATAAAAGTGTTTGCAACCGGCGGTATCGGCGGTGTGCACCGCGGGGCAGAAACGACAATGGACATCTCTGCCGACCTTGAAGAATTGGCACAAACGCCGGTCATGGTTATCTGCGCCGGAGCAAAATCGATTCTCGACCTCGGACTCACACTTGAATATCTTGAGACACATGGTGTGCCTGTTATTGGCTATCAAACAGAAGAATTGCCGGCTTTCTACACACGCCATAGCGGGTTTAAGGTTGACTATCGTCTTGATAGTCCGAAAGAACTTGCCGACGCTTTCCGTGCCAAATTAGACCTCGGACTGCGTGGCGGTATGTTAGTAACCAACCCTATACCTGAGGAGTATTCCATGCCGGCAGATGTTATCAACAAAGCTATAGATGAGGCTGTTGAAGAATCAAAACGCCTTGGCATACACGGCAAAGAGAGTACACCATTCTTGTTGGCTAAGATAAAAGACCTGACCGGTGGTGATAGTCTTGCAGCCAATATACAATTAGTGCTCAACAACGCCCGCCTCGCCGCCCGCACAGCAGCCGAATTGGCGAAGTAGAGAGATTTGAAGATTTGAGAGATTTGAAAATTTAAAGATTTGAGAGATTTGAAGATTTAAAGATTTGAAAATTTAAAGATTTGAGAGATTTGAAGATTTGAAAATTTAAAGATTTGAGAGATTTGAAGATATTGTTGTCCGATAAATCGTTTTTTCCCGTTAGGGAATATCTTTTAATAGTTATTGTTGGATTATAGGTTATTCGGTTTCCCGTTAGGGAATATCTTTTAAACCAGTGATATTAAGATATTAAAAGAAAATCCCTACGGGATATAATTTGTAATTAACTTGAATATTCTATTAAAAGATAATCGCTACGCGATATTTTCAAAAAACAAGCCCGTATTTTTGATATTTGTTATTATATTTATTTTCAATAACATATCAATGCATATATGTTTTTTATCTGACACCAATAATTTGAAGATTTGAAGATAAAACCCGCAGATAGAATCCTTAAACTATCTGCGGGCTTTATTTACTGATTAAATGGCGTTTGAACACCATTTAAACACAGGTTAAATCACTATCTTTGCAATCTGATTACCGATTCGAATCAAATATACACCATTATACAATAGCGTAAACTGAGACTTTACAGCACCGCTGTATATCGTCTGACCTGTTATTGTATATATCTGCATAGTCTGTTCCTCATGTCCATCGATAAAAATCTGATTTCCACTGACATAAACACCATGTAATTCATTATTTTCCAATCCGGAGCCAACGAGGAAATATGCCATATATCTTGCATCGCCGGTAACTATGATTGTTCGTGGGTTGTCGGTTACTTCATCATTCCATTTGATGAATTGATAATTCTCTTTCGGATGGGCTTCAAGGACTGCTTCGGCACCAACAGGATAGTCGCCCGAGCCGGTCACTGTTCCCATGGCATTATTGGCTGATACAGCTTCGATATGATAGGTTATGGCCTCTGCAAATATGGCTGTGTATGTTTCATTGTCAACAACAATAATACTGCGTTCCGCCTGACGATTTCCATCGTTCCACATGATGAATTTGTAGCCTGTTTTGGCTTCTGCCTTTATGGTTGCCGTAGATAATGCCGCATAATGACCAGAGCCGGTCACCGTACCCATGCTTGTATCGTTGCTCTCAACAGTAATGGTGAAATAGAGTTCCTCGAATTGTGCTTGCAGCGAGATGTCGCCTGTAACAATGAGAGTACGAGGGTTGTCGGTATTGCCGTCACTCCATTGCACAAATTCGTACCTATTTCCCGGTATTGCTGCAATAACAACTTCTGTACCATACGCATAAGAGCCTGAACCGGTTACACGCCCGTATGCAGGATTATTAGACGAAAGATTGACCTGATAAATATCTTCAACGAACAAAGCGTTTAGAATCAAATCATGGGTGAGATATATCTCTCGTTTTGCATCCGTATTGCCGTCCGACCACTGAACAAAATGATAGTGCTCATTAGCCACGGCTTGAAGTATCAGCAGATTGTCGTTGTCGCACGATGGTTCTTCAATAATTTCTATCGTTCCCTTGGTTGAGTCATTAGTGTACACATCGAATGAATAAGGTTTGCAAGTAATAGTCAGATTCAGTGTGACAATACTATCACATCCGGCTACATTCTGTATTGTGTGCTGATACTGCCCTGACTGAGTGTAGGTTTCACCGAACCAAACATAACTGCCTTCGGCTGTTATGTCAAAGGTAGAATATGTCGTATCACATTCAATGTCGGCATAAATAGGGTAGTAGTTATCCTTTTCTGCTGTCGGCACCCATCTTGGGTTGTCGGTATTTCCGTCGTTCCAACTCACAAAATACTTGCCTTCTATTGTGTCGGCAAATATCTGCGTATAGGCGTTTGGTTCGGCAGGTGTTGTGGGGTCAAAGATTGTGTCTTTCTCAAAATGAGCCGTGAAAATCACATCTTGTGCCGTCACACGGTATATAAAAGCCGTGTCGTAGCTATAACGCCGATTATTAAGTGCCCAGTATAGAAACTTATATGAGCTTGGTGTTGTGGTTAGTATATATGCTGTGTCGCCAACATTGTACAAACCGTTACCCGATAATACCGCCCCACAGTCAGCAGGTTCGCAGGTAAGACTGATTCTATATTGTGCTTGTGGCTCGGCGGGCGTGATTATCAAATTAAGTGTAATCACAGAGTCGCAACCTGCTGTATTCTGTATCGTATGCTGATACTGCCCCGATTGAGTGTAGGTTTCACCATACCAAACATAACTGCCTTCGGCTGTTATGTCAAAGGTAGAATATGTCGTATCACATTCAATGTCGGCATAAATAGGGTAGTAGTTATCCTTTTCTGCTGTCAGTACCCATCTTGGATTGTCGGTATTTCCGTCGTTCCAGCTCACAAAATACTTGCCTTCTATTGTGTCGGCAAATATCTGCGTATAGGCGTTTGGCTCGGCAGGTGTTGTGGGGTCAAAGATTGTGTCTTGCTCAAAATGAGCCGTGAAAATCACATCTTGTGCCGTTACGCGATATATAAAAGCAGTGTCGTCGCTATAACGCCGATTATTAAGTGCCCAGTATAGAAACTTATATGTGCTTGGTGTTGTGGTTAGTATATATGCCGTGTCGCCAACATTATACAAACCGTCACCCGATAATATTGCCCCACAGTCAGCAGGCTCGCAGGTAAGACTGATTCTATATTGTGCTTGTGGCTCGGCGGGAGTCGTTGGGTCAAACTCTGTATTTGGCTCTGCCGGTAAATCAGGGTCAAAAGGCACAAGCGGCTCTGCCGGTAAATCCGGGTTAAATGGCGTTTGAGCATATCCGGCAACACCACCAAACAACAGCAACAATAGAATAATTATATGATGATAAGGTTTCATTGTGTCTAAATAATTAGCCTAATATCTTATAGATTGGCGGGTATGGGGTTGAAACATAACAATGTATGTTTATACCCGCCAAACCTATAAGACTATTGTAAGTAATGTTTGGCAATAGAATTATTTAACAACAACTTTTTCTATTTTTGTTGCTGACTTAATAATATAGATGCCTGATTGAAGTTGTATATCATTGAGCATTACATTATCGTAAAGCATTATGCCTGTGATGGTGTAGATAGTTACATGCTCATCTGTTGCAATATTGCTGTTGATACTCGTTGGCATATTGGCTTTTACGCTGATAGTGAAGCGTGTGTTGTTCACACCGGCTTGGGTAGTGAATGTGTAATCACCTTGCTTTAAGTCAACGACTTGTTGTAGCTCATTATCGTAAATCTCAACTTCTTTGTCCATGCGTGATGCTGAAAGGGTATATTCGCCATCTGCTGCAACTTTATAGCCTAAAGATATTGCTTTATTGCTTGTTGGTTGTTCGTTGATAGCGTATAGTGTTTGTGCGTCAAGAGTGTAGAGACGGACAGGTGCCGAACCATCCATTTTGACAGCATCGCGACCGAGTTCGTATTCTGCATCGGCTTCGTCGTTGAATACCACACGGGTGTGGTCGTCGCTATTGTTGCCTACAATAGTTATTTCAACAAAATAACGATTTTGTTCTGCTTGACGCTCGCGGCGAATGATATTGTTTGGTTTTATGCCTATTTGTGATGCCGTTTCGCAACCCAAAATATCCCAATATATAGTGCTTTGTGCATTGTTGGGGTTTTGAACAAAGAATGCCTCGTAAGGGCGGAAATGATACTCATCGTCGGCGGGGATATAGACATCATAGTCGTCTTTGTCTTTGCAACGCACATAGACCGGAGCATTGAACTTGCTAAACACACGAAGTGCACCCATATTGTAATAACTCGGGTATGGGTTACCGATAAGCGACCAGTTGGCGTGTTGCTGATATTGCGAAGCATATACAGGCAGAATTGTCTCTGCGGAGCATGGGAATTGTGGATTTTCAATTGTAATTATAAGTGTTCCGTTTTCCGATGCTTGGAATATATAGCCTTTCATTGCTGTGAATTTACCACTCGTTGTGCGTTGCCAACCGCCACTGCCTTTTTGTGCTCGTGTTGCTCCGTCGTATTCATAAATCACATATTGTCCCGGACTCGATATATTATTGAAAGGAATATCAAATGGGAAGCATAGGTAATACCAAATGCCGGTTTTAATATCAAATTGTATTTTCAGTGTATCAGCAGAGAGGTTTTCGGCACATGCAAAAATAGAAGCTGCTGACGAGAGATTTATGTTTTGCGTTATTGTGCCAACTTCAAGATTGACCAATGTGTCAACAGTAAATGCCGAACCGGCTGCGAGATTGATATTTTTTTCAGAATATTCAGCTTCATTATTTTGGAATATAGATACATATACATCATTTGTAATATTTATTGTCTCATTGCTTGTGTTTTGGTTATAAATAGCAGTGATAGTCATGTCTGATTGTACATTGTAAAAATCTTTGTCCCAACCAATGAATGTATAGCCGTTTGGTGTCTGTGGGTCTGGAGCAATAGCGGAATCGCCTTTTGCAACTTGTTGTGAGCCCAAATCGGCACCATTGAAACCAACGAAATTAACAGTGAACGAAGCAGAATCACCAATAGCCAGAATGTCAAACTCTTTCCATACTGCAGCGGCTTTGTATAACTCAACCGATTTCGCAGGAACATAAAGAGGAATGGTCGAGGTTTCAACACCAACGAATGCATCACTTGAAATTTGCGGTGGAGTTGTTGCCAAACATATAATTTTTTGTAGACTATCGCATTCACAGAAAGCATATTCTCCAATACTTGTAACACTATTTGGAATTTCTATTGAAGTCAGACTGCAACCATGGAAAGCACCTTGTCCACCAATACTTGTTACGCTATTGGGAATAATAGTATTCTGACAACCTACAATTAGAGTGTTTGTTGAAGTCTTTATTATTGCATTACAATTATCACGACTATCATATTTTGGATTTCCATCTTCAACAATTATTGTTGATAGTGAATAATTCTCCCAAAATGCATCTTCAGCTATATATCTAACACTTTTAGGTATAATAAGGTTCTTTATGTTACATCCCCAGAAAGCCATTCCATCAATAGTATCAACACTATTACCTAATGTTACATTTATCAAATTACTACAGCCTGCAAAAGCATCTATTCCAATGCATTTTACACTATTAGGAATTTCTATTGAAGTAAGACTGCTACAATTAGAGAAAGCCATATATCCAATGCTTGTTACGCTATTGCCAATATTTATTGAAGTCAGACTGCTGCATTCAAAGAAAGCACTACTTTCAATACTTGTTACACTATTGGGAATTTCTATTGATGTCAGACTGCTGCAACCATAGAAAGCACTATTTCTAATATCTGTTACACTATCTGGAATTACTATTGATGTCAGACTTCTGCAATCAGAGAAAGTAGCATATCCAATACTTGTAACACTATTGGGAATTTCTATTGATGTCAAACTGCTGCAACCAGAGAAAGCATAACTTCCAATACTTGTTACACTATTAGGAATAACTATTGAAGTCAGACTGCTGCAACCAGCGAAAGCACTGTCTCCAATGTTTGTAACACTATCGTTGATAATAACTTTTGTAATACTATCACGATAATTATACCATGGAGAATGATTCGAAGAATAATAACCATCCATCTCCCCTATTCCTGAAATGGTCAGCACACCATCACAGGAGAGTTGCCAAGTTAGATTATCACCATTTGCACCGCAAGTACCTGAATCAAGAACACATGGCTCAATAGATTCTATAGCCCGAATGTCAAACTCTTTCCATCCCTCAGCGGCTTTGTATAACTCAACCGATTCCGCAGGAACATAAAGAGGAATTGTAGAAGTGTTGACATCATTGAATGCACCACTTGCAATTTGCGGTGGAGTTGTTGCAAAACATGTAACTTTTTGTAGACTATCGCATTCAGCAAAAGCATTATCTCCAATACTTGTAACGCTATCTCCTATTGTTAGCTCCATTAAATGGCTACAAAAAAGGAATGCTTCCTTGTTAATACTTGTGACACTATTTGGAATTGTTATGCTTGTTAAACTACGGCAAGCATAAAATGCGCTAATTCCTATACTTTTTATATCATTTGGAATAGTTGTATTTTTACATCCAACAATAAGAGTATTTGACGCTGTTTCAATAATTGCATTACAATTATTTCTGCTATCTAATGTTTTATTGTTCTTATCAACAACAATTTCACTTAGACTATTACAAAATTCAAAAGCTCCAATTCCAATGTTAGAAACACTATTGGGAATTAAAATCTTTGTTAAATTGCTGCAATTTGAAAATGCATTGATACCAATATTTACAACACTATTGGAAATATTTACGTTTGTTAAATTGCTACAAAAAAAGAATGCGTTTTCTTCAATACTTTTAACACCATAAGGAATATCTACATGTTCTAAACTACTGCAGAAAGCAAAGGCTGCAAAAGCAATACTTGTTAGATTATTAGAAATAGAAACATTAGTCAAACTACTGCATTGATCAAAAGCAGAACTACCAAGACTTGTAACACTATTAGGAATCGTAACGCTTGTTAAACTACTACAATTATAAAAAGCCTCAAATCCAATTGTCGTGACACTGTTCCCTATAGAAACATTTATTATATTGCTACAATTATAAAAAGCATAGTCACTAACATTTGTAACTCCATCTTCAATTATAACAGATTGTATTGAATCTCTATATTTTTCCCATGGTACATGTACATCATCAAATGACTCCATATCGCCTATTCCTGAAATGGTCAGCACACCATCGCAAGAGAGTTTCCATGTTAAGTTATCACCATTTGCTACGCAAGTACCTGAATCAAGAACGCATGGCTCAATAGATTCAATAGCCCGAATATCAAACTTTTTCCATCCCTCATCGGCTTTGTATAACTCAACCGATTCCGCAGGAACATAAAGAGCAATGGTAGAAATGTTGATATAACTGAATGCATCACTTCCAATTTGCGGTGGAGTTGTAGAAAGGCAAGTTACACTTGCAAGACCACTACAAAATCCGAAAGCATTTTCTCCAAACCATGTTACACTATTGGTAATAACTATATTTGTCAAACTGTCGCAATAACAGAAAGCACCGTCTCCAATACTTGTTACACTATTAGGAATAACTATTGAAGTCAGACTGCTGCATTCATAGAAAGCATGATCTCCAATACTTGTTACACTATTAGGAATAATGGTATTTTGACAACCTGTAATAAGAGTATTAGTGGCAGTCTCTATTATAGCATTACAATTGTCCCTACTATCATATTTAGGATTACCTGCTTCTACTATTATTGATGTCAGACTGCTACAACCTGCGAAAGTATAACTATATAAACCAACACTTGTTATACCAAAACTTGTGACACTATTAGGAATTACTATTGAAGTCAGACTGCTGCAACCATCGAAAGCATAAGCTCCAATACTTGTAACACTATTGGGAATTACTATTGAAATCAGACTGCTGCAACCATCGAAAGCATCATCTCCAATACTTGTTACACTATTAGGAATAATGGTATTTTGACAACCTGCAATAAGAGTATTAGTGGCAGTCTCTATTATTGCATTACAATTGTCCCTACTATCATATTTAGGATTACCAGCTTCTACTATTATCGATGCCAGACTGCTGCAACCTTCGAAAGCACCTCCTTTAATACTTGTTACACTATTGGGAATTACTATTGAAGTCAGACTGCTACATCTTAGGAAAGCACTGGCTCCAATACGTGTTACACTATTGGGAATAATTGTATTTTTACAACCTGCAATAAGAGTATTAGTGGCAGTCTCTATTATAGCATTACAATTGTCCCTACTATCATATTTAGGATTACCTGCTTCTACTACTATTGAAGTCAGACTGCTGCAACCATCGAAAGCAATGCCTCCAATATTTGTAACACTATTGGGAATTTCTATTGAGGTCAGACTGCTGCAACCCTTGAAAGCATAATGTCCAATACTTGTTACGCTATTGCCAATATTTACTGAAGTCAGACTGCTACAACCTTGGAAAGCACCTCCTCCAATACTTGTTACACTATTGGGAATTACTATTGATGTCAGACTGCTACAATCACAGAAAGCTAAAATTCCAATACTTGTAACACTATTGGGAATTTCTATTGAAGTCAGACTGCTGCAATAACTGAAAGCTTCATATCCAATACTTGTTACACTATTGGGAATCTCTATTGATGTCAAATTGCTGCAATCAGAGAAAGCATAATCTCCTATATTTGTTACACTATCATTGATAATAACTTTAGTAATACTTTCACGATAATTATACCATGGAGAAGATTGCGAATAAGCATAATTATACATCTTCCCCGTTCCGGAAATAGTAAGTGTGCCTTGGTCATCTAATACCCATGTGAGATTTTTTCCACAGGTGCCGCTTTGGGCAAATAATGCTACGCACAAAGGCAAAATACATAGCAAAGTAATTAGTTTTTTCATTGATAGATATTTTGTTTGGTCTTACAACTCCTCTGACCATTATTAGGTATATAAAAAGAATGCGTGGAGTTGTTATGCCACATATCTAACTTGAAGGTCGTAGGAAAAACCCAACTAAGAGACATGTACACATAACAATCCCACACACACAATGTGAGAAAGCATCGCGCTATTCTTCTTAGTTAATTGAAAATTTCCTACGTTTTCAAGTTAAGAGTGCAGCAAACGCTTCTTTATAATTTCAATATGTCCTCCTGTTTAACGTCAGGGAGGGACGAGGTTATTGTAAGTACCAAGTGACTAAGTATCAAGTGACTAAGTACCAAGTAACAAGTGAATTTACAATTTGTTCATTTATTTGTTCATTTATTTGTTCATTTGGGCATTTACCATTTTATCATTTTATCATTTACGATTTGTTCATTTATTCAGCGCAGCGGTCGTTGTCACTTTGTACTTTGTCCCTTTGTCACTTCCCAATGTCCTCCTTTGGCGGGTCCTACCCGTCTGATAACTCCTTCTTCTTGCATTGCCGTTAATATTTTTTTGATAGTGGTATGGCCTATTGGTAGTCTATTCTCTAATTCTTGTACAGATACTTTATTGTCTTGTATAATCGCTTCCAAAATCCGAGCTGCATTTTCTGGCCACTTTTCTGGCCACTTTTTTGGCCACTTTTCTTTTGGTGAACTTTTCGTTTCTACTTCACCAACACTCTTCATGCCGCTGAATGTAAGCTCGGTAATATTAACTTGCAGGTTCTCCTCTAATTTAGGCAGCGTATGGAATTTCTTTTTCCATACATCCACCATAGTAGGAAAACCTGTGCCAAGATTCTCTCCGAAACCAATCATACGCAGCATATTTTGTATTCGTGGATTCCGAGCACGTGATATGCCACCTTGATATACTGTTTCAATAGGCAATTTGACTATTCCGGGATTGGAAAAATAGAAGCCATCATCTCGCTTTTCTGCTCGTAGGACTCCTGTCGTCATAAAATCAGCGTGGATAACCATGTTGGTCAGAGCCTCTCGTATGAGCTTATGCAATGGTGTGTCATCAATACGTTGCATGCCTTCTAATACAAAAGGTCGTGGAAGGTCGCTTGTGATGCGTGGCAAAACCCGTTTGATAAACTGATAGATATTATTCTCCCAAGAGAAATCGTATGTCAGTCGGTCTGAATAACGCATTTCTCCAACCAAGTTGGTTTTATCCACATAATCCATACGGATATTGTCAAATAGTTCACGTATAGGTAATCCTTGTCCAAACATCAGTAAACCGGCAACAGTTAGTCCTTCTTCTCCTGACTCGCGGTCGATGATATATCCTCCCATGCGACAAAGAAAGTCTTTGTCATTATACTCATTGAGGATATGTCCCGGATTGCGTATTTCAAATACTTGTCGATAAGCACGTAATGACTCTGCGTCCAAATCAACGATTGAGTAATGGTGTAATAGGCGTCCGTCATTCCCATCGTCACTCGCATCGCGATACATAGAAGATATTTCTTCTTTGGTGCAATGATAGTCACCCTGATGGTTACGGCGGAAGGAACCTTTTGCGGGGTTGTCATTTATATAAACCGGTCGCAAATGATAATCAGCACGTGGTATATGAATAACTATGATGCGTTTGTCTTCAACGGAGATTATTTGCACATCATCGTCTTTCAATACGTTGACACTTACCTTGTTGGGGTCGTTGGCAAGATTCCACAAGTCAGTAATGAGTTTGTCGGGGTTGTCAACACCTTTGATTGTAAAGCGTTTGGTTATATCCGGCTCATTACGATGTTCTTCAATACCCAACAAGATATATCCGCCATACGAATTGGCGAAAGCAGAATAGGTATCCCAGAGGCTGTTCGGGAGTCTGCTTTCGCATAGTTTACATTCAAGGGTGAGGTGCTCACCTTTTTTCAACAGATTATGTATGTCGGATGTTGTCATTTAGTTATTTTATCATTTTATCATTTTGTCATTTATCATTTACCATTTGGTCATTTACCATTTTAATCTAATTTCTGCATCTATAACAAATATTGTCCCGTCTTCTGCACATAACACATTTTTGGGTTTAATATCAGACAATTCATATTTGTCATTGAAATAAAAGCCTTCTTTTGTTCCTTTGACAAACCCTTTAGAACACATATAGTCATCAATCATATTTTGTTGCGCAAAGCTGACCTGCGATATGAATTGTTGCGCAAAAACAGGATATAAGTTTTGTGAACTCATGGCATGAAATCCAACAAAGCGCATCGGTATTTCTGCAAAAATTTCATTGTATGCATCAATTTTCTCAAATACCTTAAGTATATCTCCTCCTGTATGAGTTAAGATATTCATTTTATATATGATATTCAGATATGGGTCGATCCAATTTTCATTTTCGTTGCCACTTTGAAATACGATAAGGTGGCGCTCTTTTGCAAAGGTGCCAAACATATCAATGAGTTTATCATTATCTAAGGCCCATTGATATGCTATTGGATGCTGGTCGTAACGGTTTATTCCTTTAAGGATTTCTCGTATTCCTCGTGCATCTGCCGATGGTGCTTGATTTCCCATTCGTAATCAATGATTTGAGTTGATTGTTTAGCAAGGTAAGCTAATGCTTTTTGCTGATATTCTTGAGCGGTCATAGCTATAATTATATGGTTTCTTGCATAAATTGTTTTACACTTTGCAAATGTACTAACATTTTTTGACAAATTCAAACACCTAATAAAAAAAATCTTATCTCTCACTTCTCACTTCTCACCTCTTGCTTCTCACTTCTCTTACCACTCTTGCGGGATTGCCTACGGCAATGCTATTGGCGGGTATGTCTTTCACGACCACACTGCCAGCACCTATGGTGCAGTTGTCGCCTATCGTTACTCCGGGTAAAATAGTTACCGAGCCGCCTATCCACACATTATTGCCTATGCGTACCGCCTCTGCCCATTCTTGCCGTGTGTTGCGTTCTTGCGGGTCTGTGCTGTGGCAGGCGGTGTAGATACTTACATTGGGACCTACAAAACAATCGTCGCCAAAGGTGACTTCTGCCTCATCAAGTATGGTGAGATTGAAATTGGCAAAAAAGCGTTTGCCCACACTGATATGCTTGCCGTAGTCGCAGTGGAATGGTTGAAGGATTTTTGTGTCGTCATCGGCTTTGCCAAGCATGTCTTTTATCATGTTGTTCAGTGCAGTAAGGTCTGTGGGCGGCAGGTTGTTGTAAGTCTGGCAAAGTGTTTTTACTTCGTTGAGTTGTTTAATAAGGTGCGGGTCGCATGCATCATACAACCCGCCCGATAACATCTTTTGTTCTTCTGTCATATTCTTTTCTATGTCAGTTTTATTCAATATCCAAATCCCAATCTTTGGGGTATTTAACTTTGTAAGTGAGTGTTTTCTTTGCCTCTCCGTTTGCAGGGATATGAAGACGCCATTTTACTTCACCCGTGTTGGCTTTCAGCTCGCCACCACTCAGTTCGCTGCTTACTTCTATGCTTGAATGAGCACTTACCGGCACTTGGTCGAAAACAATGATGTCGATGTCTTGGCGTTTCTGGTTCTTCACTTTGATTTCCCATGCTTTGGTCACTTCGGTTTTCGACGAGAGGAATTTCTTTTTGTTGTAGTCGGTCAGTTCTTCACGGCTTACAACGATTGACTTGTCGCGTCCAAGCGATATGGTCAGTGTGTCGTTGGTCGATTTGGTGTTGATATGTGTCTGGCCGATATATGTGTTTTCAAAATATATGTTGGCACTTCCGTTGATGAGATGATGTTTTGTCCAGTCTGTTGCTTGTGCAACGAGGAAAGCGTCTTTGTCTTTTTTCGGAACGGCATGATACTCGTATTTTGTAGGCAGGTCATAGACTCCTACATCTACTGTTGTCTGTTCGCCGGATGATTTCACTGTGTATTTCTCTTTGATTTTTATTTCAAATGAAGTCATGTTCTCAAATGTCTCAGTTTCAATTGTGTTTTGTCGTGCTCCGTATGAAACTGATTTTGCCATCATAGGTGCCGCAGCCATCATGACACGGTCTGTTGCAACGGCTTCCTCTTCGTAGGCAATCTCGTATCTGTCCGGTTCGGTGAGTTTGTAGGTGCCAAGCGATGGTTTGTTGTTGTTTTGAGTCGGGTTGCTTGACGACAGAGTCAGGCTGACATTGTTCCAATTCTCACCTGTGTTTTGATATATCTTTGCTTTATAGGTGAGGCTGATAGGTTGTGAGATAGAGTTGGCGCGGAGGTCGTAGGCTGCCGTCCAGCTTACCTGTGTTACGTAATAACTCAGGCTGAAAGGGTAGGAGCCTGCTTGTTGTGCGCTGACCTCAACAATGATTTTTGATGTCTCTTTGGTTGCACGGCCTTGTGTCTGGTTAAGCTCCGATTTCAAAGCACTGAGCTCCGAATTTTTTGTTTTCAGATTTTGTGCAAGCTCGTAGCTTCTGTTTTTGAGTGTGGTGAGACGCTCGCGATAGTAGTTGATTGTTTGTTGCAATGCTTGCAGACTGACGGCTTCGTTTTTGCCTGACAGTACTTTATTGGCGTCTAAGAAGGCTTCTTCAGCGGCTATAACTTCTTGTTCGGCTTTGATAGTTGCAATCTCTTTCTCTTTGGCGCTGATGGCCGTTTTCAGTCTTTCAATTTCTTGGTTTTGTTGTTCTTGCTCTGCATAGTCGTATTCGCGTTTCACTCCAAGAATCGACACTTTACCGTCGATACCCACTTGAATACTGTTTTCACGCAAATAGGATGACAACCCCGTGAAGGTGATTGTTTGCTTGCCTTGAGCCAGTTTCACTGTTTTCTGACGGGTAACCTGTGCTCCGTTCAAGAATATGGTTACTTCACTTGCCGGAGCGTTTACTGATTGATCTGCCATCACGCCGGCAACACACATGAGAGAAATAAAAAATAAAGTCAGTCGTTTCATAATAAATACTTTTTGTTGTTTTTAGCTTTTATTATGCAATTAGTGTGCCAAATTTAATATGAGTTAAAGTTTCAACTAATGTTAAGTAGAACTTTTATTTAGATTATACCCCGTAGGGGGTTCCCCTTTTAATAGCATTAATATTAATAGTCAGCGTTATTTCCCGTTAGGGAATATCTTTTAAATTCATTTTTCGCCGTAGAAATTCCCTAACGGGAAATCAATGGATAAAATATAATCCGCTATTCTATTAAAAGAAAATCGCTACGCGATAACATTTAACCAAATGGGAAACTTTATATGGGTTAAAGTTTTACGCCTAATCCGGCAGAGATAAACTCGGCTTTCATAAGGTGTGATTTCATGTCGAGTTGCACGAACAGGTGTTTTGTGACCATATAGCGAGTTACGATGCGAGTATAGAGCCAGCCGTCTTGATGAACACCCGCATTGGCCATGTCGTAGGGGTAGATTATGCCTCGATTGAATGTCTTGCCATTGTTTTTCTCTATGTCTTTGTAAGGCTCAAGATTTTTCACCGGGTCAAACAGATAGATTCCGAAATGGAATGCAGCACTGAAATTGCCTATCACAAACTCCGGTTGCAACGACAGACCTACTCGCAAGCTATTGCGGAAATCAAGGTGGTCGATATATGTCTTTTGGAATGGCATCTCTTCTTTGACGTATGGCGCCGTCTTTTTCTGACTATAATAGGCATCATAGAACGCGTCAACACCTATTCCTAATTGGAATATATCCACAAAACGATAGTGGAAAGCAGCGGAGAGAGTGGCGACCCCAAAGAAGCGTTCGCCGTCTTTATTGTCGGCATAATAGGCTTGTCGAGCACCGCCTGTTGCGGCAAGGCTGAAACACCACGGGCGCAAATTTGGATTAGCGTCGTGCATGTTGTCTTTGCGGTAAAGTCCGCGATTGCGCTCAGGTGCCGGTGCCTCGTACCGGTCTTCTTGCGGCATGTAACTAACTCCTAATTGGCCATTGAACATGTTATAGCCGGAATTGGGCTGTCGGACGCTACCGTTAGAGATATGATACCAGCCGTATGAAGCTACGATAGACCAACCTTTTTTGATTGGAAATTCCATGTAAAGAGCCTCTGCAAAATAGGCATTTGTGTGCGAACCAATAGCCTCATTGGCAATGCGTTTCTGTGCAAGAAGTGCATTGTAAGTCAGACTCTTGTCGTTGATAGTGTTGTAGTAGGTCTTATCGACGAAAGCCACACCGAATCCCGGACGAATACCGAAAATGAAATGTGGCAGTCTGACAAAAGGTATGTTGAGATAGGCGTATGGAGCAACGGCATTGCCTTTCATTTCATTATTACCAAGGTTGAGATAGCTCAGTCCTAAACCAACAGAGGCGTTGTTCCATTCTTGCAGACAATGCCATTTGCCGGTAGGTTGAAACTCAAAGCCCAAATCGAAGCCGAGAGGCATACCTGTGTTGAAATCTTTTATTGCTTCGTAGTCCATTATCTTTCCGCCCATGGCGCTGAAGCGATAGCGAAGAACAGGTGCCGCACTGACAGATACATACGACAAGGCAACAAGAAGGAATATGTATAATACTCGTTTCATGATAGATAGGTTTTATATTTTTTGCAAAAATAAAACTTTTTTAGCAAACAAAAAAGCCGGAGCTAAATATTTTTTCTTTACAGTCCGTAATCTTGATATCCGTTATGTTAAAAAAGTGAGCGAGGCTGTCTGCAGACAACCTCGCTCATCTTTCACCTTTCACTTTTAACTTTACCTTGTGTGCATCACTTTGCCACGCCTTATGAGGCGTTTGGTGTTGTTCATGAAGGTGTAGATGTATGGAACATCAGGATCAAGCTCAATCTCTAATCCGTCTTCGGTCTCACAAACATCCTCGTTGGCATTGTCCATGGCTGATATCGAGCGGAAGTGGAGCAGTCGGCCGTTGATATCGTAAATGCAAAGTTGAACATTTTTCTTCATTGACGTTGCACGATATATGTTGCCTTCTATATGGCGGAAACATACTTCCGAACTTTCTGCATTTGCTGCGCGGTCGTAGTCTAATACTGTGAATAACACGGTGTATGTCCGAACCGATCCGTCTTCAGCTTGCACATGGATATATGAGTAGTCGCCAACATCGTGCATGTCGATTGTTACTGTGGCAGAATCGTCTTGCGCTACAGCAGTCAACTCAAATGTGGTTTGCTCTTTATAGAGGAAGTATTCGTAATCAAGTGTGTAAGGATTGAAGTCGTTGATCATCACTCCATTGACTATCAAACTATCAAGATAGGCGTTGTCCGACAAGAGGATTATGATGTTAATCAAATATGTGTTTTTATCACCATTCTCTGCAGTTACGGTTACACGCCATGTCGCTGAGTCTTGCTGTGTCAAAGCAGCAGTCGAGTTAGTGTCTGTCAGTACCCATGTGATTTGGTCGGCACTCAGAGTGTTGTCCAAGTCTGTTCCGGCAGGGAATGAAACAGTGTAGTAGGTCGAGTCAGAACGGAAACCATCCACTGTCTTGCCGTCAATCTTCAGGTCGTCAAGAGTATTGACGCCGGATTTGATTATCTCGAAGTAGAGTATATATGTTTCCACATACTCCGTGTTGCCGGCTGTAACTGTCACCTCTACTGCCATAATAGAGTCGACATTCTTGATTGTTATAGTCTGTTGTGCGTCTCCAAGCTTTGCTGTTACTTCAGGAAGCTCTGTCTCGCCAAGTGGCAGTGTGATGAAGTACTCGTGGTGTGTCGGTGTAAATGCTGTGTCGGCATAGAATATGCGGTCAAGATCAATAAATATGGTCTTGCGGTCCATGGCCACGCCTTCAATGTATATCATCTCAGGATAAGCTACTGTGGATTTCTCAACAACGAAGGTTACATAGTATGTGTTGGTCGTTGACTTGTCTTCTGAGGTAACTATAATTGTTGTTTGGTCGGCAAGTGTCTGACCTTTGACAACCTGTGCTGTTGCATAATTACCGGCATTGATTATCGCATCAACGCTCACCTGACTTATGTCTGTTACGCCGTATGGCAGATAAGCCACATACTCGTTCTGATTCTTGTCAAACAGAGGTGCTATTGTTGCACTTGTTGTCTCTCCAGAGATAGTTGCACTCACTTGCAAATCGTCAAGGAAGGCGGTGTTGTCTCTCTCGATGATTATAGTGATAACATATCTTCGTGAATAACCGTTCTCGGCTGTAACTTCAATGATGTATTCGCCTTCGAGATTGACTGTGTTGTCGGTTATCTCAACCTCTGCATATTCAGAAGCAACATCATAAGTTATTTCCGGCATCGTTTCTGTTTCACGAGGCAGAATAATACTATACATTGTCACTGTCGAGTCGAAGTATTCACCTTGTGCGGGTTCGTACTCATCGAGTGTAATGCCGTCGAAATAAATCATTTCGAGAGTATTTGTGTCTGATTTCTCAACTATAAAGTCGATATAGTAAACTGTTGAGTCGCCGTTTTCTGCATGTACGTGCAGCTCATAATTAGCATTGTAGTTGTCAACGATTTCAACCCACCATTTTGCTGTCGAGCTCTCATCGTCAGAAAGTGTGTAGCCTATAGTTGTAGTATCCGGGAACTGTCGTGTTCCTACCGGCAGAGTGTCGTAGAAATGAACGCTGTCAGTTACGCCAAAGTCGCGGTCGTCCAAATACATTTCAGCCAAGGTGCTCACGTCTGACTTCAACCATTCGAGATGAACAGTGTAGGTCATGTGTTTAACTTCCATTGGTTCATCGTTTTGGTCGAGAACTATTCCGCTCACTTCAAGTGTCCAATCGTTGCCTTCACTTGAAGCTTCTGCAATCAAGCAACCATTTTCTTCATCTACCACAGCAGCAACATCAACACTTGCCGGTGTCTCTTTAGGCAGATAAGCGGTGTAGTTGAATACGGCAGGATTGAATGGAGCAGAAACACTGTCGAGTTCCGACCATAGATTGTCGCCAACGCGTATGTCAAGTACTTCGTCCAGACATTCATCAATCACGATTTCTTCAATCAGAGTGAAATGAATTTCATATACTGTCGGTTTGCCGAATGCCGGTACGACAGTAACTTTTGCCATGTCTTTGAAGCCTTGCGATTGCTCAATGATTGTGTAGGCTTTGTCGCTCGACGGAGTACATGTTACTACCGGTGCTACGCTTGTGTTTGTGTTTGCAGGCCATGTAACATTATAGTAGGTCGTTGCAGGGTCGAAGTCGGCAGACGATGTGAATATGTCTGTCTGTGTCTGTATCGTTCTGCCGTTGATTTGCAGGTCGCTCAGTGTTGCATCATCGTCTTGTGGCACTTGCAGGGTTACCCAATAGGTCTTTTGGTTGCCGGCTTGTGCTACGACATGAAGTTCTGTTGTGTATGTGAATGGGTTGATTGTTTGGTCGCTGCTCAGTGTTGCAGGCAATGTGTCTTGACCGGTCTTGAGCAATGCCGAAACAGCAGGTATATAGGTCTGACTTTCTGCCAAAGTGATTGTGTAGCGCGTCGTGAGCGAGTCGTACACAACTTGTCCGCCGGTGAATTGGCTCATCGGCAGGTTGTCGATGAGGATGTCGGCAGGTGTGGCATCGTAATTGACAGGGCGCATGATGTTCAAGCGATAGGTCTTTTGCTCTGCGTTTGGTGCAACAGCTGTTATGCTTATTATCGCCACCGTGTCGGTCGTGCTGTCCCACATAAAGAGTGTGTCCCACTTGATTTCTTGATTGTTGGCTGCCTTAACTGCTTCAATGCTTGGCAGTGTGTCGAGCGATTCGCGAGGTAAGTCAACACGGTATTCAAGTACATTAGGAACAAATTTCTTCGGTGTAACGGCGTAAGGCAATAGATTCTCTGTCTGGTCAAACTCTAAGCCATTGATACGAATGGTTTGCAAGTCGGTGATGATTTGTGAAGAGTTGTAGCTGATGTTTAGAGTGTAAGTGCTGTTGTCTGTTCCGTTAGGAGCCGTAACTTTGAGTGTTACTGTTTTGCCGTCTTCTGTCGTCTCTTCTTCCATCACTACTTGCTGACCGGCAACAGAGACGAGCCACTCTACTACAGCATTGTCTTCAACAGTGTAGTTGACGGTGCCATTCTGCGGAATGTTTTTGTGCTCACCATTGAGATAAATCAAAATGTCAGTACGCGGAGAAGAACCTGAGTTCTTTATGATATTGAGCAGATATTGTTGTGTTGTCGTACCGTCTTGGGCCGTAACCGTTATTGTCGCATCTGTCTCTGTGCGTGTTACTTCCACAGTTTGAGCAACCTCGGCCTTGGCAGGATATATCTCTATCGCACCATTAGCCTCTGCTTGGGCGTTGATAGGTGTGTTAGGTTGAAGCTCTGTCACACGCAAACCATTGATGTAGAGGTCTGCCAAATTGGCGTTATGGCTAATCACAGAGGCTGTATATTCAAATGGTATGTTGTAGAGTATAGATTTATCTCCAAGTGTGACTGTTATCTCAATGTCGCCATCGTCAGGGTAGGATGGTGTAACGATAGAAACTTGTTGCTCGGCACTGGTGTTGGAAATGACGCCAACAACAGGGTCGATATACAAATCTTCGTCCACATTGCCATAGTCAGGCACTTTGATTGGGGCGTAGTTGTATTTGTCGCTACGGAATCCTGCAACAGGAACACCAAACACGGTTACTCCGTCTATTGAAGGCGTCTGCTCGGCTTTCTCCAGTGTCAGAGTGTAGGTCTTTTGCTCTGCGCAAGACTCTCTGTCGTCGCATGTCTGAGCATAGACAAAGATGTCAATGATATTGTCTGAATACTCAATTGCCATGCCTCCGACTTCACCTTGTGGATTGGCTTCAATTGAAGGTTGAGCACCTATTGTCTTGCCCGATATGCGTCTTGGGTTCAATGAAGGCATTTTCCACGGACTATTGGCTTTCAATGTGTATGTCTCAATACTCGGGTCGAAAGCAGGTGTGATGGTATAACCTTCGGCAGTCAGCGACTCAAGCAGAGCAACGCTTGATGGCTCGGCAGCAACGCTGATGGTGTATGTCTGATTGGCTTTGCTTATTGCTTCAACTGCAATGCTGAACTTGCCGTCAGAATATGATGGTGTAATCACCTGACCTTCCATGTTTTGTTCGGCATAGAGTTGGTCACTTGTGGTGTTGAAGTCGGTGTTGATTCCATCAAGCAATTCTGTACTTTCGGCTTGAAGGTGTGCAAGTGTCGCGTCGTCAGGATTGTCAATCATCGTGAATGTTACGCGGTAATGACTCTGATCTGTCGTTCCTTTTGATACAAAGTCGATATAGTCTTTGCTTGAAGTTTGAACAACAGTGTCGGTGCTGAACTGACGAACGAAATAGGTGTTGAGCAGTTTTGTTGCCGCATAGGTCATGTCGGCCGACAGTGGTGTCATCTCTTTGTTGTTGACCGTCACACTTTCAAACGCACCTGTTGTGGTCGGTTTGTTCTTTGTCTGATTGATGGTGTAAGTTTTCTTGGCGGCAGATTTGTCTTCCGGCAGAACAACGAGAGTAATCTTTTGTGCGAGGTCGTTGAGTGAGTCAATCTTGACTGTTACTTGCTGACCATCCGATTGTTTGTCGTAGGTGATGGTAGGGAAGGCTTCTGCATATTCGCAGTTAGTCGAGAATGATGTCTTGCTTGCGTCGAATGGATCTTCAATCAATGTGCCGTTGGCGTAAATTGCAGCAAGGGTGTTGTTTGTCGATTGTGTCTCAACGAATGACAATGTGTAAGTCGCATTAGGCGATGTTGGCTTAGCAGCATATTCAATCTCGTCAATCCATACTTGAATAGTTACGATATTGTTTTGCATCTTTTCTGCACCGGCCAAACTTGAGTTGTGCGAATAGGTGATTTCAATATGTTGTTTTGAGTTATCTGCAATAACTTCAATCTGTGGAAGAGCGGTGGTTCCGTATGCAGTAGGTACTGAAATCAGGTTGCTCGTTCCAACTGATTTTCCGTCAACGAGGATGTCTTTTAGCTGAGAAGATATAGGTCGAGCATAAGTAACTTTAAGCGTATATTCTTGTGTTGTAGAGTAGTTCTCAGCGTGTGAAATAACCTTACCGGTGGTGTATGTATCGTCGTCCCAGATGATGTCGTGTTGGTAATAGGGTTGCGCATTAACGAATGAAATCCTTGGGGCTGTTGTTAGATGTGCATTGTCTATGCTGATTTTAATTTCTGAATCTGTTATAGGAGTAACTATTCCATTTACTACAACGGCATTAGATATGCTTGGATTGTAGTAGAAGTGCATATCATCAACATACATAGTTGAAGTATATCTGTTTTTTGAACTTGCACCTTCTGTACCGACTTCCATAGTATGCGGTGTGGTGTCGGATGCTGCTATCTTGATGTCTAAGAGTGAAGGAATGAAATCATTTGGAGTGTTGATTCCTTTGCGATACTCAGTCCATTCTGAAATAAATTTGCCACGGGTAACATCATCAATAACAATGTTTTGCTTAGATTCACTGATTTGTCTAAGGTAGAATGACCAGCCCGGAACACGATTATGGCTAATTTCTTTATACCATAGACTAACTTCATCAGGTGTGTTGCGATATTGTACGGGTGCAGAGAAAGAGCTATATGAAGAGCCGTATGTAAATAACCAATATGTTCCCATTTCGTAACTTTGTGAAGTTAGCGACATTATACCAGGCATTGAACATGCATTAGGAATGCTATATACGGTCTTTAGTTGGACTGCTTGCGAACCATTTTTTGCCTCCGGAGCTTGAGAAACTTCTTCTCCTGAGTGGTAAGTTGCAGCAACAATCGGCCACTTCTCGATCGCATCTGCAGGGCAATACCAACCTGTCGGCTTTTGTGCACTATTGAATTGTGCTCCTTCCCAATTCTCAAAGTCCATATTCAACTTGTCATCATCATATTTGTAATATGTATGTATGCGATAAGTGTTTTCTTCGTTGAGTCGGGTATCTTTGATTGTTATTGACCATGTCTTGACATTCTGTACAGGATCGCCAACAAGCAAATCAGGATTTTCATCGTCAATATCGAAATCAAATTCCGGTTGATCTTCTGAGTTATTTACATAGATATAATCGTATTTTAATGGGTCAAAATCTGCAAGAGGTACTCTATTCCCGTCTTCAATAGCATAGAGTGCTTTGGCACTCGCAAATGGTACATTGCTTACATTTATCTTCAAGTTGTAGGTAACATTTTCTACGCCTTCTATATTTGACAATACCAAGAGTTTTGAAACGTTGTTAGCACCCATATTAGATACTATTACGCTCTGACTTGGGTATGATTGCGAATAAGTGATGTCAAAGTCTGTTGTCCCGTATGGCAAGTCAACCGACCATGTGTAGTCGTCAGCTCCTTTAATCGCTTTAACTTCATTGACGGCAATATTTTTCAGAATGTTTTCAATACTTCCGCTTGTTGTTGGCTTGAAGGTGAAACTGTAAGTCTTCTTTGTCTTGCCGTCAGGTGCTGTAACTATGATCTTGCTTTCTTCGGAAATACTTGCATCAACAAATTCTATTGATTGTTCGGCTTCGCTTTTTTCCCATGTTATGGCGGGGCGTGAGGTCATCGAAGTCGGTACTTCAATATTATGATATGTAGCCTCATTGGGATCGTACGAGAATGCCACTCCATCGCCTTCAATCATCACATTGGCCAAAGTGGCATTATTGCTCTTGGCTTTACTGAAATTGATTGTAAAGCTTTCTGTTTGCTTGCCGTCTTCTGATGTTATGGTGATGTTGGTTGCTTGACCTATAAGTCCGTATTCAACTTTTACCAAGGCGTTTGAATCGGTTGGAATAGGTAGAACTGTCGGTACTTGTTTTGCTGTGCCTGACAATTCGTAATCATAGTCTGTCTTGCCGCTTGCAAAGATGCTTTCAAAATCACTGCCGTTGAACACTAACAAGTCTTTAAGCGAAGCGACGTCATTCTTCTTGAATTGATACTCAATGGTGTAGTTTTTCCATGTCTCACCATCTGCAGCAACAACAGTAATGATTACACCGTTTCTGCCGTTGTTGGTAATCAACACGCGTTGTGCTTCCTCACCTTTAACGCAGCTTACTGCAGGAAGCTCTTCACCCGGATTGATAACAAACGGAATGACATCTGCATCCGGAACAATAGTTTGTGTGCCTATCGTTATGCTTGCCAAATCAGTGCTGTTCGAACGAGTGAGATTGAAGTTGAGCACATATTCATTTATTGTGCCGTCTTGTGCACGAACGCTGACTATGGTTTGCTTTGTTTGATTACCCAAGATTGTTACTCCTTGGTGTGCTTCGCCACGCTCGAATGTTACAATAGGATAGGTCTTACATACATTGAATGTTTGAGTGTTGCCAAGCGATAAATCAACTTCTTCAGAGCCATAGAACAGACCTTTGAGCTGTGCATTCGACGACTTGCTGAAGGTGAAATCAATCACGTAAGTGTCGTACCAACTTGCGTCTTGCGGGAACACTTGTATTTCAGTCTGTTTGTTGTATAAGTCTTTGTTTACGAAATAGCGTGATGACTTGTCGCTCAGCTCTACAACAACATCAGGTATTGTATCAAGTCCGGCAGGAAGAGTTACTTCAAAGTGATTGCCCTCGCCATTTAGAACTGCATAGTCTAATGGTTCGTCAACATTGATGACCTGATCGAGTATCTGTATTGCCATGATTCCGGCATCAGTGCCTAATCCTATTGCAGCCGGCTTGAAGTTGAAAGTGTATTGGTTGGTTGTTATTCCATCTTCTGCCACTACTTCAAGTACTACTTTCGATGCTGTTTGCTCGCTGTAGATTATTGTTTGTTTCTCACCGGTACGAGCTGAATAGGTTACCTCAGGCATTTCCATGTCGGTGAGGTCATAATTTGTCGTATTGGCATCGAATCCTGCAAATACGCTACCATCGAAATAGATATTTTCCAATGTTGCGTCATGGCTGTATTCCGGTGTGACAATGAGTTTGTAGGTTGTTTTTTGTCCGTCTTGGCCTGTCAGAATAATCAAACATTCGCCATTTTGAACAAATGATGTGTATTGCAGTTCCACTCCGCCTTCTTTTGTAGCCTCATTGGTGGTATAATTTATAATGCCATTCCATGAACCTATTTTGCTCGGCAGACTAACTATGTATTGGAATTGATCCGGTACAAGAGTTATAACTTGTTCGTCAACTTGCAATGATGTGAGCAATGGCTGATTATCTGTGCCGATGTTTCCTCCACTGTACGAAATGGTGTAAGTTGAAGTCTGTGTGCGGTCTTCTGAAATCACCGTAATAGATGTCTTGTCTTGATGTTGCGGTGAAGTGATTTCCACTATCTGACCGCTGTGTTGCTTGCTTACTGTGATGACAGGTTGTTGGCTGCTTCCAAGGTCGTGATTGTAGTTGAATGTGCTCGGAACAAAACCTTCAAGCTCTACACCATCAAGGTAAATCATATTGAGCTGTGCAAGCTGTGATTTTGCCAAACTGAAATTAACCACATACTGTCCCTTATTGCCATTCTCTGCTGTAACGGTAATGATAGCTTTTGTCGGTAATTTAGTCGATTGGTTGACAATAGCTATTGTTTGAGTCTCGTGCGCTTTGTCGGCTGTTACAACCGGAACCACACTTGCATTGTTTGGCAACTCAATTGTGTAGTAGTGTTGTGTCGGCTCAAATTCAAGCAGAGCCTCGCCGTCTATATTTATACCGGCAAGAGTCGTTGTCTTGTCGCGCGTGTCGTCTGCTTCTGCAAAACTTATGCGATAGACATTTGATTTGTTGTTTGAGTCGGTAACGTAAACGAGTGTCTGACCTTTCACCGTTGTGGCACTGATGATTTGCACTGTGGCATTAGGGTCGTTTGCCGTTGCTGTGATTGCAGGAACAGCAGTACTTCCGAATGGGATCTCTACTATATATGATGTTATTTGCGGGTTAAAACCGTCCACTGTCTCACCATCTGCTTGCAAGTCTTGTAGGGTAACATCGCTATGCTTTTCTATCTCGAAACGAACAGTGTAGGTCTTTGTGTAATCCGGATTTTGAGCTGTCACGACGATGCGTGCAGTGCCTGTTGTGCTTGTGGCTTGTGTAACAACAGCCGAAGCATTGGCATCAGTCGTTTGAGCGCTGATTTGCGGTATGTCTGTTGTGCCTTCTTCCAAGAGATAGATGTAATTGCTGCGGGCTGAATTGAATGTGGTGTTCCATTGCCCGGCAAGGTCAACACTGATATTGCTTAGTGTGGCGTCTGTACTGCGATTGTCTCCACCTTGTGCAAAGCGAATTTGATAGGTGTTTTGTGTCTCGTCTTGGGCTGTAACAACGATAATTGTTGTTCCGGGAAGGGAGGTTGCATTGGTGATTACTGCTGTTGCAAGCGGGTCAGAAAGTGTGTATGTTACTTCAGGTATCTCGCCGCCAAATTCAACTGTGTAACGATAGTTGTTCACTGTCGGGTCGAACTTGTCTATCGTCTGTCCATTCACTTTGAGGTCGCTCAGTGTAGCGTCGTTATTCTTTGCCAATGCAAAATGTATGGTGTAAGTGCGTGAATAGTCGGGGTGTTCTGCCTGAACAACAATAACGGCATCGTCTGTTGTTGCCTGTGGTTGAGTAACTGTGGCCGTGGCTTTATCGCTGTTCAATTCATAACTTACAACCGGTATGCCGGTTGTCTCGGTTGGCATATTGTAGGTGTATTCAGTTATGTTAGGACGGAATGCCGGCGAGAGTGTTCCATCCAAATCTATGCTCAGGCTCTTCAAACTGCAATCTGTGCTGCGTGGGTCGGTTGTCTCGCTGAACTGAATGGTGTAAGTGAGTCTCGTCTTTTCGTCTTCGGCTGTTACAACAACGATTGCTTTGCCATTAGCATTTTGTGCTTGTGTGATTTGCACCGTCGCAGCACTATGATTTGTCTTTGCTCCAACCTGAGGAATAGCTCCTCCATACGGAATGGTGTAGCTGTATTCGTAGGTTGCAGCTTTGAAGTTATCAATCGTGTTGCCGTCAAGTGTGAGGTCTGACAGTGTGGCGTCATTGCTGCGGTTGTCGGCCTCAAGTTGGAACTGTATGGTGTATGTTTTCTTGGTAGTCCCGTCTTCGGCAGTAACTACGATAGTGGCTTTGCCGCTCACGCTTGTTGCCTGCGTAACAGCTGCTTTGGCTGCACTATGATTGGTTGTTGCCGCCAGTGTCGGCACTTGTGTCGTTCCTGCAGGCAGTGTGTATGTGTATGATGTTGTGTTGGCGTTGAAATTGCTCAATGCTGCGCCATTGATAGTTATTGTTTTCAGTGTTGCGTCATTGCTCAAGTCGCTTGACGAACCCTCAACAAAAATGATTGTGTAAGTGTTTTTTGTAACTCCATCTTCAGCCATAACCTTCAGTGTGGCTTTGAATATCTTTGTGTTGTTGTTCCACGACACTGTTGGAGTGGCTACTGTTACTCCATCTTTGGCATCGTAAGTTATGGCTGATGGTGATGGCTTAGCCCATGGCGTGAGGGTGAAGTTGTACGATAGTGTTGTGCTGACAAAATCAGGAACGGCAACACCATTGATGTAGATGGCTTCAAGATAGGCATAGTCTGATTTTTCTACGACTTGCTCTTTCAGTACGATAGTGTATTTTTTCTTGTCGCCATTTTGTGCTGTTACGGTGATAATCACTGAGCCGCTTCGTTCTGTCTGTGTGGCAGTGGCCGTAGCGTCGTTGAGTGTATATGTTACTGTTGGTTTGCTGCCCTCGTAAGTATATTGGTAATCTGTCTTGTCGGGCGAGAAACCCTCTATTGTTGTGCCATTCACTTTGATGTCGGACAAGGTGTTGTCTGACGACTTGTTCTGGTACACATTGATAGTAAATGTCTTACGCGTTTTGCCGTCTGGTGCTGTTACACGAACGGTTACAACGCCTTCCGGCTCATTGAGTTTGGTTATGTTGATTGTCTGACCATCTTCACCTATTTCGGCCGTTACAACAGATGCTTCTGTGCGGTTTGCGTCAATTTCTACATCGTATTCAGTTTTGTCGTTTGAAAAGCCTGCAATAGGTGTTCCATTGACAGAGATTGAATTGATGTTGGTGTTTGATGATTTGAGCAATGTGAAGGTGATGTAGTAATAAACAACCGTTGTGCCATCTTCAGCCGTAACTTTAATCTTGTAATCGCCTGATAGATTGACTATTCCTGAATCATCTGTTTCAACAGTCTGACCTGCATGACCCTTAGTGTAAGTTATTGCGGGCATTGTCTTTGTGCCCATTGGCAAATCGTAGGAGTAAGTACGATTTTCCGAAACAAAATCAGGAATTGTTGTCCCGCCCACTTTAATATCTGCCAAGAATGCATAACTTGAAGCACGAACAACATAGTTGAGAGTGTAAGTACGAGTTATTTTGTTGCCCGGAACACTGACAGTTATTGTTGCTTGACCGGATTGGCCGCTCAGTGTATTGCCGGTGAGTTTTATTGTTTGTGCCCCTGCTGCGTATAGCGATTTCCATGTTATGGTAGGAGCTGTTGTCGTTCCGAGCGGAAGCTCAACGGTGTAGGTGTTTTTTGTCGGGCTGAAACCGGCAAGCGATTCTCCATTGATAAGTATGTCTTGCAGAGTATTGTCGGAAAGTTGTGCAATAGAGAAATTAATTGTGTAGGTCTGACTTGCACCGCTTTGAGCAGTCATCTTTACCTTACCTGTTCCTGTCGGACTTGTTGGCTGAGTGATTTGAACGTCTTGTGATGATTCTGCCTTATTCACAACAAGGACGGGAGTGGCTGTTGTTCCGTAGGGGAGTTCAACATCATAATCATAATTGTTGGCATTCCAGTTTGGAAGGTCATATTCTGTTCCGTTGAGAGTGTATTTGATACTTTCCGGACGGAAATTGGTTGATTGTGTGGAAACAAAATAGATTTCGTATGTTGTTGATGATGACTTGTCTTCTGCCGTAACCGTAACGATGACCGGTTTGCCATTGTCAACACCTGCTCCATTGAGATTCAGCGTGTACTCACTGCTTTCGAGTTTTCTGCCGCTACGCAAAAACACAAAGTCTTCTGCCGCAGGCACATAACTCTTGTCAACATTCGCCTTGGTGTAGGATGTTGTCTTGGCATTAAACCCGCGCTCTTTGAGGTCGTTGATGCGAAGCTCGTCTATTGTTGAATTGTAAATCAGCTGAATGTCATCAACAGTAATGCTGTTGTCTTTATTTATACCTGTTGGTATGCGCTTGTTGGGGTAGGTTCCCGGAGAGAGGATGACATTGCATTTCTCTGGTTTCTTGTCCTGAACGAGGTATTTGATAGGTATTGAGATACGAGTCCAATCGGTATATTCTTTGGCTTCTTTGCGCCAGCCCTCTGCCACTTGAACAACAGAAACAGTGGTGTTACACTCGTTGGCATCGCTTTTGACAATATCTGACTCTTCATCATTGTGAGTTGTCTCTGTACATGCTCCACCTTTGCTTTTGTAGGATGTACCGGTTGAAGTTCCAATCCATGAATAGAACAAGATATTGTATTTCTCACTCATGTTCGGACCTGTACGCTTAATCCAACAAACCAATGAGTCGGGGCGATATGTAAAGGCTATACCGCCATCAGTACCGGCAGTTGAAGCGTTAAGGTTTGTTATACCGGCAAAATAAATCCAAGGATTACCTAACGTGGCATAACCCGGAGATGTTTCATATATTCCGGCTGTACCAGCCTCGGTGTTTTGAACATATAAAGCCGAACCAGAACGACCGCTCACCTGTTTCCCAACAGGGAATTTTAAGCCCACTTGTTCGATATTGGCAAAATGCCAATATTTGTTTTGTGTTACACCGCCAAAATCACCACCACTCCAATCCTCAAAACCGGGGTCGGGAAGTTGTTGTGCTCTGACAGGTGAAATAGCCAATAGCAGAAGCAATAATATACCTGCTGCCTTGAATAATTGTTTGTAAAAATGTGTCATATTTTTTATGTTTATTTTTTCTGAATTTTCCTTTTTTGCCATAGTTAGCAAAAACATTGCAAAATTACAAATAATCAAATTATTAATCAATACTATTGCTTACGAAAAAGTAGTCTTTTTTTAAGATTTATTCAAAAACAATATCATAAATGGCGCTAATTTTTAACTGATTTTTTATTTGCTGCTGAATTTTAGGTATTTTTTTCTGAAAGCTATTTTTATTTTGCTTTTAATCTTTATTTTCGCTTTCATCGTTGTATGTGTTTTCTAAAAAAACATATCATTTCGCTTTCCTCGAAAAATTATTCGCTTCAATTTGTTGTATTTTTTTGAAATAAGTGTTAATTTTGCAGTGCTTAAAATTTCAGATTTATTATGAAGCGTTTATTATTTCTTTCTTTATTCGGATTATTAGCGTTTTTCGTTGAGGCAGCACCTAAGCACCAGCGTGACACGGTGGTGTATGAAGTGGAGATACATTGTCAGGGTTGTGTAGATAAGATTCAGAAAAACATAGCCTTTGAAAAAGGGTTGAAAGACATGAAGATAGACAAAGACAAGCAGACTGTATGGCTTGTTTTTGACCCTACCAAGACAACCGATGAAAAGCTGCGAGAGGCTTTTGCCAAGATAGGCAAACCGGTAAAGAGAGTAGTGAAAAAATAAGTCTTTTCGACATTATTAGCAAGAAAGATATCGTCAAGATATCAGTTGCAGATTTTGTAAGATTTTTTGTTGAGCAGGACAAAATATATTCCCCTGCTGAGAGGTATATTGCGGTTGTTGCCGCAATATATTTTTTGTCCTAATGTATTGAAAATGTGTATAGGCTCAGACAATTCTGCAATGACATGCAGACAGCTGTTTTCAAGTATAAATAGTTCATTTTTAGCAACTTGTTCAATTTCGTCCTTTTTGTTGAAGGTTATTTCTGTTGTGTCGCCGCCGGTCATGAATTGAAATGAGATGATGTCGTTTTCTTCTTGAATGTTCAAGAGCGGATAGCGGTAGTTGGGTATATATTGTGTTTTTCCGGCCGGAAAGAGGTCGGTGATAGTATCTAAATTATAGTCGTCGTTAGGGGCAGCCTTAATCAGTTCGATACGCAAGTTATTTGCTTCATTATTAACTATGTTACCCGCCCAATAATCTTCGTCAAATTGTACTTTTGTTATCATCAGTCCGTGTCCTGGCAAGTAGGTATCCCAGCCGGTTTGTTGGCGGTTTTCTATAAGATAGAAAGTGGCGGGGTTAGGGCTTATCCCTACCAGATTAGAATTTCCTGTTTCGGTAATCATTCCGCAGGCGTTGCTGCTTTGTATTTCTCTGATGTAGTGATTTGCAGGTTGATTGAGCAGTTTTGGCCGTGTCCAGCCGAGGAAGAAGCGTTCGTAGGCGGAGTAGGCAGGTGGTGTACGACCATTGTTGTTGTATGGTCCGTAGTCCATGATGTCCCATGCTCCTTGTGTCTTGATTTCCTGATTGTTGGTGGCATAGAGGTCTGGTAGCCCGAGCACGTGGCTGAATTCATGGCAGAAAGTGCCAATCCCGGCTCGTTCGGCACCTTGATTGTCTCTTAGCTCGGAGGTACAGGCATAGCGACCAAGCAGTTTGTTGTCGATAGTAACATATAGTCCGGCGTCTTGCATATTCCAAGAATGAGGCCAAATAGTTGTTGTGCTTGCGCCTTCGGCTTCATTATGACCGGCATAGACGAGGAATACAAAATCCACAGAACCATCGTTGTCGCAGTCGTATTGTGAGAAATCGATGTTATACAATTCTTTGGCTTTAAGGCATGCGTCTCGGATGGCGTATTGCGGTCTGAGGTCGTTGTCGGCACGGTTGTTGGCACCATAGTATTCCATGTCGTAAGGTAGGTCGATAGGTCCTACGATGTCGAATTGTGGAACATAAGCTCCCATTGATTGGTCGGTGAAGTATTGACGAGCCGAACCGGTAGCACCATTGTAGGTATAGTTGTCGCCGTTGTACATATCGAAGAGTGTCTCGGCATTGTTTTCCGGTTGGAATGATTGGTCGGTGAAGTTGGCGAGTATGATTAGTCCGCGTTGAGCAAAGTTAAGGTTGAGAGTTTGTGGTTTGTTGTGGTGTGGATGTTTTCGTTTAGCCCAAATCCGTTGTAGAGAGTCTATGTCGGTAGGTGCAACGCAATATGTGCCTTCAGTATTTTGAATGATGTGTTGTCCTTGCTCATTAGTGAGATAATGGAACGATTCGTCGCCGTGGTTGTAGAGCGTTATTTTTGTTCCGTCGGGTTGTTTGGCGATGAATGCTCCTTTTCGTGCCGGTACGGCAAAGGAGGTCAGAGCGAGCAAAAGACAGACGATAAGCGAATATATGCGTTGCATAGTAGAATAAAAAAAGAAACACAAGGATGTCTCGACAAGAAGGAGACATCCTTGTGTCGTTAGGATTAATTATTTTTTCATGCCTTTGCGTGGCATCAATTTAGCATTTTTCAGTGGGTCAACACCTACGTGAATGTGCTTTGGATCAATAAGTTTGTATTGTTGTGCTTTACGAGGAGCTTCTGCCAATGCCTCAAAATCATGATTTTTATAGTTGGCTTGCGTAATGGATAGTTGAAGTGGCTCATTGAATTTGAAATTTGTGAGGTTGCCATATTCGTCAGTAGCCCATTCACCACTAACGCCGAATCGTGCGCGATTATCAAAATTGAACCAATCTAAAGTTAGGTCGTAAGCAAAGAATTTACCCAAACTTGGGTCTGTCTCATCTATGTAAAGATTGTCGAAACGACCTGATGTAAGGATTGCCCGATAGGGATAGTAGAAACCATCGTAGTATTCAAGCATAATTGCGCCTGTTACAGACGCATCGTAAGCGGCGCGAGCGTTTACTGCTGCAAGTGAATCATAATTTTCATCTGTAGCGAACCATACCTTATTGCAATAATCTACTGCTACTTGAGCATAATCGTCAGCAATCTTTCCTTCAACAACACTACCATGATATATTGGATATTCAGGAGCGATAGTAAAGCCGTTATAAGCTCCGATATAGTAATCTTTGTATTGACCTTCAGTAATAACGTATGCACGAACAGTACAATGAATGATCAAGCCATTGCCTACTAAACCTGTTTCTTTGGTATAATTAATGCTATCATCCCATATACATAGTTCTATTTGTTTTATTACACAATTGAATGAGTCACCACTTGTTGTATAAACTAGAACTGTATCTAATCCTTCTGCTATTGGTTGGGCTTGTCCAAAGAGTCCCCAATTATGTGGTACAAAATTATTTACATACGCCATTGGGTCTGTGACATTAACATAGCATGAATCAACCAAGCCATTTGCTTCGGCTATGATATAAGCTTCGCCCGCTGCAACAGCAGTAACAAGTCCGGCTTCAACAGTGGCTACTTCACTGTTTGTTGAGCGCCATGTAACATTTCTTCCATTCTGGTCTTCAAGTATTTCTTCGTCTCCTACATTTAAGTATAATTCATGTTTGTTGAGAAAGATAGGTATTTCCGGCATTCTAATAAAGAATGTTATGCTGTCAACCACCATTTCTGTGCTGGTTCCGTTGTGCCAGAGAACAATATAATTTTCAGCATTGATAGTAAGTACTGAAAACAAAACCGTTAGTGTAAAAAATATTTTTTTCATAATGTTTTAGTCTTTAATAAATTTAACTGATTGATTGTTGATTTGTAAGATATACATTCCGTTCTGCAGTTCGCCGACTTTAATTGTCGTTGTCTTTCCACTGCCTACGGCTTGTTTGATGAGTTTGCCGTTGACGTCGTAGATTCTTGCTTGTGTGCCGTCAGAAAGATTGTCAATGCAAATAGCATCATGTGTAGGGTTGGGGTAGATGCTGATTGTAAGTTGTTGCTCTAATTGCAGTGCGTCGTTGATGCCTGTTACACCAAACTCTACGCGTTGCAATTCTTCTAAGTTGAATGACTGACTTGTGCCGTCAGGACCTATAACTTGCATTACTCCCTGTTGAGTGAAATCAAGTCGTTGGACTGAGGCGTCTGAAAAATCAGTTACTGCTCCGTCGTACTTTACCAGTCTGATGTCTGCAAATGCAGAACAAACTGTTAGAGTGCAGATTGCAATAAAGATTAATTTTCTCATACCTTTTTCAGTGATTAATTAAACGTTTGTAATTAGATATTTTGAACAAAAGATTAGTCCGTGCTTCCGATTCTTGTTCGAGTGCTTGCGTATAGAGCGTTTGGGCTTGCAAGTATTCCGACAGTGTAATCAAACCGGCATTGTAATTCAACTGATTGATACGCAAGTTTTCTTTGGCGTTTTGTACGGTTTGTTGGCGGATAGGCAGTTGTCGTGCTGCTTGTTCCACTTCGTTCCATGCTTGCCGGAGTTCGAGTTCCATCTTCTCAAAGTAGTCGCGCCGCATATTTTCTGCTTTGGTGATTTGCAGGTTGTGTTGTTTGATTTTATGACTTGTTTTCCACCATGCAGTGAGTGGAACGACAGCGGTGAAAAAAATACTTCCGTTGTTGGCGTTTTTCTGGAAGAGATTGTTGTAGGAATACCCTGCCCCCACAACAAGGCTTGGCAGTGCTTCGCCTATCGCCATGCGTTTCTTGAGTTTTTCTGCATAGAGATTGAGCTCAAGAAGGTTATATTCCGGTCTTACAAGAGCGGCTTCTTCTTCGTTGATATATGAAGGCATGCTGATCATCATCTGCCTCGGCACATCAATATTAAATGAGTCACTCGGTTCTATGCCTATAGTCTGACACAATGCCCATTTGGCAAGGCGTATGCCGTTTTCGAGCGATACGCGCTTCGACTCTATCTCGTTCTGCTCAATCTGAATCTTTATTTTGTCGTTGTTGATAGCCAAACCGGCATCTACAGCGTTTTTGACATCGGCTGACAATTGTTCCATCAGCACAGCTGCTTGAATTACTACTTGCTGTTTTTGTTCCAAACTGAACACAAGCCAGAAAGCTTGTTCGACATCGTTGTCGAGTTGTATGTTGGATATGTTTTTCTGTATTTTTGCGGCTTCAACACCCACTTCGGCAAGTTGGTTGCCGTTGTATATCCTTCCGCCCATAAAGACGGGTTGTGTGGCGACGAGACTTGCCACTGTGCCGTGTTGGAAATAAGTTACGGAGCGGTCGAAACCCAATGCAGCACCATAGTTATAATAGAGCATATTCACCACGTCGCGCGTTGATTTGTTGGTTATGTCGTCAATGCCCAAATCAATCATCGGGTTGAGGTTATAAAATCCGACAGCCATAGCTTGTACTTGCGGGAAGTATTTGGTGAAGGCTTGCCGCTTTTGTTCTTGCGCAATCTGAACATCGATTTCGGCGTCTTGTGCAGCTATAGCGTGCCGGTGTGCAATCTTGAGGCAAGAATCGAGTGTGAGGGTTTGTGCATTGATGCCCAAACTGCTGATGATGAGTATTAATATGTATATTGTTCGTTTCAAACTTTTGCGTTATTAAATGTTTTCCAATAAGCCACAGGCAGAATGGTTACTACGAGTGGCAGTGTGAATAGTGTTCCAAAGCAGATGACCACACCCATCGGCATCCAGAGACTTGTGTGTGCAATAATCATAGGAATGACGCCGAGGGCTGTTGTTGCAGAGGTGAGAAATATAGGTCTCATACGCCTTTCCCCTGCAAGGAAAGCTGCTTGTTTGGCTGTGTGTCCTTGTTTGCGCAGTTGTTCGGCATATTCGTACATGATGATGGCATTGCGAACTATGATGCCAATCAGGCTTACTAAACCAAGCAATGCGGTGATAGAGAAGTCGAGACGGAAAATCGTCAGTCCGAGTACAGCGCCAAAGATAGTGAGCAGACTGCTTGCTAAGGTCAAAAGGGCAACGGGCAGTTTGGCAAAATAGAACAAAAGCAAAACAAACATAACGAATATTGCAGCAAATACACTCATTGCCAATTCAGGTATCACCTTGGTGTTTATGCTCGACAATCCGCCGTCTTCCACTGTAATGCCTTCCGGTAAAGTCAGAGTGCTTGCATATTGTTTGATTTGTTTCATTGCCTTAGGTTGTGGTGCTTTGCCTTTGAGGTCTGCTCCAACGGTTATTGTGCGTATTCCGTTGCGGTGACCTATCTGTGCATGGTGCCACAGCGGTTCTATAGTGGCAATCTGACGAAGCGGCACCCACACACCCGGAATAGAGGTTGGAATGAGCATGTCCTCTAATTCTTGATAGGAAATATCGTCAGTATGGTCGGTGCGAAGCATGACAGGTATGCGATAGTCGTTCTCCCATAAACTTGTCAGAGCCTGACCGGACAAGGCATTCGATAGATAAAGAGAAATCATGCTTTGTGTAACGCCAAACTGCATGGCTTCGTCCGGTTTTATTCTGACTGATATGTCTTGCCGTGTCTCGTCGTAATTGGAGTGAATCCATGTGAGTTGCGGCATGGTTTGCATAAAGAGTTTGAGAGAGTCTGCCACGCGTTCCATCTCAATTAAGTCGTTACCTTTGATGTGCAACTCTATCGGGTTATTAACTGCCTGATAGTCCATTTGTTTGAAACGGATGTAGGCATTTGGAAAGAGGTTGGCATATTTGAGAGAATAGTCTTTGAGCACGGCGGCAGTTGCGTCCTGATTCTTTGTTGCTACAATAAATTGAGCATAATTTTTGTGTGGCATTTGGGGTGCATAGCAAGCATTGAAACGAGGTGACGAACAGCCCACAAAACTTGTAACAGACAATACTCTGTCGTCTTTTTGCAGAATGCGTGCCATCGAATCTGCCACGAGAGCAGTCTGCTTGAGTGTCGAACCTTCTGCGAGATGTATCTCGACGGCAAAATTTTCGCGTTCGGCCTTTGGCATCATCTGAATATTAAGACGCGTGAATAAAAAGCCGCCCAAAACGATAAGCGACAAGCCGGTAAGCAGAGTGTATATCGGATGACGGAAACAACGTCCGAGCATACGATCGTAGGTGCGTTGAAGAAAATCGAAGAAACGCGTTTGATATTGTTCAAATTTAGTTAGGTTTTCTGTTGAGCGTACGCGGATAAATCGTGTGCTGAGCGATGGAATGACCCATGCTGCATATAGTATGGATGCTGTCAGAGCAAAGAGTACTGCCCAAGGGAAGAGTTGTACAAATTCGCCAAGCGGACCGGTGATTATCTTAGTCATCGGGAAAAACATTCCCGAAATGGCGCATGTAGCGAGAGTCATCGGTATGAAAAGTTCTGATGTACTTGTTACTGCGCTGTACCATCGTGAGTGGTTGTTGTCGAGGCGTTCGGTGTAGCCGTCTATGACGATCACCGAGTCGTCAACTATCATTCCTAATACGACGATGAGTGCGGCCAGAGTTACCGTGTTGAGCTCTATGCCCGTGAGATACATTAGTCCGATTGCCACAGCGGTGCAAACAGGTACGCCGGTACATGCCACAAGGGCTGTGCGCAAAGGAAAAAGAAGCAACATAACCATAATGACGACGAGCATAGAAAGCAACAAGTCGCGCAGAAAAGACATCACGGAGCTATTCACCACCTTGGGCTGGTCTGTTATTCGCGTGAAACGAACATCAGGAGGCAAAGATGCTTTTGTCTTATTGATTACCTCGTCAACTTTTTTACCAAACTTTACAATATTATTGCCGGGAAACATCTCTATTGAAATGATCACGCAAGCCGATGGTTGTTGCTCAATTTGGTCGTGAGAGTAGAACTCGACATATTCTGTCGGCTCGGCATATTGTCGTTTGATTTGGGCAATATCTCTGAGCTTTACGCTGTTGCCTAACGGGTCGATATACACAATCTGTTCCGCAAGTTGATATTCTGATTGGTAAGGCACCTGAGTATGCACAAGAGCTTCGCCAACACTATTGCTTATCGTGCCTGTTGTGGCGCGGAAACCTTGTGTGGCAAGCTCAACAAGCAGTGTTTTTTGGTCAATAGCATAGTGTGATAGTTTTTCTGCATCAATATAAACGGCTATTTCTTCATGTTGTTTGCCAATGATTTTTATGTTACCCATGGCCGGGATATTGCGCAATTGCTTTGCCATTTCCTCTGCATAGAACTCAAGCTCACGCGGTGTGCGCTGTTCCGACTGTACCGCAAGAAGCATACTGCTTGTGTTGCCAAAATCGTCAATCACAGCCACAGCAACGACTCCTACGGGTAAAGACTGCATCTTAAAGAGGTCTAAACCATGGCGTATCTTGCTCCATGCAACATCTTTGTCAGGCACCTCATTGCGCAACATGGCATAGATATAAACAGCACCATTTTCTGTCACGGAATAAGTCTGTTCCTTGTCTATTTCTGAAAAAGTGAAGAGGTATTGCTCTAAAGGCTTGGTCACTTGGTCCTCAATCTCTTGAGCTGTAGCACCGGGATAAATGGCAACAACAACACCTTGACGAATAGTGAATTGCGGAAATTCGTCTTTATTCATCTGAGGCAAACTATAAATTCCGAACAACACCAAAACAATCACAACAAAAGCAACCAGTCCGTGGCTGCGCATTGTTTTCGTAATATGATTGTTTGTGAGTCGCATGTTATTCAATAATTACAGCTGCACCGTTATATAATTTTTGATAACCACTGACAATCACCGTGTCGCCATTGCTCAAACCGCCGGTAATCAGTACACCATTATTGACAAAATTGCCCGTCTCTACATTAATTCGCTGAGCATGTCCGTTCCTGACTATCCATAGCGTCTTGCCGTTTTGGTGTGTTTGAACAGCATGAGCAGGGACAATAAAACCATTAAAATTAGTTTGGGCAATATCTATTTTGCAATTCATTCCCGACAGCAATTTTTGCTCTTTGTCGTTAAGCGTTGCTTTGACTTTGTATGTTCGCGACAAACGGTTGGCAATCATAGATTTTTCTGTAATCGTTCCATCGCATGTCTTTTGAACTGACTCACAATATATGCTGATTTTGTCTCCTGTATTGATACTATTGATGTCCGCCTCAGGTACGGCAAAGCTGACACAAAGAGAATTGATGTTGAGTATCTTTACTGCTGTTTGACCTGGAAGCAGGTGGTCGCCAACGGAGCCGTTAACCTCTCCAACAACACCACTGAAAGGTGCTGTTAGCGTTCGGTTTGAAGCATTTTTGTGAGCAATGTCATAGACAGATTGTGCCTGTGCCAATTGAGTTTGAACCTCAACCCATTTAATCTCACTTACTCCACCTTGTTCATACACTTGTTTTACGCGGTTGAAGGCGTCTTTGGCTTGCTGCAACTGGGCAGAAGCAGAACTTAATGAGGCCTTAGCCTCTGTGGCATCAACACACATAAGTACTTGTCCTTGCGAGACCTTATCACCTTCTTTGACTAATATCTCAGTTATCTGTCCGCCAAAAATAAAATTCAGCGAAGCACTCGACGACTCCTCAATCTCTCCCATATATGAGTGTGAATACTGTGTGTTAGAAGTGGAGAGACTATCAGCCACAACTTCAACGCACACCCTGACAGGTTTGCGGTTATCGCTTGTGCTGTGATTGCTGCAAGAGCTGAAAATAATGGCTATAGAGAATAAAATATATGTGTATTTAAGTCTGTTCATAGTTAATTTTTCTTTGCTACCGTGCGAATATCTGTTGCTCTTACAATCCGACTCTGTCCCTCAATCAGTTCTTTACCTGAATTGATTTGTTGATAGAATATTATTGTCCCGTCCATAACAACACCTTTGCCTTCAACCATTACGTAATAGTCAGCATTGGTTACTGTTGGCACATCAATAAGTAAGGCACTCGCTTTTGATTGATCTACAATGCTATAAACTTTTTTGTAGGGTGTCATGTAGATACTGTCACCTTTAAGCGCAGCTCTAACTGTTGTTATGTCGCCAAGCATCTCGTTGAAAATGAGTAAGACGCTGTCTTTGTTGTTTAGACGTTTGATGTCGAGTGTGCCGACGATATTGTCTAAACTGATGTCGTTTGTGGTTTGTGAACTCTGGTCAGTAACAGCCAGTATGCCAGATGTCTTGTAACTATATGTACCTTCTATATCTTTGATTGAAACATGATTGCATGCACAAATGGAGATAGCAATCATTATTAACAGACAATACCTTTTCATAATTTATATATTTTTTAATATATTTTCCAAAAGAAGTAAGACCGCTTTGCTGTTAGGTGTTAGAAACAAGACCGCTTTGCTGTTAGGTGTTAGAAAAAAGAGGTCTGGTTGGTTTCTTCGCTTCAATTCGTTTAATTCGTATTCTCAAAAGAAGTAAGACCGCTTTGCTGTTAGGTGTTAGAAAAAAGAGGTCTGATTAGTTCCTTCGCTTCAATTCGTTTAATTCGTATTTTCCAAAAGAAGTAAGACCGCTTTGCTGTTAGTTGTTAGAAAAAAGAGGTCTGGTTGGTTTCTTCGCTTTAATTCGTTTAATTCGTATTCTCCAAAGCCGTTGTCAAAATAGCATTTTCAGAAAAATCGCTTTGTTCGTTGTGTATGCAATTAGCTGACAAAATTAGTATAAAAAAATGATTTTCACAAATTTTGGTAAATATTTTTTAATTTTTTGGGCTTATATTTTGGTGAAATGAAAAAAATGTTGTACTTTTGCACCGCTCTTGTGAAAACAACGAGCCGCGGTGGTGGAATCGGTAGACACGCCAGACTTAAAATCTTGTGGACATTTTGTCCGTGCGGGTTCAAGTCCCGCCCGCGGTACTAAGACTCAAGTTTCTGCTTGAGTCTTTTTTATGCAAGAACACTCCGAGTATTCGGAGTGTTCTGAGTATTCGGAGTGTTCTGAGTATTCTGAAAATTCAGATTATTCTGAACTTTATTCTCGAAATCTATCTTACTACTTTGAGATTTTGTTCGCCGAAGCTGATGATATATGTGCCGTGAGGCAGTGCCGTAAGGTCGTATTCAAGTGTGGCGTTAGGCGTTACAATGCTTGAACTTACCACATGACCGAGCATATCATATACTACGGCATTAATTTCTTTATTGCTTGTGTTGGTGAGATAGGCTGTCTCGTTTGTTTGGCGTATGTCGGTTGCCACCCCAGGGTCGTTGTACGCATCGTCGCCTATTTCATCGACAATCATGAAACGCCGTGACATATTTTTTAGAGTCTCAACCTCTATTGTCTCACCCTCTATGATAGGGTAGTAAGCGTTGTTCGACAAGTCTTTGAGATAGAGCATGTCATCGGTGTCAACAAGTTTGAAAGTGATGCGGTAAGTGTCATCTTCGCCTTTCTTGAGTCCGAGTTGTTGACCAACAAGTGATGGAACAGCATCAACGGAATATATCTTGTTGTCTTTTTGGATGACATATATTTGCGGAGCAAGTGTGTTGCCTATCCATTTCTCGGCATCGTGTCCGTCGTCAAAGTTCTCGGTGCAATTGTCGCGTTTCAGAACAGACACTGCGTCGCCAAAGCGTGAACCGTCAATTTGTATAATCAAGTTTTCGTCGGTGTAGCTTTTTGCTTTGCGTTGTTGCGGTGCGCGTTTCACTTCTGAGTCGCGTTTTGAATCCATTATTACGCGGTCGTAGTCAATGGTAAGTGAGGCAGAAGTGCTATTTGCCACAACAAAGAAAGCTTGCATCGGCGGAATAACGCTCATTCCGTAAGGAGAATAATCTACTTCGAGAGCAGGAATGGCCATATACTGACCTGCCAGTGAGGTCTTTGGAGATGTTGTCGTTCCGTTGCTTTCCCATTGCTCGTAGCTACCTGTGTTGTAGATATAGATAGTCTTTTCGGTATTAACGAAGTCAGATTCTTCGAGCAATGATATGTCGATAGGTGCTGTGTAACTGTTTGTGATGAGGTTTTGTCCGGGATATTTTGAAGTCATGTTACGACTCAAAGTGTAGGTGTGATCTCCTGTTGGAACAACACCTTCAACACCATCGACATAAAACTCCTCTTTTTCAGGTTGTGTGATGCTATAGCCTACCCATGGCTGGAGTATGTCTTCGGTGTTTTTGTATTCCCATGTACCGGTAGGCTCTTTCCATTCACATATCCATGATTTATAGAATGAGTAGCCGGCATAGATTGGGAATGGTACGCCGAAATATTGCCATGTTGCTGTAGCACCTAATTTCGAGGCTTCAATATATATGCCCACATTGGCAAGTACATCAGCTGTTTTTGTGGCCAGTGCCCCGCCTTTGTTTTTGCTGTCGCCCGGCTCAAGAGTAAATAGCTTCTCTTTGTTGGCACCTACTATCGTTTTTGCATTGAGGTAGCCATTTGGGTCTATTGTAACATGGTGTCCGTCGAGAGTGAGTTTTTTTGCGTAAGCATGGTCGCTGATAACGATGTCAGATTCCAATATAGCGTTTGAGATAATGTTAGGTATCACTTTTCGAGTCGGTTTCCAATTGAGCGGGTTGAACCAATCATTGTCGCCTTCTTGATTGTCGAAGGTCAGAGTAGCTTCGGTGATAGTGAATGTCTTAGTAATATCCTCGGCAGGGAAATAGAATTCGTCGCCGGCTTGGCTGGCAGTGAATGTTACTTTTCCGCGTTGCAGAATGACCAATTTACCATCCTCGAAATATGCTATCTCAGGATTTGACGAGGTATAGGTAATAGGGTAGTTTGATGGTTTAGCGTGTGCGCCGAGTGTTGTCTCGTCGCTTGCTGTTGTCAGTGTAGGGTATACGCTCCAGTCGATAGCTTGTGTTCCCTTGCCTGTGGCTTTGAGTTTTACGGGTATTTGCAGTTGGTGAAGTGGGTCGTCACTTGCTTTGAGAGTAACATAGTATGTGCGGTCTGTCCATGATGGTGGCACGGTTACGTTGAGAGTCAAGAGTTGTCTGCCCCAGTCGCCACAGCCTTCGCCGAAAGGTTCTGTCTCGATGCGTACGAAGCGTTCGTCTGACGAAGTAATCTCAATAGGTCCCGGCATATTTGAATAGTTGATGTAGGTGTAGAGCTTGGCTGTCGTACCGGCGTTACCTGAGTAGGTTATTTCGTCACGTTCGCTTTCGAGATATGTTGCTTGCGTAACATACACATCTTTATAGTATTTGTAACCCATTGCACCTGTGTTGGTGGTGAGTTTGATACGCGTTGTGTTGCGCGGAAGTTCAACAGAGTAGGTTTGGTATTCATCGCGTTTTACCTCCGGTGAGCAGGTGTAGTAGTCTTCATGCCATGTGTATTTGCTCTCGCCGTCGCGTTTGTCGTAGGTGTCAACATGGCAGTTGCCGGCTATGTACTCAATAACCAATTTATATGGCACCATCATTGCCGAGAAAGTCAGTGTTCCGGCAGGACGACCATCAAGAACGTACTCTTGTTCGGTACCGGTGAAACTGCTTATCTCTGTAAGCACTTTGTAGAGTGTAGGGTCGGCAAGAACATATTCTTCGCAAGCGGCATCTGGGTCGCGAACAAGAACCATTTTCGACAACTCAACTTCGTCAAACTCATCATTGCCGGCTTGATAGGCTGTTATCGTGGTGCGTCCCTCACCTGTGATAGTGAGTTTGTTGCCGCTCAGTGTTGCCACAGTGCCGTCCCCTGCAATATTATAGGTAACGGGTAGGTCTGATGTGGCTGTAGCATCGAGAGTTACCACTGTTCCAATGTTGTCGGTAGTATAGCTAAAGCGTTGTGTCCACGTAATTTCTTGCAATCGTTTTGAGGTTACTGATATGGTTTTGGTGTCGAATAATTCAACGTATGATACTGTGGCAGCCATGTGAGCCGTTATGGTGGCCTCGCCGTCGCCAACAGCATAGAGGTTGTTGCCGTCAACGAGTATCACAGATTCGTCGCTTGATGAATATGTTATGTCCGATCCGCGCCATGGGCCATATTCCTCAAAATTGGCGTGAGCCACATCGTCGGCAAGGACATTCTCACCTTTGCGCAGTTTGTCGCTCACGTCCCATGTCAGCGAGCGGCTGACGCGTGCTGCTGTACCATTGACGGTGAATGTGATGGAGTTTGTGCCGTCCCAAACTTTGAATGTGGCACTATGTGAACCTCCCTCAAGCGGATGATAGGTAACTTGCAGTGAAACAGTGCCGAATTTGCCGGGACCTGAAGGGTTGGTCTCGGTCAGCACATAAGTGAAAAATCCTGTAGCATCGGTCTCTACCACTTCAAGTTTTTTTGCCATATTGCAGTGGTTGATAACAATCGGAGAGGTAAGAGAGACAGGTTTGAAGGCATCGGTCGATACTGTGCTTGTCTTAGCGCGGCTTGACTCCAAATATGTCGGTTGAGCAAGTACAACAGTCTGTATGCCTTTATACAGCGTACCTGTGGCATGAAAGCGAATGCGGTTGAATTGTGTGGTCTTGTCAACGCCTGCAGCACTCCAAACATTGTCAACACTGAATTGAGTGTATTTGGAGCGGTCCAAGTCGCCAATACCAATTTCTTTAATCTTGTATTCTGTGCCGTTTGTTGCACGAGCATAGACATCTATTTTACCTGTGGCGATGGCTGAATTTTTACGTGCGTAGAAAGTGAGTTTTCCGGCTGGTGAAGCACTGAAATCGATATTATAGTCGTAGGTTCTACTCCACTTGCTCATTATCTCTTTATTCTCACCTGAGGTGCTGATTAGATTGGCGGCTGTGATTTGCAGAGCGCAAAAAAAGGATATGATAACTAAAAAAAGTAATTTCTTGTTCATATAAAAAGTAATTATTTACCTTGAAAAACAAACTATTAAGTCGGGGTTTCTTGTACCCCAAAATTTCACAATGCAAAATTACTACAATTATATGTGTCAAAAAATAGCTTTTCTTATGAAAAACAAGTCTTTTTTTAAGATAAATTAAAAATAACCCTGTTTTTGGCCTAAAAACAGAGTTATTTTTTTAGATTTTTATAAAAAACGATAGAATCTTCAAATCATGAAATCTTCAAATTTTCAAATCATTTTTTATATTTGGCTGACCATACGCAGAATCCTATTGTAGCACAAGCTGTTACTACTCCTGCTATTGTGTAGCCAATCCAGTGGTTAGCTGGCGCGAGATGTAGTCCTTCAGGTGCAATGAGTATGTAGCTGACGCACACCATAGTCATGAATATTGCAGGCAAGAGAGGCATGAGGAAGGCGTTTCGGCGAAGAGCCGACTCGCTGTCTCTACCATTTTTGTAGAGGAACACGGCAGCTGTCCAGAGAGTGAACATAGCGAGAGTCTGATTTGTCCAGCTGAAATAGCGCCAAACAATCTCAAAATCAATCAGACTGAAAAGATAAACACAAGCAAAGAGAGGAATAGAAATAATAAGGCGTTTCCATATCGTTTTCTGCTCAAGTTTGGTAAATTCAGCCACAATCAATCGTGCAGAGCGCAATGCCGTGTCGCCAGATGTTATTGGTGCCGCAACGACGCCAATGAGTGCCAATATTCCGCCCAATTTGCCCAACCAGCCAACCGAGATATCATTGACGATGAGCGATTGAGGATTCAATCCCTGAGCTTTGGCGTCAGCAACAAATGCGTTGAGTCCGTCGATACTTCCCCAATAGCTACCTGCAGCAGCAGCCCAAATCAAAGCCACAATACCTTCTGCTACCATTGCTCCGTAGAATATGCGGTGACCTTGTTTCTCGTTGGTTAAACAGCGAGCCATGATAGGCGACTGTGTGGCATGAAAACCGCTTATAGCGCCGCAAGCAATCGAAACGAACATCATCGGAAATATAGGATATTCGTCAGGCTTAGGTTGTGTGTTGCCAAGTCCGTCGAAAACCTCAGGTATAGGAGCGTTGTTGACAAACATCATCACCATAATGCCTACTGCCATAAACAAAAGACAGAAACCAAAGACAGGATATATATTACCAATCAGTTTGTCAACAGGCAAAAGAGTGGCAAGTATATAATAACCAAAAATAATGAACAACCATGTCTGAACACTAACTTCGTCAACTAATCCATGTAGCAAACTTGCCGGACCGGTCATGAAATTTGTGGTAAGCAACACAAGCAACACGATAGAAAGGATGTTCATAAAAATTTTCATACCAGCGCCAAGTTGATGTCCTACAAGGTTGGGAAGACTTTCACCATCGTGTCTTACTGACATCATACCCGACAAAAAGTCGTGTACGCCACCGGCAAATATAGTTCCGAAAACAATCCAGAGAAAAGCGCTCGGGCCATACATAATGCCCATAATAGCTCCAAATATAGGGCCAAGGCCTGCAATGTTAAGGAACTGAACAAGAAAGATTTTCCAGCCCGACATAGGCACATAATCAACACCATCGGTGTGGGTCAAAGCCGGCGTCTGACGTTTTTCGTCAATGCCAAAAGCGCGTTCAACAAGTGCTCCGTAGAACACATAACCTAAAATTAAAACGACAATTGCTATACAAAACGAAATCATGATTTTATCTGTTTTTTTTTATGCAGCGCAAAATTACAAAAAAATGTTAATAACAACAAAATTTTCTCAATATAAGGCAGAAAAAAATCTACCCCGTCAAGTTTAAAAAATATAAAAAGAACATGTATATATGAAAAAAAAATAGTAATTTTGTCTTCCGATAGATAGTGAAACTTTTGTATGTTATATTATTGAGTTTCAGTGATTTGTAAAAGCGTTCTTTGATATTTTGTTACCATTATTTCTTGATGTGTATCAAGCGCACTCTCGGCGACATGTGGAGATGGATTTTTTAATTTAGATTTTCTTGTATTTAGATCTGCAACGACATGGATAGATAGATTCTTAATTTAGATTTTCTTATATTTAGATCAAATTATTAATTTAAAATTCAAATAAATATGAATAAATTTTATTTTCAAAAAAAAAATAATCTAAACCGAAAAAAAATAGAAAACCAAATGATTTATATGGGAGACGGGAATGTATTCCCTAATGCAAGTAATTTTGGTGCTTATTGGGCGATTAAGGCTTTTAGAAATGCGCAGAATGCAAAAGAAAACCCTAACTATGAGGGTCCTATAATAACAGAGAATAATCTTTCGGAAGAAATAATTGATGAGTTAAGATATCAAGTAAGTTATCTTATGAAATGGGGATATAATTCGTGGAAGGATTATGATAAGGTAAATATTGATGGTGAAGATACAACTATGCAAAATAAGTTATATGGAAAAAAAGATGGTAAATATCGTAAATTTAGACGATTGTTTTCAAATAATCCAAGTGATTTTATAGAAATGACCTTAGGACACTACAATATAGAAATCGATGAAAATGGAGATACAATAGTGACAGATGATTATAATTTTACTCCAAGTAAAGGTTTTTTTGATTATATTTTAGCTCCCTTTTTGGGCGATTCTAGAAATAAACAACAAAATATCCATTGGAGAATAAATTTAGGGAATATGGATGATTATATAAACAAAACACAACTTTAATATATGCAAAAATCAAGAAAAATATTTTTATGCGGTTGTTTGTTGCCGATAGGTGGCTTTTTTATTGTCTTGCTTCTGTGTCTTCTTACTGGTTTTGTTGATGCCGACGAAGGCTTATATGTTTTCAAGCCATTTGCAAAAATCAACGATAAAGTAAAAGTTGCAGAAATATCAAAAGTGGATTGTTTGCCTGATATGAAATATGTTTCCACAATGCAACAGCTGTCATTTTTTCGTTATAATCTTGAACAAACAACTGTCTTTAATTGCATTGTTGATGATTATGACCTTTATAGGCAAAACATAATGAATTTTGCAGCAAAGGATACAAACTCATATTGGTGTACATACAAAAACAATGGAGATGACTATTTTGCTTTGCAGCATGGAATAGCAGTGATGGATGATACTATCTATTACGCAATTTCGTATTACAAAGATAAAATAGAACTAAGCTGGCAATATTTCATCAACTATGATGTAGCCCAATGGTTGGAACTGCCAAATATGCCGCCATATCGTTTGCTTTGGGCTACATATATTGATTGTTTTATGGACGACTCAATGCAAGCATATATACGACTTAATGAGCCATGCGATTCTTTCATCCAATTTTTAGAAATGAATGGCTTTTCTCAAATGCAAGCTTCAAGTGATGGCTATGAAAAAATCTATTACGAAAAAGATTCAGTCTGTTATAACTATATGTTGTCGGCGTTTATTGATGCCGAAAAGAATACTGCCTTAGTCACATGGGCTGATTTTTGATTTTTTTTCGTCAAATAATTAATATTCAAATGGATGTGCACTTGTGCGCATCCATTTTTTTTATTTGTTTATGGCGTTGATTTTTCATTTACAAGTCTTGCAAACGAAAATTGTTTAACCTTTGTTTTCATATTTTCTTTTTATTTTATACCTTTGCAGTGCAATTTAATCTCAACCTACTTTTTATGGAACTTTTCGATAAAATATTACAACTCTTTTCTTTCCCCCAAAAACAAGAAGAAAGGAATACTTCCACAAAGCAAAAGCATAGAGAGAAAAAAACTCGCAAAAAGCGTAAAGAGAAGAAGTTCTTTATTTTTAGGTTTGATGATTATAGGCATAAGTTACAATTACGGCACACTGACCCAGATTGATTTACAAAAGGTCTCTTATTATTACCGGCGAGCAATCAAAGAAAACAATAATTACTATGCTTGTGTCAACTTAGGCGCTCTATATGTGTCGGCCAATTATTTTCATACGGCAGCCTATTTTTTCAACAAAACCAAAGAATTTTATGCTTCCGACTCAGAGACACGCGACCAAGTAAATTATTTTGGAGGTAAAAAATATCTTGATAATGCACAAAAAGCAGAAGCCATGTTGCAATTGCCTATTCAAGAACGTATAAGAAGAAGTGTAGTTCAAAATCATTCACCTGAATTACACCCTATCTTTGTAAATCAAATCAATCCGCCCAAACCTATGGTGAGCGAGAGCAAGCAACCTAATGTCGCGTGGCAACCTGACGACCCGTCTGAAATACTCCAAGCCGACATCGAAGAACATAACTCATCTGTATTACTTGTAGCTCAAAAGCCGGAAGTTAAATTCCCGTTTGACGACTTCGTATTCCCGGTTCTAAACATAAAAATGAAAAATACCAAATATCTTGGACTACAGCGTGAAATTATTTTTTTAGAACGAAATGTGCATTATGAATTAAATCAATATATTCAGCAAAATTTGGGCAAAATAAGGAGTCAATTCAGAAAATACGGCTTTTACTTTGTGTATATGCCAGCCCATACAAAAAGCCAACAAGATGAAGTAGATTTAATCTATCCCTTGGCTGATACATTTAGAGAAGATAGCGATTTTCGCTTAGGATGGGCTAATGGCTTGACTTGGAATGAAAGGCGTGAACGAGATGAAAGTATTATGGAGTTATATTTTTAATCTTCGCTTTGATATTTGCAGGCGGATTGTATTTCATTGTTAGAAAAAAATAGTTATAGTTTCATTTTGTCAAAATATCACTTTCGATTCTCTTCTTCCAAACCTCGCAAAATGGTCTTGGTTTAGCACTATACTTTTAGAGACATACAAGTCTATTACAAAATATTGTTGTCCGATAAATTGATGTTTCCCGTAGGAATATCTTTTAATAGTTATTGTTGGATTATTGGTTATTCGGTTTCCCGTAGGGAATTTATTTTAAAACATTGATATTAAGATATTAAAAGAAAATCCCTACGGGATATAAATTTGTAATTAACCTGATTATTCTATTAAAAGAGAATCGATATGCGATATTTTTTAAAAGCAAGCCCCTGTTTTGATATTTGTTATATTACACTTATTTTCAATAATATATCAATGCATATATGTTTTTTTATCGGACACCAATAATTACAAAACAAAATCGAGGACAAACCATAAGGTTTGCCCTCGATTGTTTTGTTGTATAAAGTCTTTATTTGCCGGCGCGTTTTTCTTTGAATTTCTCCATCTGGCGAGCCACAGCATCAAGTGTGTCGTCTATGCCCTCCTCAAATGTGTCGGCCGTCTTCGAAGCAAAAAACTCACTTCCCAAGGCCACAAACTTAACCTGTGTCTCTTTGTTCATGTTAGTCTCCGGTTTAACAACCTTCATCTTGATTTCTACCAATGTGGAATCGTCAAGACTCTTCTCAAACTTTTTCAGTTTTTTCTCAATGTGCTGTTCGAGCTTATTCGCCATCTCGAAATTTACGGCTTGAATTCTTGTGTTCATAATAGTATGTTTTTTAGTTTATAATTTCTGCATTGCAAAGTTATGTTAATTTTTTCGTAAAAACAAGAGCTCTCAAAAAAAATATACTAAGTTTGATTCGTGTTTTGGCAAATTAAATGTTAATAGATTACACGAAAAGTATTTATCTACTAATTTCCCGAATTTTGTTTTTGTCAGCAATCACCCTAAATTAAAAACAAAAATCATTCGCTTTAATTCATTATATTAGTATTCTAAAATTGTCAGCAGAGAAAGCAGAGAAATCAGATGGTTCGCTTTAATTCGTTGTATTCGTTTTCTAAAATTGTCCGCAGAGAAATCAGAGAAAACAGATCATTCGCTTTAATTCGTTGTATTCGTATTCTAAAATTGTCCGCAGAGATAGCAGAGAAAACAGATTATTCGCTTTAATTCGTTGTATTCGTATTCTAAAATTGCCAGCAGAGAAAACAGATTATTCGTATTTTGGCAATAAGTTGGATTTGTGTGAATTAGTGTTTTGCGCGAGGGTGTGTATGTTTATACACATCTTTGATCTGTTCGAATGTGGTGTGCGTATAGATTTGTGTGGCAGCAAGATTGGCGTGTCCAAGCAGTTTTTTTATAGTGTTGATGTCTGCCCCTTCGTTGAGCATTGTGGTAGCAAAGGTGTGACGAAGTACGTGCGGACTTTGTTTCTGCAATGTGCTCACTTCTGACATGCGATTATGAACTATTTGATAAACTTTCATCGGGTAGATACGTTTGCCGTTAGGCAGTACGAAAAAAGCATTGTCTTCGCGCTCAACATTATTGTCGCGCACCTCGATATATTCTTCAATCTGTTGCTTGAGTTGTTCGCCAAAAGGTACGATACGCTCTTTGCGTCTTTTACCGAATATACGTACAGTGTTTTCTGAAAGCTGAAAACTGCTGTCATTGAGAGAGATAAGTTCGGCACGACGCATACCGGTTTGGTAGAGAAGCTCAATAATCAGATTGTCGCGTATTGATTCAAAGTCGTCGGCATATTGTTCCGATTCCAGTGCGCGTTCCATCTCTTTTTCCTTGTAGAACACGGGCAGTTTTTTGTTCTCTTTCTGGCGTATAATGTCATGTGAAACATCTTTGTCGATAAGTCCGACGCGCAAGCAATACTTCAAATAACTCCGAATAGATGTTATCTTGCGGTTGACACTCCGTGCTGAAATCTTTTCATCAATGAGGTGTGACGACCAATCGCGAATATCATCTTTCGAAATACCTCGTGGGTTAAGCCGCTCTGCATCTTGTCCTAAGAAATCGCAGAACTGAATGAGATCCTGACGATAGGCCTCAATAGTGAGTGGCGAATAACGCTTCTCAACTTGTAGATATTCAAGGAATTTGTCAATCATAGTTGTGTCTCGTCAATGATTTTTATCGCTATAGCGGCGCATGCTTCGGCATCGGCAAGTGCGTGATGGTGGTTAGTGAGGTCATAGCCGCAGGCACGAGCAACAGTATGCAGTTGGTGATTTTCAAGTTGGTTGCCAAACACTTGTCGCGAAGCTTTCAGCGTGTCGAGAAAAGGATAGTCAGGGTAGAAAATCTGATAGGCTTTGAAGGCAGAACGCAAGCACCACTCGTCAAAGCGGGCATTATGTGCAACAAAAGGCACTTCACCATCATTGATATAAGGAAAGTATTTTCTGATAAGCTGAATAGCTTGTGCCCATACCTCAGGAAAAGTGTCGGAAAAGCATGTGTCGTCAGGCCCTAAACCATGCACACGCTGGCAAAACGAAGCATAGAAATCAGGATAGGGACGAATAAGACTGTAAAAATGATCTACCATAACACCATCTTTAACCACTATGATACCAACAGAACAAACACTGCTCGGGTGCTGATTGGCTGTCTCAAAGTCTATGGCTACAAAATTCTGCATATCATACAACGGATATAAACAAATGCAAAATTAACACAAATTTCAAAAACAAACAACGAAATGAAGCTAATTTTATTTTTAGAAAACGAATATAACGAATTGAATCGAATAATCAGTCCCTCTGTTTTCTCTGCGGACAAAAATAAAATTCGTGATAATTCGGTAAATTAGTAGATATATCTTTTCGTGTAATATGTTGATTTGTTTAGAAAACGAATACAACGAATTGAATCGAATAATTGTCTTTCATTTTGGGTAATTTTGGACAAAAAACTTTGATTTCTCTGCTTACTCAGCTGACAATTTTAGAAAAAGATTTTTCCATTGAGGTGTGCACCATCGTTGATGTTCGTCATTCAGAAAGGATTTCTTCGTTAATTGCGTTCGAATTTAATTCGAACAAAAGACGAAGGCTTTTATCTATTGTCTTAAAATGTCTAAACCACCTGCACTCTGCTCCCCAAAAATCATAAACTATGGCCTGGGAGCAATAGCGAAATCAGCCAATTTTGGCTACTGCAGTCTTAATCCTTGTTTGGGTGGAATATGGTCTTGGAGTTCTAAATGCGGACGGAAAAACAAAAAACAACATTCTCGTCTTAATCCTTGTTTGGGTGGAATATGGTCTTGGAGAGGATCTTGAACTAAAGGACAAGACCATTGCGAGCCTGTCTTAATCCTTGTTTGGGTGGAATATGGTCTTGGAGCACAGCAGGCGATAGCGGTGCAGCCACAGCAGGCAATGTCTTAATCCTTGTTTGGGTGGAATATGGTCTTGGAGTGCCTTAAAAGCATTTCATACTATTAAAACTATGAGAGTCTTAATCCTTGTTTGGGTGGAATATGGTCTTGGAGTGTATGTGGATTTCACGCTTGTACAAATCCACTTGAGTCTTAATCCTTGTTTGGGTGGAATATGGTCTTGGAGCACAGCAGG
>JAFXPY010000010.1 GCA_017527495.1 Paludibacteraceae bacterium
AATACTCAATTTCTCAGCGGTGAGACTAAGTGCGATAACTTCAAGGTCAGAGAAACGAGGAACGACACCTCTACGAGGCAAATTTCCACGTTCAGTGACAAGATTTTTTGAAAATTCCTTGCATATATCAAGAATTTTCCCAAAATTTGCATACAAGTTGCGCATGACGAAGATTTTTTAGTTGTTTAACTTTGTTGATTTATATACACTACAAAGTTACTAAAAATCAACGAATTGTGCAACTTTTTTGTTGCTATTTTAAGTCAAAGAACACTTTTATTTAATTCCGCCAACAGGTTTTTATTTAGTAACTACTTATTTATCATTTCTTTCTTAGGCTGGTATTGGCAAATAAAGAGACCTATGATTACTAATAACATTGCTATCCATTTGACAATGGGCATTTGTTCGTCAAAGGCTAACATCATTATCACAGCGGTGAAAACAGGTCGTATATTGTTGAAAGCATTGCCTCGCGTTACGCCTATCTCACGCACGGTGTAACTAAACAACACATACGCCACAACAGATGAGAATACAGCAAGATAAACTATTGCCAAACTCGGTATTGCCATCTCTGAAAAAGATACGATTTGAAGTCTTGGCAAGTCGATTATAGCCCATGTCGGATAGAAAAACAACAGACCGAAAAGTTGAGAGTAAAACACAATAGAAAGATTATTGTATTGTGCCGGAATCTTGCGCAAACATATTGTATATAACACTGCAGACATTACAGCTGCGAAACATAGCACAACGCCCCATGGTGAGCCGATTGAGAAATTATCGGATCCGATAAGCACCATCATAACAACGCCTATTGTTGACAGCACTATTCCGATTATGTTGTTCTGTGTAACTTTCTCTCTGATTAAGACAAACGCTAAAAGCGGAGCAAAAAGCGGGCTTGTTGAGAGCAAGACCTCTGCTACGGTAGGTGAGCTGATCAGCCTCATTCCATAAGTCTCGCAGACATAATATAAAAAGGATTGTACAAAAGCCGTCAGCAAAAACAACGGTACATCTTTTTTCTCTATTTTGTTGAGTTTGTGCGAAGCCAAACCGACAACAAGCATCACGACAACGGCAAGCGTGAATCGCAATGTTACGAGGGTCAGCGGTGTAAAGACTTGTAGAGCTATTTTGGTAGCAATGCCTGAGGTGCTCCAAATGAGCATTGCTACAATGACAGCAAGATAGGCTTTCCAATTATTCATGACTTTGATACATATATTTCCAGAGTGGAGCAGCATGCAGAGCTTGAATTATCTCGCCTTCTTGAAGGAGTTGCATGACTTCGTCTCGTGTGAGCAAATGAGTGTCTATATCCTCTGTTTTTTCCAAATGAGCATTGTCTGTTTTTTCGACGCCTATGGCAAGAAATGTGTGCGAATAATTGCTGTGATTTGTAGGATTGGGAGAAAGTTTCATAAAATAAGTCCATTCACCGCCGGTATAACCTGTTTCTTCCAGCAGCTCACGCTGTGCGGCATGAAGTGGTTCTTCGCCATCCTCGACCACTCCTGCACATAGTTCATAGTGCGTCTGTCGAATGCCATGACGATACTGACTCTCCATAACAAAATGTCCGTCTTTGGTTATAGCAATAACATTGATCCAATCGGGGAAATCATAGATATACCATGTCGGTATTTGCTGGCCATTAGGCAGTTCAACAAGCTCTTGACGCAGGTTGAGCCATTGTCCGTTTTGAGCTATATACTCGCTTTTAAGTACTTTCCAAGGACGATTTTCAGGTCGTTTCATTGCTTTTGTTTTTTTAGAATGTCCAACTTATTCCGACAAGTATGTTTGCGCCTTGCGTTGTGTAACCATACCATTGTTCGTTTTTCATTTTGCCCCAGTTGATAAAGTCGTTGAGCCGTAGGTGAGCTGCAAAATTGCGGTCAATAGCGTATTCAAGTCCGAGATTGAGGTCAATCATAGTCTTGAGTTCTTTTGTTTCCATTATAGGCATAGGCGGCACACCGCCCGGCGTAGCAGATGCTCCTACCATATTGAAGACGAGGGCATTGCGTTTACCTATGATATAGTTTTCTGAAATGAGTGTCCATTTTTTGTTTTTGTCGAGTTTGACGCGCAAATCAATTTGCAACTGCCATTTGGGTCGGTCGAAAGCAGGAGTAAAAAGCGAATCTTTGGCATTGTGCAGGGAATAGAAGCCATCAATACTCAGTGTGGCAATGTCGCGATAGTGATAGTGCACGGCTCCGCCTATTTTCCACTCGTCACTATTTCCATATAGTGTAGTGAATTGTCGCGAGGCTTCGTAAGCGACATAATAGCGGTCGTCAAGCGTGTAAGCATAGTGTGCATAGACTTTGAAGAGCAGGTCGTGGTGCGGGCGGAACTTAAGTCCGAGAAAAGCATCGGCTATGGTGTAGGAATTAACGCTGTCGCGCACTGCGCTCAACAGATTAATATAGTTGTTGCGTTCTATGTCTATGTTGAGGTCGTGCATATCATAATAGCCCACTGCTCCACCATAGAGTGCAAGCCATTCCGGCACTACACGCGCTTCGAAACGCACATTAGGACTTGCCGCAAATGTGCGCCCACGATTGAGTGAGAGATCGAGATTGACTCCGAGATGCATGTCGAAACGATTACTTTTCAGCGAGTAATACGGCTCGAAATGCATCGAATGGAAATTGACAGGCTTGAGCAGTGTGTCTTTTGTTGAATAGAAATGGTCTTTAATCAATGCTTCAATACCTATGCTATGATTTCCCCCTGTCCATTCCAACATAGCAATAGTCTGTATTTGATGGTCAATAATAGAGGGAGTGATATCAACCATAGGTATAGAATCTGGATTTTGATTTTTCGCCGTAAAACCGCGATAACCGGTTTGTATTTTGTATTTCAGTGGTGCAGAAGGTGTTGAATGGAGTCCGAGATGAGCATCGAAATTCCAGTAAGTACCTTTGTAATAACGCACAGAGGCTGTGTTTTTTGCGTCAAAACCGATGTTAAATGCTGAGTTGCCAAACAGCACATCAACATCAAATCCGAACCCTGTCTTTGCGAGTATTCCGGCACCATACTCCGACCATTTATCCCATTGTCCGATATGGTCGAGATGAACATCAAACACGACTTTGTCGGCCTCATTCATTTTGTAATAGAAATCAAGTATCGACATTGGATAACCGAGTTCGGCACGCAAAAAACCTTTGTACGATGCAGGAGACGAAGAGAAGCGCGAATCGGCATAAGTCAACTGATTGACATTATAGTCAGTAGAGAGCATGCTGTTATAGTCGGTGTACTGAATCGTTTTTTTCTGTCTTGCAGGAATCTCATAGATTTTAGGGGTTGAATTGATCTTTCCTGCATCCTGAATGACGGGCTGAAAATCGCGTTCGATAGTTATCTGCTGATTGACAGCCGAATCCTGCGATTGGCGTATATTGACATTGTTTTGTGCCGACACACTAAGCGCAAAGGCAAGTAGTGATATGATGTAAGTAAACTGTTTCATATTTGACTGATATTATAGTATTCCTGATTCTTTTGTTGCTTCTTTAAGTCTTTTCTCAATTTCTTCCAAGCGTTTGTTGATTTCTTCTTGTATCTCGTCTTGAACGGTATAATTGGCTCTCAAGCTGAGCAAATACTGTTTTGCTTGGAAGTCTTCACCGCGTTTTACATTGATGTCGGCAAGCAGAACAAAGCTCTTTGCAAGCCAATACTGCTGATTGGTATTTGAACCTGCAAGCTCCATAATGTGTTGCTCGGATTGTTCGAGTTGCTCTTTGTCGAAATAGTATTTTGCGAGCAGATATTTTGCTTCGGCTCCATGCTCTGTGTTCATGTCTTGTGCCACAAACTGCATATCATTCAGAGCAGCATCTGTATTGTTTTGTGCTATGTATGCTTTCATTCTGTTGTATGCAGCTTCTTTCTTTATGTCAAGACTAAGTGTTTCGTCTTCAATTATTTCTGTTGCAATACTTATTGATGTTTGGTTGTCTCCAAGGTGGTTGCTGCACCGCAACACACCGAGTTTGGCGGCTGTGAGATTAGGTGTTGTTGAAGCCACGGTTTGAAGTTTCTGGAAATAGACAAGTGCTTCGCTGTATTGTTTGTTGTCGTAAGCTATGTCGGCAGCCTTGATACATGCTTCTTCCATGTACGGGTTGCCTTCAATTTGTGTCAGCGAAGCATAATATGTCATAGCGTCTTGTTTTTTGTTCAAACGATAGTAGCTGTCAGCAAGATAGTAGCGCGCCATAGTGCAATAGCGGCCTCCTTCGCAGTAGTTGCTCACATATTGTTTGAGTCCGTCTGTTGCTTGCTGATAGTTGCCGTTCATATACTGACGTTCGGCAGCCACATAAGTAAGCGAGTCTTCTTTCACGCCGCTGACATTAAGACCTTTTTTAGTCAAGTCTTTGGTGTAGTCGGTAAATTCTTTAATGTTGTTAGTTTCAATATATGCAGCTTGCAAGCCATCAATAGCGGAGTATGCCTCTTCCGACTTCGGATATTTGTCGATAACTTGTTTGTAGGCCTCTATTGCGTTGGCATAGTCTTCTTTATTGGCATAAGTCATACCTTTTTCAAGTGCGGCTTTGCGTGCAAGCGGACTGCGCGGATAGGTGGTTATCAATCTGTCGTAAGCTTTGATGGCATTGTCGGGATCGTCTTTGCTTATGTTGGCGCGAGCAATTTCATACAGAGCGTCGTCGGCAAATTCTGATTTTGGATAGCTTTTCACAAGTTTCTCGAGCGCATTGATTTTGTCGTTGTAACGCTTAAGCAATCCAAGAGCATAGCCGCGTTGGAACATTGCATAATCAGTGCCTGAGGCACCGACAGCAATTACTTGTGCATAGTATTTTTCTGCACTTACAAACTCGCGTTGCGAGAAATAGCAGTCTCCTATACGATTGAGCGCATCGGCATAAGTCGGGTCCTTTCGATTGACAAAATCAACATATTTGGTAAAGTGTGTCCTTGCCATGGTATATTTCTTTTGCGAGAAATAAGCGTAGCCTGCAGAATAATAAGCAGCCACGAAATTGCCACTTTTTTTGACATCGTTTTGAGTAAAGAATGACGAGATGTCTTCCGCAGCCTTGTCGTAACGGCGCAGCTTATATTGACATTCCGAACGCCAGAAATAGCTCTCTGTACGATAGGTCGAGATGTTTTTTACTTTCGATTCGATTATGCTCGTAAATGTGTCTATTGCTGCTGTCAGATGGTTTTGTTTGAAGGCTTCCACGCCTAATTGATAGGTCAGATAGACTTTCGTCTCTTGCAATTCTTTTGTTTGATTTTTCAGGCTATTGATGGCCTTGAGTGCTGCCTGATAATTCTTTGAAGTGAGAAATATCTCAGTCAGTATTTCGTAGGCCTGCTGAGTATGTGCTGATTTCGGATACTCATTGAGAAACTCAGCAAAGGCAGTCAAACTTTCTCCAAAAGCGTCAGACGATTCGTAGGTTGTGAGAGCATAATTGAATTTTGCCTCTTCGTGCAATTGAGCATCAAAATCTGTATTGCATGCAGCACCAAAGGCGAGTCGTGCATTGTTTTTGTCGTTGATTTTGACGTATGCATTTCCTAAATTGAAATAGGCACTCTCCGTCATCTCGTCACTCTTTGTTGTTACCTTTTTTAGAGCCTCAATAGCCTTGTTGTATTCGCCTATTTGATAGTACGACAGCCCTAATTCGTATATGTCTGCACGCAAAGGTTTGCTCTCCGTTTGCTGATATATCGAGAGGTGCTGTGCTGCTTTTTGATAGTCTTTGTCTTTATAGTATATCTCTCCTAAGATACGATGTATCTCAGGATTGTTTTCGTTTCCGGGATTATTGGTGAGTAAGCTTTCACCGCGTTCGCGAACATTGTCGTATTCACCTTTTGCATAGTAGATCTGAACGATATAGTAAGGAACTATGTTTTTATATTCCTCGGTCTTTTCTATCTTCAGGAAGACAGGTAATGCCTTTGAGTAGTCTTGTTGTAGATAGTAGCAATAGGCATAGTAGTACTGCGACTGGAGCGAATAGGGATTATCTTTTCCGCGCAATTTATCAAACATAGCTATTGCCTTGGTCAGTTCCGACTTATTGCCTGTTGTTACTTTGCTGCTTTTTTTACTATTTTTGGTTGTTGTCTTGTTCTTTTTCGATTTCTTTCCTTTTGTTTTGGTTGCTTTTCCGTCATCTGCACCGGCACTCTTCACATTTTGTTCAAGCAGCGCATATCCATAATAGAAATAAAACTGGGTTTTGTGCTCATCAATCAATTCATCCTCCTTCACTTGCTTGAAATTTTTGCATGCCTGCGAGTATTTTTTCTTCTCTACCTCAAACACACCCGACATGAAATAGACATCCGAACGATAGGTGGAATACGGATGAGCCTTGATATAGTCTTGCAGTGCTTTTTCTGCATTTTTCTCTCGCATTTCAAACTGGTTGGCTGCAATGAAATAGTGAGCCTCTTCTTCGAAATGTATGTCTTTAACTTCCTGCGCAAGATATTTTTCTAACATCTCTTTTGAAGCAGTGTATTGTCCTTGTTGATAAAGTTCGAGGCCGGTATAATACAAAGCATCTTCACTTTCATGAATTTTAGTGTATTGTGCATTGGCTGTGAAGCAAAGCGCAACAAGCAATGCTCCTATGGCGTATGTCTTTTTCATTATAGTTAAATTTTGCAAAATATGTCTGCAAAATTACTACAAAACCTTTAATAATGCAAGAAATTAACATACTTTTCTTGATTTATTCAGCATTTTAACTTAACTTTGCAAGCATTTTTTTATACACACTATCCATTATGCAACTTTTCACAAACATTCAGGCTCTTGAAGAAGCCGTTGCTAAGTATCATAAAGACGGGAAGACAATCGGTTTTGTACCTACTATGGGTGCTCTGCATGCCGGACACTGCTCGCTTGTAAAACAAGCTGTAGAGCAAAATGATGTTGCCGGAGTGAGTATTTTTGTCAACCCTACACAGTTCAACAACAAAGAGGACCTTGCCAAATATCCTCGCACACTTGATCGCGACATGGCACTTTTAGAGACCATCGGTGCTGATTTTGTTTTTGCTCCACAACCTGAGGATATTTATTCCGACGAGGAAATGAACTCCACTTTTCAATTTGATTTTGGCGGATTAGACCAAGTGATGGAAGGCAAATATCGTCCAGGACATTTCAATGGCGTAGTACAAATTGTGAGCAAATTGTTCAAGTATGTACAACCGACTCGCGCATATTTCGGTGAGAAAGACTACCAGCAATTAGCTATCATTCACCGAATGGTAAAAGTAATGAACATACCGGTTGAAATCATCGATTGTCCTATCGTGCGTGAGCAATCCGGTTTGGCTCTCTCAAGCCGCAACGAGAGGCTTTCCGCAGACGAAAAGAAAATCGCTGTAAACATCTCGCATATCCTTTTTGAGAGTCGCCAACTGACAAGCAGTCAGTCAGTACAACAAGTGGAGAATTGGGTGATTGAGCAAGTCAATCGCGTCGAAGGACTCACAGTTGAATACTATCAGATTGTAGATCAACAGACCTTGCAACCGGCACAAGATTGGAGTAATGCAATAGGTTGTATCACTGTATATTGCGGTCCGGTCAGACTCATTGACAACATCAAGTACTAATCAATGAAGTGCGTTGTTGATAAATATATACCTTTTATAGGGCATCGGCTCGACAATATTTTCGATGAAGTGTTATATCTTGAACCTGCTCAAATAACACAATCGACAATTGACGATGCCGATGTTTTATTGATTCGCACTCGCACATGGTGTAACGAGCAATTGCTTTGCAACAGTAGGGTTAAATTTATCGGCACAGCCACAATTGGAACCGACCATATCGACCTCAATTATTGCATTGAAAGGGGAATATATGCATGCAATGCCCCCGGGTGTAATGCTCGCGGAGTAGCGCAATATGTAGAATCTGCGATATGTGCAAAGGTGAATGTGCTTAGCACCAAAGACAATCTCACAATTGGTATTGTTGGTGTGGGTCATGTTGGTAGTTTGGTTGAACAAATGGCCAAACGATATGGTATGCAGACACTGCTCTACGACCCTCCGCGCCAACGCGCAGAAGGCGGCACACAATGGATCAGTGATTTGACAGATATAGCACAACAAGCTGACATCATAACATTCCACACACCGCTCACAAAAGAAGGTACCGACTCTACTTGGCATATAGCAGACAAACAGTTTTTCGATTTATGCAGGCCTAATGCCTTGATAATAAATGCAGCAAGGGGAGGTGTGATTAATGAAAAAGCTCTGCTTGACGGGCAGTATGGATTTGATGTCGTTATCGACACATGGGAAGGCGAGCCATATATCAATCGCGCTATGCTTGAGCGTGCATCTATAGCCACACCACATATTGCCGGCTATTCAGAAGAAGGCAAACGCAATGCCACTCGAATGATTTTAGAGCAATTGGCTGCTTTTTTGAAATGCGAGATAGACTTGTCAGGACTGCAAACCTCGTCAGAACCATTGCCTGTGTATGACATCATGGCTGACGATGCACTCTTGCGCAATAACCCGCAAGCATTTGAACAAATCAGACAAAACTATAAATTGAGATAAATAAGAAAATAAATAAGTAAATCGTAAATAAACATGGCTTATCAGAAACTAACAAAACGTAGTGAAGACTACTCGAAATGGTACAACGAACTTGTTGTACGCGCCGACTTGGCAGAATCATCGGCTGTGCGCGGTTGCATGGTGATCAAGCCTTACGGCTACGCCATCTGGGAAAAGATGCAGGCCGAGCTCGACCGCCGCTTTAAAGAAACGGGCGTAAAAAACGCTTATTTCCCGCTATTTATTCCAAAATCATATCTTTGCCGCGAAGCCGAACATGTTGAAGGCTTTGCCAAAGAATGTGCCGTAGTAACCCACTATCGACTCAAAAACGACCCTGACGGCAAAGGCGTTATCGTCGATCCTGACGCAAAGCTCGAAGAAGAGCTTATTGTCCGCCCTACATCGGAAACAATCATTTGGTCAACCTACAAAAATTGGATTTCGTCCTATCGCGACCTGCCAATCCTCTGCAACCAATGGGCCAATGTTGTCCGTTGGGAGATGCGTACACGCCTTTTCCTCCGCACCGCAGAATTTCTCTGGCAAGAAGGACACACAGCACATGCCACTTATGAAGAAGCTATAGCCAAAGCAGAAGAAATGTTGCATGTATATGCCGACTTTGCAGAAAATGTTATGGCTGTACCGGTTATTAAAGGTGTCAAATCAGCCAACGAACGTTTTGCCGGTGCTATAGAGACATTCTGTATTGAAGCAATGATGCAAGACGGGAAAGCACTACAAGCAGGCACAAGCCATTTCCTCGGCCAAAACTTTGCCAAAGCATTTGATGTACAATATCTCACCAAAGAGAACAAACAAGAATATGTATGGGCTACATCATGGGGTGTCTCAACACGCCTCATGGGCGCACTCATCATGGCACACTCAGATGATAACGGACTCGTCCTGCCTCCGGCTCTTGCACCCTATCAGGTTGTTATCGTTCCAATATTCAAAAATGATGAACAAAAAGCTGCTCTCGACGCAAAGATCTTACCACTTGTTGATAAGCTCAAAAAAATGGGAGTATCTGTTCTTCTCGATGACGCCGACAACCAAACACCGGGATGGAAATTTGCAGAATACGAGCTCAAAGGTGTTCCTGTACGTCTCGCACTCGGTATGCGCGACCTCGAAAACGGCACCATAGAAGTCGTTCGCCGCGACACACTTGAAAAGCAATCACTCGCTTTCGAGGGCATAGAACAACATATCAAACAACTGCTCGACGATATTCAGAAAAACATTTTCCAAAAAGCCCTCGACTATCGCCAAACAAAGACACGCATTTGCGACAGCTACGAAGAGTTCAAAGAGGAAATCAAAAAAGGCGGATTTCTGCTTTGCCACTGGGACGGAACACCGGAAACAGAAGAGAAAATCAAAGAAGAAACTAAAGCAACCATACGATGCATTCCTCTCGAAGGCGATAAGACTCCCGGAAAATGTATGGTTACAGGCAAACCATCAAAGCAAAGAGTCGTATTTGCCATATCTTACTAACTAAAAAGGCACAAAACTTGGCAATTTATACAAAATCACATTAAAAAGTGTTAAAAGATTTTGCAATTATAATTAAAAGCATTAACTTTGCTTCGTGATTTTTTCATAGTATTAGATTTAAGGTTAATTGTGACAAGCCATCGTTGTGAAACGAGGCTTGTTTTTTTGTGAATGCTTTTGTAGTATTATTTTTGATTGGTACCCAATAATTGTTTTCATACTTTTTGTCCAGTTTTATAATCGTAATGGACAAATTTGATTTTTTGTCCGGTTGAACAAATTTTTTTAGCAAAAAAAACATTTTCAGGTGTGATTTCTTTATCCATCAACAATCCATGGAAACTATATGCGAAATTCCACTATTTTCTGCCCCCAAAAGCTAATTTTGCCATATATCACAACAAAAAAACAAAAAAAAATTTGATATTTTCTTAAATTTTATTAATTTTGTAGGCAAATTATCAAAAACTTACGCTTATGAAAAGATTGTTTACTTTTTCTCTGGTTGCTCTTTTTGCTCAAATGCTTCTTGCAACAACATTTGAAGTTGATGGTTTCCACTATCTTGTTAGAGACAGTATTAACAACACAGTCGAGCTAACATTCCAAGAGGCCTCACCTCTCAACTATGCCTCTGTTACGGCTCTCAATTTCCCCAAAGAAGTTTCTTTTGAGGAAAAGACCTACACCGTTGTTGCTATAGGCAAAGCAGCATTTGCCTATGCCAAGGACCTTCAAGACATAGAAATACCTTCATTCATTGAAGAGATAGGTCCAAACGCCTTCTATGGCTGCGGTGCTCTGAAAAAAGTTAAATTCAACAAAGGTCTTAAATCAATAGGCAGAAATGCCTTCGTACAATCTGAAGTCGAAGAAATTGTTTTGCCCGACGGGCTTCAAGAATTGGGCGACCTTGCTTTTGCCAACTGCACAAACCTCAAACGCTTGAGTCTGCCAAAGAACATAGCTCATTTCGGTAATAATGTGTTCAAGGACTGTACAGCCCTCGAAAAAATTCTTTTCGATGCCCCGACATCAACAATGGGTAATTTCACTTTCTCCGGTTGCACTGCAATACAGAGAGTTACGCTCCCGAGCGGACTGAAACATCCAAGCAAAGGTATGTTCTCAAAATGTGCCAACTTGGAAGAAGTTATTTTAGGTCGCGACATGGTTGACTTGGGCGATATCGCCTTCGAAGAATGCACCAAATTGGCAAGCATCAAGGCTCCCGTAGGAAGCACATTTTTCTCTTCTAACGACGATGGCGTACTCCTCAGCGCAGACGGCTCCACCTTATTATACTATCCAAAAGGTAAAACCAACGAGGCATATACTATTCCGACAACAATATCAATCATAGGCAACAATGCCTTTGCCGACAATCATGTGCTCCAACAAATCAACATCCCTAACAATGTCAAAGTGATTAAAGAGGAGGCGTTCAAGGGTTGCAATGCGCTCAAATCGCTCAATATCGCCGAGGGACTTGAAGTAATCAGTGCACGCGCTTTTGAAAACTGCAACAAACTGACAGGCATAACCATTCCTCAAAGTGTTCAGCGAATAGGTAAAGACGCCTTCAAAAACACCGGCGACTTCAACAACAAACGCAACTGGAAAGCCCGCCTGCTCTATCTCGGCAACTGCCTTATAGGCCAGCGCGACAATCAGCCGAAAACAGGTGCAACCGTGATACGCCAAGGCACACGACTTATTGCCGACCAAGCTCTTGAACGCTCTGCAATAACAGAACTCGAATGCCCGGCATCACTCGAATATATCGGCGAACGCGCCTTCTATGGCTGTAAGAAATTGGCCACAATCAAACTTCCTAACGCAAAAGGTGTGGCAGTGGCTGCATTCGACAGCACTGCGTTCTACAACAATGACAAAAACTGGAAAGGCGATGCTCTATATATTGATAAGGTGCTCATACAAGTAAGTCTTGAGACTGATGCTGTGTTCAAAGTTAAAAATGTTATTGCCATTGCTGATGAGGCTTTTGCCGGTTGTAAAGACATAGAAGAAATCAAGTTGCCTAACAGCTTGCTCTATATCGGGAAAAAAGCTTTCCAAGACTGCAGCAACCTCACAGAGATAAATATTCCCAAAAAACTTGTATCAATAGCCGACGATGCCTTCGAAGGCTCACAAGTTTCACAAGAGAAAATTGACGAATTCACCGCTGCCACCAATGGGAATGAAAAGTGAAAAGTGAAAGGTGAAAAGTGAAAAGTGAAAAAATCCCATACGATATATCGTATGGGATTTTTTCACTTTCAGAATAGCACAAGAGGCTTAGTCCTCGTCGGTTTGTGTTGCAGCAAAGTCTTTTATCAACTTCTCCTGAACATCCATCGGAACAAGTTCGTAGGAAGCAAAATGCATCGTGAAACTTGCACGACCACCGGTCAGAGAGCTCAATGTGGTTGAATAGTTCGACAGCTCTTTCAGAGGTATCTTAGCCTGTAAATGCTCAAAGCCCTTCTCCGAACTTGAACCCATGATGATGCCACGACGACCATTCAAATCGCTCATCACATCACCCATCTTGTCGGACGGAACAAAGATGTCAACATCATAAATAGGCTCCAAAATCTTCGGACCTGCATTGCGGAACGCCTCTGCAAAGGCATTACGACCTGCAAGACGGAATGATATTTCGTTTGAATCAACAGGGTGCATCTTACCATCATAGATTATCACACGCACGTCGCGAGCATAACTACCTGTCAGAGGACCTTGCTCTATACGATCCATTATACCTTTCAATATAGCCGGAATGAAACGGGCATCGATAGCACCACCAACAATAGAGTTGATCAGTACCAATTTACCGCCCCAATCCAAAGGTATCTCTTGTGTGTCGCGAACCGAGATCTTGTATTCCTGACCACCAAACTTAAATGTCTCAGGAACAGGTTGACCTTCTACGTATGGCTCTACAATCAGGTGAACCTCACCAAACTGACCTGCACCACCCGACTGTTTCTTGTGACGATAGTCGGCGCGTGCTGCCTTGGTGATTGTCTCACGATAAGGTATCTTAGGTTCATCAAAGACAACCATCATCTTATCGTTGTTCTCCAAACGCCATTTCAATGTGCGCAAGTGGAACTCACCCTGACCACTTACTATGGTCTGCTTCAGCTCTTTAGATTGTTCAATAACCCATGTCGGGTCTTCTTCGTGCATACGGGTAAGCAGGGCTGAGAGTTTCTCTGAATCAGCTTCCGACTGCGGACGAATAGCGCGGCGGAACTTTGGATCAGGATAAACGATTTGACCGAAATGATAGTCGCAATCTTTAGCATTCAGTGTGTTGCCCGTGCGTGTGTCTTTCAGTTTCACTGTAGCACCTATATCACCGGCACTCAACTCGTCTATCGGAGTACGAATGGCACCTGCCACGGCGTACAACTGAGTGATACGCTCTTTGCTACCACGGTCCATATTGTTCAGGTCGTCACCGGCTTTCACCTTACCGCTCATCACCTTGAAGTAGTTAACCTCACCGATATGCGGCTCGACAGATGTCTTGAATATAAACAATGAAGTAGGACCTGCTACATCGCATGGAACCTCAACACCTTCTGTTGTCTTTGGAGCAGCCACCTGATTGACACTCGGCGAGATATTGCCAAGGAACTCCATCAAACGACGAACACCCATGTCGCGTGCTGCACATACGCAGAACACCGGGAAAGCGTCGCGCAATGCCATACCTTTACGCAAGCCGTCACGCATCTCGTCCTCAGTGAGCGAACCCTCCTCAAAGAACTTGTCCATCAATGTCTCATCATTCTCTGCAGCAGCCTCAAGAAGGGCATTGTGCAACTCTTCTGCCTTGTCAGCCTCAGAAGCAGGGATGTCAAGAATCTCAGGAGCACCACCTTCGGGTTTCCACTGATACATCTTCATCTTCAATACATCAACAACAGCATTGAAACCGGCTCCAACACTGATAGGATATTGAATTTGAACTACTTTACCGCCATATATCTCTTTCAACTGCTCAACAGTCTTGTCATAATCGGCATTGTCGTGATCGAGCTTATTAACAAGGAAAATAACCGGTTTGCCGTATTTTTCTGTGTAACGGAAATGGTTTTGTGTTCCCACCTCAACACCATTTGCCGCACTAAGCAAGATAACAGCCGTATCGGTTACATTCAGACTAGTCACTGCACCACCGATGAAATCGTCAGAACCCGGGCAGTCGATGATATTCAATTTTTTGTTGAGCCACTCTATGTTAGCCACTGTTGGGAATACAGAATAACCATACTCCTTCTCAACAGGGAAATAGTCGCTCACTGTGTTTTGCGCTTCAACAGAACCGCGTCTTTTGATTACACCACTCTCATAGAGCATCGACTCTAAAAGAGTGGTTTTCCCAGTGCCGGAACCACCAAGCAGGGAAATGTTTTTAATGTCGATTGGATTGTAAAGTTTCATAATCGATTATGTTTTAGATTGTTAAGAATTTTCATCCCGCTTTTTTGACACATTTACAAAAAGCGCCGTAAAGTTACTATAAATTCTCTATTTAACAAAATTTTACAATATGTTTAAAAACATAAAAAAACAGCGAATTGATACTAATGATAGATACTGATAGATTGTGAATAGTTTTGATAGGATACACTAATATGAAGGATGATTTTGGAAGCGAATAATTAGTTTAATTTGATTAATTTGTGAACTTTTTTATAAAAACGAATCCAACGAATTGAAACAAATATTCTGCTTTCTCAGATTTCTCTGCTGACAACTTTTAGAAAACGAATTTGACGAATGGAAGCGAATAATTAGTTTAATTCGATTAATTCGTGAACTGTTTTTTAGAATACGAATCCAACGAATTGAAACAAATATTCTGCTTTCTCAGATTTCTCTGCTGACAACTTTTAGAAAACGAATTTGACGAATGGAAGCGAATAATTAGTTTAATTCGATTAATTCGTGAACTGTTTTTTA
>JAFXPY010000011.1 GCA_017527495.1 Paludibacteraceae bacterium
AAGCTTCATGAACAGCAAGATTGAGAGTTATGATAGAGTCGTATTCTGCATATTCGATTTTATGCTGATAGCCGCTAACCGATGTCGTCAGTTGCTCGCCATAGAAATCATATACATCACCTTCGCAGATGTCGGCATTTATAGTTCGTGGTCTGATTTCTTTTTCTCCCATTTTTACTTTCAGGACATAGATACTATCGCAACCATTCTTTGAGATATGGGCATCGTAGTAGGTTCCGGCTTTAGAAATTATCTTACCATGCCATTCTATTGATTGATCTTTGAAAACAGTTTGATTTTCATCGAAATGGTAGGAAGAACTATGTGTCAGAACAATAGTAACAAGGCTATCGCAACCGCTTACTGAAGTGAAATGGAAATCATAACTTTTTTCTTCGGTCAGTTTCTGACCATTATAGCGATAGAAATCGCCCTCACATATTTCTGCCTTAATAACAGTATGCTCAACAGTTACAAGATCGACATGCAGTGTTATAGTACTGTCACAACCCTGACTTGTCTTGACGGTGTAAGAATAATCACCGCCTTTTGTTATTGTCTGCCCGTTCCATTTGAGTGATTGACCGCTGCAAAGTGTTTCGTTTTCTTCAACCTCAACCTTGCATGGCTCGCCTATACCAAGGTGGAGAGTAACGATACTATCGCACCCGTCTTGATTTTTGAAAGTTGCAGGGTAAATACCCGATTCGGTGTAGGTCTTACCATTCCATACATACGAACCTGTTGTATTGACATATTCTTCAACAACCGAACGATTGTCAGTAAGAATCAGACGATATACTGCTTCTATACCTGCAGGAATAAACACTGTGTCATTGTAAATTCCCGGCTTAGAATAAGTTTTATTTCGCCATGTGATTTGGTCGCTTGTACATAGTGCCAATTCCTCTTCAATAATTGGGAAAGAGAGTGTAGTGAGATGCAGAGTATAGTTTTGTTCGCATCCTGCACCTGAACTTGCAGTGGCATAGTATGTTCCCGCTTTATACAAGTCTTGCCCATAGAAATTATATACCATTCCTTCTTGAATGGTGTCGAAAATTTCGTAATCACCCGGTAGGATGGTGGAAATGGCAAGATTCATCTGATACATTACACACTCGTCTAAATCGCGATATTCAATGGTGTAGTCAACATAATCAGCATCTTTGACATCTGATATATCAGGCAGATTATATGTCTCGCCATGGAATGTGTATGTCGGTTGATAGCAAATTGTGTCATATCCTATATCAGAAGGGTCGTCGAGCGTTAGTGTGAGTTCTACAATACTATCACAGCCATTGCGGGCAACGAGAGTGTCGTAATAAACGCCTGCTTCACGATACCAATTATAGTGCCAGCGATAAGCCGAGCCCATACGCACAACGGCACTCTCTTTTGAAAGATAGGTGTCATTAACATTCAAAACAAGAGTTACGATACTGTCGCAACCTGCTTTTGAAGTAAAATTGACATTGTAAGTACCCGATGTCGAAAATTTCTGCGAGCCCAACTGATAATTATCACCTTTACAGATAGTGGCATAGACAGTGTCGCGCAATTCGTCAACGAGATGCAGATATGTCTTGGCAGTGTCTTTGCCTTCGTCGTTGCTAATAATCATTGTAACAACATAATCTCCCGGTGCCGCGTAGGTATGTTCCACCTTATCTTGTGTGCTCTTTGTTCCGTCGCCGAGGTCCCAACTGATTGTGTTATAAATAGTGTTGGCAGAAGCAGTGAAAGTGAATTTTTCTTTGTAACATTCAGCGTCATTATATTGTATGTCGGCGCGCGGGACATCATTAACAACAATTTGACCATTGAGATTGATTGTGGCAGAGCCTATAGTATAGGCGTAAGATTCGCACCAACCCAAGCCATACACATGAGCAATAAAACCATCTTTAGATGTTTTTAAAGTGTGCGTTGCGTGGGGTATATTGATTTGTGCAAAGCGCAATTTATTATTACCTTTGAGTGGTTGAAATTGATCTGCAATAGAGGCTCCGTCAAGAATGGCATTTTCTGCACCTGCTATTGTAGTTACGATATTGACATAATGTGTTCTTGACTCTGATGTTTGGAAAGTGGCAAAAGTCATTTCCTCAATCATCTGCTCAATCGGACTTACATGCACACTTGCCGGATCACCAATCATATTATTATCGCGTGAGCCTTCAAGATAGATAAAAACGGCAGAGGGTTGAGAAGTCTCAATAAATCCGCTCTCGTCGGTTAATCTAAATTGATGTGATTCACCCTCTTTTAGAGTGGCAATCAAAGTGCCGTTGAGTTTGACTGTTGTATTGTCTGCACTTGCAGTAATCATGACATAGTCACCATTCTGTCCTTTTGTTTTGGTAATGGCAAATTGCTTTCCCCACATTTGAGTTGGCATTTGCTGTTCAACGATGTGGTCGCACCATGGATTACCGGTAGGAACATTGATACATTGGTGACCTGAGAATACGGCAACATTTTTACTTGCTTCGATGCGTGTTCCTGAAAAATCAGCATTATCATCTAATGACATAATCTGATATGTCTCACCTTTATTCAGTGTGATTTGGAAAGGAACACCTTTGATTTTACCACCTGATGTTCTTGCCGCTGGCGTTATTGTTATTACAGTATTGTTATCTGTTCCCACAATGGCTAATTCTCGGCCATATCTTCCGCCAAGCACATTCTCGTAGGCTTGAACAATATAGTCCATACCAAGACCATTAGTGGACATCACAATCGTTGCATCATAGGTATGATCTTGAAAGTTTGACGCATAAAGCGAGATAGGTTGGTTGGCAGTTACTTGCAAACCTTTTTTTGAGATTTTTTCGAAATCAAAGGTGTAAGCCTGCTCGTTAGGCACAACCTGTTCTGCTGTTTTGTTGGCTTGCACAGTGAATGTAGTCGTCCAGTTGGTTTGTGGGTTTTTCACCGTTATTGTTGCATCGTAGCGTGACGAAGCAATCAACTTCAACTCACCATTGGACTGGTAGTTGTTCATGAAGGTAACCCAAAACTCAGTACCTTCTGTACTTGGTTTTGCCCATAAACAACATACACTACATAATGTTACAATCAATAGGTAAATTCTTTTTTTCATATATTATTAAGTTTTTTTTTATCTTCAAATCTTCAAATTTTTTAATCATCAAATCTTCAAATCTTCAAATCATCGTCCTACGAGATTGACGACTCCTTTAAGTTCGTATTTCAACCCGTCGGCACCAGTGGCACGGATTATATAAACATAACCACCTACAGCAGCCGGGCGACCATTGATTGTTCCGTCCCATCCTTTGGCAGGGTCGGTCCAATGATAGACTTCGTGTCCCCAGCGGTTGTACACCCAGCAATCGAATTGTATGATTGACTCGTATGCCACGCGAAACTCGTCGTTTTTGCCGTCGCCATTCGGGGTGAACACATTAGGTACTTGCAGTTTCGACACCGTCACGGTGATGACCGTGTCCATAGTGTCAGTCTGGCATAAAGCATTGCTCACCACGAGTTTAACCTGATACGAGCCTGCCTCAGTAAAGGTGTAGCGATGTTCTTCCTCGGTGCGGTGAACAATCATATTATTACCTTTCATTATGCGCCAATCATAGTATGTTGCTGTTGGTTTGTTAGGATTAGCCTTGAAAAGTATGTCAAGCGGAGCAGAGGCGTTAAGTTGGGTATTCTCTTTTGGTCTGTTGCTTTCGTTTGAGAAACGGTTTTCTGCCTCCGTACCACGAATAGTGGTTATTGTTTGCAGTCTGCCGACAACGGCAACAGCGTCATAGTCTTGTGTTGCGAGAGTGTCGGGATGTACTTGCAGATAGTAGGCAAGACTGTCGGATTCGAGCAAGAACGAGGTACGGCAGAGATGAGCATCAATTGTTATCTGCCCTTGAAGTTCGATAGGAGTTGTAATCAGTGTGTCTGCCCAAGTTTGTTCGTTCCATGCGAGTGTGTGATAGGTCAGTATGGCTGTGCGTTTGACAGTATGAGTAATGAAATCGCCACCGACATAAAGAATTTGCGGCAATGGTCCCTCTATTGAGAGGTGTGTTTTCTCACAACGGTCTGTTTCAGTTACAAAAGGTCGTAAATAGCTGTCTTTGAGTCGCAGTTGTTCATAGTCGAACACAACAACAGATGCTATTCTTTTGCCGCCTATATGAACTAAGTATGTTATTCCGTGGTCTGGATAGAGATAGTCAGTCCCTGTGGCCACTTGTAGAGAATCGCCCGCTTGATGCAGCTCGTACCATGTGGCTGATTCGCCATTGGTGTTGAGGTTGCAGTTGGCTATATCGGTTACCACAAAGAGATAGTCAACCCCGGGTGCATTAGCGTATTGATAGGCGTTACCTTCAATTCTTAGTTGTGCAAAACTTGCAACACAAAGCAGAGATAATATGACCGTCAGAATATGTTTCATTGTTGGTTTTCGTCTTGTGGAATTACTATATCATCTTGTTGCTGATCAGGTAGGTATTTTTTCAGTGCTCGCTCTACCCCAACCTTCCACGAGTTGATAGACTCGTTGTCTAATTGCAGACCGCTTACCATTTTGATTACTTGGTCGATAGGCATTCCGTAGCGTAAGACACCTGAAATAAGTTTGGCATAGTTCCAAAATTCTTTGTCGAACTTATAGGAAAGCCCTTCCATTGTTGTTTTCAGTCCGCGTTTGCTGATATACTGGAAATCGTAGCGTTTCGTACCGTCGTCTTGCACCACTTTGATTATCTTACCCTCGGTTACAGATTTAGGAATCAGCAGTCCGCCATCTTCGTCGGCAAGACCTGTGAATATCTCGTATGGTTTGCCATTGAGAAGTCCGACAAAGGCTATCCATTTGTCTTTTTGGTTTTGGAAACGCACAATATCGCAATTCAGTTCAGTCGGTCGCTTGAGGTGTTTGCCTTGTAGCGAATTATTAGCATCTAATTTGGACGAATCGGCATTGACTATTGTGAGTTGGTCCCATTTCGGTTGGTTATCGATTCTGACCGGGTATGTAACTTTGCTGCATGTTGCACGCGCCACAGCCTGTCCATTCTCTTTGCGTACTTCAAAATTATGGGCTTGGTCGGTTTCCTTGTATGCTATTTCCACTTTCTCGTCCGCCATGACTTCTTGCAGATAGTTGATATCAACGCGAGTTGCCGGTATATTGGCTGCTTCCTGCCACGGCAGCGCATTGAGCATCCATTGCAGATAACGCACGCTATTGCAATGACCATTGAAATCAATGTCGGAATAAGTTGGCTGATAGGTATATGTACTTTCGCTCTCTACTATTGGAAGTTTCAAAGGCATTTCCATACCATTGTCAATATTTGTTGCGAGCGACATAAATTTTTCTTCTTGCAGAATATTGACGGGACGGCGGGTTGTAAGATTTATCACAGCCCAAACCGACCTACCCAATCCTATCTGCTTGCCATCAACAAGAATACGATAGTTACGGATTGAGAAAAGTCGTTCTATGCTGTCGAGCCATGTCTGAACAATAATTTTCTTTCCCATTCGTGGGCGATAATCCAGCTGCCACGCAAGACGCGACACTACCCAGGCATAATTGTCTGCCTTGAGGTCGTCAACGCCTATTTTGAGCATATCAGCAGCCTTACCTGCCGAGTTGAGCAAGATTGATTCTATCTCCGACAATCGTATTGTATAGGAAGAATCAACCATTTGAGGTTCTACTATGTAATCAAATTCAAAAAGCATAATTAATAGTTGTTAGTAGTTAGAGGTTAGACCGCAACACTGTTAGAAAGGAGAAAAGTGAAAGGCTCTTTCAATTTTCACCTTTCAACTTTCACTTTTCTTTAAGCCATTTGTCGAGCCAGCCGAAGAATGTTCTTTGCCAGAGCACTGAGTTTTGCGGTTTGGTTACCCAGTGGTTTTCGTCGGGGAATATCAATAGTTCGGCAGGTACTCCACGCATCTTGGCAGCATCAAATGCTGCCATGGCTTGATTGGGCAAGATACGATAGTCTTTTTCGCCATGTATGCAAAGTATCGGCGTGTCCCATTTGTCAACAAAGAGGTGTGGTGAGTTGGCAAAGGTGCGTTGCGCAATTTCATTATCTTTTTCCCAGTAGGCACCGCCCATATCCCAGTTGGCAAACCATTTTTCTTCTGTTTCGAGATATTGCATTTCCATGTTGAAAATGCCATCATGTGCGATGAAGGCTTTGAAGCGTTTGTCGTGGTGTCCTGCTATCCAATAAACAGAGTAGCCACCAAACGAGGCACCCACACAGCCAAGGTGAGCAGTGTCAACATAAGGTTCGTTGCAAAACTCGTCGATAGCCGAGAAATAGTCGCGCATACATTGTCCGCCATAATCACCTGAGATTTGTTCGTTCCATTCTTTACCAAATCCGGGCAAGCCACGACGATTAGGGGCCACGATGATATAACCGTTGGCAGCCATGATATGGAAATTCCAACGATAACTCCAAAACTGCGACACAGGCGATTGTGGGCCGCCTTCGCAATAGAGGAGTGTCGGATATTTCTTTGTCGGGTCGAAATGCGGTGGATAGATAATCCATGTGAGCATACGCTGACCATCTGTTGTTGATTGCCAGCGTGGTTCAACGGTAGGCATGTCAAGTTGGTCGTAGATATGTTTGTTCTCGAAAGTTATTTGTTTGAGAATACCTTTTGTTTCGAGTTCGGAATCCTTCAGATACTGTTCAGTTTGTGCACCTGATTTGATTGCAAGAACCTGATCGATGTCAAACTTGAACAACTCGTTGGCTTCGAGCATTGAATGGCGAAGTGTGAAGACTGTGTTTTGATTGTGCAGGGCTGCAAGAACATAATCATACTGACCATCGGTAAGCTCTTGTATATTACCTTCCAAATCAATCAAATAGAGGTGTTGCAACGCATGCCATACACCGGCAAAAACGAGTCGGCTGTCGTCAAGCCAATCGTATTCATCCACATTGCTGTCGAAGTCACTGCTGATGAACTGTTTCTCACCTGTTTCAAGATTCATGACAAACAAGCGGTTTTGGTCACTTTCGTAGCCATCTCTTTCCATAGATTGCCATGCTATCATTTTGCCGTTAGGGGAGAATTTGGGGTTAGTGTCGTAACCCATCATGCCTTCTGTGATATTTTGTGTTTGTCGGGTCTTGACATTATAGAGATAGATGTCTGAATTGGTTGAGAGCGAGTATTCAAGCCCTGTTTTTTTACGGCAGGTGTAAGCCACAGTTTTAGAATCCGGACTCCATGCCAATTGCTCCATACCTCCAAAAGGTTTCATTGGGCTTTCGTAAGGTTCGCCGTCGAGTATGTCTATTATGTTGTCGATTTTCTCTCCGTCGAAATCAGCCACAAAAGGATGTGGTGCAGATGTTGTCCATTCGTCCCAGTGTTTGTACATCAAGTCGTCAATCACGCGACCTGTTGCAAGAGGTAGGTCGGCGTATTTTTCGGCAGTAGATTGTACAGTTTTAACCTGTGCCACAAACAAAAGTCGTTTATGGTTAGGCGAGAAAGCGAAGCCTTCAATATCGTCTTTATAGTCGGTCAGACATTTTTTTTCTTTTGTGCGTACATTGATAGTCCATACTTGGCACGAACCGCCTTCTGTAGAGAGATAAGCCAGAGTATTTTCGTCCAACCACTGCGGATTAGATTGGTGATAGACATCAGTGGTCAGACGCAATGGCTCGTCATCGGTGAGCAGGAAGAGTTCAGAATTGCCTTTGTTTTTCTCTACAGAATAGTAGGAAACGGAGTATGCCACTTCACCTGTTTTCTGGTTCACAGCCACTTCACCTATCCTGCCGAATGCCCAAAGTGCTTCAGGCGTCATCAATCGTTCAGGCAAACTGATTTCCTGTTTGCCAATCACTTCGTCTGTTGGAGTTGTTTGTTTATTGTTCATACATGCAGTTGTTGCAAGTGCTACTGCCATAATTAGTAATGTGTTAAGTTTGATTGATTTCATTGTATATTAGTGTTGCATTTGTACAAGTTTGGTGTAATACCCATTCAGCGCCATCAGTTCGTCGTGTTTGCCGACTTCCACTATCTGCCCTTGATTGACCACGCAAATAAGGTCGGCATTTTTGATTGTGCTCAATCGATGCGCTATGACGAGTGTGGTACGATTTTTCATCAGGCTTTCGAGTGCCTGTTGTACGAGTTTTTCGCTTTCGGTGTCGAGAGCCGATGTTGCCTCGTCAAGAATAAGTATGGGTGGGTTTTTGAGTATGGCTCGTGCAATAGAGATGCGTTGCCTTTGTCCTCCGGAGAGCTTGCAACCGCGGTCGCCTACTGAAGTCTGGTAGCCATCAGGTGTTGCCATAATGAAATCATGTGCATTGGCAATACGGGCAGCACGCTCTACATCGGCTTGTGTCGCATTCTGAACACCAAATGATATGTTGTTGAAGAATGTGTCGTTGAACAAGATAGCCTCTTGATTGACATTACCCATCAACTCGCGCAAATCATATTTTGTGTATTCGCGTATGTCATGTCCGTCAATCAATATCTGTCCTTGCTGAACATCATAGAAACGCGGCAAGAGATCTGCCAGTGTTGTCTTTCCTGAACCACTCTGGCCTACAAGTGCCACGGTCTGGCCTTTTTTGATTTTCAGATTGATGTCTTTCAGCACAGGAATACCTGCAGTATAGTAGAACGACACATCACGATATTCAATCTCTTTTTCGAACGACTTGATTTCTACCGGGTGCTCAGGATCTTCAATGTTGTTAGGCGTCAAGAGTATTTTGTCAATACGCTCAAGCGATGCCGCGCCTTTGCGTATTGAATACATTGCTTTGGTCAGGTCTTTGGCTGGGTTGATGATGCTATAGAATATAACAAGGTAGTAGATAAATTGTGCTGCGTCGAGCGACGATTGTTCGTTGAGAATCAGCCTGCCGCCAAACCAAAGCAATATGGCAATAACCATTGTTCCGAGGAACTCACTCATCGGGTGTGCCATGACATAGCGACGATTCATTTTGTTGAAAGTTCTGCGAGTTGAGTTGTTGAGGTTTTCAAAACGCTCTTTGAGTTTTTCTTCTGCATTGAAAGCCTTGACGATACGCAAGCCCGACAGAGTCTCCTCAATCTGCGTGAGTATCTCGGCTGTTTGCTCTTGTCCGCGCGTAGATTGTGTCTTGAGAGACTTACCCACTTTACCTATCAGCAAACCGCTCAGAGGCAACAGAATAAGTACAAAAACAGTCAGTTTCCACGATAGGAAAAGCAAAGTGAACAAATAGATCAGAATCATGATAGGGTCTTTGAACATCATGTCTAACGACGACATTATTGAGGCTTCCACCTCGCCTATATCGCTTGTCATACGCGACATAATGTCTCCCTTATGTTCCTCCGAGAAATACGACAACGGCAATTCGATTACCTTATTGTAGAGCATGCGTCGCAAATCGCGCAACACACCGGTGCGTATTGGTATCATAAAATATGAAGCCATATAGGATGTTGCCACTTTCAAGAAAGTCATCACCACAAGTGCCAAACCAAGAAGAAACAACACCCAACCGGCTCCACGCTCGTCGATTTGCATCTGCAACCAATAGAACATATTGTTTTTCACCACGCTCAACCACTCGTCAACAGTGCTCACCGCGTCAAACGACATATTCTGAGCCACACGCTCGTTGATACCGAAGAGTATTTGCAGCACGGGTATTATTGTGGCAAAAGAGAAAAGACTCAACACGGTGCTGAGCAAGTTGAACAAGATGTTGAGCACAACATCTTTTTTGTAAGGCGGAATAAATCGTTTTAGCAGTTCAAAAAAATGCATCTATTCTATTGGTTATTTTTTTCTGTTCTATACTTGTTTTATCAATTCGGTCATTATCAGCGTCATCAATGGTTGTTTGGCATTGCCTATCTCTTGCACCTCTTCATGGCTTACTTCAACAATCTTTCCGTCAACGCCGAGGTCGGTGATGATACTCATTCCAAACACCTTCATTCCACAATGGTTGGCAACAATAACCTCAGGCACTGTACTCATTCCGACTGCGTCGCCACCGATAATACGGAAATAGCGGTATTCTGCCGGCGTCTCAAATGTAGGACCTTGCGTGCCAACATACACTCCTTCCACAACTTTTATGTTGTTTTTCTCAGCTATGGCTTTTGCTTTGCGTATCAATTCTTTGTCGTATGCTTCGTGCATATCAGGGAAACGGGGTCCTAATTCTTCGTAGTTTTTGCCGCGAAGGGGGTGTTCCGGGAATAGATTGATATGGTCGTTGATTATCATCAGCTCGCCAATACTATAGTCAGGATTGACTCCACCCGATGCATTACTCACAAAAAGAGTCTTTATTCCTAACTGGTGCATCACACGAACAGGGAATGTAACCTCTTTCATCGAGTAACCCTCGTAGAAGTGAAAACGCCCCTGCATAGCCAAGACATCAACACCTCCCAATTTTCCGACAATAAGTTTTCCGCTATGTCCTTCTACGGTTGAGACAGGGAAGTTAGGTATTGTCTCATAAGGATAATCTGTGCGGTCAGTGATTTTTGTTGATAGGTTACCTAAGCCTGTGCCTAAAATAATACCAACTTTGGGTTGTGTTTTCATAACTGATTTCAAATAATCAGCGGTTTCGATTATTTTCTGTAACATATAGTGAAATTTGTTTGATTAAGTTATCTTCGTTTGAATTTATTTTCACCTGTATTGGAACGGCATAAAGAACACGCTTTATCTTGTCGCTCAGAAATGTGCAACTTTTCAGTCGTGCTGCGTCTTTCTCTGTTGTTACGATGCAATCAAGATATGAATTTGCGAATGTTTCTTCTATTGTTTTTATGTCAAGTTTGGTGTACCAATGGTGGTCGGCAAAAGCCATTAACTTATAGTCGATACCTCGTTTCTGAAGTTCGTCTTCAAGAGGTTTGTTATTCACTATTCCGGTGAGTATGAGCGGTCGGTGTTTTTTTTCGTCTAATTGCAATGGCTTGCAATAGTCGGGGAATACAGGGTATAACTCGCCATACTCAAGCGTCGAGAAATACAGACTTTGGAATGGCGTAATCTTTATCTCACTGGCCACCACTCGTCTCTCTATTGGTTGCATCTCAGGACATTTGGTTACAATGATTGCATTGGCTCGCAACGAACCTGATTGAGGCTCTCGCAATCGTCCTAAGGGCAGGACATAATCGTTGACATACAAATCTTCGTAGGCTGTAAGCAAGATTGTAAAACCCACTTTCAAATGCCTATGCTGCATACCATCATCGAGTATAACAACATCTATGTCAGGCACTGATTTGAGCAACAGATTTATTCCTCTCACTCTATGTTCGCACACTGCGACAGGCACATCAGGAAAATGCTGATGCAACTGCAACATCTCATCGCCCAATTCAACTGCCGTACTCGTCTCATCGGCAAGAACAAAACCACTTGTTTTGCGCTTATAGCCACGCGACAACACTGCCACCTTGAATTCCGGACTCAACTTACGCACCAGATATTCGACATGCGGCGTCTTACCCGTTCCGCCAACAACAAGATTGCCTACGCATATAGTCGGAACGCTCACCGACCATGAGCGCAACACACCTTCGTCGAACAACCAATTACGGATTTCAACGATAAGGTAGTAAATCCAACTTAAAGGCGCAAGCAAAAAACGCATTGTCAATATATCTCAACCGGCACCATCTGTGCTCTGATGCCCGATGTGTTAAGCACTTTATTTATTGTTTCGTATTGTCTGTAACCAAAGCCTAAGCGATTGGCTATAATTCGATTAGCTATTTTCTCTGTTGCTGTACTATTCAATAGCTGTGTGTAAAAGTCTTCCACTTCAGGATATGTTGCCACACTGTACTTATCAAGTGAGGCCATGCGTGCGGCACACTCAATGGCGTCATTCAGCGAACCGAGTTTATCAACAAGGCCCAACTCCAAAGCGCGTGTTCCGCTCCATACACGACCTTCAGCAATAGTCTTGATAGAATCTTGTGTGCAATGGCGTCCGTCGGCACAACGCTGTGTGAATAATTCATATCCACGATTGATTGCATTCTGCATCTGCAACTTTTCTTCCTCGCTCATAGTGCCATATTGCGCATCGGCATAGAATAAACCATATTTATTGGTCTGCACTCCATCAAAACTGAGACCTATTTTGTCGGCCGTCTGTCTGAAGTTAGGTATCAGACCAAATATACCTATTGAACCGGTCAGCGTGGTTGGCTCAGCAAAGATAGTGTCTGCCATGCAGGAGATATAATAACCTCCCGATGCAGCATAGTCACCCATCGAAACGACAATAGGCTTGCCGGCCTCTTTGGCTACCATAAATGCATGCCATATCTGCTCACTTGCATACGCGCTGCCGCCACCACTATTGACACGCATTACAATCGCCTTGACATCATCGTCTTTGACGAGTTCGTTGATGGTCTTCACCATCTTGGTACCAACAATACCATCTCCTGTGTCGTCTGTTATGTCGCCCTCAGCATATAGCACAGCAATCTTGTCTGACTCATATTTCTCATTGCGCACAACCTGACACATGCTCTTATGTGATACAAAATGATACTTGTCGGTCTGGCAAAGACGCTTAACCAACGAATCCATATCCTGAACATAAAGAAGTGTGTCAACCAATTTGGTCTCTACATAACGCTCTTGGGGCACCAAATCCATGTTTTCATCGGCGAGTTCATTGAGTCGCATAACAGACAAATCGCGAGACTCACCTATCTCCTTTACTACCTCCGACCAGAAATCATCAAGCAGGGTTTGATACTGCAAACGATTAGGCTCACTCATCTGTGTGGTTATGAAAGGCTCAACAGCCGACTTGAATGTTCCGACTTTGAACACCTGCATCTCAATTCCCAACTTATCGAGTGTATTCTTGTAAAACATCAGCGATGAAGCCAAACCATGTAAAGCCACACTACCCTGTTGGTTCAGACACACACGGTCTGCTACAGAGGCAATATAATAGTTCAGCTGCGAATAGTCATCGGCATACGCCACTATCCATTTACCCGACTGCTTGAAATCAAGCAGTGCATCGCGTATCTGCTTGGCAGAAGCAAAACCCGTTTGAAGCGAACCGCCGTTGAGATAGATACCTTGTATTTTGGCGTCATCTTTGGCCAACTTGATATTAGCCAAGATATCCTCCAAGCCTATCTTTGTCTCTTGCTCATAACCCGGAACAGAAGAAAACATGTCCGCCAAAGGGTCGTTGGCAACACGCTCCGCAAGAGTTCCCTTCATATCTAAACGATACACAGAATTCGACTCTAACTTGGTTACCTCAGACGACGAAAATGACGCCGCAATACCAATGAACAAAACAAATTGCAAAACAATAAAGAGTATCAAACCCACTATCGTTCCTAACACAACTTTAAAAAAACCTTTCATTTTTTACACTTCTTTACATAATACCTTGCAAAATTAATATGTTTTTTTTGTTTTTCAAAATTTTTTTAACACAAATCTGTTTTAGAAGACAATAATAGACAAATTTGGAAGACAAAGATAGACAAAGTTGGAAGACAACTAAAGACAATTAAAGACAAAGTTGGAAGACAATTGAAGACTATTATTGTCCGATAAAAATGAATTTCCCTTTAGGGAATATCTTTTAATAGCATAATATCGTAATTTCATATCGCGATTTCCCGTTAGGGAATTTCTCTTAAACTCTTAATTTATATTGATTAAAAGAAATTTCCTACGGAAAAAATATCGAATTAAAATCTTTATTCTCTATTAAAAGAAAACTCCTACGGAGTATATCGAAAACATAAGTCCCATCATAGATTAATATTTATATCGGCTTGATTGGCAACAATATACTGATACAATAAAAATTTTAACCGGACACCAATAAAAATTTATATTCACTCATCTCTCACAACCGCGTAGCGGTTGCATATTAATAGAAAAATGGTGTTATTATTCTTCCTCGCTCTACCGCGTTAGCGGTTGCATATTAAAATTATTTAGTTTGCGTTTAATTCGATTATTAGACGATGAACAACCACTATGTGGTTGATGTGGTTGTAATCTTGATTATATCTTTTAATATGCAACGGCGTTAGCCGTTGTGGTGGTGTGGTGGTCTGTTTGTTTTTATTGATAAGCAACGGCCGTTGAACTCCGTGATATTAAAATTTCATTAATATGCGAAACTTGAATTAGCTATATTCGTTCGACATAGAAATTCCCTAACATGAAATCAATGAATATATAAAAATAATCAGCTATCCTATTAAAAGAAAATCGCTATGTGCAAAGTTAATACTTTTTTTTAATGTATAACACGATAACATTTAACCAAGTGGAAAACTTTAGTTAGTAACTGCGAGTAAGAACGCTAATAACCTACATCTTTCTACAGAGCGTTTTTTTTGATTTTTTTAGCAATAATCTTGCATATTCAAATTTTTTTATGTACCTTTGCAGCGCAAAGTCGCTTGAAAAAATACATCATTTTATAAAAAAGTCGTTTGAAAAAATATGCAGTTTTACTAAAAAGTCGTTTGGAAAAATACAAAAAACATAATAAAACAAATATGCTTAAACGAAAAATATACTCTCGATTGGCTGAATGGAAGCAAGATTCTGAGCATAAGCCGATAATAATTAAAGGGTGCCGCCAATGTGGTAAGACTTTTGCTGTTCTTGAATTTGCAAAAGTAAATTATGAAAATGTATTATACATAAATTTTCTTGAAGACAAACAAGTTGGACTAATTTTTAGAGAATCGCTGAATGCACAACATATAATCTCAAGTCTGTCGGCATTATATGGAGATATTGTATCATTGACGCCATATAAAACATGTATTATTTTCGATGAGATTCAGCAATGTCCAGAAGCCCGCACTGCTCTTAAATTTCTATCTATAGATGGTAGATATGATATTATTTGTACTGGCTCATTATTAGGAGTATCCGGTTATGCGAGTCAAGTGACATCTATCCCTGTTGGTTATGAGCATATAGTGGATATGTATCCATTAGATTTTGAAGAATGGCTTTGGGCAAATGGGATAAAAGACGATATTATACAATTACTCAAAGACTGCTTAAACAACATTAAGCCTATTCCATCTGCAATTCATAACCGCATGCGACAACTTATGTTGCAATACATAGTTATAGGTGGAATGCCTGAAGTTGTTGCTGATTTTGTTAAAAATAAGGATTATGCTCGCATACTACGAATTCAGCAACGCATAGTGAGAGACTATCAAGATGATGTTGTTAAATACGCATTGCAAGAAGATAAAACGTTGATTAAAGAATGTTTTAAGAGTATTCCATTGCAACTAAGCAAAGAAAATAAAAAATTTCAGTATTCATTAGTACGCAAACGTGGCACAGCAAACATGTTCAGAGGGTGTCTTCAATGGTTGGAGGATGCCGGAATAGTACACCGATGTTATAATTTGCACATAACCGAACTCCCATTGGAGGGAAATGCAATACACGACCAATTCAAAGTATATATGGCAGATAGCGGATTATTTGTCAGTATGTTAGAACAAGGTACTCAATTTGATATCTTGCAAGGCAATTTATTAGGATACAAAGGTGCAATATTTGAAAATGCACTTGCAGACATATTCTCAAAGATGGAGCGTAGACTATATTATTTCAGAAAAGAATCTGGTTTAGAGTTAGATTTCATTATTAGATATAGAGGTCAATGCACACCGATAGAGGTAAAAGCGACAACCGGCAATGCAAAAAGCTTGAAAACAACTATGGCACATCCCGAAAAATATCATGTCTATCAAGCAATCAAATTGGGAGATTATAATATCGGACAAACAAACAATATAACTATTATGCCTCTATACATGGCTTTTCTTTTGACCGACACATAGATTTGAGGATTTGAAGATTTGAGGATTTCTCGGCTAATAAAAACGGATGCAATAAATAATCTGATTTATCTGCTCAATCTGCTGACAACTTTAGAAAACGAATGGAAACGAATTATTGTCTTTAATTTTGGTAAATTTTTGACAAAACAAAATTCGTAATAATTCGGGTAATTAGTAGATAAATAATTTCGCGTAATTTGATGACAATTGGTAACTATTGACAAGTAACACACAACCACGCAATCCACTCTATACTTTGAGGAACTTGTGGAAGGACAACTAAAAATAATCCTATAAAACACTCACAAGGCGCACGCTTAACCCGTTGGACCGACCGCTGCGGTTCTGCGGGTAGAGGCCCGACGAGGTGAAGTAGAGGATGTAGGCGAGGTTGGTGCTGTTCTTCGAAGCATACCAAAAGTAGCCGCCCGACCCGACATTGTTCACACTCGGGATCGTCATTACAAATCTTGAGACAGACGCACACCTTGCCCGTAGTACCGATAGTTGTCGAGCATGCGACAATTGCCACTGCCGAAATACAAGTACCACGCGTTGCTCGAACCGCCCTGCGATACGGACCAAAAGTGACCGCGCAACCCAACATTGCCCACACTCGAGCCATAGCGATAGCCCCCCGAAGGCAAAAAGACGGCGCCACGCTGCTCCATCTGCTCCCATTGGGCTGTTGTGTAAGTGTTGGTGGTGAAGTTTAGTGATGTACCGGCAATAAAGGTTATTCCGCTCGGAGCCTCCCAATCGTCAGGAAGTAGTATAAAACCCGTAACACCATTTACCGTGGCTTGACCACAAAGATTTTTGGCATTGGCTCTGCCACTATAAACATAACTCCACTCGTCATAAGTCAATGTGCGCCATGTGCCTGGGGCGTCAGAGCCTATCTGATTATATACACCCCAATCGGCATTAGCATAAGCACCCGTAAGATTGTTCTTTTCGCTGCCACCGGGATAATAGTCGGAATATGATTGGCTCGTTGACCATGGCTGATAGACATTTGCTCCACTATTCCAACCACTCGTGCCCCAACCAAATAAATCTATCCAACCATCGTAGGTCTCTGAGATATTGGCATTATCGCATTTAGTACCATTGTGATAGACATTACCATTGCTTGCATCGCCAACATAATCCCATTGGTGCTCGGCAAAACGCCATGTGCCTTTTTGAGTGGTGCCATCGGCGCATTGGTGAGTACCCTGAGCGGCATTGAACTGCAAATTACCCGGAGCAAACATCACTTGTCGGCCTTCGGCGACACTGAACGGACCTAAGCCAACGACCTGAACATTACACTCCATTGCAGGAATCTTGTTTTTCATGCTCGTGGGGTAAATCAACTTTACAGCTTTACCAGTCTTAGCCTTTACCTCTTCGGCGGAAAGAGCAGTGTCAGACAAATCAAAGCTCACAACCTGAGAAAAACTCATAACGCTTAGCATAGCGAAAAAGAAAATGTAAAAGAAACGTTTCATAATATTGTTAGAAATTATTGTTTAAGCAGTGTTTAAGCCGTTATTTAATTGCGATTAAGCAGTGTTTTAATTGGTGCTTTATTATTATTTAGCGGTGTTAAAAAAAATCATTAAATCCAACAATCGCGGCATAATCGTCAGACTACGGCGGCAAAGTTAACACAAATTAACCAAATATGCAACACTAATTTGACGAAATATTTGTAGAAAACGAATCTGACGAATAGGGGAGAAAAATTTGTTTAAAAATTGTTGATAATTGTTGACCATACAAAATTCGTGATAATTCGGGTAATTAGTAGAGAAATAATTATCTTACTAAAGTTTCCCACTAATGTTCAATAGAACTTTTATTTAGATTATACCCCGTAGGGGTTCCCTTTTAATAGCATTAATATTGATAGTCTGCGTTATTTCCCGTTAGGGAATATCTTTTAAATTCATTTTTTCGACATAGAAATTCCCTACGGGAAATCAATGGATAAATATAATCCGCTATCCTATTAAAAGATAATCGCTACGCGATAATATTTATACAAGTGGGAAACTTTAATTATTTAAGAAAACGAATTCTCTGTTTTCTCTGCTTTCTCTGCGGACAACTTTTAGAAAACGAATCTGACCAATAGGGGAGAAAAATTTGTTTAATTCGTTTAATTTGTTTAATTCGTGAACCTTTTTAGAAAACAACAAATGTCGGATAGTATCCGACACAATTAACGTTGTTTTAACAAAATTGTCTTGAAAATTTATTGTTTAAATGTAGGGGAGATAAGTTTAAGGGCTGCGGCAATACCATTGCCGCATTTATAAAAACAATGTTAGATGATTTGAGGCAGTGGAAGGGAGGGCTTCAGCAATACCATTGCCGCATTTATAAAAACAATGTTAGATGGTTTGAAGCGGTGGAAAGAAGGGCTGCGGCAATACCATTGCCGCATTTATAAAAACAATGTTAGATGATTTGAGGCAGTGGAAGGGAGGGCTGCGGCAATAACATTGCCGCATTTATATAAACGACAATAGATGTTTATGCGTCCGACAATTTAAGAAAATGACAAATGTCGGATATCCGACACAATTAACAAAAATGTCTTGAATTGTTTTGAAAATTTTTGTTTGGTATTGTTTTCTATATTTGTTAATTTGGATAAAAAGTATTAATTTTGCAGTGTAGAAATTTGGCTTAATTGAAAAAGGATAATAATATGGACAAAGAATTGTTAAAGGTGCAAATACGTCAATGGTTTGCTGAGGATATTGGCGATGGTGACCACACCTCACTATCTTGTATTCCTGCCACAGCGGAGGGTACGAGTCAGTTGATCATCAAAGAAGAGGGCATACTTGCCGGTGTTGAAGTGGCAAAAGTAGTGTTCGAGACATTTGACCCTACTCTGCAGATGGAGACATATATCAATGATGGTGCGCATGTAAAACCCGGTGATATTGCATTTCGAGTTAGCGGCAAAGTGCTTTCATTGCTGCAAACGGAGCGTTTGATGCTGAATATCATGCAGCGCATGAGTGGTGTGGCAACGACGACGCATCGTTATGTTGAGCGTCTGGAGGGCACCGGCACACGAGTGCTCGACACGCGCAAGACAACACCCGGTCTGCGATTGCTTGAAAAAGAGGCAGTGCATATCGGTGGTGGCACAAATCACCGCATCGGGCTGTACGACATGATCTTGCTCAAAGACAATCATGTTGATTTTGCCGGCGGAATAGAGCAAGCCATCACACGCGCGCAGCAATACTGCAAAGAAAAGGGCAAGAACCTGAAGATAGAAATCGAGGTGCGCAATTTCGATGAAATAAATGAGGTGCTCCGTGTTGGTGGTGTTGACCGCATTATGCTTGACAACTTCACCCCGGAAAACACAAAGAAAGCCGTTGAGCTCATCAACCATCGCTTTGAGACAGAGTCGTCGGGCGGAATAACTATCGACACATTGCGTGATTACGCACTTTGCGGTGTGGATTTCATTTCCGTCGGTGCGCTGACACACTCGGTTAAGAGCCTTGACATGAGTTTCAAAGCAGTGAAATAATTTTTTTTAAGTTTTGCATATTAATGGAACCTTAATATCTCGGCGTTCAACGGCGATAGCCGTTGCATATTAATAGATATAATCAAGATTACAAATACAACAACCACGGAGTGGTTGCACATTGCCAAACATTTGAATAGATTACAAAGTAAATAATTTTAATATGCAACCGCTAACGCGGTAGGAAAATATTTATAACTCAATTTTGATGTAAGAAACTTTAATTAATAACAGGAAATAACAATATGACAACAAATAATGAACACTTGAATCATTTGCGCAAGCAGATGAAGCAACATGGTTTGGCAGCCTTTATCACTACCGGCAGTGATGCTCACGGCAGTGAGTATTTTGCCGACCATTGGAAGGAGATGGAATGGGTGTCGGGTTTCACGGGTGAAGCCGGAACGGCACTGATTACGCTCAACGACGCTTTCATTTGGACTGATTCGCGCTACTATCTCCAAGCCGGAATAGAGCTTGCAAACAGCGGGTTTGAACTGATGAGAGACGGAGAACTCACCACGCCTACTATTCCACAATATCTATATTCGCATCTTCACAATGGCGACATAGTGGGAATAAACGCCGAATTGTTTTCATGCAATGCCTTTGGCGCAATAAGAAATGAATTGGCAGAATTCGGCATACAGCTACAGAGCAGCGACCTGATTGGTCAGTTGTGGAAAGACCGTCCACAGATACCTACCAACACTCTATATGCTTACGATGAGAAATATGCCGGACAGAGTGTGGCAGACAAACTTGCTCTTGTGCGTAAAGACATGAAGGCGCGCCGTGCTGATTGTTATGTAACCTCTGCACTTGACGAGATTGCATGGTTGCTGAATATCAGAGGAACGGATGTTGAGTTCAACCCTGTAGTAATCAGTTTTGTTGTGCTCGACATGGAGAGTTGCACACTTTTCGTCACACCGGAAAAAATCACTCCGGAGGCGATACAATACTTTGTGAAAAACAAAATCGGCGTTGGCGACTACAATCATATCTATCAGGCTCTGCGCCGCATAGAAACAGACAAAACAATACTCTTTGACGGTTCGAAACTCAATGAAGCACTTTATGAAGCATTGCCACAGGACTGCAAAAAGCTCAATCAGCAATCGCCTATTATGGTTCCAAAGGCAAAGAAAAACGCCGTTGAGCTTGACGGTGAGCGCAGAGCAATGGTCAAAGATGGTGTGGCTCTGACGCGTTTCTTTATGTGGATTGAAAGGACGATAGGCAAGGAGCGACTGACTGAATACGACCTTGGCGTCAAGCTGCATGAGTTCCGTGCCGAGCAAGAGAATTTTGTTGAAGAGAGTTTTGGCACTATAGCCGGCTATATGGGCAATGGTGCTATCGTACACTACTCCGCTTCCAAAGAAGGTTCGTCTGTTGTTGAGCCGCACGGCATGCTCCTTGTTGATTCTGGCGGTCAGTATCTCGATGGTACGACCGACATCACACGCACAATATGTTTAGACACTCCAACAGAGCAAATGAAGCACGACTACACACTTGTGCTGAAAGGTCATTTGGCTCTCGGTCGTGCTAAATTCCCTTACGGAACACGCGGAGCACAACTCGATGCTTTGGCTCGTCAGTTCCTATGGCAGGAAGGACTGTCGTACGGACATGGCACAGGACATGGTGTAGGTCATTTCTTGAGTTGCCACGAAGGACCACAAAACATACGACTCAACGAGAACCCGGCAATACTTGAAATCGGAATGATAGTTTCCAACGAACCCGGACTATATCGCACTGACAAATGGGGAATAAGGATTGAAAACCTCGTAACTGTGGTTCCTGCAGAGACAACAGAGTTTGGCGAGTTCTTGAAATTCGAGACACTCACACTATTCCCTTACGACACCCGACTGATTGACAAATCAATGCTTTCTGCTGACGACATAGAATGGGTCAACAACTATCAGCAACGAGTGTTCGACACTATAAGTCCATTGCTCAACGAAGAGGAAAAAGCATGGCTCAAAGACAAATGTTCAAAAATATAAAACGAAATGACAATTACAGAAACACTGACAGCGCATATTCAACAAGCCCTAAAAGAACTTTACCAACTTGAAGCAACAGAATCGCAGATACAGTTGCAGAAAACAAAAAAAGAATTTGAAGGCAACATCACCTTAGTTACCTTTCCGTTTGTGAAGGCAGCCCGTAAAGCGCCCGAAATGGTCGGACAGGAGATAGGCAACTACCTCTGCGAACACACCACGGAAGTGGCAAGTTTCAATGTTGTTAAAGGCTTTTTGAACATCAATATCGACAAAGGCTTTTGGATTGACACACTCGCCGACATCGATGAAAACGATAGTTTTGGTCTGACCCCATCGACCGAACAGAGTCCTCTCGTGATGATTGAATACTCATCGCCCAACACCAACAAGCCTCTGCATTTGGGTCATATACGCAACAACCTGCTTGGTTACTCATTGGCTCAAATCATGAAAGCCAACGGCAATAGGGTTGTGAAAACAAATATAGTCAACGACCGCGGCATACATATCTGCAAGTCGATGCTTGCATGGAAACTCTTCGGCAACGGCGAGACACCCGAATCGACAGGTAAGAAAGGCGACCACCTTGTGGGTGATTACTATGTGAGATTCGACATCGAATACAAGAAACAAATCAAAGAACTCACCGACAAGGGATTGGACGAAGAGACAGCCAAAAAAGAAGCCCCTCTAATCAAACAAGCACAAGAGATGCTCGTCATGTGGGAAGAAGGCGACAAAGAAGTGAGAGAGCTCTGGAACATGATGAACTCATGGGTTTATGCCGGTTTCGACGAGTCATACAAAGCTCTTGGAGTTGATTTCGACAAGATATATTACGAAAGCAACACCTATCTCATCGGCAAAAAAGAAGTAGAGAGAGGACTTCAGCAAGGACTGTTCTACAAAAAAGACGACGGCTCAGTGTGGGTCGATCTGACTTCCAAAGGACTTGATCATAAGTTGCTCATTCGTCAAGATGGTACTTCAGTGTATATGACACAGGACATCGGCACTGCCAAAATGCGCTATGAAGACTACCCTATCGACAAAATGATTTATGTTGTCGGCAACGAACAAGAATATCATTTCAAGGTACTCAGTTTGGTTCTTGACATGCTCGGATTTAAGTTTGGCAAAGACCTTGTTCATTTCTCTTACGGCATGGTGGAACTGCCTAACGGCAAGATGAAAAGCCGCGAGGGTACGGTGGTTGATGCCGACGACTTGATTGCCAGCATGATTGAAGAGGCCAAGACAATAAGCGAGGACAAAGTGAACAAACTGACCGACATCACACCTGACGAGGCCAATGAGATTGCCCGCATAGTGGCTTTGGGAGCATTGAAATACTTTATTCTGAAAGTTGATCCGCGCAAAAACATGCTCTTCAACCCCGAAGAATCAATAGATTTCAATGGCAACACCGGGCCTTTCATTCAATACACCTATGCACGCATTCAATCTGTTCTTCGCAAAGCGCAACAATTGGAAAACAAATCGACAATAGGCATAGGCATTTCAGAAAAAGAGACCGAACTCATACAGCACCTTGCTGATTTTCCGGCAATAGTGAAACAAGCCGGACAAGAATACAGCCCTGCTGTTATTGCCAACTACACTTACGACCTCGTAAAAGAATTCAATCAGTTCTACCACGATTTCAGCATATTAGGCGAGCAAGACGAGGCAGTGCGGTCATTCAGAATCACGCTCACACGCGCAACAGGCAAGGTGATTAAGACAGCAATGAGCCTGCTTGGAATTGAAGTGCCACAACGCATGTAAGATGGATTTACAAGAATTCATAATACAACACCAAGATGATGATGTCAATCTCTTGGCACTGAAAAGAGAGTCATATCCGCAAATCTCAACGGCGGATATGACTTTTGCATTACAGCAGATTGAGGGACGGCAGAAATGCCAACATAAACTGCCTACTTTCTATGCCAATCAGCTCCTGCTCTACCCCGTCAGACTGTCAGTAGAGCAATGTTCGTCAGAACAAACGGCAAAATACAAACAAAAGATTGCTTCACTTACATGTGAATGTAAGACATCATTTGCCGACCTCACAGCCGGTTTTGGTATCGACACTTTCTGGCTGTCAGAAATTTTCGATAAGGCATACTATGTCGAACAAAACGCCGAACTATGCAAAATAGCTCAGCACAACTATGACGCTCTCGGACGAAAAAACATCATTGTCGGTAACCACACAGCAGAAGAGTACTTACAATCTGCCATTCACCACGATTTGATTTTCATCGATCCGGCACGACGCAACAAAGCAGGGAAAAAAGTTGTTAAATTAGAAGATTGCCAACCTAACCTACTCAACTTATGGCCGGAGATACAATCAAAAAGCACATATCAAATGGTGAAACTCTCACCTATGATAGACCTCAAAGAAATCAGTAAACAGCTCAATCCACAACAAATACATGTCGTAAGTATCAACAACGAGTGTAAAGAAATCATTGCAGTATGCCAAACAGAAAAGACCTTAGAGCCCACGACGACATATTGTGTTAATATCCAAGGCGAGAAAAAGGATGTGTTGTTTTTTTCAGCCGAGCAAGAGCATTCATGCGAGATAACTTACGCCACAGAACTGAAAAAGTACATATACGAGCCTAATGGGTCGATAATGAAAGGGGGAGCATATCGCTTGATTGCACATCGCTACAATTTGGAAAAACTGTCTGCCAACACACACCTCTATACTTCAAATGAATTAGTGAGTGATTTTCCGGGAAGGATATGGAAAGTTGAAGGTCAGTACGACAAACGAGACAATCTCAAACAAGCCAATGTCGTAACGCGCAATTACCCGCTGTCGGCAGAGCAGCTCAAGAAAAAGCTCAAAATCAGAGATGGCGGGGATATTTACATTATCGGCACTACCCTCGGCAAAAAAGCAATAGTGGTGAAAGGAGTTAGTAAGGTGAAAAATGAAAGGTGAAAGGAAGTTCTTCGATTTTTCGATTTTCGACACTTCAAAATCATTTCTTTACAAACACGGCATAGCCTTTGGTTTTGAGCAAGAAATTAGTTGTTTCTTGTATGTTCCATTCTGTTTGTGTTGTTCCTGTTTCTATTGTCTCACTATTGAGCCACTGCACATATTGTCCGGGCGTTATGTCTTTCACACTGATTGTTGCCTCTTCGCCAAAATTGAGTAAGACAAGAACCTCGCTGTCGCCTTTTTTTCGCAAAAAGGCAAGAATGGCTTTGTTGTCGCACTCAAGGATTTGCATCTCGCCACGCTCCGACTCATTGCCGTGCGAAAGAGCAGCCTGCGTATGCTTCAGAGCACATAGAGTTGCAATGGTGTTTTGCATTTTTTTGTTGGGCGACGCCCAATTGATGGTTTGTTTCTCCCAAGGATAAATGATAGCACGATGTCCTATTTCCTGACCATTATATATGAGAGGCATTCCATAGGCTGTAAATTCAAAGACGGTTAACAAATAGATATTGTCGGACATGTATTGCCAGTAATTCTTGCCATTTTCATTGTCATCATGGTTGGTTAGATAGACCATGCGGTCAAGAGTGGTCTTGTAATTGCTGTTGAGATAGAGATTGTTGATTGCCGTTTTGAGAGTCTGCGAAATCTTTGCTTTCCCTTGGCTGCGCAGAGTGGTGTTCAGTCGCCACGCATAGTCGAAATCGAAACCGCAACCATAGAGACGACTCTGGTCGGCAAAATCGGCCTCACCCATAATCGTTATAGTCTTGTTAGGTTTATGATTTTTCAGTTCAGGAATGGCGCGTTTCCAAAAATCTGCCGGTATTTCCGATGATGAGACATAATCGCAACGGAAGCCATCTATATCACCTTCATCTATCCAATATTTCATTGCCTGAATCATGGCATCTTGCGTTACTGTTTCGTTCATTGCAAGTTGCAAGACGTCACTATATGCGTTTGGATGTTTGATTTCACCATTCTCCCACACATAATATTCAGGATGTTCGATAACCCACACAGCACCTACACCGGTGTGATTAGGCACCCAATCGAGCCACACCTCCATACCAAGAGCATGGGCACGCTGAACAAACTGCTTGAAGTCGTCCATCTTACCATATTTCGACCATACGGAATAGTAGTCTTTTGGAGCATAAGGGCTCGGATAGGTGGCAAATTTTTGGTCACCACGCTCATGAATAGGCATCAGCCACACAATATCTATTCCGAGCGAACGCAGTTCAACGAGCCGTGCTGCGGCAGCATTGAGAGTGCCGGCAGTGGTGAAAGAGAGCAAATCCATCTCGTAAATAATACGATTTGTTGGAGCAACAGGACGAGTATTACTCACATTGAGTTGAGTTGTTGCACCTATGGTTTGAATTTCCTGCGGTGCTTTGAGTTCTTCTTGCTTGCAACCAAACAACAATACAGCAATAAAAAGCAAGAAACAGCGAAAAATGTTTTTCATTGGGCTATAATGATTGGGATGACAAACCTCTATCACTTATCGTTAGCGGATTCGATTCATTGAGCGTATCAACGCTTCGTCTTTCAATATTCCACGAAGGGCAAGCACGGTAAGTATCACACTGACTAACGGGATACAAGCAGGCACTTCGACAGTATAATCATTGGCAAAGACAGATTCTGTGTTGAGAGCCAACCATGAGTACCATGCCAGCAGAGCGTAATAGCCTAACATAAGTATGATATTGACCACACAAAGTCGGGCCTGAGCGATGCGATGTTTGTACAAGAAAATTGTGATAAGTGCAATCAGGGGATAGATGATTGAAATCAGAGTCAGTCCCCAGTTGGTCATGCCACTGACAGACTGAGGTTCGTCCAATTCCTGACCATGTGCAAAGGTTTGTTCAAGACCTTTTATGCCGATTTCGTACTGACATATATTGCTACCTCCATTTTGCATATTGTCTAATGTCATTACAGGAAAGAAGCATAGCAATATGCCGCCTATAAAGACTAAAAATAACCATAGAGATTGTGTGCGTTGTATCATAGTTTTACTAAATTATATTAATCTTACTTCATCATTTTTCAATTCATATTTTTCGCCTGTTGCAGGGCAAATAGCCTGACCTTTTTCGTTGAAATGCAGTTTCTCACCATAGCGACTTACCCAGCCTATTCTGCGAGCCGGATTACCAACCATCAGAGCGTATGGCTTGACATCTTTGGTAACGACGCTACCGGCACCTATCAAGGCATACTCACCTATTTCATGTCCACAAACTATAGTGGCATTGGCTCCTACTGATGCACCGCGATGAATCAGCGTTTGACGATATTCGTTCTTGCGGCTCACATGGCTTCGTGGGTTAATCACATTGGTGAATACCATCGACGGACCGAGAAAGACATCGTCTTCACAAATCACACCGGTATAGACCGACACATTATTCTGTATCTTCACATTATTGCCAAGAACGACATCAGGCGAAATGACTACATTCTGACCTATATTGCAACGCTCGCCTATCCGACAACCGCTCATGACATGCGAGAAATGCCAAATATGTGTACCTTTTCCTATCTCGCAACCCTCATCAATATATGATGATTCATGTACATAATAATCTTTTTCCATAAATTTTCTATCTACTACTTAACTAAAGTTTCCCACTAACGTTCATTAGAACTTTTATTTAGCATTATACCCCGTAGGGGTTTCCTTTTAATAGCATTAATATTGATAGTCAGCGTTATTTCCCGTTAGGGAATATCTTTTAAATCCTTTTTCCGCCATAGAAATTTCCTAACGGGAAATAAATGGATAAATATAATCCGCATTCTATTAAAAGAAAATCGCTACGCGATAACATTTAAAGTGGGAAAGTTTTATTACTTAAAAGCTTTGAATATATCATTTCCATTGGCATAAAGGACAAGCAACAACAGGAGTATAAAGCCTATATTTGTTGTCCATTCCATGAATTTGTCGCTTGGCTTGCGTCCTGTAATCATCTCGTAAATCAGGAATATGAAGTATCCGCCGTCAAGTCCGGGTATAGGCAGGAAATTCATGAAAGCAAGAATGATAGACAAGAAAGCTGTCATAAGCCAAAAGGCATGCCAATTCCAAACAGGCGTGAACAAGCTGCCTATTGCTCCGAATCCACCGAGACTCTCAGCACCTTCTTTTGTAAATACAAGTTTGAACTGGCGGACATAATTTACCAGCGTATTCACTCCAAGTTTTATTCCGGCAGGGAACGAGGCAAAAAAGCCGTAATCGACATGTTGCCATTCAAGCGGTTTGACCGACACACCGAGCTGTCCCAAATCGCTTATAAACACATTTGTTGTTAGGGTGTCGGCATTGCGCACATATTGTATTTCCACACTATCGCAAGCATGGGTTTTCAGAACTTTCTGCACATTAGTAAACCACGGAGTTTGTTCGGCAGCCACAGCTATGACACGGTCACCTTTGACGAGACCACCCTTATATGCTGCTCCTCCTTCAAGCACGGAATCAATCACAAAAGGCATGGCATAAGTTACGGGCGAACCCTCTTTACGCTCCATGAATGTTTTGGAATAATCGGCAGGAATAGTGATTGTTTGCTGCACACCATTTCTCTCGACAACAACTTGCTGTTCTCCATCGAGAATGAAATCATATATTATATTACCAAGGTCTTCACCTGCCACACTCTTGCCACCAACGGACAATATTCTGTCGCCATCAACAAAACCTAACTCATGCATTGACTCGGAAAAACACATGCCATAAGGAGCAGTATCAACAGGCAACACATCATCTCCCCAGTGAAAAAGTATCATTGAATAGATGAGCAAGGCGCCAATGAAATTGACAATCACGCCACCCGAAATAATCAGCATGCGTTTCCATGTCGACTGACTGCGGTATTCCCATGTTTGTGGTTCGGCGGCCAATTCATTTGCCGATGTTGTTTCATCAACCATGCCGGCAATACGGCAATAGCCGCCAAAAGGCAACCACCCTATACCCCACTCAGTGTTGTCGGGATATTTGCGCCAATCGTCGTCAGGCAACTCGGCTATATCTTTGTCGGTGAAAGGAACGAGAATTGGCAAACCTTTTTTGTCAACCTTCGGATTACCATATTCATCCTTTGCCTCTTTCAGTGCCTCGTCGGTATTGCGAGCAAAAAAGCGGAATTGCAATTTACCATTTATGCGTTTCCAACGGACAAGCGAAAAACGCGGATTGAAAAAGACATAGAATTTCTCAACTCTGACCTTGAATATTCTTGCCCATGCAAAATGACCCAATTCATGTATTACAACTAAAAAACTCAAACTCAAGAGCAACTGAAGCGCTCTGATCCAAAATGAACTCATAATAACTCTTTTGTAATCTTTCTGACCTTATCGTCTGTTAAAATATAATCTTCGTATGTCGGTTTTTTGATGAAATCGACCTTATCTATCACTTCTTGCATTATGTCACTCATCTGCAAAAAGTCTATCTTTCCCTGTCGGAACGCCAAATTAACCACCTCATTTGCTGCATTGAGCGAACAAGGAATGTTTCCGCCTCGCTCAATGGCATCATACGCCAATTGCAGATTTCTGAACTTATCCATCTGAGGCCTTTCAAAATGCAGAGTTCCCAATTTGAAGAAATCAACCCTTCCATAGTCGTTGTGCCAGCGCTCAGGATAAGATAGTGCATATTGTATAGGTAATCGCATGTCGGGCACTCCCAACTGCGCTTTGATTGAGCCGTCAGTAAACTCCACCATGCTGTGAATGATGCTCTCGGGATGTACAACAACTTCTATTCGGCTACTTTCTATTCCGAACAACCACTTTGCCTCAATCACCTCAAAACCTTTGTTCATGAGCGAAGCCGAATCGATAGTTATTTTATCTCCCATAGTCCACGTGGGGTGGCGAAGTGCGTCCGCTGCGGTTACACAACCCAATTCATTGATGTTCATATTGCGGAACGGACCACCAGAAGCAGTAAGTAATATCTTTTCTACCTGAGCATTACCTTCACCATTTAGGCACTGGAATATAGCCGAATGTTCGCTATCAACAGGAAGGAGTTTGACATTATGTTTGGCACATAACTCGCAAATAAGTTCACCAGCCACAACAAGTGTTTCCTTGTTGGCAAGCGCAATAGTTTTCGAAGCTTTGATTGCACTTATTGTGGGGCGCAAACCGGCAAAACCAACCAACGACGACAAAACGACATCAACCGAAGGAAATGTAACCACATCGCATATTGCGTCCATACCGGCAAAGACCTTTATCGGGAGATCTTGCAAAGCATCGCTTACTTCCGGATAATGCGCTTCGTTTGCAATACAAACCACCTCAGGACGAAACTGTCGCGCCTGCTCAATCAGCAAATCAACATTATTATTGCCCGTGATTGCATACAAACTATACTTATCTGCATTAGACGATATAACATCTAATGCCTGACGCCCTATAGAGCCTGTTGAACCTAAAATAACTATATTCCTCATCAATCTACTTTTCAAAATGGAATGACCGTTGCAGGGTCGATACTCTTTCCTTTTTGCCACAACTCAAAAATGCAGACATCATTACTCATGGCAATTATCTCTCCTGCCTTAACCTCATCACCTGCCCGCTTGAGTAACCTCGAATTTCCGCGATAGACCGACACATAATCATTGTCGTGCTGAAGCATTATGCTCCAGCCATTGTCGAATGTGTAATCAGAATAAATCACTACGCCGGCAAGTACAGCGCTGATACTCGAGTTTTGCGCTACAGACAAATCAACACCATAATGCTCGTTCTGGGCGTCAAAATTGGCAATGACAACACCGGAACAAGGCTTGAAAAAGACTACTTTGCCCACATCAACTTGTCCGACAAAAAGGTTGAGATCGTATTTTTCTTTTTCCTCGTAATCAGACATAAATTCCTCAAGCAGAGCTGAATTTTCCTGAAGTAATGCTTTTTTGTCGATAACAAACTCAACTGTGTCAAGAACCGCCACAGAATCGGTCTTTACATCTCCGGCCAACACGCCTTTGACGATATTGACATACTGACTTTGCAATTCGATTTCTTGCGCTATTGAATCAACACGCATTGAAGAAGCAATCATTTCTTCGCGCACATTGTCCTCAACATAGCCGGGCATATAAACTCGAAGCGGAGTATATACGAGCAAAGCCGACGAAATGGCAAAAAACACTCCAAAAACGAAAAAGAGCACAAGCCAAAAAGTCAGTTTTGACATACGGAAACCAAACACCTCGTCGAAAGTGTTCTCATTCAGCACCGACACTCTATAGCGAAAGCGCAGCCGCTGCCAAAATGACTTTTTTTGCTTATCGTCGCTCATATTTGCTTAATCAAGTATTTTGCATCCCTCACACGGTTTGAGCTGTTTGAAGAAGTCATTGCCCTTATCGTCAACCAAGATAAATGCAGGGAAATCAACAACTTCTATTTTCCAAACGGCCTCCATACCCAATTCAGGATATTCTACACACTCAATAGACTTGATATTATTTTGTGCCAAGATAGCAGCCGGACCACCTATACTGCCGAGATAGAAACCACCATATTTCTTGCATGCGTCAGTAACGGCCTGACTACGATTTCCTTTTGCAAGCATTATCATGCTGCCTCCCTTGCTCTGGAACAGATCGACATACGGGTCCATACGACCTGCCGTTGTCGGGCCCATGGAGCCACACGGCATTCCGGCAGGTGTCTTTGCCGGGCCGGCATAATAAATCGGGTGATTCTTCAGATAGTCAGGAATGTCCTCACCGGCATCGATACGGGCTTTAATCCTGGCATGAGCAATGTCGCGACCTACAATGATTGTTCCGTTGAGACTCAAACGAGTTGCAACAGGATATTTTCTCAATTCTGCCAACACATCAGCCATCGGACGATTCAAATCAATTTTTACAACATCGCCCTCGCCGGCATTGCGCAATTCGGCAGGAATCAAACTTGCAGGATTATCGTCGAGTTTCTCAATCCAAATACCGTCTTTATTGATTTTGCATTTGATGTTACGGTCGGCAGAGCAACTGACACCCAGACCTATCGGGCAACTTGCTCCGTGGCGGGGCAAACGGACGATACGAACATCGTGAGCCATATATTTGCCACCAAACTGAGCACCGAGACCTATCTTATATGCTTCTTGAAGAACTTTTTTCTCCAATTCGACATCGCGGAAAGCACGACCTGACTCATTACCCGTTGTAGGCAATTCGTCGTAGTAATGTGTCGAAGCCAACTTGACAGTAAGTAAGTTCTTTTCAGCACTTGTGCCACCGATAACAAAGGCTATATGATACGGGGGGCAAGCAGCAGTACCTAAAGAACGCATTTTTTCAACCAAGAAAGGAACCAACACATCAGGATTGAGAACGGCTTTAGTCTCTTGATAGAGATATGTTTTGTTGGCTGAACCGCCACCTTTTGTAACACACAAGAAACGATATTCCATGCCTTCTGTTGCCTCAATATCTATCTGCGCAGGAAGGTTACATTTGGTATTCACCTCCTCGTACATTGACAAAGGAGCATTCTGCGAATAGCGCAAATTTTCTTCGGTATAAGTCTTATACACACCGGCAGAAAGAGCCTCTTCATCGCAATAGCCGGTCCATACCTGCTGACCTTTCTCGCCGTGGATAATGGCCGTTCCTGTGTCTTGACACAAAGGCAATTTACCTTTTGCAGCCACTTCTGCATTGCGCAAGAAAGTCAGAGCAACATACTTGTCGTTAGCACTTGCTTCAGGGTCGCGCAAGATTTTTGCAACTTGCTCATTGTGAGCGCGACGAAGCAAGAAACTGACATCACGAAAAGCAGTGTTTGCCAACAAAGTAAGACCTTCTTTTGCAACCTTCAAAATAGGTTTTCCCTCAAATTCTGAAACACTTACATAATCTTTTGTCAGTAAATAATACTCGGTTTTATCCTCACCAAGCTGAAACATTGGTTCATAGTGAAATTCCATGATGATATGTCTTATAAAAATTAATAATCATTTTAACATGCAAAGTTACAACATTTTTCTTGCTTAAACAAATTTAACAAAAAAAACAGCTATTTATTTGTAAGATTAGTTAAAAAGTAGTAATTTTGCATTTTGTAAAGTACTATATACCGACTTTTTTTAAAACAACAAACTATAAACAAACTAACCGTAATGGAAAACAAAAAAAGAGTTTACACCTTCGGTAACGGTAAGGCTGAAGGTAACGCAAAAATGCGTGAAGAGTTAGGTGGTAAGGGTGCTAACTGCGCCGAAATGAACCTCGTGGGCGTTCCTGTTCCTCCAGGTTTTACAATCACCACAGATGTCTGCAACGAATATTACCAAGTTGGTCAAGACAAAATCATGGAAATCTTGAACGATGATGTAATGGCTGCTGTTCACCACATCGAGACCCTTATGAACTCGAAGTTCGGTGACCCGCAAAACCCACTTCTTGTCAGTGTTCGTTCAGGTGCTCGCGCTTCAATGCCGGGTATGATGGACACAATCTTGAACCTCGGTTTGAACGACACCGTGGCAGAAGGTATGGTTAAGAAAACCAACAATCCACATTTCGTCTATGACTCATATCGTCGTTTTGTACAGATGTACGGCGATGTTGTTCTCGGCATGAAACCGGTCAACAAAACTGACATTGACCCATTCGAGAAAATCATTGAAGAAGTGAAGGAAATCCGCCACATCAAACTCGACAAAGACTTGAATGTTGACGAGTTGAAACTTCTCGTTGCTCGTTTCAAGACTGCCATCAAAGAGCAGACAGGCAAAGAATTTCCTAATGACCCTATTGAGCAACTCTGGGGTGCTATCTGCGCTGTATTCCGCAGTTGGATGAACGAACGTGCTATTCTCTATCGTAAGATGGAAGGTATTCCTGACGAATGGGGAACAGCAGTTAGCGTTATGGCAATGGTATTCGGAAACATGGGTGAGACTTCAGCAACAGGTGTATGTTTCAGCCGCGATGCTGCTACGGGCGAGAATCTCTTCAATGGTGAGTATCTTGTAAATGCACAAGGTGAGGACGTTGTTGCCGGAATTCGCACACCACAACAAATCACTCTCGAAGGCTCACGCCGTTGGGCTAAACTGCAAGGTATCTCAGAAGAAGAACGCGCAAGCAAATATCCTTCAATGGAAGAGGCTATGCCTAAGTTGTTTGCCGAGCTCAACGAGATTCAGCAAAAACTTGAAGACCACTATCGCGACATGCAGGATATGGAGTTCACCGTACAAGAAGGCAAACTCTGGTTCCTCCAGACTCGTAATGGCAAGCGCACCGGTACAGCGATGGTAAAAATCGCTATGGACCTCGTTCGTGAAGGTGTGATTTCAGAAAAAGAAGCCATCATGCGTTGCGAGCCACAGAAATTAGACGAACTGCTCCACCCTGTTTTCGACAAGGATGCACTGAAGAAAGCCAAAGTAATCACACAAGGTCTGCCGGCTTCACCGGGTGCTGCATGCGGACAAATCGTATTCCATGCCGACGACGCACAAGAGTGGCATGAAAACGGCCATAAAGTAATCATGGTTCGCATTGAGACCTCACCTGAAGACCTCGCAGGTATGTCAGCTGCCGAAGGTATCCTCACCGCTCGCGGTGGTATGACCTCACACGCTGCCGTTGTGGCTCGTGGTATGGGTAAATGCTGCGTTTCGGGTGCAGGTGCAATCATCGTTGACTATAAGGCTAAGACAGTAACTATCGAAGGTGTTACATATAAAGAAGGTGACTATATCTCTCTCAACGGCTCGACAGGTCAGGTTTATGCAGGTGAGATACCAACCAAGGCTGCCGAACTCTCAGGCGACTTCAAGGCCCTGATGGACCTCTGCGACAAATACACCAAGTTGCAGGTTCGTACCAATGCCGACACACCACACGACGCACGCGTAGCACGCGCCTTTGGTGCTAAGGGTATCGGTCTGACCCGTACAGAGCACATGTTCTTCGAAGACAAGAAAATCATTGCCATGCGCGAAATGATTTTGGCAGAAGACGCTGCAGGTCGCGAAAAAGCTCTTGCCAAACTTCTCCCATATCAAAAAGCCGACTTCAAAGGTATTCTTGAAGCTATGGACGGACTACCTGTGAATATTCGTTTGCTTGATCCTCCATTGCATGAGTTTGTACCTCACGACATAAAAGGTCAGGAGCAGATGGCAAAAGAAATGGGTGTCAGCGTTCAAGAGATTCAACAACGCGTTGCATCACTTGCAGAGAACAACCCTATGCTCGGTCACCGCGGTTGCCGTCTCGGTATCACCTTCCCTGAAATCACAGCCATGCAGACACGCGCTATCTTGAGTGCTGCTTGCGAGCTGAAGAAAGAAGGCAAGAACCCGATGCCGGAAATCATGGTTCCGCTGATTGGTATTCTCTACGAGTTGAAACAACAGAAAGAGATTATCCAACGCGTTGCCAAAGAAGTATTTGCTGAATATGGCGTAGAAGTTGAGTTTGAGATTGGTACAATGATAGAAATTCCGCGTGCCGCTCTGACAGCCGACCGTATCGCTACAGAGGCTCAGTATTTCTCATTCGGAACAAACGACTTGACACAGATGACCTTCGGCTACAGCCGTGACGATATTGCATCATTCCTGCCTGCATATCTTGAAAAGAAGATTTTGAAGGTTGACCCATTCCAAGTTCTTGATCAGAATGGTGTTGGTCAGTTGATCAAGATGGCAGTAGAGAAAGGTCGTGCCGTTCGTCCGGGATTGCGTACCGGTATCTGCGGCGAGCATGGTGGCGAGCCTTCATCAGTTAAGTTCTGTGCCCGTGTTGGCATGAACTACGCATCTTGCTCACCATTCCGCGTACCTATCGCCCGCCTTGCAGCAGCCCAAGCCGCTGTAGAGGACGAAGCATAAAATAATAATCAAAAAAAATGTAGAGACATAGAACTTACTATGTCTCTATATTTTTTATATGAATGTCGGCACATACTTTTATATCAACAACTAAACTTTATATCAACATACTAATTAAAGCAACTTTTTTTGTATTATACTTATGAAAAAAGCAATACTTCTATTTATTGTATCTTCGGGAATATGTTTGGAATGTTTATTGCTGAAAACTCGCGTATCTCAAAAAAAAGCTGTATCTTTGCACACGATATGGAATTACGACAGAACAGTATTATCGTATGCGACAGGATTGAAGCACTCTTCGATCTCAAGTTGAGCAACTATTTCACGCATGTGTTAGTGTCAGACGGCAAGTGCGCTATGAATAAAATAGTCTGATAGTACTTAACTGCCACTAATTAAAATTGAAATAAAAAAATTAACTAACTATTGATAAATATGAATAAAGTATTATTAGCTGCCGCCCTGCTACTGATGTTGGCAGGCTGCGGTAATGAGAAAACAAATCAAAGAAATGAGAACGTGAATATGAACACGACAAAAGAAACAACAAAAGAGGTGGTCGGGCGGAAGAACTTCGGTTCCGAACGCGCATTAGTTACCACTCCGCAACCCTGTGTGATGATTGCCACATGGGACGAACAAAAGAATCCCGATGTAATGATGGCAGCGTGGGCAGGACAATTGGATTATAACCAGATTGTAATCAGTCTTTCGCCACACAAGACAACAGACAACCTCGCGCTTACAGGTGCTTTCACCATCAGTTTTGCAGACGAGCGCACTGTGGCACAGTCGGATTATTTCGGCATCGTAAGTGGCAACGATGTGCCCGACAAAGTGGCTCGTGCCGGTTTCACCATCACACCATCACCTAATGTCAATGCGCCGATTATCAACGAGTACCCACTGACCCTCGAGTGCCGCGTGGTAAGTTTTGAAAACGGGATGTTGATTGGCGAAGTTGTCAACCAGAGCGCTGACGAGAGCATCCTGACAGACGGCAAGGTTGACCTCACCAAACTGAAACCCATCGTATTCGATGCTGCCGGAGTATGCTATCGAGCTCTTGGCGACAGCGTTGGCAAGGCATGGGGCTCCGGCAAAGTATATATGGAGTAGAAAGTATGTAACAATTAAACCAATTGAAGTATGATAATTACCACCACACCAACGATCGAAGGTCACAGCATCAGAGAATACAAAGGCCTTGTTTCAGGAGAGGTTATCTTCGGAATGAATTTTCTCAAAGATTTTGGAGCGTCGTTACGTGATATCTTCGGTGGACGCACCGAAAGTTACGAAAAGGCTATGCTCGAAGGACGCGAGACAGCCGAGAGGGAGATGCGCGAACGAGCCGAAAATATGGGTGCCAATGCCATTGTAGGAGTCAGCTACGGCTACGAGACCATGGGACAAAGCAACGGCATGATTATGATTTCAATCTCCGGCACAGCTGTCGTTATTGACTAATGATAGACTCCAAAGCATCTAACGCCAAATAAAAAAGTGCCATGAGGCACTTTTTTTTATCATCTGAATGAACGACACTCTAATTTTCTCACACTCACCAAAAGACTAAAACCTTTAAAAAAACTTTGTATTTCCGCAAAAAAATAGTACTTTTGTAGCACTTTTATGTATTTAATGAGCACAACAATACCTTTCAACATGGGATATTGAAGGTATAATGCAGACAAATATTAATAACCTCAATAAATTACAAATAATATAGAAAATAGATGAAAGCTCTTTTTATCAATGGTTCGCCGCGGAAGAACAAGAACACGGCACGCCGGTATCTCCCAATGAACCGGACTATCAACAGCTGATAGCCGACATTGAAGATTGTATGGCAAAAGCCAACGAATTAAACAGCGGACGTTTCTCTTTCGCAGAAGCCCGCAAGCGTTTCGGTGAAATCATCGAGCAGGAGATTGACGATGCAACGCTTATCATGCCACCTGTGTATATCGACTATGGCAAGCATGTTTCTCTCGGCAAAGGCTGTGTCATTCAACAATGCTGTACGTTCTTCGGCCGTTGTGGTATTGAAATCGGCAATGGTGTGTTTATAGGTCCTAAGGTGAACCTCATCACTATCAATCACGATCCTAATCCCGAAAACCGCTCCACTACGTACGGCAAGAAAATAGTAATAGAGGATAATGTGTGGATAGGTATTGTAGCAACCATCTTACCGGGCGTGCATCTCGGGTACGGCTGTATCGTCGGCGCTAATGCTGTAGTAACCAAAGATGTTCCGCCTTACACCATCGTTGCCGGCAATCCCGCAAAAATAATCAAATACATCGAGCATTAAAGATTTGCGTATATCTTGTTCTTTTAGATAAAATTATAATTTTAGTAATTTTGAGTGATTTTTGACCATTTTAATAAAAGACCTGCATTATGTCTCTTACCTTATGGAACTGCTGGCATGGGTGCCACCGCAAAAGCGAGGGCTGTCGCTACTGCTACGTCTATCGGCGCGACAGTCAACATGATATCGACAGCAATGTCGTCCGCAAGACAGCAGCTTTTCGGCTACCTATACAACGCAACAGGCAGCATGAATACAAAATACCATCGGGTACAACGGTGTTCACCAGCTTCTCGTCAGATTTCTTCATTGAAGAGGCTGACCCATGGCGCGAAGACGCATGGCAGATAATGCGGTTGCGACAGGACCTTGTCTTTTATATCGTCACCAAACGACCGGAGCGCATTGCAGCCTGCCTACCCGATGACTGGGGCTACGGTTGGGATAATGTAATTATCTGCTGCACAATGGAGAACCAAGTGCGCACTGACGAACGTATGCCTGTTTTCAAGGCTTTGCCGCTCAAGCACAAGCACCTTATCTGCGAGCCGCTACTGACGGATATTGACTTCGGCGAGTGGCTGCAAGGCGACTGGCTTGAGCAGATGACAGTAGGCGGAGAGTCGGGCATGGAAGCGCGCGAATGTCGCTATGAATGGGTGCTGCATATACGCGAGCAGTGCATTGCTAATAACATCGCTTTTATGTTCAAGCAGACCGGCAGACACTTTGTCAAAGACGGGCGCACATACCTGCTCGACCACCATACCGCCATGCGGCAAGCACATAAAGCAGGTATAGACTATCTGACGCATGGATATATAAATAACAAGGACTTGCCCAAATGAAAATCCTCGAGAACAACAAAGTAAGATTTATTTGGTGATATGAATTTCCGACTCTTTGGCAACAAAACAGCCCCTACTCTACTTCTTATTCCCGGGTTGGGAGTGTCGTACGAGATTTTCCTTCCGCTCATTCGGCTGACGGAGGACAAGTTCCGTATCATAGCCGTTGAAGTGGATGGTTTCACGCTCGGCAAGCAGACACGTTTCACGTCCATCGATGACCAAGCCGCGCAAGTGATTGCATACGTTAAAGAACATTACCACGGTCATTTAGATTGCGCATACGGCTTGTCGCTTGGCGGAAAGATACTCTCGCGTATCTTGGAACGAGACGAACTGACTATCGACCATGCCATACTGGATGCTGCTCCGTTACTACCTTTGCCGCGATGGCTCGTCAATCCGCTGCGCTACTATCAGGCTGTCAATGTGTGGACATGCTACCACTGGACAAGCTTCTGGAAAGCGGTGTTCCGCTCGCATTATTTCGATGTGCTGTTAGACGAGTGCAAAAAGATATGGCCCTTCAGCGGCACGCAAGCCGTAGTGGATGGCTACAAGTCAGTCTATACCAACCGACTGAACGCCATTTATGGAGCCGACATCCATTTCTGGTACGGCACAAAAGAAGCCTTCGTCGCCAAGCCGCAAGTCAGACACCTACTCTCACTATGCCCTGAGGCACACATTGAAGTATTCAAAGGCATGAACCACGGTCAACTGCTCATCGATCATCCTGAGGAGATAGCAAAGCGAATAAAACTATTGTTCCAGTAATTAAAGTTTCCCACTTGGTTAAATATTATCACATAGCGTTTTTCTTTTGATAGGATAGCGGATTATATTTATGTCTTGATTTCCCGTTAGGGAATTTCTAAGGCGAAAAATGAATTAAAAAGATATTCCCTAACGGGAAATAACGCAGATTGTCAATATCGATGCTATTAAAAGGAAACCCCTATGAGGTATAATTTCAATAAAAGTGCTAGAGAACATTAGTGGGAAACTATAGTAAATTATTATAAAATCCTTCTGCACCACGACTCGGCAAACCTAATTTTTCGCATTCATCTATATCTTTTGCCTGCAAATATAAACCTATCAACTCACGAGCAGTAACCGGTGTGCCGTTGCGTTTGTATCTCCTGCCAACCTTGCTCTCATCAAGATTTTGCCAACGCAAATGTAATTTCGTATCTTTACCTCTCTTTGTGCCTATAAGCTTTTCCAAATCTTTAACTGTTGACATAAGAGGGTAAATCAAGTTGCGCTTTACCTGATTCTGCTGATAAGTCTGCTTGCCTCGTGCCTGCCAAACGAAATGAGCAACATTAGTCGTAACCTTACCACCTATGTCTTTCAAAAAGTCTTGAAAACGCTCAATAGATAACTCGGCATTAAACCAATCCTCCTCAATCTGGTCGTCTAATCTTTTCTTGCCCTCGTTCACGTTTCGGCGTGCATACTCGTGCCAATAATGCTCAAATAAGGCTATGTCTTTCTGCTGTTGCAGCCACTTATGATAACGACTTGCATATTCGTTCAATGTTTCGTCATCGTCTATCTCCCGGAACTCCGGCTGACCTGCAATAGCAAAAATATCACCCAACTCTTGCGTATTCAAATCATTTGTTGTAACTTTGTCGTCGGAAATCCCGATAGATTTAGTAGGTTTGCTTCCTTGTATTGAAGTATCGGATTCAAGTGGCAAGGTCGCTATATCAATGTAAGCTAACCTGCCTTCCATTAAGAGCCGCTTTACGCGGTTCTTTTTCTTTTCTTGATTTGATATAGACACTTCTACTCCATCTTTTTGTATTGTTACAGATGTAAATAAATATGTGCGCTCTTTATTTTCCTCATTGTAAAATGCCTTTATAAAGATATAAGAACTTGGACGCTCTGTTTTCCCTGATTTTGCCTGACTTCTTTCCTCAATGATTATTTGCGGAGTTTCTAAAGTTGGTTTAATCATACCAAGTTTTGTATCACGACCTTTTTGACTTTGCTTGATTGCTTGATGATTGCTAATTTTAACTTCTCCTAATGGAGTTTTGACAATCCCATTTTCTCCAAATTCTCTGCGCCAATTTTCTTCAGTAAATTCAACATATTGAGCAGTAACAGCGTTTCGTTCCATACTTTCAACGATATTTTTTGCTTGCTTTTCTGAAATGCTGAACAACGCTTGTCCCTGCATAACGCTTTCTTTCATCGGCTCGGTAATATCAACAGAGTGCATTGTCTGATAACCATCTTGTAACTCCGGCATTGTAACCTCACCGACCTTTGCACCCCATTTCTTTGCATACTTGCTGACAAAACGTGGCAACATATCGTCGTAGAAACCACGCATACCCTCACCGCCAATGCGAAGATTATCGCCTTTAATCTCACTTTCATCAGTAGTTAATAAACGATTTGCTAATTCTTTACCAACAACTTCTGCAATCGTTTTAGGTTGATGTCCTTGTATATTAGTCCCACCATTTAATATATTACCCTGCCTATCAAATGTATATACAAAAGGATGCCATGAAGTAGTATAAATTGCAACAACTCTGTGTTCAATATCATGAAAATCATCCGGCTCATTCCAACGTGATAATTCTATAGACTTAACCACACTGCCTAAATCATACCGCTCTGCTTGTTGTTCGCCTGTCGTCCATGCCACTTTGTTGTAGCCGTTCTCGGCAGCAAAACGCAACATACGCTTCATAGCAAGTTCGTGCCAATTCTTCTCAAAGGGGGCGGCAGGTATTTTATGATCGTGTAAAGATAATTCTGTGCTAAGTTGCGATGAAATATCGTCTAATATTTTTTGTTCTTGTATAAGATTGGTATATTCTTCTTTGTATTGTAATCCGTCTGTTTCTAACCATTTATTAAAATCAGCTAAAAAAGGAGCGGCAAATTGTATCTGATTTATTCTTTGTGCCACTTCAACTCTTCGTCGGGTATTTTCATCATGTCTTTTAGACCATTCTTTATAATATTGTTTCTCAGCATATCCCTTTTCTCTCCCCTCTTGGTGTCGCTTACTCTGTATTTCGTCAATGACAAGAACTTTATTGCCCTGCTCGTCTGTCGTATCTCCGAACCGCACCCATGCAATAGCACGACCCTCACCTGCATCGCCAAAGTGTATCTCATCATTTTCGTTCCAACTCTCAATAGTAGGCACTACCAACGCTATCTCACGCTTGTTGGTCAGTCCATTGGTGGTATATCGCATGCGAGTGTCATTGATAGCATGGTGAGAAAAACCGATAAAATAATTTGCCGCTTCTTGGTCATTAACATATAGCCTATGGTCTGAATCACCCAAATAAAATGCCAAACTGAAATCATCACCATATTTGTCTTCCAACTCCACAAAGGCACGCAATGCGTACTCGGCAACAAGACTTTGATAATTATCTTCTTCGGCATACTGCTTGCGCAAAGCGTAAAACTCCTTTCCTATCTCCGTATCAGCTATATCAGGCAATTCGCTATAATTCACCTCCTCAATCTGTATCTTATTCTGACGGATAAAGTCAAGTATCTCTTGCTTTGTAATAGTGCGTTTGTTATTGCGTGCAATAGCCTCGCTCGGTGTTTCGTTTTCGCCTATCTCAAAACTTTTCAGCCAATCCGACAAGCCTAACCACTTGTCCTCACCTGCTTTCAGTCCGCCTGCCTTGTCTATCATTGCAAGCCACTGCTGCGGTGTCGCTTTATCCTGCTTGATACCCTCTACAGCACGCTCCGCATTAGAGTAGAAAATGTCGTTGTTCTGATTGCTGAAACTGAACCTTATATCGTCATTCTCCTCACTGAAATCGCCATTGTTGTCAGTAGCGGATTTGATTTGGTTGGGGGAGAAAGCAACAACATCGATTGTTATATTCTGCAAAGCACCTATATCTACACCGTCATAGATATTTTCAAATATCACACCATCATACCCATTGATTTCGGCATAGGCGGCTATTTCGTCTGTTCCCATACGTATGTTATTGAAAGGAACAGAAGCATAACGATTGCCCTGTGCATCAACAACAAGCGGATTCCGTAAATTAAGAAAACATTCATATACATTAGAGCCATACCCGCCTGCATTATCCAAATTGCTGTTAAACCAGAACCCGCTACTACGGTAGCCATCCACTTTGCGCTTGAATATAGTAAACGGGGCATGCTCGGTATTGAAAGTTTTTGTATTTTCATCCCATACTCTTGTTGTTTCATCGGCTGTTGTTCCGCTATAAAATACCCTCGGCTCGCCATTCTCATCTACAATTTTTGACGCAGATTTGGCTGTTACAATTTTTTGTAGTAACTTTGCAGCGTCTCCAATAATAACAGGCTGGTTTTGACCAGTATTAGAACTGCTATCTTGTTGGAGATTTTTTTGTGCAATTACCTCATGTATATGAAAACGATTTTCATTTATATTCCTTTTAATCGTTACATAACATATATATCTTTCTTTTGCAATTTCAATAGGTGCTGCAACTATCGCAGTGTTATACCCACGTCCTTTATGATTTTTGTGATAATCAAGTAATACACCATTCTCTATAACCTCTTTAACGGCCGCATAAGCAATAGCCTTATTTCTCCCCATGCCGTGAGCAAGACTATCGTCTGCACCATTCCTATCAAGAATTACATCTCCATAAATTGGTGATTTTGCTATACCTCCTATTTGTTTGAAATAATCCTCAACTTGGTCTGTTAATGTTTTGCCAACGACCTTACTAAATTCATTGCCTGTCAGTTTTGCTACTGCTTTATGATTAAGGAAAAAATCTTTTAGCCATGCCAATTCCCAATCGCCGAACCAATCCTTAAACGCTTCCGTTCTAACTTGCAGCCATGCTCGCTCGTCAAGATTTGATTTCTTGCCGTTCGGTGCTTTGAAATATGTACCATTTGCAATAGCCTTATCTTTTATCTCTTGCATCTCGTCTGCCGCTTGTGGTGTCAATGTCGGGTCGTTTGCAGGGTTATAAGATAAACGAAAAGCATTTTTTTTAACTTTATGTTTGTTATTATCAAAATTTTCAATTACCTTTGCAAGCAAATTCAAATCTAAATATTCCACGTCAGCGAGATTGGTTCGCTGTTGGTCTATTAAGGTTTGAATTTTCTCTTTATTGAGATACAATGCTTTATCTTGCAATATCCAATTCAGCCACTCGGCATTATCTTTTGGGAATACATTACGAATACTATTTATTTCAAGTATGCGCCCATTAACATTGGGTCTAATTGAGAGTCCAACAATAAAGTTTTTATCATTATGTTGTATCTCTATCACAATATTTTGCGCTTTTGTTTTATCACCATACTTAAAAATAGCAATTGGACTATTGATAGCCTTTACTAAATCTCTTACCTCCGATAAATCATAATCATGATTATATTCAGTTGCTTTCTCGGCAAGTCTTGTAGCACTCATTTGTATTGGTAAATTTGCAATACCATAATCTTGCAATATCTCACTTGGCATGCCTAACTGATAGATATGTCCTTTGGGCAAAGTACCGTCAATCTGCTGCTGCAACTCATTGTTAAACTGCTCATTGACTTGTTCAAGATTTATACTATACCTCACCCCTGCATCAGATAGTTCGGCTTCGCGTGCTTGCTGCAAATCCTCTGACTCTTTCTTTGCTCGCTCGTTGCGTTGTGCTATTCGTTGTACATAGTCGGAAATGGTTTCAGTATCATGCAATTCATTCGTCTTTGACAAGACAGACTATTTGCTTCGGCATGGCAAAGTAAACAAGCTTCCTTTGCTCATCTGCCTCACTCAATGTTTCATCTTTAGCAAGATAGAACATTGGCTTCGGCATGGCAAAGTAAGCAAGCTTACTTTGCTCATCTGCCTCGCTCAATGTTTCGTCATCGTCTATCTCTCGGAACTCTGGCTGACCCGCAATAGCAAAAATATCACCCAACTCTTGCGTATTCAAATCATTTGTTGTAACTTTGTCGTCGGAAATAGATGCTTGAGCATATCCCTGCGAACTTTGCGCAGATGAAAATTGCTAAAGTGTCTGCTTCCATTCTGCGAGCAATGTTCAAGTTGTCCATACGAGTAGTAACCTCCTCTGCTGCATCAAGATTTGCTGCACCTATCTCTCCGATAATGGAAAATTTTTGACCGAACTCTTGCGTATCCAAATCATTTGATGTAACTTTGTCGTTGGAAATCAAGCCTTGCGTACGGCTGGGAAGCCCGCCAGCCTCTTCCGAATTTTCGGAGGGCAGTACGAGGATATGGGCGCCCTCACGCTCGGCTTGTTTTTTTATTGTTTCTAATGCTGTATCACGCACATAGTGCCAATGAACTATCTCTACATAGTCTTTTGTGTCATTCACCTCAAGTAATACAAGTTTATTATCACCTGTTTTTTCATCCTTTAGGCTAATAAGAACCCAATTATATGGACGAGTAACCTTTTTATTTTGTCCATATAAATTTGGGTTATAAAGAGCAGAACTGAGTATATTGCGACTATCTTTTGGGCTTACATCTTTGTGTGATTGTAAGTTTTTCTCAAAGATGTTCTTTTTTATTACAATAGGTTTGTTGTTTGCACCGATTGCATTATCTACTACTTTGGGTAATTCAGGCAGTTGCACATTACGATATGGTTGTGTAAAGTCTTTATCTGTAAGTTCGTCAATACTTGTTACTTTTTCAACTTTCAGTGTTCCGTCTGCGTTAAGTGGGTTGCCTTGATTGTCTTTAATTTTTGTACTGAACAACGCTTGTCCCTGCATAACGCTTTCTTTCATCGGCTCACCATTAGAGTAGAAAGGTGGGTTATAAGATAAACGAAAAGCATTTTTTTCGCTCGGAAGTTTGGGATTTACAAAATTTTGCACTATCTTTGCAGCCGACTTACGGAGATTATCGTCTGCAATTAAATCGGTCGATTGGGCGATAAAATCCGTAAGTTTCTTTTTATCGCAATACTGCAATAGTCCCAAATCTAACCATCTATAAATTCCAATAACACTATCTTTTGGGTAAAGGTTATTTATTGAATTTATATCAATATCTAATTCTCCTTTTTTATCCACACGCAGAATAGCCACAAAGTTATTTCCCTTATATTGTAACTCTGTAAGTATAACTTTGCTGTCTTTATGTGTTCGGCTATCAAACACCGCTATCGGGTCATTGATTGCTTTTGGCAAGTCTTTTAAGTCTGCAATATCAAAGATATGATTTGCTTGCTCGCTTTTCTCTTTCAGTCGTTGAGCTGACAACTCCATTGGTAAATCTTGAATACCTGCACTTTGCAGTATCTCACTCGGATTACCTAACTGATAGATATGTCCTTTCGGCAAAGTACCGTCAATCTGCTGCTGCAACTCATTATTGAACTGCTGATTGATTTGTTCGAGATTCATACTAAATTTAACTCCTGCTCCTTGCTTCTTTGCTCTCTTGGCTGCTTTGACCGTTGTAACACCTAATAGCAAAACATCATGTGCTTAAGTACAACAAATTACGGTTATAAACAAGAGATAAAAAGAGATTATTTTTTAGATTTTTTAATTATGCCATTTGCCTACATACCAAATTTTTAGTAACTTTGCACATAATTTTAACGTGAGTTCGATATAACTTTAGAATAAAAGAAGTTGATTATCTGTTTCATAGATGAGATTTAGTGATGGTTTCTTTGTGAAATAGCAATAAGCAGCAATAGCAGCAAAGGCGTTAGTAATAAAGTTTCTGACACTCC
>JAFXPY010000001.1 GCA_017527495.1 Paludibacteraceae bacterium
TGACTACTTGATTTCTGCGGCAGTTATCCCTTGCCGTACGTTTCGCAAGTCATGTATTTCGTTTCCTCCTGAGGCACAGCGCATTGTACACCTTCTCCCCGCGGAGGATGAGGATTCCGTAAATTATGACATCTAAAAAAAGCTCGGGGCAATAAATGCTCCGCGTTTGAAAAAATATGATATCTCAAATGGTTTTATCCTTTGATGCTGAAAGGCCAGCAGTACGATTCTTCTTGATGAACCACATGCGGGAATCGTAAAGCAACCTCGAGAACGAAGTTGAAGTCATACAGGTGCGTTGCTGCTATATAGGCTTGGTTTTTCGCTGCTGCATATGCTGCGGTTATTTCGCCGCCGTTGCGGATCTGCTCGAGTTGGTTGTCCAATTCAATCAGACGCTTCATCATGGCGGTCATTTTTACATCGTATGCTTTCACTTCCGCGAGCCATTTCTCTGCTTGTTTCCTGTTATAAGCATCGATGAGTGCATTCTCCGATTTGCGGCCTTCAATCCACCATGAAGGATAGCAAATGGTTTGTCCTTCTTTGGCATTCTTGCAGCAGTCCCAGTTATCCAAGCGCGCTGCGAGCTGGTCTTCCATTTGGATAGCACGCTTGCACTCTGCGGACGTAGGCCAGCCGTCAATAATCTGAGCATAGAGGTCCTCCAATTCATTGGTGGGCAGACCCAGCGCCGCACCAACGCCCATATGCATCAGGTCGGCAGAATTGATGTGCGCATTGTGCTGCACATGCTTCATCATATCCATGTTATCGTTTTTGAACTCGAAGGCCTCGTTAGCTAACGCGGAGAGTTGCTCACCCAATGCACCGTATTCGTTTTCGTGCGGGTCTCCGGCATTGACATTCTCATTGCCAAACTGCGCATTGGCCGCATAAAGACGGTTATAGAGGCTCGGATGATTCGATTTGAGATAGGCTTCCGTTCCTTTGGGATTGGACTGCGCCATATTGATGATTTTGATGTACTCCTGCTTGGAGATCCCCCATTTCGCGGCGAACTTTCCGGCCATAACATCCATCATCTGCGCCTCGGACATTTTCTCATTGATCTCACCGGACATATAAAGTTGCATCATCTCTTGCTGCGAAGGCATGAGTCCGGCGTTCACATTGGCGTTATACTGCGTCATGGCTTTTTGGTTAGACTTCTGCTGTTTCTTTCCGAGTTCAAGGGTTTTGCTATTCAACTCCTGCTGTTTTTCCAGTAGTGTACTGCGGAAATTGAGGGCACCTTGGTAGTAAGCAGCGGAACCCTTACGGGCATAAGCCGTTTTGGCTTCGGGCGTGATGAGGTCATTAGCCGTAGGCATCGCCGGACGCTTGTTGATAAGGTCTGCGAACGAGTTGATCTGCGTTGCAGGAATGCTTTCTTCCAGTTCATAACCACCGTCGGTGATAAGGGCTTCAATTTGATGGTCGAATTCTTGCGCCATACCTGGCATGGTCAGCATGATTGCTGCCATTAAGATTAATTTTTTCATATCGTTTTACTTTTTAACAAATTCTACACGTCTATTTTTTGCACGACCTTCGTCGGTAGAGTTATCGGCGAGCGGTGCGGACTGACCCATTCCTTTGGCGGACAGGCGGTTGGCTTCGATGCCCATCTCCACTAATTTATTAACGATCGCCTGCGCGCGTTGTTCGCTCAGTTTTTGGTTGCCGGCTACGGTACCGGTGTTATCTGTGTGACCTTGCACTTCGAACTTAAGATCACCGTTGTCTTTCATCAATTGGGCAATGCGGTTGATCTCGGTCATTGACTCGGGTTTGATATTCGCTTTGCCGATATCGAACGTGATGGCATAGGTGATTGTTGTTCTTGTTGCTCCTTCTCGGGAACCTCCGGGTTGAAGGCTTTATCAATGCCCTCTTCCACTTTTTTGTTCACTTGTTGCTCAACGGCATCGCTTGAAAGTACAGTTTCAAAAATCATATCTTTGTGTTCACGAAGTAGTCGCTCGCGCAAGTCATCACAATAATTAACCGCTTTGCGAATAGCTTCAATATCGTTCCAATCGCCAAATATATGTTGCGCCACTTCATCAGGGTTAATATATTCACAACTTTCTGCCCACTGGTGACGAATAACACGGCTCGTAATAGTCGTTTTGCCTGAACCGTTAGGACCTGCGATTACTATTAATAGCGGTTTTCTCATGCCTCAACGTTAAATCGTTGGTTTATACGTGCAAAGAAAGCACTGCGCATTTGTACATTACTCTTTCTTACTTCTTCTCCAACCTCATGCATAAGCATGTCCAACTGCTCGTCAGTAAGGTCGGTTTCTGAATTAAAGCGATAATCGTCCATAATGATTGAGTTTTGATTTCGGTTGCAAAGTTAAGTGTTATATTTTTATTGTGCAAGTGCAAAATTAAGTTTTTTTTATGTTTGAATAGACAGGAACAGATCGTTGGCAGTGTTAAATTTTCACTTTTCATTTTGTTTTATGGCGCAACATTGTTGATATACTTAATTGCGGCTTCAAGTTGATTGTCGCGTCCTGTTGTCAGCCAAAGTGTTGTGTCGAGTTGCACTTCAATGTCGGGAGCAAAGCCATAACCTTCTACCGGTCTGAGTTCTTCTCCATATAGGCAAACATATTTTGGTATATATCCCCAGATAGGCGTTTGATTTTGAACTCCGAAGGCGCCTGAATAAGTTGAGCTATAGTCGGCAGGGTCGGTGTTGAGTGCACTCAATGCTCCAAAAGTGCGTGTGCCGATAAAGCAGCCATTTGCTTGGCTCAGTACCCCATACGTGGTGTTTTCTGCCATGCTGACCGAACGACTATTGGCAAGTACAACAATAGGTGCATCATCAATCACTTCATGTTGTTCTTCCATGGTGCCCATGGTGAAAGGAAGGAGTGGGGCATAGTCTAATCGGCCTATTCCGTTTTTAATGCGCAAAGTGTGAGAATTCCAATTGCCGGAAGGAAGCAATGCGCCAAGGACATATTTATAGTCGTTGATATACCCGCCGCCGTTGTTACGAACATCAATGATTACTCCCCCCAAGTTGCCTGCTATATGATGTATTTGAATGGCGTCAAACCATTCTTGCCATACTTTTTGTACTGCTGATTGATAGGCAAAAAGCATTGTTGAAGAATCTGTCGTTTGGAGTGTCGGATCAAGATATGTGGTCAGAGAAAAACTGCCTAAACGAAGATAAACAATACCATCTGCAAAGAGGGAATATTCAAGTTTTTTCAGGCCATCATTCGCTACTGCATCTTCTATTGGTGTCAGTTTAACTCCAATCATTTCTCCGATTTTTTTGTATTCATTGCATAAGTTATTATACGCTTGAATGGTAAAATTGAAATTTGCTGATTCGGGATTATTGGCAGTCAGTAATTGTATACAATATTGTGTTAGGTCTTTGACTGATTTGTAGAGTGAATCATTTGTAGGGTTTGGACCACCGGCATTATCAACCAGAGCGATATACTCGTTTGCTGCTTTGATTGCATTTGAGCATACCGTGGAAATAATCTGAGCACTCACTTTGCTTGAATTGATTTCACTGTGCTGCAAAATGTTGTAATTGGGGTTGATTGCCGTCGTTTGGTAAGCATTAAGATTAGTGATGTATTTGCCCTCTGCAAGGTATTGCTGTCCGCGTTCGCGAATATTGCGTGTCACACCCGGCTGAAGCGTAATATACTTGCCGGTATGTAGGTTTTTGATTTGCAATGCCATGTGTCCGTCGTGCAAACTATCTATGAATTGTGAGTACAGATTTCTCAGTTCCTGATCCGTAACCTTTTCTTTGCGCGTTGTGTCGTCAAGAGCTTCAAAGAGTGGGAGATAAGTGTTGTAAACATCATCCCAATCGATGCCATATTCGGCTTCATAATCCCAGATGCAATAGTTTTCGTTCATGGCGGTCCACAGAGCCTTAAATTCTCCGGCAAAACTTCTTTCTGAGTCGTAGAATGCTTGATAATCATTTTGTCCGTACGACAAAAGGTCATCGCCCATAGGGCGGCATGAGACAAAATAAATGGCAATAAAGCAAATGGTAAAAAGTAATGTATAACGTTTCATATATTTGTATCATTTAGAAAATGTATGCTACACCGGCTTGAATAGCCATAGTGGTGTTGTATCGATAGTCTTTGATTAGCATATATTGTTTCACGGTGCTTATAAAACTATAGTAACAGCGTCCTTCGATATGTACCAGCCAATGTTCAACGGGCTGATACTCAATGCCCACGCCTCCTGCCAAACCGAAGTCGGCTCGTTGGTCTTTCTCTTTTTGGAAATTATATTTTTGGTTTATTATGTCAATACTTTTGCCGTCAATAGGATTGGTCATTGTGCCCCAGTATTTTCCGTCGAGCCAACAACCGGCATAAATGCCCACATTGACAAAGCCACGCACTTTTTGTCCGCCAAAGCGGAATTGTGTCAAGACAGGTAATTGCAGATAGGTGTTGCGGGTGATATAATCGTTAGAAGCGAAGGTGGCAGTTCTGTAGAAGCGATAGTTTCTTTCTGAGGCCTCTAATTCGGCACGCAGTCCGACCCAAGGCAGAAAATCGTATTGCCCAAAGACAGCAGCAGTCCAACCCCATGCTCCATCGTAGTGATAGTCTGCTTGGTATTGAGTGTTGATAGAATACCAGTTGTAATCACCCCCGCCGCTTATGCCCACACGCCATTGTGCATGAATGGCGGAAGAAAATAAGAGAAAAAGAACGGCAGAAAATAAAAATTTTGATTTCATAAATCACATCAGTTAGCATATCTTTACATCGTGCAAAATTACAATTAAAAATCGTTAAATGCAAATTATAGAAGTACTTTGTGCTGTATATTGTCAAAATTTTAAGTTATATTTTTTGATGGTTTCAAAAAAAGTGTTAATTTTGCAGCCCGCTTTTGAAAGTATGCCTTGGTAAAGGCAAGGGTTGAACCCTATAATATTCCACTAATCATTTATTATAGGGTACAACCAAATGAAGTATTTAAGATTTCTATTGGGATTGATGTGCCTATTGTTCATCAATTCCTTTTCTTTTTCGTGTGCGCAGGTCATGTCAGACCATGCGGCAATCAGTACAGATAGTGTAAACGATACGGATAGCATACAGATGAGTTTGGAGGCTATCTATCGTTTGGCTGAACAAGAGAGCAAAGTCATACGTATCAGCGAACAGTCGCTGCATGCTGCTCAAGAAGCTGTAAGGCAGGCAAAGAACAATATCTTGCCCGAAGTGAGTATCGACCTGAGCGGTAGTTATATAGGCGATGCCTATCTGATGAGTCGTGGCTTCAGCACCAATGGTATGACAGAGGTTATCTTGCCGGGATTAGGTCCGCAACAGGTAAGTAACGGCAGACAACCATCGCCGCATTGGGGCAATATGCTCTCCGTACAAGCCACTCAAGTCATCTATTCCGGTGGAGCCTTGACTGCCGGTGTCGAAATGGCCAAGATAGGTGAGCAAATCGCTGAATTAGACGTGCGAAAAAACCGTCAGGAAGTGCGTTTTATGCTGACAGGCTACTATCTCGACATGGTGCGGTTGCTTAATCAGTTGGAGGTGATAGATGTGCATATTGCGCTGACACAAGAGGTGTTGCAACAAATGCAAGCCAAAGAACGTGCCGGAGTGGTGCTGCATAATGACCTGACCCGTTATGAACTCCAACTCAAGCAGTTAGAACTGACTCGCATACAACTGCAAGACGCTCTTTCTGTCATACGTCATCAACTTCAGACTGCCCTTCATCAACCATCCAATCATATTTTCATGCCTGACACCGCAGCAGTGGCGCAGGCATATATGCAATTAGAAAATTCATTGTCTGAACTCGCATGGCAAAACACAGCAGCAGACAAGAATATCACTATCCGTCAGGCTCAGGCAGTGTCCGAAATGAGTGAGCAACAGGTGCGACTGACCCGTGCGGCATCGATACCTACCATTGCGGCAGTGATTAAAAATGAGTTATTCGGGCCTTATACCACCGACCTAATTCCTGTCAACGCCAATGTCTACGCATGGTTTGTAGGCATAGGCATACACTACGACCTCGGCTCGGCATGGAAAAACCATCGTGCCATACGGCAATCGAAAGCCGAGAGTGAAAAGTCGAAAACAGAAGTGGAGCTGGTTCGCGAACAAGTTAATAATCAGATTCATGCAGCATACGTCAGTTTCTTGACCTCATTCACCGAAGTAGATACAAATCAGAAGCAGGTAGAACTTGCCGACGAAAACTATGCTGTCGTCGAAAAGCGGTATAACCACGATTTGGCTCTGCTCACCGACCTCTTGGATGCCTCTGGCATAAAGCTGCAAGCCGATATGGCTCTCGTCAATGCCAAAGTCAATTTATTATATAACTATTACAAACTCAGATATTTAACACACTCATTATAATTATGGAAAAGACAAAAATAGCAACGTATATCTACAATACAGTTATCGTTATTTTACTACTTGCAGGTGTTGTGTATGTAGTACTGCAATTCACCCATTTTGGAAATGTCGAATACACCGACAACGCTCGCGTGTGCCAATATATTGCACCGCAAAACACACGTGTTCAGGGTTTTATACGTGAAATCCGATTTCAGGCATATCAGCATGTCAATCGCGGCGATACGCTTGTGGTAATTGAAGACAGCGAATATAGGCTGCGTTTGGCTCAGGCGCGTAGCGACCTTGCTCGTGCAACTCAACAGCAGAAAGCGTCAGGTTCGTCTATCTCTACAACCAAATCAAGTATAAGTGTAACCGAAGCATCAATTGAAGAGGCGCGGGTGAATATGGAAAATCTGGCTCGTGAGGACGGACGTTATGAGGCACTGCTGAAAGAAAAAGCCGTTACGCAACAGCAGTATGATCAGATACACACTGCCTATTTGAGTGCAAAGGCTCGCTATCAGCAGGTTATGCAGACGCGAACTATGCAGAGCAATGTAGTAGCCGAGCAGAGTCACCATCTCTCTGCGGCTGAAGCGGCATTACAACAAGCCGAAGCGGCAGTGCGTTTGGCTGAACTCAATCTGTCGTATTGCTATATCATAGCCACCCACAGCGGATTTGTCGGCAGTCGCGACATCAGCGTAGGTCAGTTGGTCAATCCGGGACAGACATTGTTGAGCATAGTGGATGAAAACGATATATGGGTTGAAGCCAACTATCGTGAGACTCAACTGCCTAATATACACGAAGGTGCGGAAGTGAGCATACATGTCGATGCTGTGCCTGACCATGAATATCGTGGAACGATAGAACGCCTTTCTGATGCTACGGGAAGTGCATTCTCGCTTATTCCGATAGACAATGCAACAGGTAATTTCGTCAAGGTCGAGCAGCGACTGACAGTCCGAATCTCGCTTGCCGACAACGATTCAGAGGCGTTGCATCGGTTGAAAGCCGGATATAGTGTGGAGTGTGAAGTGAAGTATTAGAGTTATGAAAAATGCTGTTCCTTTTTCGATGCCAATGTTCAAGGCATGGGTGCCACGCCGTATTCAGCCTTGGATATACATTGTGCAGGTGTTCTGTATCCAATTTTCTGGCGGCATATATCTCGGTGCATTGGAGGCTGTTCGCGGTACTACATGCTTGATGCTCGAAGACCTGCTGATGCTCCTGTTTGCCGGCTTGGCAGGCATGGCTGTCTATTTCCCGCTGTTGTTTCGCATGAAGTTTCGCTTTACCAACCAACAACTGCTTTGCGGAGCGGCTGCCGTGATCGGAATATGTAACCTCATTACCATGTCAACAACCAATATGGCTGTTTTGCTGCCTGTTTGTTTTCTTTCCGGCATGGCTAAGCTGCAAGGTACATTCGAGTGCATGAGTAACATACAACTTTGGATGACACCCGAACGCGATTTCGGTATCTTTTTTCCTATCCTTCATATCGTCCTGCTTACCGCAATTACCGGTAGCGCATGGCTTGCAGCGGTCATAGCCTTCCATTTCTCATGGCAGATGATGCACGTGTTCACTATCGGAACGATGTGTCTTGTCGTTACTATCCAACTGACCTTATGTCAGCCTTTTTGCCCAATGCCGCAGCGTATGCCGCTCAAAGGAATAGATTTCCTGACCGGACTGCTTATCAGTCTGCTGATGCTTATGGTCAGTTATTTCCTCGTATATGGCGACTATCTGATGTGGCTTCGCTCGCCTCGGTTGCGCATGGTGCTCGGAATGAGTCTTATATTACTCGCCTTTATTATGTACAGGCTCAAAAGGGTAGATAAACCATATATCTCGTTAGATATTTTCCGATACAAGAATGTGCTGCCTATTCTGCTTGTTACCATTATAGCCGAATTGCTTCTTGGTGCCGAGCATACGCTTGAGGAGATTTATTGGACTGAAGTCAGAGACTTGGAAGAACACACAAAGACTGCTTTTTGCCTATGGTCGTTGCTCGGCGTGTATGCCGGAGTACTGATAACTCTCTATTGGCTTGGACAAAAGAAGTGGAAAGTGTGGAAACTCTTTGCCATCGGGTTCGGATGTATATTTGGCTATGCACTGATGATGTATTTCCGTTTGGATGTCAATATAGCCTTGTCGGAATACCGCCTTGCACTTGTGCTGCGCGGCTGCGCCTATGCTATACTTGCCGCCTCGCTTATGTGGAGCTTGCATGAATCGGTTCATGAATTGGAGCATTTCTTCATGGCACTATTTATATTCAATATCCTTCACATGTATCTTGCCGGTGCTATGGGTTATGGACTTTACACCACATTGTTCAAGCATCTCATGGCAGACAACATGTCGCGCTATGGGGCGTATCTGACGCTTACGGCAGGGACATCTATGACTGCCGGTGCCGGATTGGCCAACAGTGTGTTTGCCGTATCGCTCAAGCAGATCTTCGGGCAACTGATTTGGGCATCGGGTTTTATGACCATGGCGTTTTTGTTGCTTGATATACCACGAGTACGGACAGGCATTGAGAAAGTACCATATTGGCCAGTATATGGAATCAAATTATTGTCACGACAACGAAGAAATAGTAGCAGCGCAACAGAAACATATCATATAGACAAATAGTGTTGTATCTAACATACCAAGCCCTTATCGCACAGCTGCGGTGAGGTCTTGGGATGAAGGCTTTTTCGGTATGTACAGTGAAACAGAACTACTTTAGGAAAAAACCGAAGAAAAGTCAGGTGGACTTTTCAGAATACCTTAGACCACACTCGCCGCTAACATCGAGTTCATGCAGACACTCGATTTTTTGTCAAAATTTGTACTTAACAAAAATTAATACTATCTTTTGCATAAAAAATAAAAATAGTAAGTATGCAAAGAGATCTAAAACCTAAATGAAGGCTTAACAATTAATGATACCTTCTTTGAAACAGAATTTCAACCAGTTACTGGTTGGATAAAAAAGGCAGACCACGCAGAATTAGTGGTCAAACTGCTATTATTGACAAACAAACACAAAATACCATTTCTATAGTTTCTGACTCTTATAAATTTATTTCTAATAGAGAAGCTTTTGAATTTGCTGACGATATCATAATTAAGATATTTGGTAATAGATTTATTCCTCATGATTTCCAACCTTATAATATTCGAATGTCCAAATCTAAAGGTAATTGTCGTATAGATATGATTATTCCTTATGATAATAAGCAAGCTTTTCCTGAACTCAAAGATAGTTGGATTCCATTTGTAAGAATATCAAATAGTTATAATAGAACTTTGGTGCTTAAATATGAGATTGGCTTTTGCAGGTGGATTTGTAAAAATGGGATTATATTCAATCAAAAAGGAGTTACATTACAGATTACTCATAGCATAAGAGAACGTATCTATAATATGTTATCAAGTCAATTGAACAAGAAAGGGATTGAAGAGATAAATACAATCATTGCAACTTTTTCTACTAAAATTGACAAGCTACATAATATACAAGTACCGAAAGAACTTGTATTATCTATTTTTTGTCAAGCAATGCAACTGCAATTAAATAAAGATAACCTATCACAGAAAAGAATTGAAGAGTTAATTCAGATGCGTAAAAGAGTTAATGAATTAACTGATATTTATAAATGCCTACTTTTACGAAATTTGTACAAAAACATTATATTTGGCTGTCGTTTGTTTGATATCTTCACTATAAAAGCATTATATTCCTGATAATTTTAGATTGACGAGTTATTATAAGTGCAGGTATAGTCGCTCTGCTATTTCACATTTTGGCGGAGAGATAAAAACACCTGAGTTGGTAGATAAGGTGTATGAGAAAGATTACCAAGCGATATAACCAAGTATCACCATAAGTATAACGCATACAATAATGTCAAAAATATAAAGAAAAAAATCATCCATTTTATTGTTTTTTTGAAAATTTATTTCGTTGCAAAATTACTATCTCAAACTGCCAAAAGATGACATAATGACATAAAAAAAGAAATTCAAATCGAATTTCTTTTTTTATGTCGAGAAGAGGCGACTCGAACGCCCGATAGAATCACCCTCTCTATTTCTCTTTGATTATTAGATTATTGTAAAATTAAACAATAATATACCTTGAAATGAAACTCGGTTCATTTCGGGTACAAAGATAGTCTAAATTTTAGACTTATGCAAATGATTTTTTACTTTTCTTGAAAATATTTTTTTATACCTATAGATGGTGCATTGCAGGTGGTTTTATTGACCACAATCTGTAATGCACTTTTCTTTTTGCGGAAGTCTAAAAACAGTCTAAATTCGGTACTATATAAAAATGCGTAATAGATACTGTGCAAAATTGCATAATTTTTGTAAGCCCACTTCTAACTTTTCCACCTTAGGAGTGAAGATTTCATAGTGTAAGTTACCTTGTATGATTTGTTGTTTCAGTCTTTGCGGAGACTGATTTTTTTTTTGCATTACATCAAACATTGTCATATTTCAGTTGTTCAATATAAAACACGTAATTGCTTGATTTCATAGTTGTATAATGATTAGACAACCGTGTAATCTGACTTGGAAAGCCATATAAAATGCCTTAATTTTGCATTGAAAATCAATCATTTTTTATCTAATAAACAATAATATCTATGTCAGAAAATTCTATTTGGAAGAATGCTATTGAGATTTTCTGGAAGTCTATTCCGGAAAATGAGCGTCAGTTGTTTCGACTCCGTGTGATGAACACTTGTGAAATCAGCGCAACAACTTTCTACCGTTGGCGCAAGTCGATGAACTTGCCGCCATATAGTCAGCGAAAACGAATTAACAACATAGCCCACTCGATGGGTTATGAAAGATTGTATAAACCAAAAAAAACATTGTAATGAAAAAGGATTTATCAGCAAGTCCTTACTGCAGGGCTTATATGATGCTGGAAGATGCTCAGAAAAAAAGAGACTTCCGCGAAGATATGTGCGCCAATTATGGTTGGAGTAGAGCAACGTTCTACAATAAGCTTAAATGCGTTAATCTACCACCCAAAATAGCTAATGAATTTATGCGAGTGATAAACCTCTATATGCAAAGAATATAGTTATGAGCGAGAAAAAGCAACTTAAATACTTTGTTACTTATGACAATTCAGATAGGTGTTTGATTGTTGTACCGGCAGAGTTTGCAACCCAATTGGCTGATTACATAGAGAGTAATTGGAAACCTAATTTGTTTGTAGATGAGATAGTCTATCGACCATGTTTCTATACTCTTGCGTGGCAGAGTTTTGAAAAAGTGGGCATTGTTCAAGTTCATCAAGAGCGCACAGATGTTGATGAGATGTTTTTAGGGACCCTCGCGACCACTGTTGCCACTTCTTTTTTTGAGTATTGTGTAAGTTAGGACTACTATGGAAGATGAACAAAGGTCATATCTTCAACGCCGTGTGTTTGACGAGATGGGATTATTGCCGGAACAGCAACGCATTAAACTCACTTATGAGGTCAGCTGTGATGGAATAAGTCAGTCGAGCGATTTTGATATATTCTCATCTGACAAAGATGATAACATCGTCATTACCATATATGACCTCAAACGGAATTTGTTTCAAGAACTTGATGAAGATTGGGCAAACCATGGTCACGTAAATGATCGTTACAGGACTTATCAAGTAGTTAGGCTTAATCCGAAAAATATCCCCGAAGGCTCGTCAATGAAATACAAGTTCCCCAAGGGACTTGGTGTACATCCTTTCTTTCCTCCATTGCTTGTTGAGAAATATGAAAGGCAAGAGAAGATACCGACACTTGTGCTGACTGAAGGCTACTTCAAAGCTATGTGTGCAAGTGTTAGAGGTGTGGATATTGTAGGACTATCGTCCATCACTCACTATGCAGAGAAAAACGGCAAGGCAAAGCGATTGCCACCCGATATTTCAAAGTTAATAGATGTTTGCAATGTTCAGACAGTAATTATTCTATATGATGGTGACTGCCTTAATATCTCGACTAAAGACCTTGAACGACATGAAGAACTCACTCGCAGACCTAATACTTTTCTTCAAGCCTTGCTTTCAACTCGTGAGTTACTGCTTGACAAGGTGGAGAACATCTATTTTGCACATGTGCTTTCTGATGAGCTGAAAGACCACCCGAAAGGACTTGATGATTTATTGCTTGCACCGGCATATAAGGACATGACAAAGGAAATAGTTGAAGACCTCTACAACTTGAAAGGAGGCAACTATTTCCACAAGATGGATATAAAAAGCAAGACCTCTAAATTGCAGAGATACTTCAATTTGAGTTCGGTGCAATTGTTTTATTCTACTTGGCAAGACATTATCAAAGAAGAGCAGTTTGTTTTTTGGGGTACTATTTACCAATATGATGAGAAAGAGAAAAAGCTTAATCGTATTGTTTCAAAAGCCCTACGGAATTATATTCGTGTAGGAGATGATTATTATGAAAGGATATTCGTACCATCAGTCCGGGACACTAACCATCATGAGATGCGGTTAGTTCCGCGACTTAAAGGTACTATCATTGACGACTTCGGCAGACAGGCACTACCATACGTTGAGAAGTATAAAGCCTTTATCAATGCGCCTTCGCACATAAATTATAAGGCTATTATAGATAACTGCTACAATACCTATTCGCCTATTTCTTATAGTGAGGAGAAAGGAGATTGGACGCATATCCATTTTATGATGGAGCATATCTTTGGGAGAGAAGATAATCCAACAAGTCAGTTTCAACTTGGTATGGATTATATGCAACTACTTTATCAGAAGCCATTGCAGATACTGCCTATACTTTGTCTTGTTTCGTCAGAACGAGGAACAGGCAAGACTTCGTTTCTTGATTTGCTGCGCGAGATATACGGAAATAATGCTATTGTTGTGGGTAACTCTGAAATCACCTCAGAGTTTAATGCCCTTGTAAGCGGGAAACTGATAGTTGGTGTAGATGAAACCTCACTTGATGACAACACTAAAATCACAGAGCGAATAAAGATGATGTCAACAGCCAAGCGACTGCCTATGCAACGGAAAGGCAAAGACCATGAGGAGATAGAGAACTTCACAAAGTATGTACTCTGTTCCAACAATGAAACTCGCTTTATCTATACCCAAGCCAATGAGGTGAGGTTTTGGGTAATCAAAGTGCCTGTGATACCTAAAGAGAGAGCCGTGCCGGATATTATGCAGTATTTCCATGATGAGATACCGGCATTTCTTTTTTATCTGAATCAGCGCAAGATGTTCATCAAAGAGCCTAAAGACAGAATGTGGTTTTCGGCTGAAGATATAGAAACGGACGCCCTGCGTCAGCTTAAACTTGCGCAGCGTCCTGTTGCTGTCCGTGAGATAGAAGAAACGATAAGAACATTGTTCCTTTCGTTTCCACAAAAAGAGTATAAGATTTCTGTGAACATCTTGAAAGATATGGTTAGCGGACTTCGTAATATGCAAAATGAGCAGATAAGGATGTACCTTCGCGAGTATCTTAATGTGCCGGATATTGTAGATGAAAAAGGATTGTCGAAAGTGGCATATATGAAAGTGCCGTATATGGTAGGGGAACAGGTGTGCTATCATTTGGATAAGAATAGAGGTTTTTTGTTCAAGGTGGAGAAGTTTTTGTCGAAAGAACTTATAGACACTATCCGTGACCAGATAGACCCACCGGAAAAGAAAGACCCACAGCAAACAATGGATTTAGATAGGGATGATGACGATGACTGATAGAGCCGCTCTTAAGGCGGCTTTTTTATTGCTATGTTTCGGGTAATGCTTTTATAAAAAGTCGTGTTACTTTGTAACTTTATGAAATAACTGATTTAACTTGATTGTAGTCAGTTATTTGAGAGGTTACATGGTTTGTTACTTATTTGTTACATTTGTAACTCTGTTGTAACCTTATTGTTACCTGATTGTAACTTGGTATTACTTGTGATATTCAATTGTTTGAAAATATAAGTTACTTGGTTACAAAGTTACATAGATATTCCTGAAACTGCGATTACACAAAGAGGATAAACTTCTTCTCTAAAAATGATATAGAGAGACACTCGTTTTTTATTATGATATTTGATTTTCTTCTTTTGGGCGTTCCCCGACACGGTCGGGTCGGGCTTTGCAGGGGTGTCCGTCCGTCTATTGACGGACAGCATCGCAACGCTCGCTCCCTTCCAATCCCTAACGCGGAAACGCGCCTAATAGCAATTTGCCTTGACCTTCGCCCGCTCTGTCAAGTCAAGTCGCTATTAGGCAATACGGAAACGGCGGGCACGCTAATTCCTACCACGGCTTCACGGCAAATGGTTCGTACCTCTCTATTTGCTGTTCTCGCCGTATGGAATTAACTGCTGCCCTCTAACTCTTGTGCAAGATGATACCGCTTCGCTCAATCATCGCAGAGAAACGCGCCAAACAAAGATTACTCCTCTCTGTTCCGTAAACTTTGTTTCTGTTCGGCGCACAAGGCAGATTAACAGACTAAACTTCATATATTCCGCTTCGCTGCATGTATGCAGTTTAGACTGTTTTATTCGTATTTAGGGGATTGCCGCTCCGCTCTAATGCCCGGACACGGCACACCAACATCAAGACTTATCAAGATCTTGATGTTGATGTACATAAGGAATAATTTTTTGCAAAAATTATGGCGAAGCTTTTCCTATGTTAGGCTCTAATGTGCGACCGAATAAATAAATAGGTTTGTTTCATATTCTTTCCTTGATTTTTTTGCAAGCACCATTGCTACTTGTAAGCCGCCCACAGCTGATCGCTTTCGAGTTTTATGAGTGTTTTCTCACTGCGAAGGTAAGTCGTGGGTCTAACGAACCGCCAAAGGCTATGCAAGGTCAAGCACTCCGTGTTTTGCAAAAAATCTCCACACCTACGGGTAGTATTTTTTGTCAAAAACCTTGCATTTCTACACCCACTACCTTCTTAAAGCAGTGGAAAACAACTCAACTCGATAGCGGCTTTGGACGCAAGTAACAATTAAAAAATTAAGGATATGAAACAGTTAGATTTATTACAAGATTTATTCGGAGAGGCGCAGAGCCTTTCCAACACAGCAAAAGCATTTATGGAAAACAATCTAAGCTCTCCTGCAAGCATTACCGCATGTAACAAGGTAGAGCCGAAAGTCGAGGTTCTGACCGCCAAAGATGAAGAAGATTGTTCATTATTGCGTCAGTGGCGAGAAATTAAAGCCCAATATCCTGACGCGCTTCTGCTTTTCCGTGTAGGTGATTTTTATGAGGCATACAAAGAGGACGCAGAGCAGGCAACCAAGATTTTAGGTATAACTTTAACACATCGTGGAAAGTCAAAGATTTTGTTTTGCGGTTTTCCGTTCCACGCCCTTGATACCTATTTGCCCAAGTTAGTGCGTGCCGGTCATCGTGTTGCTATCTGTGACCAACTTGAAGATGTAAAGAAAGCCACAAAAAACCTTGTTAAAAGAGGTACAACCGAACTTTCAAAACTTTAATAATAACCCCTAAAATTTTACTATTATGTTACTTAAAGAATTTTCTCAAAGGACAGGTTTTGAACCTACTTACAAGTATTTTATCGAGGTGATACATCCCGAATATATGCAGTCAGAAATGAGCAAAGACGAGTTTTGCCGTCAGTGGAAAAGGAAAGGCGGAATACAAAAAGCCTATGACGCTATGTGTATAGAACGCAACGAGCAACAAGACCTTGCATTTCGTTACAAAAGAGCCTACCAAGAAACAAAGGACGCACTTGATGAGTCGTGGCAGGTCAAGAACCGCTTGCAATATAAACTTGATATGATTAAAGACATAATAAACAACCAATAACTAAAAGGCTGTGCTATCGGCAGGACGGGCAACTATATGAAAGCATTAAAGAAATTGAAACAAGGTGAGTATTTCACCCTTAAAGAGGTTGAAGAACCCAAAGAGAGCCAAGTTTGGATTAAAGACGAGTACGACCGAGAAGAAAAAGCATTTTTGTGCTACAACTTTGCTAATACTTCAAAGTGGAAGTACATCAAAGGCGACAAACAAGTTTATGATAGTGAACATTTTTATTTTTAGTAAGTTATGTATTTCGTATTATTCAAAGATGATTTTGGTGACAAACACATCGCCAAATTTGACAACCGCAAAGACGCTTTCGATTTTTGGCACACACCGAGCAATGTTGTTTTTCCTTATAAGTTGCTCACAATAGAGGAAATTTGGAATTATTGCACATCATCACTGCATTGCTAATCACTACCCCGAACCCCACCGCACATCAGCGGTGAGGGTCTTGGGGACACTAACGAGCGAGGTCTTGCAGACACTCGCATAGCCGACAGGTCGCAAGGACTCTATTGGTTTTTTTTGCGTATTTCGGGAAATTTTAGTACTTTTGCGGCATAATTTACGGAGATTATGTGGCAAAATGTTTTGTTCGTAGGTGCTGGCAGTTTCATCGGAGGTGCATTGCGGTATATTGTTTCTTATCTGCTGAAATACAGCGGTGGCTTTCCGTGGGCTACTTTTATAGTCAATCTTGTCGGTTGTTTGATAATCGGTTTGCTATGGGGCGTGTTCAGCAAAACTCCTAATGTGTCGCAAAATCTCGTTCTCTTTTTGTCTGTCGGTTTTTGCGGCGGGTTCACCACTTTTTCTACTTTCTCAAAAGAGAGTTTGATGATGTTGCAAGCCGGAAACTATGGCATCTTATCTTTATATATCATCAGCAGCGTTGTACTCGGCATCGTACTGGTAGCCGCCGGATATTGTCTGAGCAAATAGAACATTTCTATTCGGAGCAGCCGTCAGGTCGTTGGGATCTGGCGGCTTTTTTTGTGCCGCAAGGTGAGCCGTAGGTATCCCGTAGGTGAGTCGTGGGGACACACATGCTCCCGCGCCTTTCGTATGGTATAACCGCACAATCTTTCCTCACGGCTCGTGCCTCATAGTGAAGAATTATATCAGTTATGAAGTGCGCTTTTGCTCTCTGAAATCAGGCTTGAGTCATTTGACAAAATAGGTCTGTTTCATATCATCTCGTTTGGAAAATCAGCGACTTGCAAGTAACGCTCCGATGTTGTTGAGAGGTTTTGAACTGCGAAGGTAAGTCGTGGGTATCTCGAACCGCCAAAGGCTCTGCAAGGTCAAGCAGTCCCTGTTTTGCAAAAAATCTTCCTTTTTCCTCTCCACAGGCTACAAGGAAAAAGAGTATTGTTTTGTCAAAAATCTTGCAGTTCTATACCCACTACCTTCTGAATGCAGTACAAAACCAACTCAACTCGAAGCGAACTTTATACGCAAGTTACTAATTTTTAATTCCAAACGAATATGAAACAGTTATCAATTTTTTCAGTGTCAAATGAGGTTTCAAGCCTCATAATTTCAGAGCAAAAGCAAATACAAAACCAATCTAAGCTCTCGGCTCACATTACCGCAAGTTACAAATACCTTGAAGATGAAATCAACATTTTCAACTCAAAAGATGATGACGAAAATTGGGGAGATATTTATGACGAGTACGAAGATTTTGACGTTTGCTCAAAATCGTGGCACACATCAAGAAATTACTAATAACAAATTTATTTACTAACATTTAATTTTTCAAAGTTATGACAAACACAAGTGTAAAGGCTAAAGTACAAGCCGTTAAAAATTCAGTTAAGGGACTAAAGACCGCAAGCGAAATTGTTGCCCAAGTAAAGGAAGAAATTAGCGAGAAAGTTGCACAAGTAAAGACCGACCGCCAACAAGCCGCACAAGATAAACGCGAGTGGTTAAGAGGTATTTCCGCAGAGTTTCAAGCACAACAAAAAATTATGGAAATGACCGGTGCCGACTATATTCCAAGTATAAATGAAATGTTGCGAGCCTATTATGAAAAGCAAAACAACATCACCGAATTAAACACCTTTGACCAATGGAAAGAAAAAGGCTACCAAGTTAAGCGAGGAGAAAAAGCCTATCTATTTTGGGGAAAGCCGAAAAGAAAAGAAACAAAAAGTCTGACCGATGACGCAGTGAAAGCAGGTGTAACAATAGAGGACGCAACCGAAGAACAAATAATAACTACCAAGTCCGACAAAGATTTTTACCCAATATGTTATCTTTTCGACATTTCGCAGTGCAGACAAATTCAAGCCTAACAACCAAGAGCCAAAGCGGGCAACGGCAGAGCCGACCCGCAAAGGCTTAAACAAACAATTATTTACTAACTCATAAACATTTAGAACGATGAAAACATTTTCAAATTTCCGAACCGCTGAAGAATTAAACAAGTACATCAACAATTTCAGCAACGCAGTAAAGCAAGTAAACAACATTTTCACCACCGCTCAAAATCTGCTTAAAAAGTGGGACGGCAAAAAGTTAAACAAGCGTTTTGCCGAACAACTGCAAAACCTTTTCCCCGAAGAATATAGCACCGATGACAACTACAAGTATAAAGAAATTTACATATCTTACGGGCAGCAGTGGGGAGACAAAGTTGTTAGTTTCGTAATTCACCGAGTAAGTTATGACATAGCACAAGAAATTCACACAGGCTTTACTTTTTACAAACAAACAAGGCACAGCAACGGCATAATTACCGATGATGAACGCATAAAAGCCGATGACGCTTGCAAGGACTTGCAAAAGTTGATAAACAATAATTTAGAACGCTTGCACCGATACGAAGACGCATTAAAACATTTTGAGGACTACAAAAACCGATACCAAAAAGCCGTAGATGATTTTTACAACGCAATAAGCAGTATAAACCCCTATTTTGTCGCTTCAGAAATACGGACTTACACCCTTGACAAAACCGAGTGGGAAAAGCGTATGGAAGAAGAATTGCAAAACATCATCAAGCAGTAACCACCACCCAAAGACCTCATCGCACATCAGCGGTGAGGTCAGAGGGACACTCACCGCTAACATCGGGGTCTTGCAGACACTCGATGTTATTTTTTTTGTCCAAATTTTGTATTAAAGCACTATGTATTTGGCAGTTGGGTATTTATTCATTATTTTTGCACTATAATTGAAAAACACTATGACCGACCGCATTTGTTTATATCTTACTTTACCGGCTTATCTTGCGCAGTGGTATGCCTTTGAGTGCCGACAAATAGAACATCGTGAGGAGGACACTATCTCGCACGCTATCTACAAACCGCTTGAACCGGTTGTTATTCCGCGTGGCTCACAAGAGAGCCTTATCTTGCATAACTTTCTTCAGAAACCACCGCACAACGCCATTGCTGAAGATGATGAACCTAACATCGCTATCGTGATACCTCAATATCGTGATAAAGACCCGAACACCTTTAACTATCTTGGCAGACACGGACGGCAGAAACTTGCAGACACTATCCGCAATCGTTTCTGCATTGAACTGTGGGAAAACCTGCACACCTTTCGCAACGCCTTGTCAAGACAAGACAACGCTATCTATGCCTTTATGGAATCGAACGGCATAGAGTGCAGTGAAACTAATTGGAACGCACTTGCCAAAATCTACCAACGACAGCGCAGCGTCTATTATATGCAAAAATCTCGCAAAAAAAATTCTGAAAAGTCCAACCGAAATCAGTAATCCGTTAGAAGTGATAAGATTTAACCACAATCTCTGCATTATGTCCTCTGTTTCATATCCCGGAATAAAATCAGTCGGCTACATATTCGCCGACCATATACCAGCCAACAGTGTTTACAATGCAGTTGCCGGTATAGATATTAACTTGTTTGTAAAACCCACTCCCATTTGCATTATTGCTGATGCAACTTGCGAAGTTGACGAAAGCAACGAGAGCAATGGTATTGCTCAATCCGTTACGCTTTCTTTCCGTTCAACCTCCGAACTCCCAAGACACCGCCCCCTTGCCTTTGTCATCGAAGATGTCAACGGCAACACCTTTCTGCTCGGTCAACCGGAACGACCTCATCTTGCTGTTGCACGCACACGGCAGACCGGCACACCTTCAGGTGAGTCTGCTGTAATCTCTTACGAGGTTACGCAGACAGCCCCAATAGCCCTCAAACCTTGCAAAATGATAATATAAAAAAACGCTCCCAAGCGAGAGCGTTTTTATTTATTTTTGCCAAACAGGTAATCGTTTCCAATTGTCAGGAAATCCCATCTCTTTGAGAGATAGCAGGCGATGATTATCAGCAAGCAAATGTAAAAGATTGTTTTTGAAATTGTTGTCAGGACTAATAATATCAACGATATATTTCAGTGCCGTCAACAAAGCAAAAAGTTTGTTTTGCTTAATATCCACAGCATCAGCCTTTGACATAAAGGAATATGTTGTGTTGTACGGCATTTTTATGTGAACCATAAAACGCCTATTCCAAATACGACTATGATGAGCGCAGCAGTTTCTTAAACCAGAGAAAGCATGAAGCCAGTTTGCGAACAATTCAACATTTGCGATTCCGAAAGCGTTTGCAATGGCTTTCTTCTCATTACTTGTTTTAAGCAACTTATATAAACGGCTCAATGTGCCAAAAGAGATAACCTCCATCGTCATCCATGATGGTGGCATATCAGGCTCATTGTATTTGTTGTAATAGTGCTTGATGAAATCTTCATTGCTTCTATCTACATCGCCAACAATGTCATCGGATATATCGTCAAATAAAGTATCTCCATCCATTTGAATTGCAAATGCGGCACTATCATATAAAGATTTATCTTCATACCAATGACTATCACCTGTACTTTCACTATAAATCTGCGATAGTTTGGTGCGCACTGCTACTTCAACTTTTTCCAACTCATTAAATATAAGTGAGCGCAATCGGCGGTCAAACACATACAAGTCTATAATATCCTGAAACGTAATATCATCACGCATGAAGTGGTGGTCAGAATCAGGGTCAACATTGTTCTGATAAGGATATGTATAAGCACGTAAGCGATAATAACTTATATTTCCAAGATATTTGGCAGCAAGTTGCTTGTCATCGAAATTCAAACCTCTTGCCTCTAACTTTGCTATTTGCTCGGCAATAGAAATAGGGTGCTTTTGATATTTCATAACATCTTAAGTTATAAGAAGATGGGGTATAGATACTCGAAGACCTCCCCGGGTGCGCTGTTCCAATGAGAAGCGTGGGAGGTCATATCGAGTGCAAAAGTACAACTTTTTTTCTAATTATCCAAATAATTCTTACTTTTTTCGCAATTTTATTGAAAAAGCAGTCTTTTACTCCCCTTATATAAGGTCGTACTTTTGCGTTGTAATCACTTACAACTATGAAGTACGACCTTTATTTGCGCGGTTATGTTGGCGGAGCCGATTTTGACTCTGACCTCGTTTCGCGTACCCTCACCAAATACAAAGACCGCCCTGTAACAGTCCTCATTGACTCACTCGGCGGCTCACTCGCTACCGCGCTTTCTATCGCTGCCGCCTTCCGTGAGCATGGCGATGTTACCGCACATTTCGTTGGTATGAACGCAAGTGCGGCGACTATTGCGTCAATGGGTGCAAATAGCATCACCATTGATGAGTGTGCCATGTACCTCGTTCACAAATGTTCGGCAGAGTTCTTCCAATGGGCATCATTCAATGCCGACCAACTCCAAGACCAGATAGACCAACTCACGCAACTGAAAAGCGACCTTGAGAAAATGGATCTCAATGTCGCGCAGATGTATGCTCGTAAGTGCAAGAAGCCGGTCGCTGACCTGCTTGCACTGATGAAGACAGGCGGTTGGCTCACTGCCAATGAAGCATGGCAGTGGGGCTTCGTTGATTGTCTGACCGACAACCACGAAGACGCTGTGCCGGTACTCACCGAAGACCTTGCAGCCTCTATGCAAGCCAACGGACTGCCATTGCCTAATATGGAAATCAAAGCCACACCAACGCCTACCGGCTTTCATAAACTCGTTGAGATGCTTTCCAACTTCTTCCAACGCAAACCCGAAACCAACGCACAACCCGACAGCGAAGCCACAGCCCAAGAACCAACACAGCACACCAACCAACTAACAGATACAGATATGACTAAACTATTACCATTGCTTGCCACGGCACTCGCCTTGCAAGCGCAGGAGTTCACCTTGAAAGATGACCACCTGCAACTCACCGCAGAACAGGCAGACACACTCGAAGCCTACATCAAAGACCTCTCTGACAAACTCACTGCAGAGCAGACCGCCAACAAGACAGCACAAGACCGCATCAAGGCTCTTGAAAAGCAACTCGCTGACAAACCGGCTGACGAAACCGTACAGGTCATCAACCAACCGGCACAGTCCTCTGCCCTCTCTGCTGAAGCAGAGTTTGTTGCTAACCTGAAAAAGGCACAAGAACTCTTCGACAGCCTGCCATAAAGCCCGAAGCCGAAGCAAAAGCCAAACAGGCAAAAGCCAACAACCAACAGTAAAGATAACCACATAATTTCTACAGATATGCCATACGGAAAATTAGTATTCACACCGCAGGAGTGGCAGGAAGCCGCTCACAAGTATCGCAAGGAACTGCTCATGCTCCCTCTTTTAGGTTGCAACGACACACTCCAACACATGACCGGTCGCCCCGGCATCCGATATAAAGAGTCGGTCGGCACCATAGGACTTGATGCACAGTTCGCACCATATAAGGTTGACCGCAGGTCAAATGCCGACCTCAATCTCTCGTTCCGCACCCTTGAAACCTTTTTCGGCAATGTCGTAAAAGATTTCGAGCCAAACAGTGCAATCCGCACTTTGCTTGGCACAGGTGCCACCAAAGGCAATGCACAGGCTTCAACGCCTACCGCTCGTCAAGTCTTGGCTCTCATCGCCAAGTCGCTCTCGCACCACTTGAACGAGTCCATTTGGTCAGCAGTGCGCAACGAAAACGGCGACACCACCGCTGAACTCTTCAATGGTTTCGACACCATTACGCAGACCGAGATTACAGCAGGTAACCTCTCTGCTGCCAACAACAACTATGTCAAACTCACTGACGACATCACCACCGAAAACGCTGTTGACATCGCCAAGGACATCTTGTTTCATCTTGATCCGCATTTGCGCTCGCAGCAACTGCTTATGTACTGCTCGCAGGACTTCTACGATAAGTACTCCGAAGCCTATCAGAAGACCCATGGTGGACTTATCTACAACACGCAGTATCTGCAAGACACTGTCGAAGGCTCGCAAGGTCGCTTGAAACTCGTTCCGCTCGCCAACAAAGCAGACAGTAAGTTTATCCACATCGCACCAAAAAGCAATATGCTTTATGGTTACGACAATATGTCTGATGTGGAAAGTATCGAAGTAGAGCGTTTTGCTCCATTCGTACTCACTTATGTCGCCACTATGTTCTTCGGCGTACAGTTCGAGAGCCTTGACAAGTCACGCCTCAAAGTTGTCGAACTGAAATCAGCCCCCACCACACAAGCAGCCCCCACTCAAAACACCAGCGAAACAACAGCCGACCCAGTAACCGAAGGCGAAAACAACGGATAAAACGAACCCTCTAAAAGTACAAGTATATGGAAAATTGTTCATCAACCTTTCAACGCTCGCTCTCATGGTGTCAGGGTACTCCCGAGTACCCGGGCATCAAAAGGCGTATCTATTACATCGCAAAGTCAGCGATAGCGAAGTGGCCGACTTTGCCGACCGATGAAGCCGGAAGACCCACAGCGGCTGTCTATGAAGGCAGTTTCGTACTCAAAGCAGACCACAAGTGGCATCATATCGATGTGTTGCCCGACAAGTGTCAGGTAACATCGGAAGCCCAAGGGGAACTGCCCTCGCAAACGCAACTCAACAAACTCACTGCCGTACATCCGGGAGTCGGCGAAGAAGCCAGCGCAGCAGCCGCTTATATCAACAACACGGACAATGTGTTCCTCGTTGAAGATATGAAAGGCAAGTATCGTGTTATCGGCTCCGACCGTTGGGAAACGAAATCCACCGTAGCACAAGACCTTGGTCAGGGAGCAACGGGAACAGCGTCAACCACTATCAATGCCGAAGCATCGGATGTCGTACCGGCACCGTTCTACACCGGAAAAATCGAACTCGAAGACGATGTAACTATCAACGACACTAACACCAACTCATGAGCCTCATCGACCTTGACATCTTGAAACAAGACACGCCCGCGCACAAGGAAAAAGACCTCTTCGCGGAAACGGACAAGCGCAAGGCATGGGAAAAGGAGAAACTTGCACGGTGTGATTTCACTAAACAGGTGAAAATCTTGCACCGCGCAGGTTTTTACTTTATCTCCGTGTGGAACAAATCGGTTAAAGGGCGCACACTGATTGACATCAAAGCCGACGACAACATGATACCTTTCTTTGCCACCAATATGGTCGAACTCATCACAGACACCATCGGCGATAATCTCAGAAACGGCACTTGGGCAATCGTGGCGACACCCAAACGCCGACACCTCACCCACAACTTTGCATCACTCATCGCCCAAGAAATAGGCACACGGCTCGGCATACCTTTCTATGATGACTGTGCCACGGCTCGCACTCGTGAGCGCGTCAATGCCGTATTCACTGCCAACAACATACCCAAAGAGCAGAATATCATCGTCTTTGATGACTTCGTGACGACCGGCTCGACAATCAAAGCGATGAAGCAACTCCTCGACACGCTCGGCAAAACATCGGTCTATTTCATCGGCATCAATAACCATTGTGCAAGTTAAATGAGCAAAGGAAATTCATTTACTTTGCCATAACGCCGCCAATGGTCTGTTATTAACAAAAACGAACCACCTTTCCAATGGATACTAAACTCACAGAAACGATACAAACTTGGCTCAATGCCCCTACGGAAACGCGCTCTCTCGAAGAGGGTGCAATGCTCGTTCTGAAACTCACCGGCAACCGTTTTATGTACCAAAACATCATCGCTCGCAAGGACACGAAGATGATTGAGTACCAACTCAGTAAATACTTGCCCATACGCTTGCAGAAACTCACGCACGAACAGGTAACCGAGATGAAACGGCAAGCCGCTGTTATCGCTGAAACGCACCACCTCGACACCACTCGTAAACCTGCAAAGACACTTGCAGACGAGTGGAAAAAAGGGAAACGCGCCGACCACGACTCTTTGCCCGACACTATCCAAGCCCTCTATTCAGAGAACTTGAACCTGCTTCATCGTATGCGTGAATGCCACTTGCAGGTGCGTAAGATTGCCCTATCTGACAAACCTTGCAGCGACTGTGATATTTATCCCTTTGTCAAAGAACTCATCGACCTTGACAAACGCTATCACGCAAATTGGCAAACCTACGATGAATATGGCAGAGAATGAAACGCGGCACACAAATATCAGACTATCTCCAACCCCTGCAGCCGAACCAGACGCAGTGTTATCTCACCAACACACTGCAGGTAGCAGACATCATAGAATGGGTACTCTCGCAAGTGGGCAAGAGTACTATTTGGCAAACATCGTTTTCTATTTCGGAAGAGTTTTTGCGCCGCCTCTACTTCATCGAGAAATCAGGCAATGTGGACACTATCCACCTCTTGCTTGATTTCAAAGCCACGCAAAAGACTCTCCGTCTGTGGTCCTTCCTCGCACAGGTCATCAAACACACTTACCTCGCCGACAACCACTCAAAAGTAATCCTCATCAAAGGCGAAAGCCTTGATGTTGCCATTATCACAAGTCAGAACCTGACACGCGGTAATCGCCACGAATCTTCGATAGTAACCACCGAACCGAAAGTTTTTGAAGTCTTGCACACAGAGATCCAAGACCTCATCAAAAACCACGCAGTCCCCTTGTCAGAATTATTTCAGCAACGAGTGCAAAACTAACTTGTTCGTTTTGCCGAGTGCCACAAATAATGGAACGCAGTTCAACTCTACAACGCCCAAATCAACTCATAATCATGCAAGCCGTTCACATCAACACAATGCGCGAAATGTTGGACCACCCCGAGCCGGTGGACATTTCGCTTGTAACCTCGAAAGGTGAAGTGCAGCACTATGAAAATTGTATTTCGCTGCGCTACAATTTCCGTGCAGGCACTCGCACAATCAAACTCCTCGCGTCCGGACAGATCCGCCAAGTCCGTGATGTCTGCATCATCCAAATCAACGAAATGGAAGTTTTTTTGTAGTACAAATTTTGGAAAACGAGATATTTTTTGTAATTTTGCAACTATTATGAATACTATACATAAAATTATACTTTCAGCTGCACAAAACATGTCAAATGTCACTGATAATTCAGTGAATTTAGTAGTAACTTCTCCACCATATCCTATGATAGAAATGTGGGATGATGTCATGGGGAACCAAAATTCACAGATAAAAGAACAATTAAAAACCAATCCGCAAAAAGCCTTTGAACTAATGCATAGTGAATTAGATAAAGTTTGGGAAGAGTGTTTTCGAGTGTTAGAATACGGAAGTTTTCTATGTATAAATATCGGTGACGCAACACGTTCAATTAATGGAAGTTTTGAACTTTATAATAATAGCTCACGCATAGTTAGTGCATGCAAGAAAATTGGATTTGTCAATTTGCCAAATGTGTTATGGAGAAAGCAAACTAATTCACCAAATAAGTTTATGGGGAGTGGTATGCTTCCAAATGGTGCTTATGTAACACTTGAGCATGAGTGGATACTAATTTTTAGAAAGGGTGGTAAAAGAGTTTACACAAAAGAAGAAGATAAAAAGATACGTCGCAGTAGCTCTTTTTTTTGGGAAGAGCGTAATGTTTGGTTTTCTGACTTATGGGAGGTAAAAGGAACAAAGCAACTCATCGGAGATTCAGAAACAAGAGAAAGAAACGCCTCTTATCCTTTTGAAATTCCATATCGTCTAATAAATATGTATTCTCAAAAGGGTGATGTGGTTTTAGACCCATTTTTGGGTTTAGGTACGACAACTTTGGCGGCAATAATATTACAAAGGAATAGTATAGGATACGAAATTGATACAAAGCTATCAAAAGCAATAACTGCTAACATTAAAAGGTTTTATCAGGCACAACCTAATCAAATTTTGCAAAAGCGGTTGAAAATGCACATGCATTTTATTCATGAAAGAAAAGAATCCAATAAAGAAGTGAAATATTTTAATAATAATATTCAATGTCCAGTAATGACTAATCAAGAAACGGATATCTCATTTGAAAATCTTAATACTCTCAAGATAGAAGAAAAAACTAATTCGATAGAAATATTATGCGAGTTTGCAGAAAAAAGCATTATCTATCAACCTACAACATTGCTCTAATTTGTGATAATATATCACTATTGTAAATTTCACCTTTGGTACTTGATATTATTGTAAATACTGGTACGCCAAAAGTGTTTTTATATTCGGCATATTTCCTCGCATTTGCATATTTAGCTCGCTGTAAATAAGGAGTATTAGACAGATATGTTTTAGGTTTTATTTGAATACCACACATAAGATTGCTGCTTTTGTACAATTCGTAATCAACTGCAAAATTATGGTCAATCTCACCATCTGTTTTAGATATTATCAATGTCGGGAAAATTTGTTGTAATGTTTCTATCGTATTCCGTTCTCTTAATATTATGCCGTTCCAAGTTTCGCAAATAGTTCTATAACGCACACACTCAAAACACTCATCTACACTTAATCCAAAGCCATTGTTCTTAATGTGACTATATAAGTCTTGCGCTTTTATCATTAAATCACTTGGAGTTCGACCATACTGATAGTTGATATTTTTCAATTCCCAACTTAATCTATAAATATCGCTTTTATGATTTCTTATTAATGTATAATCATCCAAAAGTGCAACATTCGCCCCTAACAAAGTACGCCTTTTTTGACCGCTTTTATAATAAAAATTCTCCCATTCTTCTTTACATTTCCAATCCTGCAATTCTATAAGTGTAGATACATACCCCACTGACCATGGGTCATTAAGCATTAATTCGTTCCACATTGAATTTGTAGAGCGAAATTTGTCAGGGTCAATGATTAATTGAAAAGAATCCATTATTTTTGAAAGTCTTTAGGGTTATACTCAATAACAATACCATCCTTCTTTTTGTCATAGTAAACGATAGGTACAGTGATTACTTCACTCAAATGTTCCTCCAACTTGTAAGTTGTGGATTTTACTTGAATAGGAGTTTCGCCAATAAAACCATCTATTCCTTTTCCTTCCTCCTCAATGTTAGCGAGCCGATACGTTTTTTGCAAAGAATTAGCAATATAGGCTATAATACATTCTTGAAATTTAAGCCCACAATAGGTTTTAGTATAAACCAAATCTTTCACCCAATTTTCAATGAGTGTTTTATCTATTTTCTCAAACGCTTCACGCATTTTTAGAAACATAACATAAATTTTGTTTGTTGCATCCATAATAGCGTTCGGCTGCTTTTGGCTATACCAAGCAATCCACTCTTCCAAAGTAGAGCCGTTAAACTCTTGGATAAGTTCTGACATTTGCCCAACAACATTAGGCCGAGTTCCTTGTGCATTACTATTAACAAGATTAATAATTTGTGTCGTATACTTCGGGAAATCATACTGGGTGGCTCTTGACAATTGTTCCACCTCTGCTACAGAAATTTTCTTTTTCATATTCAGTTCCAAAAAGAAAATCGCTTGCTCAAAAAAACAAGCAATTTTATGTTATTCTTGTTCTTTTTTTAAAAAAAGAACACAAGGAACTGAGGTACGGAACAAGGTCGGCAAACTTTGATAGCTCCCCCAGTTACCTGTGTTCAAGACACGGATAGCTGGGACACATATCTTAGCTATTTTAAGTTTTGCCGACTTGTTCCGAAGATATATGCCTAACTAATTTGCATTGTTTGTGCAAAATTCGCTGCAAAGTTAAGAAAAAAATAAATAAAAAACAAATTATTTCGTCTTTTCTCCCCCTCACATAACTCCATATCTTTGCATTGTAAACTTGCAAAGATATGGAGTTTTTTAGTTTTCAACCCTCAATAGAACTCTTGCCGAACGGAAAAACGGCTGTTGCTTTCGTGCCGGACAGCAGCACCGTTTTCCGGGAAGACACGCGCCTCGATGTGCGCACACTGCCCAACGGAATGAAATTCATACCGTGGGGAGCAGATAATCTCATGCCCTACAACATCATCTCCAAAATCGAAGATGATGAAACGCTCGCCACCTGTCAGCAGTTTAATGCCGAAGTCTGCTACGGTGCCGGACTGCGTTATAATGCCGACCAATGCACACCGCAGGTCAAAGACGACATTGACGAGTTCTTTATGAATAACGACCTCGCCACTTATTTCCTCGGCGTATGTCAAGACCTCAAGTATTTTGCCTTTGCTGTAACCGTCATTATCTTCAATAAAGACGGCAGCAAAGTAGTGCGCCTTGTCCGCAAAGAAGCCTGCAACTGTCGTTTCGCACCTGCCGACAAACGCGGCTCAGTCCCTGCGGTACTCTTCGCCGATTGGCGCAACTACAACCTGCCCGACACTGTCGAGCGTATTCCACTGCTCAACACCGTTTCGCCGTGGGTTGATCTGCAAGACCGCCTCAAACAGCACACCAAAGACCGCAAGTTTGCTATCCTCACACGCATACCAACCCCCGACTATTGTTATTATCCAATCCCTTATTATGCCGCTCTTTTCAAAAGCAAGTGGTATGACATCAAGCGTCTTATTGCCATTGCCAAAGAAGCGAAACTGCGCAACTCCGCACCCATCAAATATCAGATAGAGATAGCCTCGAAGTATTGGGAAACTATCTTCCGAGCCGAAGGTATCACCGACCGCACCAAAATGCAAGACCGTGCCAACAAGGAAAAGCAGCGTATCATTGATTTCCTCACTGGAGCCGAAAATGCAGGCAAAGTGTGGTTCTCCACTTTCTATATTTCGCCGGACGGCAAGGAACAGCACGATGTGGTCATCAACAAGATAGACAACGACAAGGAAGGTGGCGATTGGGAAACGGACATTCAAGAAGCCGTCAATATGGTCTGTTTCACTATGCGCGTACACAGTAACCTTGTCGGCAGTGTGCCGGGCAAAGCGCAGTCGAACAACAGCGGCAGCGACAAACGCGAACTCTACACCATAGCGCAGGCACTGCAGAAGCCCTACCACGACATGCTTTTCCGCCCGCACCAAATCATCATCCGTCAAAACAAGTGGCTCAGCGCATACCCTGAAACGCCCTTCGTCATGCTCACCACTCTCGACCAACATCAAGATGCCAAACAAATAAATCCGGAAGACCATGCTGATACAAAACGATGAAACGCTCCGCCGATTTATCCCCAACACACTCGTAACAGTCCAAGGGGAAACGACCCTGTATGACAAGATGCAGGTAGAACTCTCTATGTCAGAGATGTGGCTGACACGGCTCGTAGGCGACAACATCGCATCGCACGCTGACACGGACATCGTGCTTAAACTCATCGCCACTGATGCCTTTCTTCGTGCCGTGCCGTCACTTGACCTTGTGCTCACGCCCAACGGTTTCGGCATCGTAAGTAACAACACTATCGCCCCCGCTTCGCGTGATCGTGTCGATAGGTTGCTTGCCTCGCTTGAGCATAATCGGGACACCGCCCTCGAACAACTCTTGCACCAACTTCTACAGGTAGAAGAGTGGCGCACCACCGCACAAGGTCGTTATTTCCTGCAAACGCTCTTTCAAACTCCGTTTTCAATACCTGCTGACCTTCGTCAAAGACACGCCTTTGACTACTTTCAGCAGTCGCACTCGCAGTTAGTCCTCATCGAAACGGAACTTGCAGACAAGTTCATTTCGCGCCCTGTTTATGAGCGATTGCGCAATGATATTGGCAATCCCGATTTTGCTGTACTCGTTGCACCATTGCAAGCAATAGAGTTGCAACTCCTCACCGGCAAGCCGCTGCCGTATAAACAACTCATTGCACTCGTTGACTATATCCGTCAGCACCCCGAAACCTTCCCCGAGTGGCAGACCTCACCCACCGCCGAACTCTATAAACCACATTACTTTGAAAACGACAAAAAATCTTCAGGATATTTTTTCTAAAATTTGGGATATCAAATTATTTTTGTAATTTTGTATTCGAATTTTTAATACTCACTATTATGACAAAAGAAGAATTGCAACTTATTAAAGCAAAAAAAACAGAAGCTTGGATAGGATTGATTTTTATTATCTTACCACTATTTGCTATATTTTCTTTATTTATAAGATGGTTCGGAATAGCAGAATTATTAGATTGGACTTGGCTTGATAAATTTACAGGGCTTGCTTATGTAACATCCGCCGACTATGCATATGTTTGGTACGGTGGTGATAACATGAAACCAACAACACTTTTCTTAGGATTATCAGCTATCGCAGGAGTTTATTTATTAAAGGGTAATACGCAGTATTTGTTTGCGAAAACGAAAGAAAATAAAAAAGAAGAAGTTGTAGTTAAAGAATAATATATTTGTCTTTTACCCTACTCGCATAAAGCAGTACCTTTGCTTCAAATCAAAGGTACTGCTTTTTTTATGCTCACTATCAATGTACAACTTCCGACCTGTTGGCAGGAACTCACACAATCGCAGTTGCGATATGTTTATTTCCTCTACTCGCAAAACTACACTTCAGACGAAGTGAAGACCTTTTGCTTTTGTCGTTTCGGCGGACTGAAAGTCCTTGAACGAACCGACACCGGCTATCTCGTACAGTACCAAAACAACCCTCATCTCATCACCGCTCAACAGATAGCCGAGCAACTGCCTCATCTCGCTTGGCTCGATGAGTTGCCTCTTGTGCCGCTTCGCTTAACTACAGTAGGAACTAAATCAAAAACTTTCGCGAAAGTTTTTGATTTAAGAGGAGGAAGTGCGGCGACCTCAACGGACGCAACCCGTTCATCGTCGCAAGCCACTTCCGACGACGGCAAATATAAAGCCCCTGCTGCCGACCTCGCCGGTGTGCCTTTCCGTGATTATCTCTATTGTGATAATCTCTACACCGGCTATCTGCATACGCAGAACGCCGACTTGCTCACCGACATCGCTCGTCAACTCTACCACGCCACAACGCTCACACTCTCCAAAGAAGAGTCGGTTAGCATCTTCTATTGGTTTGCCTCACTCAAAGCCTACTACCAACGCCGTTTCTCTTATCTCTTCAGCACCGAGCCGACACAAGGCGACAACCTGCTGACACCCATGCAAACGACAGAGCAACGCCTGCAAACGGCAATGGACAACCAAATCCGTGCCCTCACCAAAGGCGATGTAACCAAAGAAACGGAAGTCCTCAACACCGACACACTCCGGGCACTGACCGAACTCAATGCCATGGCTCGTGAATATCAAGACCTCGAAAGAGAGTCCAAAAAATAGTCTAACATCTACATTATGAACGACAGTAATTGGAACACCACAGAATTTTTCAGCGACCTCACCGAGCGCAACCGCCTTGCACGACAAAACGACTTCCGTTTTTGTCGTGTGAGTGGTCTTGACGGCTTTGAAGAAGCCTTGCAAACAATGCAGTCAACGACTGCCTTTGTTTGCGTCAGCGACCTCTCACAAGGCTTCACCGCTCTCAATAACACGCCCCGGACGCGCCGTGTTAAGACGGTGTTTCTCGCTGTGCGCACACCTGTTGACGACCAAGCGGCACGCCAGCGCGCCCTTGACCTGATGCAGGAACTTTTCAGACAGTTTATGTCGGTGCTTATCCTCGAAGAAACGCGCCTCAAAGAGCGTTTTATCTACCTTGACCCACGCATCAACTTCCACGAGATAGACCGCTATTTCTTCAGCGGATGCACCTGCGCTTTCTTTGAAATCGCCATTGACAAATTCACAGACCTTCGCTACAACCCCGATGAATGGGAAACGGAACCGCCTGAACAATGACAGACTTTCTTCGTTCATTGAGTCGTATTTAATCCGACATCGGTCACAGACCGAAAGTCCTTAATTCAAAAAGATATGACCTACACAGACGAACAACTTGAAACCATAGAGCGACTTGCCTCTATCTATATGCCAATCCGTGACATCGCCCTTATTCTCGAAGTTGAAGACACTCAACTTCGAGAAGACATACAGTGCCAATCCTCTCCTGCTTCTCGTGCTTACCGCAAAGGCAAAGCCCTCTCAAAGGTGGCACTCCATCAGCAGGAGATGAACCTCGCCAAAGTAGGCTCGCCCTTGGCACTCGAAAACGCCCGACAGAACCTCCTCGATATGGAAGACGATGAGTAAGCCCTCAATCCGCGATATTGCCCAACGCGACCTGTTCACCGCTGAAACGCAACTGCTGACGCAGTACAGCCCCGACCAAGTAGCACATCTCTTGCGACTGCGCGAGATGTACTCTTGGTTTGTTGCTAATCCTGATAGCAAAGACCGGCAGTTTATCATGCAGGTCAAAGACCGCTTCGGCATCTCCACCTCGCAAGCATACGCCGACCTCGCCATAGTAAAGATGCTTTTGCCGCTCTTGTCAAGTGCAAGCCGTGATTTCCACCGCTATCGAGCCAACGAGATGTTGCTTGAAACCTACCGTATGGCAAAGGCTCGCAAGGACACCAAGACCATGGAACGCGCCGCTGCTTCTTATGCCAAATTCAACCGTGTTGATTTGGAAGACGAGCAGGCTCTGCCGTATGATATGATTGTCGTTCAGCCCTTCACTGCCACATCAGACCCCTCTGTTTTGGGCATGAAAGCAATACCGAACCTGCAACAAAAGATTGACGCATTACTCGCCAAGTACCGCGCTGAAACTATCGACATCGAAGATATCGAGTACGAAGAAGCCGACCTCGAAGAAGCAACCTATTTCCCCACCAATGATGAAGATAATTTGGCTGATTGAAGAAAAAGAAGTAACTTTGCGAAAACTTTTCAAATTATGAAAGAAGAACTCTTAAAAAAAGCACAAGATGACTTCAAACAAATTATAGAAGAAGCCTATAAAAAAGGGTTTGAAGATGGAGTAAAATATATGTCACCAGAACCTGAAATAATAAATGATGAAGAAATAGAGTGGATAGATTTAGGTCTACCAAGTGGAAACTTATGGGCAGTTGGAGGAAATAAAATATATCCAAGTACATATCCAAAAGATAATGATAATTTATTACCTACATTTAGTGATTGTAACGAACTATTAAAGTGTCAATTATATAGCAGTTATCATAACGGTTCTGTTTCGTTAACTTTAAGAGGTATAAATCTTAAAACATTAACCATAGCAAATCATCATACTGCTTATAAAGGAGAAATTTGTTTTATCATTTGGCTAAAATCTAAATTATCTACAGAATTAACAAACGAGGCGTTTTTGGTTAAAGATAATTCTGCAAATAGAAATGACATAAATCAAATATCCTATGAACGTATTTTTGCAGGCGAATTGGGTCAAATTCTTTACTGCAAACACCCCGAAAAATAATCGTCTTTTCCATTTACAAACAAGTGCTTTACCTTTGCGACAAAAGTAAAGCACTTGTTTTTTTATGCCCCAAGTCTATTTCAACAATCCTCAACGCCGCACGCAACTCATCGGTGCTAATACCACCGTTATCGTTGCCGGCCGCCGTACAGGTAAAACGGACAGCATCGCTTCTCCGTTTGTCCTGCGCAATATGCAGCGTATGCCCGGCAGCACAGGCGGCATTGTCGTTCCCACGTTCAAGCACGGACTGACCAACACAATCCCCGGACTGCTTGCAGCGTGGAAACGGTGGGGCTTTCTCAATGGCGTTCACTATGTCGTTGGCAGAAAGCCGCCGAAGGGCTTTCAGTCCGCCATTATCGAACCTACCGACTATGAGCATGTCATCTCGTTCTACAACGGCTCTCGCGCTATCATCATTTCCCAAGACCGCCCCGGCTCGTCCAACTCGCTCACGCTCTCTTGGCTCCTTATCGATGAAGCCAAGTTCATCGACTACGAGCGGCTGAAAGATGAAACGCTCCCTGCCAATGGTGGCATAAAGTCATACTTTGGCAAGCACTCCTTCAATCATTCCATCCTCATTTTGTCGGATATGCCGCAGACCAAGAAAGGCTCTTGGTTTTTGCACTACGAGGACAAAATGGATAAGGAACTCATAGCCACCATTGAGGCAACCGTTTGTGAGATTTGGCGCGTCAAGCAGCGTATCAAGTCCGACCGCGCCAACGGCAAGACACCGCCGGAGTACTTGCGCAAACACTTGCGCCACCTTGATAAGCAGCTCAATCAGATGCGCTCGGTCGCTGTCTATTACAAAGAGTATTCCTCTATTGAAAATCTGCAACTGCTTGGCGAGACCTATATCAAGCAGATGAAGCGCGACCTCACTCCTCTCACTTTCCAAACCTCTATCCTTTGCCAACGCATAGGCATTGCCAAAGACGGCTTTTATTCCTCAATGAGGGAAGCGCACTATTACGATGCCTCGAACTTTGAGTATTTGGACGCTATGTGGGCAGAACTCGCCGCCACTGGCGAACTGCTCGCTCTGCCCACTACCGTCCAACAAGACAGCGATGTTATCCCGGATATGCCGCTCTACATCGGTATGGACTACAACGCCAACATCAACTGGATTGTTGCCGGTCAGCCTGTGGGGAAACGGCTGAATGTAGTCAAGTCCTTTTATACCAAGTTCGAGCGGAAAATCCCTGCGCTCGTTGCCGACTTTTGTGCCTATTACGAGACCCATCAAAACAAGACGGTCGTTTTCTACTACGACACCACCGCGCTCGGCTCTAACTATGCCGTCAATGAGCAGGATTTTCGTTGGGTGGTTATCCACGAGTTTGAGCGACACGGCTGGCGCGTGCAAGATGTCTATATCGGCAACCCGATGAAACACCACGAGAAGTATCTGGAGATAAACGAAGCCTTTGCTGGTCGCCGCAAACTCATGCCGTTCATCAACCGGCAGAACAATGAAGATCTTATCCTGGCACTCCAAACGGCAGGCGTTTCTCGTGGCAGGAACGGCTTCCGCAAAGACAAGGGAGGGGAGAAACTGGCGGAAACGGAGGAAGACCTCTTGCAGCACCGCACCGATGGCACAGACGCTTTCGATACTCTCTACATCGGCTGCGCCAAGTTCCCACAACAGACCACATCCACCATCTTATTTAGCGGAGTTTCATAGAAACGGCACTCTGCTTTAATTTTGCACTTTTCATTCCCAAAATCTTTGGATTTTGTCATTCCCACGCGAAAAAGTTTACAAAATTAAACTTTTATAGGCTAAAAATTTGCATATGCGCTTAATTTTTAGTATCTTTGCACGCTTTTTCTATACAATAGAAAAGCGAGTTACTTTATTATTCATCCATAAAAGACCAAAATTATGGCAAGTATTCAAGACATTCAGGCGTTAGAGCAGAAGATTTGTGACGCTGTAGAGGAGTATCTTCAGTACCCCGATGGGTACGACAAACCAATCTTACATGTTTACCTTGATGAGGACATGACTTATCAAGCCGAGATTGATGAACTCGAAGGAACGGAGGACGATGGCATTTATTCGCTTGACAGCCTCATCAGGATAGGAGACGATGGCGAAGAGCCGGACAATGACCGCGCAAGAGACATTGCCAATAGTTGGATATTCCTCAATTAAAGACACACCGCACAATCCATAAAAGACCAAGTATTATGTGCAATTACCAAGAAACTTTTAGGCAACACAGCTATGCAGTGATGGGCATTGGTCTGCCTTTGGACGCTGCATAGCCGTTGCCTTTTTTACAGAAACTATTGTTATGATACAACAATTTAAGATAGAGAACTTGCAAGATGTAGAGAAATTCTTGCGTTATGTGATTGAGCCGCAAGGGCTGTCAATCGGTATGTGCTTTCATCCGGATGACGATTTTGGCGACTACATTAAGGAAAATGGAGAGCGTGCTTTCTCTGGTGAAGACGCAGCAACGCTCAATAAGTATATAAACGATTGTTTCATTGTATGTGAGCAGAGCAATGCTGACATATATGAACTTGCACTCCAATATGTAAAGGCGGCGTAATGATTAGATTAGGAACATTATTTAGCGGAATTGGCGCTATCGAACAAGCACTTTTACGGTTGGGAGTTGAACACCGAATTGTATTTGCTTGTGATAATGGAGAGATAGAATTGAAACTACTTGACAACGATTTGCAGGTAGAATTTGATAGATTAAGTAAAATTGCAAGTTATAGAAAAACTGAGGAAGAAAAACGCCGTTTGCAAGAATTAACGGAAAGGGAACAAGAAATAATAGAGACAACAGCTGCATATATAGCTCAATTACCAACCATTCAAGAAAAGAATGATTATGTAAAAAGTTTATATGAGCAACATAGCAAGGGACATAATTACGTTAAAGATACCTATCTCGCAAACTATAAGATAAATCCGCAAGACTTTCATCTTGATGTTCACTTCCTAGATGGTACTGATTATGCGAATCAAGTGGATTTTATGGTTGGTGGTAGCCCCTGTCAATCGTTCTCCAGTAATGGGAAACGAGGAGGATTTGCGGATACTCGTGGGACACTTTTTCACGATTACGCGCGAATCATTTCAGAGGTGCGTCCTAAGTGTTTTATATTTGAGAATGTCCGTGGAATGCTTGTCCACGATAATGGAAAAACATGGAGGGTAATCAAAAATACTTTTAAGGAACTCGAATACAACATATATCTTAATAAAGATAAGAATGGGCAAGAATCACCACTCTTAAATGCCTGCGATTATGGCATCCCACAGCAAAGAGAACGGATCTTCTTGGTCGGAATTAGGAACGACTTTGCATTAACTGAAGACTTTTCATTCCCTGCACCTGAAAAACTTACAAAAACCAATCGTGATTTTTTAGACGAGGTAGTACCGGCAAAATACTATCTCGGTCAGAAAGGCTTCGAATTTGTTACATCAAGCCCTACAAGAGCTCAAGTCGGACGAACTATCCAAAAGTGCCAAAAAGCCAATCAGCAGTTTAATTGGAATGGTGATTTTATTTTTGAGCCGTTAGACCCAGTTCGCCACAATCAAGAAATACTCGATAGGGCTTTTGTTGGCATTTGGAATAATCAGAGAGGTGTCATAAGGCAGTATACCCCCAGAGAATGTCTACGGCTAATGGGATTTCCTGATACTTTTGTAATGCCTCATGGTGATACAATAATGTGGAGGCAAAGTGGTAATTCCATTGTTGTTGATGTGTTGATGAAAATTGTGAATCAGTTGATTAAAACTGGAATTTTTAATGATTAGATTAGCTACTATATTTTCAGGCATCGGCTCTATAGAACAAACTCTATTGAGATTAGGCATCGAGCATGAAATAGTGTTCGCTTGTGATAATGGTGATGTAGAGATAAATCTATTAGAGGGTGATGACCTTCTCGATTACAAGAGGCTGACGAAACTTCGCAGTAAGAAGCAACTATCATTGGAAAATGATGTCAAAAGATTGGCTCAATTAAGTGCTAAAGAAAACTCTCTTGCAGAGGGGATAAGAGAAACGGTTAGAAATCTCGCAAATAAGAATGAGAAAAGAAAATTTGTAGAAGAGTTATACAAGAAACACGGGAAAGGGCACAACTTTGTTAAAGAGGCATATTTGGCAAACTATAGAGTCAGTGAGTCCGATTTCCATTTGGACGTGCGCTTTTTTGATGGTCGAGATTACCGCCAATCAGGAGAAATTGATTTATTAGTTGGTGGCAGCCCATGTCAGGCATTTTCTGCTGTCGGAGCTAAATATGGATTGGACGACACGAGAGGCACTTTGTTTTATGAGTTTGCAAGGATTGTTCAAGAAACTCAACCTCGCGTTTTTATATACGAAAATGTTAGAGGTTTGTTAACTCATGACGATGGGCACACATGGGAAGTCATGAAAGGGGTATTCCATAGCTTGAATTATCGAATTGCCGAACCACAAATTCTCAATGCTTCTGACTATGGAATACCTCAAAGTCGTAGACGCGTTTTCGTAGTCGGAATAAGGGACGATATTCGTTGTGCTGATTTTCAATACCCCAAGCCAGTGGAATTGCGATATACCATGCAAGACTTCTTGGAAGATAATTGTGCTTATGGTCACTTTACCTACAGCAAAAAAACTGGCGAATTAATTATAGAACGAGTGCCTGGCAAACCTGATAAAAAATTCACATTAACGCCCGCAGTTCAGAAGTATGTATTAGCAGGAGGCACAGCAAACTACCACACATCACAAGAGACTGATTTGCCCATTGCAAGGACGCTAATGAAAATGATGACACAACATCATCGTGCAGGAGTTGATAATTATATTACTGTCAAAAAGAGTCCGCTTGTTTTAAGACAGTTATCTGATAGGGAGGCTTTGCGTTTGATGGGTTATCCTGATAGTTTTAAGATAGCAGTATCTTCTATGCAGACATTACGTCAAGCTGGAAATTCAATTGTGGTTGACGTAATGATGGCAGTGGTTAAAGAAATTTTTAATACTGGAGTATATGGCAGAATTTAAGTCTGAAAAGAAAGGCTCTAACATCATTTGTCGCGTGTCTAATGCCACGCCAGAAATGGTTTGTCGCTATGTGCAACGATTACCAAAGCACAAAATGAGCGAAGAAGCCTTTCGTGATTACATGGGACCTAAGTGGTTCCAAAATGAGCATCAAGCCCCGGAACAATGGGGTCTCTATTATATTGATGGAGAGTATTACTATCCTCGATTTAATAGAGACATTACTATTGAGGAGGCTGAACGTTATCTCTATGGTTGGATAAAAAGGCTCATTGTCATCAATCCTTATACTCGCTTCAAGGTGACGAATGACAATAGACTTGTTGAGTCCATTGTTAAACAGCTTGAAATAAATCCTGATGAGCATAATCTAAGGAATATAATTAGTAATGTTATAAATTCAGATGAGCCTTTTGTCTTAAATGAAATACTTGCTAATGCTATCAATAATTATTCCGAGGTTTTGAGAGTAGATTATGATAGAGACAATGAAATTTTTTATGCATATCTATTGCCTAACTACAAAGAAATTATTAAAACAAAATACAATATGACAAAGAAAGAATACTTTGATTCGTTCAACGACATCAACACTTCCGCTCCTCTCAAGGAGCCTAACCAAGTCATATATTTCGGTGCGCCGGGTACGGGTAAGAGCCACACAGTGAAGGGTTACACTAAAGACCTTCCGGAAGGAAACGTGTTCCGTACTACTTTCCACCCCGATAGCGACTATTCAACTTTCGTGGGTAGCTACAAACCCTCAATGAGACCGGCTGCCTCCAAGCAAACGATTCTTGATTATGACAGCCTTGTCGATAAGTTCAAAGACTACTTGTCTGCCGACAGCAACATCACACGCGCTTGCACCAAGTTCGGCTTTGACTACCACGATAGCATTGTCAAGATGCAAGAGAATAACGCTCATACCATTCCAGTTCTTGTTGCTGACGCATACAAGTCCGGCACGACCTATGACACGCAAGTTCGTTCTGGAATGAGCGTTTATGAAACATCGTACAAGGAAACCGGGAACGATGAAAAGATTATCTATTCTTTCATTCCGCAAGCTTTCACTAAAGCATATATTCGTGCATGGCAGACCGACCAACCTGTGTTTCTCGTGATTGAGGAAATCAATCGCGGAAACTGCGCTCAAATCTTCGGTGATTTGTTCCAATTGCTCGACCGCAAGAACAATATCTCGGAATATCCCATCAAGCCGGACACCGACCTCGGCTCATATATCCATAGTATGTTTAAGAAAAACGGCTGTGCCGCTCCGGAAGATTCTGCTATCTACAAAGGCGAGGAGCTTTGCTTACCGGCAAACCTCTATATCTGGGCAACGATGAACACTTCTGATCAATCGCTGTTCCCGATTGATAGTGCCTTCAAACGCCGTTGGGAGTGGCGATATATCAAGATAGCCAAGCCGACTGACAAGGAAACGGGCAAGCCGTTTGAGTGGCATATCGAGGGCGGCACCGACTGGTGGCTGTTCCTCAAACAAATCAATCGTATCATCAACAAGATGACCAACTCCGCCGACAAACAACTGGGCTATTTCTTCGCCAAGGCAGACGCTGCCGGAGAAATCAAGTACGATAGATTTGTTGCCAAAGTATGTTTCTATCTCTGGAACGACATCTTCAAGACCTACGCCATGGACGATGTGGAAACGGACTTGTTCAAGTTCACCTATGACGAGGACGGACAAACGAAGACAGGCAAACTCAACTTTACGGAGTTTTTCGATGAGAACGGCAAAGTAGTGCCGGACATCGTAAAGCAGTTCATCGAGAACGTGATGAAGTGGAACGATAACACCAAGCAGGAGTAAACGATGTATATCATCTTCGAGGAACATCAGTACGAAGCCGATACCGTCAAAGATGTACTTCGCGGTATCAGCGAGTTGCAGGATGTTGACAAGATGGTCAGCGTCAGCTATGTCGGCTATTACTATGAGCCACATATCCATGATTGTGTGTTTATTCTGCCCAAGGTGCTGCTCAATGAGCAAGACCAACTTGTCATCGGCAACGGCGTGACGCTTGACCCAGCCAAGGTCATCACGCCCAAAGGGCAGGAGAAGAACCTCACGCCAGAGTACCGCAAGTTCCTCTATGAGTTTGCCGTATGGATATACCGCACGATAGCCGTCTATCATCAGCAAAACAGCAAGTCGCAGGCTATCTACTACCGCCGCTTGCCCCAATCGGGAACAGGCTCGCGCCACAAGGCAAACACCTACCTTGATATAATCCTCTCGCTCATCCAATTCAACAACGAGAACCAAGATTTCTTCCTCTATGTAGTGAAGAACATCCACTCCGGTTTCAACAAAATCAATTGGACGCGCACCATCAGCAGCACACCGGCACACTTGCAGGACAATGTGCCGCTGTACCTCAACCCGGTCAATAGGAAACGGCAAATCAATTTCGATGAGGAGCTGTTTATCATATTCTTCTCTATCCTCAACTATATCAATGAGGAATACGGTTTCCGCACGCCCATCAGCCTGCAATATGAGTTGCTGACCAAAGCGCAGTTCGAGATATACCGCCGTGGGTACGGACGGACACGCTTGCGTGAGATACGCTATAAGTATTTCTCCGACAAGACACTGCTCCTTTGGGACTTGTGCTATGCTTTCTTCGACAGCAACTATCAGTTGGCAGTCAATACCGACAACAAGGAGTATCTGCTTGCCAAGAAATACAACATCATCTTCGAGGCGATGATTGATGAACTCATCGGCACGCCGCACAAGGATATACCCAAAGGACTAGCAGAGCAGGACGATGAGAAACGGGTGGATCATCTTTACACCGACCTCGCCCTTACCTCGTCCGAGACGGAGAAACGCGAGGTATATTACATTGGTGATAGCAAATACTACAAGATGTCCACCAACCTCGGCAAATCGTCTATTGCCAAGCAATACACCTATGCCCGCAATGTCATTCAGTGGAACATCGACATGTGGAAGGACACCGCCGAGGGCAGACGCTCGTACAGCGAAACGCCTGAAGAGTTCCGCCGTGTACGCTTGCGCCCCGATAGTGCCACAGAGGGCTACGACATCATCCCGAACTTCTTCCTGTCGGCAGACGTGGACGAGCAGAGACGATACAACCGGGGAACGGATGCCGAGGGACACGACCTCAATATCCATCCGCGCATAGAGAACGGAGAGGAAAAGACCTTTGTGCAAAGTCATTTCGACAACCGGCTATTCGACCGCGACTCGTTGTTGCTCTTGTACTACGATGTCAATTTCTTGTTCATCGTGCGCATGTACGCTCGCAACAACGTTGCCGAAAAAGCCGAATGGAAAGCCAAAGTGCGTAAGATATTCCGCAAGAAGATTCAGAAAGTACTTGCCGACAAGTACCATTTCTATGCCCTTGCGCCCAAACCGCAGACCTATGCCGAAGGCTATATGCAGGACAATCTCAAATCGCTCATCGGAAAGGTCTATCAGCCCTTCGACAATCCGGAAATGTACGTGCTTGCGCTTGATAATGAAGACCCCCAACACGACAACGCAGAGATCTTGCAGACCCTTGGCGAACATTTCTTCATCACCGAGCAAGGCGCATACACGATAGGTCAAGACCCCACCGCCCAACTGCAAGCACTTGGCTACACGCAAGGAGCAGATGAGCCAGTCGAGGCAGACGAATACATATTGCTTTCCACCATTGACACGAAAGCCAACCATGATACAAAAGCATTGCTTGATGGTACAGCCGCGACTTTTATATCCGGGTATCGCCCAAGCGACCGAGTGGATCTGCAATCTATCAAATACGTAGGTGTAATATCCAACCACAAAGTGCTTGGCGCATATCAAGTGCGCTCAATCAATGTCGCGTACATTGAGAATGCTTTCCGTCTAAAGTTCAACTTAGGTGAGTATCGCTTATTCAAGCAACCTATCATCTACGGATTGGATAAGTATGCCACTCCGGGCGTTGCTCTCAATGTCGAGCAACTTGCCGACCGCGCTGACTTCAACCCAAGATCAAAACGCTTTACTGCATTTTTTAAGTAATATTAAATACACAAGGCGAAGAATTTGACGAGATGGCAACATTCGCATATAAATATTGCCCTTGGAACAAGTTTACTAAAATGCTTATCTACAATAGGATAATGCACTTTAGTGACCCTCTGACATTTAATGATAGATATGATTGCCAACCTTGCGGAGCATATAATGGTATAACTCCCGAAGACTATTCTTGGGACATTCGGGAAGATGCCAACAAACGAAGGAAACTACTTGCCAAAATTGAAGCTGAACGCCCAAAATTTAATGAACAAGTTTCTAAATATGGAGTTGCATGTTTTTCTAAATCTTGCAACATTCCCAAGATGTGGGCACACTATGCTGATAGGAATAGGGGAGTATGTTTGAAATTCGATTTGGATTTATTGGGATTTCGCGGACTGCATAAGGATATGCTTTATTCTGACAAACGGCAAATTTTTGATTTCGCTTCTAAAGAGATAGATGAAAGTGTATGGTTCTTTGCAAAATCAACAGACTGGCAAGAGGAACAGGAAATCAGATATTTGGTTTACCCTCCCAAAAAGAAAGATGCAAAGAGAGTACAACGAAACTTCCGCTATCCTAAAGATGCACTCATTGAGATTATTTTTGGATCAGAGTGGACTTTCGACCAATGGCACGATGAAATGCACACTCTCATAGATAATGACATCTATGTGAAATTAGCCTTTATGGAACAAATGATAGACCAAAGGACTTTTGAATACAAAAAAGCTGATATTGATTATAAAGTTACAGTACCATCCAATTAGCCATGCACCTCTACATCGCGTCCTCTTGGAGGAATACATATTATCCCGAAGTCGTTACCGCGCTACGCGCAGTGGGACACGAGGTGTACGACTTTCGCAATCCGCCCTCAGGCGACCCCGGATTTCATTGGATCGATGTGGATGTCGATTGTGCCGATTGGTCGCCGGAGCAATATCAAACCAACCTCACGCACCCATTGGCAGAGCGTCAGTTCAAGAACGACATTGACGCTATGAGTGCTTGCGATGCTTGTGTGCTTGTCTTGCCTTGTGGCAGATCCGCGCACACCGAAGCCGGTTGGTTTGCAGGACACGGCAAGTCGGTCTATGTGCTAATCCCGGACAAAGATAGTTTTGAACCCGAACTGATGTACAAACTTTTCACCAAAGTCTGCATCAGTCTTGATGAATTGATTGAGAGTTTATGAAATTAGCAGTACGTTTTAGATATTACAAGCCTGTTGAGCCGTCTATGAACATAGTAGAGATGACGGATGAGCAATGGGATATGAAATAGATTGAATATGATACAGCCATCAAAGAAAGATTTATTAGAGCGCACTCGTTTCTATAAGGGAGAGGAGAAACCGGAAGAGCTGCTGAATAATATTGAAATGGCAGGTCTTTATTGGGACTATGAGCGTGTATGGGTTGAGCAAGAACTTAATCCGGAAGATTTCTACAAAGAGACGGTCGCTTACTTCCAACGCAAATTTAAGGGAGTTAGGCTTTGCACGGATGTTCCTATCGGACTACAGGCTATTTTCGCTAATCGCATAGAGCATTGGGGAAATTGTCAAGTTACTCTCAATAGTCTCAATCGTTTTATCGAAGGCTATCTTAAAGCCGCTGACGAATACAACAGACAGAAATGAAACTGAAGAAAAGGAAAATAAAATTTGCAGCCATCTTTTTCCTCTGTTGGTTCGGCTTTATGGTCTTGCTGGTTGACGGAATCATAGGTTTTCAATCATTGGTTGACTATTTCGGCTCATACGCATTAGTTGAAATTACGTTATTGCTTTTGGTCGCCTTACCGACATTGGCTGTTTATAAATTTGTAAAAGAATAAACTTAATATATGAACACATGAAAAAGATATTTACCATTATCATATTGGGACTATTTCTGAATAGTTGTGGATATTATTGTTATGTTTCTTCCATCGGCAACGAACCAACAAGTCAATTATACTACATTTTGCCCAATAATCCCAACCTTGTAGGAGATTTAGAATTTGAGCAGTACGCAGACATGTTGGCATCTGCATTAGATAGGGTCGGATATAAAAATGTGCCGGAAGAACAAGCTGAAGTTATTATATATTTTGATTGGCAAATAGGAAACTTGACGTCAGAGTCAGGCTCAATTCCATACACTTATAATACATATTCCACAGCAACCACAACGAATTGGGTTTCTACAGCTTATGGGTCATACCCACAAATGAGTACAACTACTATTGCAACACCTCACACAAGTTATTTATCATATAGTAATGACTATTCTCCAATAGCCGTTCATGTTATTGCCGTTGATAAGCAGACACGGAAACAAATTTGGAAAACGACCATCAACGACAAATTAGAATATAATAAAACCACGCTGAAGAGTTTGATGCCGGTAATGCTATATGCAGGCAGCAAATACTTTGGAGCGACTGCCGAAGGTCGAGTTGATTTGTTTCCGTCAGAAGTGACAAATCAAGGCATTGCATGGCCTTATTAAATAACTTATTCCACAGGGTGTGGAAAGCGGGGAGAGTGGAGTTTTATTTTTTTTCTCCACTCTTTTTTTTGTCTTTTCCCCCTCTAACTTCCTGCCATATCTTTGCAGAAACTAATTCGCAAATATATGGCAGTTTCTTTTACCTCGCTCACTAAAACGCACTACTTCACCTCGGAGTTAGAAACGGTTACCATCACCACTGACTCGCCGATAGTTGAATTTCACATCTATCATCAAGGAACGCCGCACGGCGATGATGACGGACGCACACTCCTTTTTCAATCTGAATATGCCGTCCGCAATTCCCGAATGACCATCTATGACATCGCAGAAATCCTCGAAACGCACCTTGAGCAAAACCTCGTTACCGTACAAGAGTACGTCTTTGTCGCAATCGCCAACGGTGAAACGGCAGAGCAATCCCTTACCTGCTGTTTTTGCAAACAACGTTTTGAAGATGCTGAAGACTTCATCGTAAATCATTTTCTCACCACGCATATCTCAAGGCTAATTCCGGCAAACGGCGAATTAACCCTCACGTATTATGTCGAGCCGGGAACTTCCTCCGTAACCGTAACATTCAAAGTTACTTACAGAACAGCAGACGGCAGCATCCACACCGGCAAAACAACCCAATATCGCATGCCGGCTTTCGGCAATAACTACCTCTACATCTCCGCCAAAAATATCAAGCAATGGATGAGTTATTACTTCGGAAACGGCGAAGAACTCCTCTCTGTCAAAATCACCATTGGGAAACGGCAAGCTCACATCTATTTCACCCCCTCTCGGGAAACGCGCATCTTTTCCTTCAGAAACGCCTTTAATTGCCTTGACACGGTTTTCTTATCCACCAAGCGTATCACGAAAACGGAAACTAAATCCACCATCGCAACATTATGCAACCAGAAACTGCAATACGATATCGAGCACACTCGCTCGTATCGTGAAACTACTTCGCAACTCACCAAAGATGAAGCACTCTTAATAACTGAAATGCTTACCTCAAAGTATGTAGCAATTCAAGAAGACGGCATCAAAGAACCCATCCTCATCACTGATTACAAATCTGAAATCACTGATGAGCAAGGCGAAGGCAACACTCTTGAATTTGAGTGGGAATATGCCTCTGTACGTTACAAAATTGATAAAGACCTGTTCACACGCATCTTCACAACCGAATACGAAAAACCCTTCGCCTAATGCCCACTACCGCCCACACCTCGCCCCAAGTCAGCGCAGACCAAGCGCAAGAGCAACGCCAAAAATACATCGAAGCCTTCAACGGCACGATGATACAGATTTGGCAGGAACGCATCACGCTGCTTGATGTCATCGACACCGGCACATTACTTCGCTCGCCACTCTCACTGCCAATCCACGCAGACGGTCGTTTCTTTGAAATCTCCCTCTCACAGCAGTTCATCGAGTACGGACTTTGGCAAGACTACGGAGTCGGCGGAGAAACGCCCCGAGGCAACAGTGGTGACATCGGACGCGCTAAAGTCCGCAAACGCCGACCTTGGTTCAGCAAGAAATACTATGCTTCAGTTATGAATCTTCGTGACTTCCTCGCTGAAAACATCGGACACGAGTTTCAAGGCATCATAGCCGATACCTTTGCCCGCACCAACAAAATATATTAAACACGCGTCTTTTCGACACTTCAAAAAGCCGCATATTTTTGCAATACAAAATTCAAATCTTATGGATAGAATAATTAACACCGAATCCCAATTAGAACAGTTTGCAGCCATCAGCGACCCTAACAGCATCGCACCGCAGACTGTCGCAAACTTGCTTTCCTACCTGCTTGAACGCGTTGACGATGCCATTGATGAAATCTATGGTGACGGCAGCACAATAAAGGTTTTCGCCTACAATGGCGGCGAAATCAGTGAACTGCTAAACAACCTCGATGAGCGTATCTTGCAACTTAAATACTATGCTGAAAATGAAATCGGCACATCCAATGTTCAGACATTCATGACCGGCACCCTTGATGACATTCTGACAAATCTTAACACTCGCCTCACGCAGGGCTACAAACTACCGCACATCCGTGTTACATCAATGACAGACGAAATACTGACAACGCTAAATGATGGAGTATATAGCGTCATTGAAGGTACAACCCCATTCATATTTGTAGTTTCCACAAATAAAACATACCAATACTATTTCCGCGTCAATCCGACAAACATTATATATCATTCAAGACGGCTAAATTCCGGCGAATACACTGAATGGAAACGGTTAGTATTCAAATCTCAAGAAGTAACCGAACCCATTTCCACAACCATAGAAGACGGTCAATATACATTTGAAATCCCGAAAGAATATCTCAACACTGACACGCTCATTCATATAAAAGCCTTAAATGAAGACACGGGGCTGACATATTTTGTCGGTTATTTCTCATGCTCTTACAACTATGAAACGGACATTTATTCTTACAACATCTTCGCCCCAACAGGCATTTACTCTGCCACTGCAGCGCAAAATGCCAACCCCACAAATTGGACTTTCAAACCCTTCGCATCACAAGACGACATCGATACATTGCAAGGTCGTACCGGCATGCTCACAGACACAGTCAATCAAGCGGCAACGACAATCAACCGCCATAATACAGAAATAGCAGACCTCACAACAGGTCTTGAAAAAACCGCATCTTCACTCACAGCCCTACAACAGCAAATGCACAGGACAGAGCAAACCATATCAAGCCTAACCCAACGCATTGCTGAACTTGAGCAGAGCGCACAGACTCTTACCACACAACTGACCAACCGAATCAACAACCTCGCAAGGCAAATACCAACGCTCACGCGTTTCATTGATATGCAAATCGAGTACGACCAAGAAAATAGCGTCATCTTCACATCTTTAGACCCGAACTTCGATATTGATAATCTCGAAAGTGGTGTTTGGCTCGCAAAATGTACCGACCCCGACAACATAGTCTATTCAGGACTATGGATACAAACCGACCTCGGAAACGGCATCAAGACGCAAGTCGGCTTAGGCATGGCAGGCACACTCGCCTATACCTGCCGAAGAATCGCTTTCAACGACACATGGCTACCATTTTTAGTTGGGACACAAACGATTAACTTAAAGCAACAGCCAAGTTATAGTTACACAATAGGACACGTTGTCGGAAGCAATATAACAGATAAAAATCAAATAGACCAATCAATTGTTCAGCAACTTATGGACAATGGTTTCATCAACGAATCATTCATGACAGGTTTTCAAGAAGGTACGAGCCACAATCCCTACTACAACGACACCCCTGAAGAAACTAACCGTTATGATGAAGGCTATGAAGCCGGTTATAATGATGTTTTCCAAGGTGAAACTACCAACCCCTATGACATTGATCAATATCACTACGACTATCAAACATGGGAAGACGGTTATTCACATGGTTGGGCTGAAAATCCGAATAACCCCGACAACCAAGACAATACCGAACAATTACAAGTCATCTATGAAGAAGGCTACCAAGCAGGAAGCAACGATACATATCAAGGCGAAACGCCCAACCCATACGAAGAAGGCGTAGCAGAAGATGAATGGACAAATTGGCAAAACGGCTACGCAGCAGGTTGGAGCGAAAATTCAAGCAATCCCGACAGCCCCAACTATATTCCTGAAGATGAACCACAAGAAAACATGTACGAAGAAGGCTATCAAGCAGGAATAACAGATGAATATGAAAATCAAACTCCCAACCCATATTCACAAACAGATCAAATGGAAGCCTTTAATCAAGGCTATGAAGCAGGTTGGTCGAATAACCCTAATAATTCAAACTATCAACCATAAACAAATATGAAATTTAGTGCAAGACAAGTGCAAGTTCCAACGGGCTTGTGCAACTTGGCGAAGCCTAAATTCTATAAAAATTTATTTTTATGACACAGAAAATTAAAAAGCGCACCCAAGCGGAGCGCAAACTGACCCTTCAGTTAATCCTCGCTTTTGTCATGGCAATCTTCGGTTGCGTAATGATAATTGCCGCCTTTATCGTACCGCCTACCGGCGAAATACACCCCTCAATCATCGCCGCTTTCGGTGAAATCCTCACCTTTGCCGGAGCAGTCCTCGGCATCGACTACAACTACAAATTCAAAACTCACAACAAAAAGGAGGTCGAAGATGAGAACAATCAATGAAATCATAGTCCATTGCACGGCAACCCGTGCCGGGCAGCGTTTCACTGTCAATGATGTTCGCAAGTGGCATCTTGAAAGAGGCTTCAACGACATCGGTTATCATTTTCTCGTCTTGCTCGATGGTACAATCCAATCCGGACGACCGCTTGAAAAAGCCGGTGCGCACTGTGTAGGGCACAACAAAAATTCCATAGGTGTTTGCTATGTTGGCGGACTTGATTCAGAAGGCAAGCCTTGCGATACGCGCACTACCGAACAAAAAGACGCCTTATTGTGGCTTTTGAAAGACCTCAAAAAACAATTCCCCCACGCCGTTATTCACTCACATCGAGATTTTGCAAACAAAGCATGCCCAAGTTTCGATGCAACCAAGGAGTATTATGCAATATAGAAATCTTTTGTTTTTGCTCATTATCGCTTTAGCGTTTAACGGCTGTGCCGTCAAACGCCATAGCGTCATCAATACGGAGCAACATACTGACAACTTTCGACTGCAAAATACTTTGCAGACCAAAGTTTTGCTTGACAGTATGTTGCAAAGTGTTGATTTCAGTGCTGACAGCGTTATAATTCTTGTAACGCCGTCAGCACCAAGTGTTGTGGAAGCGGACAGTATGCAGCCGGCAGATTATTCGGCTCAGACTTCGTTTTCGCTGAATAGTCCGCCGTCTATTCGCATTACTGCCCACAATCCACAAATAAAAAAGCAAAAACAAAAAAATACCCTGGTACTAACGCAACAGGTCGAGCAAGACTCGATGGCGAGCAAAACATCTGCTAATAGCCACGCCGATGTATCTAACGATACAGTCGGAGTGGCACGACCCGCTCATAGCACCACTGCCGTACTGATTATCGCAATTCTACTAATTGCGATAATGGTCGGCGTGGGCTACTTCGCGTTCAAAAAAATAATTTGGCACAAATTATTTTTTTGAGAGGAGAAATGGCGGCGACCCTAATCGGACGCAGTCCGTTTCCGTGTCGCAAGCCAATTTCGACGAGGGCACTATCGTTGCTGTTATCGTCTTATTAGCCGTTTTGCTTATCGCTACCATAGTCCTAATTATTTACAAATCAAAAACTCGCTTTTTGATTTGAGAGGAAGAACCGCAGCGACCTCAAACGGAAGCAGTCCGTTTCCGTGTCGCAAACGTGTTCTGACGAAAGTACAAGGTTATATAATACGCCCACTTTTGCGGTGGAAAGGCAGTTGCCCACGCACACAACAACCCAAGCAACAGCTTTTCTCACACGCAAAAGCCCACCACCGCCCAACCGCCAAGTCGGTTGAGCGGTTTTTTCGTGATGTAGTCAGCCAAGCACAAAAGCCACAAAGACACCGCAAAAGCCGTTTGCCCATAGCGACACTATTTCGGTTCATCGCCCACAAATAGACGGCAAAAGCCTTTTCAAGATGTACGGACACCCTTACCTTTTTCGGGTCATCGGTCAGCAAGCAGAGAGCAAAAAAACTCAATCCGTTTTCCGATACATACGGACACCCTTACCTTTTTCGGTCAGCAGTCAGCAGGTAGAGAGCAAAAAAACTCACACCTTTTGCCCATATCAGCAAAGAAACTCATCGGCTCTTTGTACATACGGACACCATTTCGGTTCATCGGTAGAGCAAAAACTCAAAAGCCTTTCCGAGATGTACGGACACCCTTACCTTTTTCGGGTCAGCAGTCAGCAAGCAGGGAGCAAAAAAACTCACACCCTTTGCCCATATCAGCAAAGAAACTCATCGGCTCTTTGCCCATACGGACACCTTTTTCAGCTCATCGGCAACAAATAGACTGCAAAGGCTTTCCATAACATAAAGACACCATTTGCCTATTTTGATACAAAGAGACTTTGCAAGGCTCAAAAGCAATAGTGAAACTCGTAATCTTTTCTTGATGTGGGCGGAGACTTTCGGCTTTTTCGTGTGTTCATCGGCTCATTTGCCACAAATAGACTGCAAAAGCCTTTCCAATATCAGCGACACTAAAAGCCTTTCACAAAATAGCGACACTTGACGGCTTTCGGTGGTAACAAAGAGACTTTCCGTGATGTAGTCGGCATATTCCGCTAAAAGTAACAAGCAAAACACAATTTGCCAAAGCAGGGCGGTCGGGGGGTCTTTCGACTTTAACGCAAAGGGAAAATCCCTTTGCAAACCCTTAAACACCTACTACACAACACTTTAATTTTTCTATCTATGGAAAATCGGAAGAAACAGGAAGAAAAACACTGGCAAACCAGAACTTAAAAGGTTGATATTACAATTTTTACACCTATTAAAATTTTGCCGTTTGGTCGTCTTTTACGCTACTTTCTGAAAAGTCTATTTTTGTCGAAAAAATTACAGTTACGATGTCAGACAGTACAACCAACACAACCGTTAATCTGCTTGTGAACGGACAACAAGCAGCGGAGACACTTACGAACTTGCGCAAACGCGCAAGTGATTTGCAGGCAGAAATAGCAAAAGCAGCTGCCGAAGGAGATAAGGTGCAACTCAAGAAGTTGCGCCGAGAGTTTAATGATGTCAATCGACAAATAAAGCAGATAGAGAGTAGCACCCAACAAGCCGAAAATGTCTTGCGCAGGCTTGACCGAGCCACACCGCAGGAACTTAACAAGGCTTTGGGGACACTCACCAAGCAACTCAATTACATTGAGCGCGGTTCGGTCGCTTGGGATGCACAGACACGGAAGATACGTGCTGTCAAAGATGAGCTTGCACGTGTTAATGATGAGATGCGGAAAAGCACCACTTGGCTTGAACGCTTTAATACGAAGTTCCAAGAGTGGCAGACGATTGGTGCCGGAGCGATAGCAGCCGCCACAGGTGCGGTGATGGCAGGCAAAACCGCAGTGCAGGCGTATGCCGAAATACAACAGGAAGAAGCCAATGTGCGCAAGTACACGGGGATGACGGAAGAAGAGGTGAACCACTTGAACGAAGCTTTTAAGCAGATAGACACGCGCTCAAGCCGTAACCAACTCAATAAACTCGCGCAGGAAGCAGGACGCTTGGGCAAGACATCGGAAGAAGATGTACTTGGTTTTGTGAAAGCAGCCGACCAAATCAATGTGGCACTTGATGAGTTGGGAGACGGAGCAACGCTCACGCTCTCCAAACTCACCAGCATCTTTGGTGATGAGCAACGCCTTGGCACGGAAAAGTCGTTGCTTGCTGTCGGCTCAGTCATCAATGAACTTTCACAAAACTGCACAGCATCGGCATCGTACCTTGCGCAGTTTGCACAGCGTCTTGCCGGTGTTGGAGCGCAAGCGGATATGACAATCCCGCAGATTATGGGCTTTGCCGCTGTCCTTGATAGTCAAGGTCAGAAAGTGGAGATGTCTGCTACAGCGTTGTCTAAACTTATTATGAACTTATTCAAGGACACGGACAAGATTGCCGCCGCAACAGGGCTTGACCTTGATAAGTTCAACGAAGCATTGAGCAGATCCACTAACGAGGGACTGCTTATGCTCATACAACGCTTGCACGACCTCGGAGGTATTGATGTCCTCGCCCCGGTGTTCAAAGACATGGGCGAGAACGGCGCAAGAGCATCCGCTGTAATCTCCGCTCTTGCCGCCAATATAGATATGGTGGTGTGGGAACAGCAAGAAGCGCAGAAAGCCTTTGAGGACGCAACCTCGGTAACGAAAGAGTTTACAGTGCAGAACACGACAGTACAAGCCGGACTTGACAAGGCTCGCAAGCATTTTGCGGAACTTACCATAGAACTCGGTCAGAAACTCATGCCGGTAATGCGTCATGTGCTGACTACATCATCGATGACGATGAGAGGTTTGAGTATACTTGTTGATTTCATCATCAAGTATCGAAAAGAGTTATTGACCGTCATCACCGCCATTGCCGGTTACACCCTTACTGTCAAGGCTGCAACCATAGCGAGCAAGGCTTATGCAATAACACTTGCCGTTGTAAACAAAGGGCAAGCTATATTGCAAGCTGGTGCAATCTTGCTCAAAGCCGCTTTCTTTGCTCTTACAGGTCAAATCAACCGTGCCAAGTCCGCAATGATTGCTTTTAATATGCTATCAAAAGCCAATCCTTGGGGACTGCTTGTCGCAGCCATATCTGCCGCAGTTACTGCTATTACTCTCTATGTTCGTAAGCAAAGAGAGGTAACTGCCGTTGATAGAGCGACAAAGGAAGTGAACGATGTTATCATCAGTCAGTATGCCGAAGAAAAAGGTAAGATTGACCGGCTGACTGCTGCCGTCAATGATGAGAAAAAGGCTCTTGTCGATAGGCGCAAGGCTCTTGATGAGTTGCGCAAAATCGTTCCAGACTATCACGCGGAACTGACCCAAGAGGGCAAACTCATCAAGAATAACAAGGAAGCTATTGAAGACTACCTTGTCGCGCTCAATAAAGAGATTGCCTTGAAAGCCTATCAAGACAAGTTGGAAGAGCAGTATCGAAAACGAGCAGAGTTGGAAATGCAGTTGGACAAGCAGACCCAAGACCGCGATGCCAAGAAAGTCGCTTGGAGTGGGATGGAGATTACTACTGACCGTGCCGGAAACAAACGAGCGGGTTCTGCTATTAAGAAAGATATAGCTTGGAACAAATATCTTTCCGCTGACAAAGATGTTAAGAAAACTGAAAGCGCATTGAAAGAGGTGGATGGTGTTATCGAAGCTATCAACAAGAAAGTTAGCGAGTATGCTGAAGGTATGAAAGTCGTCAAAAAGGAAACTGAAGATGTAGTCGATGAAACTGTAGTTATCCCTACCACTGAAGACGAACCTACCAAAGTCAAAAATAAGTTCCAAGCCGAAGATGATTGGAGGGAGAAAAAGCAAGCCCTTAATCGTATTGCCTACGCCAAAGGTGAAAAGGACTTTGAAGCATACACCAAGCGAATGCTTGAAATAGATGTCGAGTACCATGACCGAAAGTTGAAGCATACCGACCTTGAAGGTAACGAGCAAGTCGTTATTGAAGCCGCCTATTATGAAGCCTTGAAGAAACAGCAAGACAATTTCTTGCAAGGCACTGCAGAGCAGGAGAACCAAGCCTACCAAGCACAACTCATCAATCTGCAACAGCGGTATGTGGACGGAGAGATGACGGCTCGTCAATATCAGAACGCTATTGAACTCGCCGAGTTGCAACATCTTCAGAACCTTGTGAGCATCTATAAGGAGGGAAGCAAGGAAAGACTGAAAGCACAGCAGAACTACCAACGCACATCGCTTAAATATCAGGAACGCCACATCAAAGAAGATGAGCGTATTCAGCAACAACTACAATCGCAATTCTTTACCAAAGAATTTCATGTTGCTGACCCCGAAAGTTATGAGCGCGATATGCGTAATTTGGAGATTGTCTATAATCAGATGTTGCAAGCAACACAGGACAATGCCAAAGAGCGTTTGAAAGTAGAAAAGGCTTTCCATGAAGCCAAGTACCAACTTGCACGCAAGTACAATATGAAAGAAGCCGCAGAAACGGAAAACAGTTTCCGTTCTGCTATCGACAATTCTATTGAGTGGTTAGAGTCAGACGGTGGGCAGGCAATGGTGCAGACCTTCAACATGCTCGTCAGTCAGATGTCGGCGATTTTCTCATCGCTTTCCGACATTGTACAGGCTGAACTTGATATTCAGACTGCTGCCATTGAGAAACGGTATGCCCAAGCGACCTCTGATGCCGAAGGCAATAAGTATCGAGAGGTGCAACTTGAACGGCAAAAGGAAAAGGAAATTGCCAAAGCCAAACAGGAAGCCAACCGCAAGATGTTTGCAATGCAAGTCTTGCAGGCTATAGCACAAACTGCATCATCTGCTATTGCTGCCTATTCGTCAGCCGCTGCAATTCCTATGGTTGGCTTTGTTATGGCACCAATAGCCGCAGGTATGGCTCTTGCTGCCGGTGCTATTCAGATAGCAGCCATTAAGAAACAGCAACAAGCATCAGAGGCTACAGGCTATCGGCAGGGTGGTTTCACCAAGAAAGGTCGCCCGGACGAAGTTGCAGGTGTAGTCCACGCAGGTGAGTGGGTCGCCTCGCAAGCATTAGTCAATGATCCTAATGCTCGTCCGCTCATCAATGCACTTGACTATGCGCAGCGCACCAACAGCATCGCAAGTTTGCGTGCGTCAGATGTCAGCCGGACAATAACAGCACCTGCAGTTATTGCTTCTGCTATTACATCTGAAAGGACTACACCGACAAGACAACCGGCATTAAGGTCTGTTTCTCTGCCCAAAGAGAAAACCGACACATCGCTCACAGACACGCTCGCTCTGCTTAATCGCCGTTTGTCTGAACCGTTTGTAACGGTTAACACCGTCAGTGGCGACCAAGGCATCCGCAAAGCACAAGATGAATATGAGCAACTAATCAAAAATAAAACACCTAAATCACGCCGATAATGCAAATCCTCATCAATAATCAACTTGCTGCCATAAAGCAGGGAAGCAGTTTCGACTTTGTCGCCGAGAACCGCTATTTTTCCGGTGCCGACAGTTATACGCTCGCTATAACTTTTCCGCTCAAAGACTGTCCGCAGAACATCGCTATCTTCGGACATATCAACCGAAAAGATGTTGTAGCACAACATATACTTTTCGATTGTGAAATCCGTGATAAAGCCTTTGTTATTTACGGCTCTATCACCATCACTGAAATCAGTGAAACGGAAGTCAAATGCCAATTCCTTGAAGGCAAGTCCGTTCAGAACTATGATGTAACCTTTGATGAAGTCTATATCAACGAACTTGAACTTGGTTATCCCGACACGAACCGTGATAACACACCTTGCCAATATCCTTATTCTCACGATAAAGATAATTGTGATTGGCTTGCCTTGCCGTGGGTGAACAACAACACCGGCAACATACAGAACAAGTGGAAAGCACATCACACCATTTGGGCAGACCGTGTGCAAGGTCTGTCATTCCAACCGTATATGATCTATCTCGTCAAGAAAATTCTTGACTCTATCGGCTTCACTTACGACCTTGCCACTTGGGAATTACACCCTAAATGGCGGTACTTGCTTTGTTGCAACACCCTGCCTTACGCTTGGAACTTGCGTAATTGGGCAAGGGCATTGCCTCATTGGACTATAACCGAACTGCTTGAGCAGTTGGAGTTATTGATGAACTGTGAGTTTGATGTGGACTTGTCGGCAAAGAAAGTTACAATGAAATTCTCATCTGAACTTATGCTCTTTGCCGGTGATGTTGCAATCGACAATGTTGTTGATGAGTTTTCCGAAACTATCGTCAACACCTCTGACAACAAGTACAAGGCACTCTTGCCGCTCAAATATGCCGATTGCAGCCACCGTATGTGGAAATATATGTCCTGCCCAAAAGCCATTGCAAAGATAATGGCAATGCACGCAATGTACACACGCATAACCTTTGACACAGCCACAGAGATGACCTCACGCTTTTCGTCTTACATCACCGAACCGATGAATATCATCTCTATCAACTTCGACCGCCTCTACCATATCAACGATGTAGATATGGACTTTGCTATGAGAATATATAAGCGTGAAGCCGTGCCACTGCCCGACAATAGCGACTACGACTATCGTATGTGGGTTGTTTGGCAAGCACTGAATCAGTTCGGACCAACCAACCCCGAAGCCACTGACTCGCAAGAACTCAAAATCGTTCCTGCTTGGCTTGATGAAGTCATCAACGAAAATAAAGGCGTAAAGCGTCTGTGTATCTTCCTTGACTGTCCCGATATGCAAATCAATGACGGACAGAACGATGACGAAGATACATCATACGACCCCGAAGCCAACAAAGAACAGTTGATGACGGAGTTTAACTCTATGCCGTGCTACTATGCAGCGCACGACAATGCAGATGAAAAGCAGGAGTTTTTCGATAAGATATATGTGGCTTTTTGGAAGCGTAATTGTAACGGAGTGTACAATTACACTGACGAAGACTACAACGATTTCGCACGATGGCCGTTCCCTGTTAGGGACAGCGTGGAAATCGACCTCGATTGGACGGTCTATCAGAATAATGAATTGACCTTGCGTATTGCACAAGGTCAAGACGGCGTAAATTCAATGTATGGTATTCCAATGATAGACCCCACTCGCAAATATACTATCAAGTTCCTTGCTGATAGTATTCCCAACCCGAGAGCCGTTTTCTATATCCATGGACGAAAGTATGTCTGTGAGAAACTGACAGCCACCTTCACCGAAAACGGCATGTCCCAACTCATCAAAGGAGAGTTCTATCCGATGATAGACTAATAACTTGCACTCGGAATCAGAATCCGGGTGCAAGCTCGTTGAGTCTCTTGAATAATTCAGGGTCTGCGTGATTTGCATATCTTGTGGTCATACTCAAATCATGGTGGTCAGCCGCTTGCATAACCGACAATGGGTCAAGACCAGCACGGAGCATACTATTTATGCCGGTATCACGCAAAGAGTACAACTGCATTTCACTTGGCAACCCCAAATCAGTTCTCATCCTGTCCCAAGCACTTGAGAAGGTGTGAGAGTTCATGGGTTTCTTTCCACAACGCCATGAGCCGTCTGCAATGAGATAATCATCCGGCTCTGCATCTTTAATGTACTCTTTGAATATAGGCAAGATGTTTGGAGAAATACGGCATATACGATTCTTATGATTCTTCGTCTTGTCTCCCGGCATTGTTATAGTGCCATGCTCAATATCTATATATTTTATTTGTATGCGACTGATTTCAATAGGGCGGAGCAGGGTTGAATAAGTCATATCACAAATAATCATCATTGCCGGATTCTTTTCCTTGAAATAATCCGCAATCTTCGCTCTTACATCTTGTGGTATCAAGATACGCTGCTTTTCTTCCTCACGCTTAACCTTAATCTTTGCAAACGGATTTTCAGTAGCATAACAATTACTTACCGCCCACGAGAACACGGCACGCCCTTGCTTTAAGTTATTATTATATGTGCGAGGACAAACAGTGCCATTGTCGCTCAACTTAGCCTTTGCATGAGGACGACTATTACCACCCCTGAATACATATTCCATATATTCAAGAGCATACTCTTGTGCAAACTCCGAAGCAGTGATGTTAGGATATTTCTCTTTAACCCACGCTTTGAAATTAACGCAGAAGCTATTATAACTATATAATGTACTCTTGCGCAATTCAAGTGATTTTTCTTCAATAAATTTGTCAATCACTTTGACAAGCGGTTCGTCAGCACGAGTTTTCTTCTTTGGTTTTTGAGGTACAGGTTGTATTCCGACCTTTGGTTGAGTCGGAACAATAGGAGTATTAACCGGCATTTGCGGAACACCAATCATAGGTGCTGCCATCACCTGTTGAGCAGTTCCTAAAGATGTGGAAACAATAAACGATGTACCGCCAAAAGGCGACCAACCCATCGACAACTTTGAGTTAATAGAATAGCACAACTGACCCGTCCACACTCTGAACTCTGTCATTGTGCGGAATTTCTTGCGGTACTTGTTAAGACGGTACTTAACGCGCTCGCGCTTTTGAGATAGAGGATTGTAGGAGTAGAACTCCACGAACCAGCCTGCAAGATTATGTCTAATGACAGCAGGCAGGTAACTTTGAGAAGGGCAGGTTTGGAGGAAATCGACTGACATAAAAATTTTTTTTCTCTGCCAATAACCTAATGATCATTGACAGAGAAAAAATCAAATTCGCAATGTAACCTCAAAAATTTTCGGTACAAAACGGGTACATTTTTCAGCACTCTCGTTTTTTGCGATTTTCTTCTATTTACAATCGGCTGATTTTCAGCCCTTGTCGAGAAGAGGCGACTCGAACGCCCGACCCCCACGTCCCGAACGTGGTGCGCTACCAACTGCGCTACTTCTCGCTACAAAATTCAAACTTTTATTGGCTCGAAATTTTGTTTTTCTTTATATGTTTTACTTCAACATAAATCTGCTTTTGCAAAATTTAAGTCTCAGCAAATTCTTCCTCTATAAGAGGTAAATATTTTTGCTTTTCTAAAAGCGGTTGCAAAATTACTACTTTTTTTGCAATTTTACAAAATTTTATTTCTTTTTTGTTGTTTTACGTGTCGTTTTTTTTGCCGCAGGCTTTTCCTTGGCTATTATTTCTCGACATTTCTCTTCTGTCAACTCTTTGACATCAAGCTTCTTGTCTATCTTGTAGTTGTTGCTCTGATAACTGATATACGGTCCGTATCTGCCGTTGAGCACCAACACTTTTTCTTCTCCGTCTCCAAATTCATGTATCGGCAATTCGCTTTTGCGCTTTTCTTCAATCAACTCTATTGCTTCTTCTTTTGTTATCTCAAGCGGACTTATTGCCTTTGGTATCGACACGTATTTTTTGTTGTGCAAGATGTATGGCCCGAAGCGTCCTTCGCCTATTGTGATGTCTGTGCCTTCAAATTCTCCGAGGTTACGTGGCAGTCGGAATAACTCTAATGCCTCTTCAAGTGTTATGTTTTCAAGTGTTTGATTTTTCTTTAGTGAGGCAAAGAGTGGTTTGTCGCCGTCTGTTGTGCCTTTTTGTGCTATTAGTCCGAAACGTCCTATTTTGACATATATCGGTAGTCCTGTTTCGGGGTCATCGCCAAGGTAGCGTTCGCCGCGTGACACAGGTGCTTCTGTCGATGCTGTGCTAACCTGTGGGTGGAACGATTGGTAGAATTTATCTACCACTTCTGTCCATCGCTCTTTTCCTTCGGCTATCTGGTCGAAGTCTTTTTCTGCTTCGGCTGTAAAGTTGTAGTTGACTATGTCGGCAAAATATTGTTTCAAGAAATCGGTTACAACCATTCCGACATCTGTCGGTAGGAGTTTGCCTTTTTCTGCTCCGTAGGTCTCGTGTTGCGTCTTTGACGTTATCTTTCCTCTTTTGAGCGTAAGTGTTTGATAGTTGCGTTTCTCGCCTGTTTTGTCGCCTTTTTCAACATATCCTCGCTGCTGTATAGTGGATATTGTTGCTGCGTATGTTGATGGTCGCCCAATACCTAATTCCTCAAGCTTTTTTACAAGGCTTGCTTCTGTAAAGCGGTATGGTGCTTGACTATAGCGTTGGTCTGCAATGATTTCGTTTGCTTCTACATTTGTGTTGAGCGCAAACTGAGGAAGTAGTGTTGTTTCGGTATCTTGTGGCTCATCGTCTTTGCCTTCAAGATAGACTTTCAAAAAGCCTTCAAAAGTTACGACTTCTCCTTGTGCAACAAATTGATATTCTTGTTGTTTTGAGCTTATCGTGATTGTTGTTTTTTCCATTTCGGCGTCGCTCATTTGCGATGCGATGGTGCGCTTCCAGATGAGGTCGTAGAGTCGTTGTTCGCGTACGTCTTTGCCGGCTGTATGTTGGTTGAGATATGTTGGTCGAATGGCTTCATGCGCTTCTTGTGCACCGGCTGTATTGGTGTGGAACTGACGGAATTGGTGATATTGTGGTCCGTAGTTTTCGGTAATTTCTGTTTTTGCTGTGCCTAATGCAAGTGACGACAAGTTGACAGAGTCGGTACGCATATATGTTATGTGTCCTTCTTCGTAAAGGCTTTGTGCAATGCGCATCGTTGTTGCAACGGGAAATCCTAATTTGCGAGCCGCCTCTTGTTGGAGTGTTGAGGTCGTGAAAGGTGGAGCAGGGTGGCGTTTGGATGGTGTGGTTTGTATGTTGCTGATGCTGAATTGTGTTTTAGTGCATTGCTCTAAGAACTCACGAGCCTCTGATTCAGTCTGGAAACGATGGTTAAGCTCGGCTTTGATTGTTGTGTTTTGCCCGTTGGCATCGTCTCCTGTGAATATACCTACAACACGATAACTTGATTCCGGTTTGAAGTCATTTATTTCACGCTCTTTCTCCACTATGAGTCGTACAGCCACCGACTGAACGCGTCCTGCCGAGAGTTTGGGCTTTACTTTGCGCCAGAGGACAGGTGAGAGCTCAAAGCCTACGATACGATCGAGAACACGACGAGCTTGTTGAGCATTGACAAGATTGAGATCTATGGTGCGTGGATTGGCAACGGCTTCAAGAATAGCATTCTTGGTTATCTCATGAAAGACGATGCGTTTTGTACTTTTAGGGTCTAATTTCAAAACTTCAGCCAAATGCCATGCTATAGCCTCTCCCTCGCGGTCCTCATCGGATGCGAGCCACACAGTGTCAGCCTTTTTGGCTTCCGATTTGAGCTCTGCAACGAGATGTGTCTTGTCCGGCTCTATGACATAATGAGGTTGGTAATTGTTTTTCAAATCAATACCTAAACTGTCGTGTTGACTTTTGTCACCCTCAATATCGCGTATGTGTCCTTTGCTGGACATGACTTTGAAGTCTTTGTCTAAAAACTTTTCTATCGTTTTGGCTTTTGAGGGGGACTCAACAATTACTAAATTCTTACTCATCGTCTTTAACCTTATTTTTTGCGTCGCAAAATTACTCTAACTTTTTCATTTGACCAAATTACTTTTTATTTTTTTTGTATTTTAGTATGATTTGTTTTGATTTTGTTGCTATTTTCCGTAATTTTGCAACATGAATATTAAGGAAATCAAATTTGCAGGTTGGACGGTTGTCGATAATTCGCCTGACATAGTGAGGTGTGTCGTTTGTGTTGCTCCGCATACTTCTAATTGGGATTTTATTGTCGGTATGACGGCAAGTCGCCGGCTTGGCAGAAGGATTCATTTTCTTATGAAATCTGATTGGTTTGTCGGACCATTGCGCTATTTATTTGAGGAGCTTGGCGGGATAGCCGTTGATAGGTCGTCGAAGAATGGACTTGTAGACCAACTTGTAGAACGTTTCGCTCTCGACTCCTCGCTGTGCGTGGCGTTCACACCGGAAGGGACTCGAAGTGCTAATCCGCATTGGAAAAGTGGTTTCTATCAAGTGGCATGCAAGGCTGACGTGCCTCTGCTCTTGGCAAAAATAGACTTCCAAAGTAAGCATATTGAGATTTCCGAACCGATTGAGATACAAGGTGATTATAATTTAGATATAGCGAAAATTAAAGAGTATTTTAAAGAGTGTAAGGGCAAAAATCCGGAAAATTTTGTTTTATGAAAGTAGCATTATTCCAGTTTGAAAGTGAATGGCTTGAGCCGAAAAAAAATCTTGATAAGTTAGGCGAGTGGTTGGGCCGGTTAGAAAGTGATGTTGATATCGTCGTTTTGCCGGAATTATTTACAACCGGTTTTTGCGTAGATAGGCTTGATTTGGCTGAGCCCTTAGACGGGGCAACGGTCTCTATTTTGAGACAATACGCACAGCGATATGATATAGCTCTTGTGGGTAGTTTTTTAGCCGTAGAAGGTGGTAAGTATTATAATGAAGCTTTCTTTGTCACACCTGAATATACATTTTTTGAGCCCAAGCGTCATCTCTTTGCTCGTGGTGGTGAGAAACAATATTTCACAAGCGGTGATAGCAGGATGATTATTGAGTATATGGGTGTCAAATTCTGTGTTTTGGTGTGTTATGATTTGCGTTTTCCTGTGTGGAGTAGGAACACGAGCGGTTATGATTATGATGTTCTGATTTATGTTGCGGCTTGGCCTCAGGAACGTATTCGATGGTGGAATAATTTGCTTATGGCTCGCAGTATTGAGAATCAGTGTATTGTATGTGGTGTGAATGCAGTAGGTGTTGACGGCAATGGTCTGCATTATCCCGGGCATTCAACCATCATTGATACCCGTTTGCAGCATTTAGTGGAGTTTTCTGACGATGAAGAAGGCATTCGTGTTGCAGAATTAGATATAGCCGCTTTGCGGCATTTTCGCGAGAAATGTCCAATGTATTTAGAGGCAGACAAGTTCAGATTTGAATAAAAAAAACAGGCAACCCCAAGCGTGTTGCCTGTTTTTTTTATTCAAACTCATATTCTTCAATAAGTTTAATATATTCATCTTCTTTTAAATCTAATTTGTCAAGACTATCTAAAAAATCTACATAGTCTTTCATTTTAATGCTCACATATTTTAGTATCATATTCTGTTTCAAACTATCGTGCAGGTAATAATATTTATCACTTTTGGCGAAATAAACTTCTTTAGATAAGTCTAAGCTATCTAAACTGTCTGTTATTCCGCAATAGCCACACATACTATTCTCTAATATTCACCTCCTTTCGGTTTGAAAAGTTATCTTAAAATCATATTCAAGGATAACACTTTTTTTACGAGATATTCAAGTGTTTTATACATTTTTTTAAATTCTATTAACCACTTATTAACATGCTAAATAATGTTAACAAAGTGTTAAATTTTAGTTAAAAATCGCTTATTTCGGTGTTTTAGGCTATTTAAAGCTGATATTTTTTGGTGAAATGAAAAAAAAGTGTTAATTTTGCACGCTTTTTGGCATGATTGTGCCCGTATGTGAAGCGGGTAATCGTGAAAAAGCAGTAATTTTTAGTCAAATTTAATTAAAAAAACATTAGAAAATGCCAACAATTCAACAGTTAGTTAGAAAAGGGCGAACAGAACTTATCGACAAGAGCAAAAGTCCTGCATTGGACAGCTGCCCACAACGCCGTGGTGTTTGTGTGCGTGTTTACACCACAACACCTAAGAAACCTAATTCAGCAATGCGTAAAGTAGCGCGTGTGCGTCTTACCAACAACAAAGAAGTCAACGCTTACATCCCGGGAGAGGGACACAACTTGCAAGAGCACAGTATCGTAATGGTACGTGGTGGTCGTGTGAAGGACCTTCCTGGTGTTCGTTATCACGTTGTTCGTGGAACACTCGATACAGCAGGTGTGGCTAACCGCCTCCAACGCCGCTCGAAATATGGTGCTAAACGCCCAAAAGCTAAAAAATAAGATTCTGTTTCAAAAAACTTGACTAACAACTTGATATAAGTACTAAGTGGAAACACCTGAGTACAAGAGAGAAAAAGGAGTTGATCGGTTGAGTAAACTAGCCCAAAAGGGAAGTTGAAGCAATTTAACAACCAAAACGTTTAAGGCATAGAGCCTGACGATTAAAAAAACAAACAAGAAAATGAGAAAAGGTAAACCAAAGAAACATGTCATCCTCCCAGATCCAGTATTTGGCGAAGTGATGGTTACAAAATTCGTAAATCACCTTATGTATGACGGTAAGAAAACCAAATCATACGAGATATTCTATACAGCATTGAATGTAGTAGGTGAGAAAATGAAATCAGAAGACAAGCCTGCTTTGGACATCTGGAAAAAAGCACTTGCTAATATCACACCGGAAGTAGAAGTAAAATCACGTCGTATCGGTGGTGCAACATTCCAAGTTCCAACAGAGATTCGTCCTGACCGTAAAGAGTCAATCTCGATGAAAAATATGATCAACTTCGCTCGCAAACGCGGTGGTCATTCAATGGCAGAGAAATTGGCTGCAGAAATAATGGATGCGTTCAACAACCAAGGTGGTGCATTCAAGAAGAAAGAAGAGATGCACCGTATGGCTGAGGCTAACCGTGCTTTTGCTCACTTCAGATTTTAATTAGGTATTAATATATAAGGTATAAAAAGAAATTTAAATAAATGGCAAAGCACGATTTAAAATTTAATAGGAACATAGGCATTATGGCTCACATTGATGCCGGTAAGACAACAACATCAGAGCGTATATTGTTCTACACAGGTCTTACTCATAAAATTGGTGAGGTGCATGATGGAGCCGCTACTATGGACTGGATGGAGCAAGAACAAGAGCGTGGTATAACAATCACCTCTGCTGCTACAACCACCTATTGGAACTATAAAGGCGATAAATACAAAATCAATTTGATTGACACTCCGGGGCACGTTGACTTCACCGTTGAGGTTGAGCGCTCGCTCCGTATCTTGGACGGTGCTGTTGCTGCATTCTGTGCAGTGGGTGGTGTTGAACCACAATCAGAAACAGTATGGCGTCAAGCAGACAAATATCATGTTCCACGTATCGGATATGTAAACAAGATGGACCGTTCCGGTGCCGACTTCTTTGAGGTTGTTCGCCAAGTGAAAGAAGTCCTCGGAGCTACTCCTTGCCCGATACAAATTCCTGTCGGAGCAGAAGAAACTTTCAAAGGCGTTATCGACCTCATCAAAATGAAAGCTATTCTTTGGCACGATGAGACAATGGGTGCTGACTATTCAGAGGAGGAAATTCCGGCAGACTTACGTGCTGATGCAGAAGAGTGGCGCGACAAAATGCTCGAGACATGTGCAGAATTTGATGATGTGGTTATGACCAAATATTTCGACGACCCATCACAAATCACAGAAGACGAGATACGTGCTGCAATACGCAAAGGAACACTCGAACTCAAAATTTATCCTATGGTGTGCGGTTCTTCATTCAAGAACAAAGGCGTACAAACAATGCTTGATGCTGTGTGCGCTTATCTCCCAAGCCCACTTGACACACCAACAATCAAAGGTACTGATCCTAAAAATCCGGACGTAGAAATTGATCGTCATCCTTCAGAGGACGAACCATTGTGCGCACTCGCATTCAAAATCGCAACAGACCCTTATGTAGGTCGTCTGTGCTATTTCCGCGTCTATTCAGGTAAATTAGAGGCAGGCTCATACGTTTATAATACACGTTCGGGCAAGAAAGAGCGTATCTCACGTATATTCCAAATGCACTCAAATCACCAAAATCCGGTTGACTTCATTGCTGCCGGTGATATAGGTGCAGGAGTGGGTTTCAAAGATATTCGTACAGGTGATACACTTTGTTCTGAAGATGCACCTATCGTTCTTGAGTCAATCGACTTCCCGGATCCAGTGATTGGTATATCAGTAGAGCCAAAGACACAAAAAGACCTCGACAAACTCGGTGTTGGTCTTGCCAAACTTGCAGAAGAAGACCCGACATTCACAGTTCGTACCGACGAACAATCAGGTCAGACAGTGATTAGCGGTATGGGTGAGTTGCACCTCGAGATTATTATCGATCGTTTGCGCCGTGAGTTCAAAGTTGAATGTAACCAAGGTCGCCCACAAGTTAACTATCGTGAGGCTATAACCCAACCGGTAGAACTTCGTGAAGTTTACAAAAAACAGTCAGGTGGTCGTGGTAAATTTGCTGATATTATTGTACGAGTTGAACCGGCAGACGAAGGATTCGAAGGATCATTGCAATTTGAAGATATCGTCAAAGGCGGTAACATTCCAAAGGAATATATCCCTTCAATTCAAAAAGGATTCCAGACAGCAATGCGCAATGGTGTGTTGGCAGGATTCCCTGTTGATAAACTCAAAGTTACAGTTATAGATGGTTCGTTCCACCCTGTAGATTCCGACCAATTGTCATTCGAAATCTGTGCCCAGATAGCTTTCAAGAACGCTTGCGCAAAAGCAAAACCTGTTCTTATGGAGCCAATCATGAAGATTGAGGTAGTAACTCCGGAAGAATATATGGGTGATGTGATTGGCGACTTGAACAAACGCCGTGGTCAAGTAGGAGGTATGGAGACAAGCCGTACCGGCGCTCGTATCATCAAAGCTACTGTGCCATTGGCAGAGATGTTCGGTTACGTAACAGCATTGCGTACAATAACATCAGGCCGCGCAACAAGTTCAATGGAATTCTCACACTATGCTCCGGTAAGCAACCAGCTCGCAAAAGCAGTGCTTACAGAAGTAGGTGGTCGTGTGGATCTCGTATAAAAAAAACAAGAATTTTGTGGCAACGGAGCAAGCGAATGACTCTTTGCTCCTGCCCACAAAATATGAAATAATTTATTAACAAACATGTACTCAGCCTATTGTGCTTAGTACTCAAAAAAAAACTTATTACAAAACATTATGAGTCAACAAAAAATTCGTATCAAACTGAAATCTTACGATCACATGTTGGTAGATAAATCAGCAGAGAAAATAGTAAGAACAGTTAAAGGCACAGGTGCAGTAGTGAGTGGTCCAATTCCACTTCCGACACACAAACGCATCTTTACAGTCAATCGTTCAACATTCGTGAACAAAAAATCACGTGAGCAATTCCAGCTCTCATCATACAAACGATTGATTGATATCTACAATTCAAATCAAAAGACAGTTGATGCTTTGATGAAATTAGAATTAGCATCAGGTGTTGATGTAGAAATTAAATTGTCATAAAAAAACGTAAAGCAGGGTAAATTGACAACAGGTCAATCTATGCTTTGCCGCTTACTAATTTATTAATTTATAAAATTGAAATGCCAGGATTAATTGGAAGAAAAATCGGAATGACATCCGTATTCAGTGCCGATGGTAAGAATGTACCATGCACTGTTATCGAAGCAGGTCCTTGTGTAGTAACACAAGTGAAGACTGTAGAGAAAGATGGCTATGAGGCAGTTCAGCTTGGTTTCGGTGAGAAAACCGAGAAACACACCAACAAAGCTGAGGCAGGTCACTTCAAGGCTGCCGGTGTTGCCCCACAAAGCCACTTGGTTGAGTTCAATGGTTATGACGAGGAATTAAAACTCGGAGACACCTTGACAGTAGAATTGTTCAAGGAGAACTCATTTGTAGATGTGATTGGAACATCAAAAGGTAAAGGATTCCAAGGTGTAGTTAAACGCCATGGTTTCGGCGGTGTTGGTCAGTCAACACACGGTCAGGACGACCGCTTGCGTGCTCCGGGTTCACTCGGTGCATCATCGTATCCATCACGAGTATTCAAAGGTATGCGTATGGCCGGCCGTACAGGTGGCGATCGCGTTACTGTTCAAAACTTATTAGTATTAAAGGTTATACCTGAGCACAACTTGATTTTGGTTAAAGGTAGTGTTCCGGGCGCAAAAAATTCAATCGTTATCATAAACAAATAAAATGGAAGTAAATATTTTAAATCAAAAAGGTGAGCAAACAGGCAAGAAAGTGCAGCTCAATGATGCCATTTTCGGCATTGAACCCAATGACCACGCCATTTATTTGGATGTGAAACAATATTTGGCTAATCAGCGTCAGGGAACTCACAAATCAAAACAACGTAGTGAGATAGCAGGTTCAACTCGTAAATTAGGTCGCCAGAAAGGTGGCGGTGGTGCTCGTCCGGGTGATATCAAATCTCCTGTACGTGTCGGTGGTGGTCGTATATTCGGACCGGTTCCACGCGACTATAGTTTCAAACTTAACAAGAAAGAAAAACAACTTGCACGCAAGTCGGCTCTTTCATATAAAGTTAAAGACAATCAGTTGTTGGTACTCGATTCAATCAATATTGAGGCTCCAAAGACAAAAGATTTTATAGAAATTGCAAAAAATTTGCAAATTTTAGATAAAAAATGTTTATTTATTTTGCCATGTCAAAATAAAGCAGTATATTTGTCTGCTCGAAATTTGCAAAATGCAAAAGTTGTTACCGTATCAGAGTTGAACACATATTCAATTATGAACTCAAAGGTAGTGGTATTGCTTGAAGAAGCAGTTCCGGCTCTTGAGTCCGTTTTTAATGCATAGGAGGTTATCGTTATGTCAATTATAATTAAACCCGTAGTTACAGAGAAGATGACCGGCCTGACAGACAAGTTGAACAGGTATGGTTTCTTAGTAGAAAGAACTGCTAACAAAGTTGAAATTAAAAAAGCAGTTGAACAAACGTATGGAGTAACAGTTTTGGCTGTTAACACAATTGTGGTTACACCGAAAGTAAAATCACGCTACACAAAGAGTGGCGTTGTTACCGGTAAATCACGCTTGGTAAAGAAAGCTATCGTTACTCTTAAAGAAGGTGAAACAATAGATTTTTATAGCAATATTTAAGAAAAATGGCTGTACGCAAATTAAAACCCTCTACACCGGGGCAAAGACACAAAATTATTGGGGCTTTTGATACAATTACTGCAACTACCCCAGAAAAATCTCTTGTATTTGGCGGCCGTAAGACAGGCGGTAGAAACAACACAGGTAAAGAAACCGCTCGTCATATCGGTGGCGGACACAAGCAGAAATACAGAGTAATTGATTTCAAACGAAATAAAGATGGTGTACCCGCAGTAGTAAAAACAATAGAGTACGATCCAAATCGTTCGGCTCGTATCGCATTGCTTTTCTATGCTGACGGTGAAAAACGTTATATTCTTGCACCTAATGGTTTGCAAATAGGTCAAACAATTCTTTCCGGTGCTGATGTAGCCCCTGAAGTAGGTAACGCTCTGCCTTTGCAGAACATACCTCTCGGTACATTGATTCACAACATTGAGCTTCGTCCTGGTCAGGGAGCCGTTATGGTTCGTTCGGCAGGCGTTTTTGCTCAGCTGACATCTCGTGAAGACAAGTATGCAATCATCAAATTGCCTTCAGGCGAACTTCGCAAAGTGCTCTGCGCTTGCAAAGCAACTGTAGGTGTTGTTGGTAACTCAGACCATGGTTTGGAGAAATCAGGTAAGGCTGGTCGCTCACGTTGGTTGGGTCGTCGTCCACGAGTTCGTGGTGTTGCAATGAACCCTGTAGATCACCCAATGGGTGGTGGTGAAGGACGCGCTTCTGGTGGACACCCACGTTCACGCAAAGGTTTGCTCGCAAAAGGTTATAAAACCCGCACTCCTAAGAAGTTGTCTAATCAGTTTATTATTGAAAGAAGGAAAAAATAACCTATTAATTGAAGCAAATTATGAGTCGTTCATTAAAAAAAGGACCATTTATCAATGTGAAATTGGAAAAGAAAGTGCTTGAAATGAATGAAAGCGGAAAGAAAACCGTAATCAAGACATGGTCACGCGCTTCAATGATTTCTCCTGATTTTGTAGGTCATACAATTGCAGTACACAATGGAAACAAATTTATTCCTGTTTACATCACAGAGAACATGGTAGGTCACAAACTTGGTGAGTTCTCACCAACACGTACATTCCGTGGTCACTCAGGCAACAGAAAATAATCCATTGTATCGTTAAATTTTAATAAAAATAAAGTAAAAGATAAAAATGGGTGCTAGAAAGAAAATAACAGCCGATAAACGCAAAGAAGCACTGAAAGAACAATACTTTGCAAAGTTGAACAACGTGCCGACATCTCCACGCAAGATGCGTCTTGTTGCCGACATGATTCGTGGCATGGAAGTAAACCGCGCACTTGGTGTTCTGAAATTCTCAACTAAAGAGGCTTCTCGCAGAATGGAAAAATTGCTTAAATCAGCTATTTCTAACTGGGAACAGAAAACAGAACAAAAAGCTGATCAAGTAACTTTATATGTAAGTAAAGTGTTTGTAGATGAAGGAGCAACTCTCAAACGCCTTCGTCCGGCTCCTCAAGGACGTGGCTATAGAATCCGTAAACGCTCAAATCACGTTACTATATTTGTAGATACAAAAGATGTTGAACCTAAAAATTAAAAGCTAAATGGGACAGAAGATTAATCCAATTAGTAACCGTCTTGGAATTATCCGTGGTTGGGATTCCAATTGGTATGGCGGAAACAATTATGGCGATACTCTGCTTGAAGATAGCAAACTTCGTAACTATCTGAATGCCCGTTTGGCTAAGGCAAGTATTTCGCGTATCGTTATTGAAAGAACTCTCAAACTTGTAACTATTACTGTCTGCACTGCTCGCCCCGGTTATATCATCGGTAAGGGTGGACAAGAAGTTGACAAACTGAAAGAAGAGTTGAAGAAATTTACCAACAAAGAAGTTCAGATCAACATTTCTGAAGTTCGTCGTCCTGAACTTGATGCAGTTATTGTTGCCAACAACATAGCTCGTCAGCTGGAAGGTAAAGTTGCCTACAAGCGTGCCGTAAAGCAAGCAATTCAATCAACCATGCGTCTTGGTGCCGAAGGTATCAAAGTGCAGTTGTCTGGTCGTTTGAATGGCGCTGAAATGGCTCGTAAAGAAATGTACAAAGAGGGTCGTACTCCGCTGCACACACTCCGTGCCGACATCGACTATAGTCTTGCTGAGGCTCTGACCAAGGTAGGTCTTATAGGCGTAAAGGTTTGGATTTGTCGTGGTGAGGTATATGGCAAGAAAGACCTTGCACCTCAATTCTCACAAAAAGAAAGTCGTGGAAATGATCGTCGTGACAACAATCGTCGTGAAGGTCGTCGTGAAGGCTTCCGTGGCAACAGAAAAAAATAAGTTAACTAAGTAAGCAGATTAAGTAATTATGTTACAACCAAAAAAGACAAAATACCGCAGATCGCAAAAAGGTCGCATTAAAGGAAATGCACAGCGCGGGAACCAATTGGCTTTTGGTTCTTTTGGTATCAAATCACTTGGAACAGTTTGGTTGACCGGTCGTCAGATTGAGGCTGCTCGTGTGGCTGTTACACGTCACATGCAACGTCAAGGACAAGTTTGGATACGTGTATTCCCGGACAAACCAATCACCAAAAAACCATTGGATGTTCGTATGGGTAAAGGTAAAGGTGCCCCAGAAGGCTTCGTTGTACCTTTGGCTCCAGGTCGTATAATCTTTGAGATTGATGGTGTTCCATTCGATGTTGCAAAAGAAGCACTTCGTTTGGCAGCTCAGAAACTCCCTATAACAACAAAGTTCGTCGTTAGACGTGACTATGATCCAAACCAAAATTTGTAAAGGATAAAGATTTATGAAAACTCGTGAAATTAAAGAATTAACAGATCAAGAACTTCAAGAGCGTTTAGACGCTGCTAAGGCTGAATTGGCCACAATGAAGTTAAATCATTCAATTTCTCCGCTTGACAATCCGTTGCAAATTAGGGCTGCTCGCAAAGACATAGCACGTATGGCAACTGAACTTCGTCAGAGAGAACTTAACAAGTAAAAATTAGAATTCTGATGGAAACAAGAAATTTAAGAAAAGAAAGAGTGGGAGTTGTAACCAGTGATAAGATGGATAAGACTATCACCGTTTCCGTTAAATGGAAAGAGAAACACCCAATCTATGGCAAGTTCGTTAATAAAACGAAAAAATATCACGTACATGATGAAAACAACGATTGCCACATCGGTGATACAGTTAGAATCATGGAAACTCGACCATTAAGTAAAACTATCCGTTGGAGACTGACGGAGATTATTGAAAGGGCTAAGTAATTATGATACAACAAGAATCGAGATTAGTAGTAGCGGACAATAGTGGTGCAAGAGAAGCACTTTGTATCCGCGTATTGGGTGGAACAAAAAAACGTTATGCCACCCTTGGCGATGTAATTGTTGTGGCAGTTAAGAGCGTTATTCCTTCAAGCGACATGAAAAACGGTACTGTAAGTCGCGCCGTTGTTGTTCGCGTAAAGAAAGAAGTACGCCGCGCTGACGGATCATATATTCGTTTCGACGACAATGCTTGCGTGTTGATCAACAATGCAGGTGAGCTTCGTGGAAGCCGTATCTTTGGCCCAGTAGCCCGTGAACTCCGTGCCACCAACATGAAGATTATTTCATTAGCACCAGAAGTGCTCTAATTCTAAAAGTTTTACAGAAATGGCAAAGTTACATATCAAAAAGGGTGATGAAGTTTATGTAAACTCAGGTGCGAGCAAAGGAAAAACTGGTCGCGTACTTAGCGTGAATGTTGAAAAACAACAGGCTATAGTTGAGGGCGTAAACATGGTATCGAAAAGTACCAAACCCAATGCAAAAAATCCTCAAGGAGGTATAGTTAAACAAGAGGCTCCTATCCATATCTCAAATCTGAACATTCTTGAGAATGGTCGTCCGGTACGTATCGGCCGCAAGAAAAACGAAGATGGTAAATTGGTGAGAGTTTCAAAGAAAACAGGCAAAGAAATTTAGAAAATGAATACAGCAAGTTTAAAACAAGATTACAAGGAAAGAATTGTTCCTGTCTTGATGAAAGAGTTTGGTTACTCTACAGTGATGCAGTGCCCAAAACTCACAAAAATTGTCCTCAACCAAGGGTTGGGTATCGCTGTTGCCGATAAGAAAATTATCGATGTTGCCATCAACGAAATGACCGCTATTGCAGGTCAAAAGGCTGTAGCGACAGTTTCGAAAAAAGATATCTCCAACTTCAAGGTTCGTAAGAAAATGCCTATCGGTGTTCGTGTAACGCTGCGCGGTGATCGTATGTATGAGTTCTTGGAGCGTCTTGTTCGTGTCGCTCTTCCTCGTATTCGTGACTTCAAGGGAATTGAGAAAAACATGGATGGTCGTGGTAATTATACAATGGGTATCCAAGAACAGATCATTTTCCCTGAGATTAACATCGACAATATAGAGAAATTGCTTGGTATGAATATCACATTCGTAACCACAGCACCAACCGACGAGGAAGGTTTTGCTCTATTGCGTGAATTTGGTTTACCATTCAAGAAATAATTAAAAATCTGAAAGAAAATGGCAAAAGAATGTATGAAAGCCCGCGAGGTGAAAAGAGCAAAATTAGTAGCTCGTTATGCAGCAAAGCGTGCTGAACTCAAAAAAGCTGTTAATCAAGGCGATTACGAAGCAGCTCAAGCACTTCAAGCACTGCCAAAGAATGCATCACCTGTTCGCTTGCACAACCGTTGCAAAGTGTCGGGCAGACCAAAAGGCTATATGCGTCAATTCGGCTTGTCACGTATTCAATTCCGTGAGATGGCTTCAAAAGGCCTCATCCCTGGAGTTAGAAAGGCAAGTTGGTAAAATATGCAACACAATTTTTTAATCAATTTATTAATATTGTCTCGGTTGTCGGGATTAATTTAAATTATTTATGACAGATCCAATTGCAGATTATCTGACTCGACTCAGAAACGCCATTAAGGCCGGACATCGCGTTGTCGAAGTTCCTGCGTCGAATTTGAAAAAAGAGATCACCAAAATCTTGTTTGAGAAAGGTTATATTCTCAACTACAAGTTTGTTGAAGATGGTCCACAAGGCTCAATTATGATTGCCTTGAAGTATGATCCAGTTAACAAAGTTAACGCGATTAAGTCCTTAGAAAGAGTATCAACACCGGGTTTGCGCCGCTATGTTGGTTATCGCAACATGCCACGCGTTCTCAATGGCTTAGGTATCGCTATCTTGTCAACATCAAAAGGTGTAATGACAGACAAAGAAGCCCTTGGCCAGAAATTAGGTGGTGAAGTATTATGTTATGTTTATTAATGTAGGAGGGTTAAGTTATGTCAAGAATCGGAAAATTGCCAATTAATATTCCTGCAGGAGTAGCAGTAACAGTAAAGGACAATGTAGTAACCGTAAAAGGTCCTAAAGGTGAATTGAAACAATATGTTGACCCGCTGATTTCAGTAGAAGTAGAGGGCGCACATGTTGTAGTGAAAAGACCAAATGATGAGAAAGAAGCTCGCAGCAAACATGGTTTGTATCGTGCATTGATCAACAACATGGTTCATGGTGTTTCAGAAGGTTACAAGAAAACACTTGAATTGGTAGGTGTTGGTTATCGTGTAGCAAACCAAGGTAATATCTTAGAGTTTGCACTTGGTTATTCTCATCCTATCTATATGGCTTTGCCTCCAGAGGTAAAGGTTGAGACAAAGAGTGAGCGTAACCAAAACCCGCTTATCATCCTCGAGAGTGCTGACAAGCAGTTGATAGGTCAGATATGCGCAAAGATACGCACATTCCGCAAACCTGAACCTTACAAAGGTAAAGGTATTAAGTTCCAAGGTGAGGTTATTCGTCGTAAAGCTGGTAAGTCGGCTGGTAAATAATGAAAGGAGAAAATTATGAATCAGAAAATAGCAAGAAGAATTCGTATTAAAGCTCATATTCGTACTCGCGTAAAGGGTACAGCAGAGCGTCCTCGTCTTACCGTATTTCGCAGCAATTGCCAGATTTACGCACAGATAATTGATGATGTTGCAGGTCGCACTTTGGCTTCTGCTTCATCATTAGGAATAAAGGATAAAATGACCAAGACAGAGCAAGCATCAAAGGTTGGTACTCTGATTGCTGAGGCTGCTAAAAAAGCAGGTATCGAAGCAGTAGTATTCGATCGTAATGGTTATCTCTATCATGGTAGAGTAAAACAATTAGCTGACTCAGCACGCGAAGCTGGTCTTAAATTTTAACAGAAGAAAGTATCGAATATGAACAGAGTAAAAATTAATAATGATGTAGAGTTGAAGGAACGCTTGGTTGCAGTGAACCGTACAACCAAAGTTACCAAAGGTGGTCGCACATTCACATTTGCTGCTATTGTGGTAGTAGGTGACGAGAATGGTGTGATTGGTTGGGGACTTGGTAAAGCAGGTGAAGTAACAACTGCAATACAAAAAGGTACAGATGCTGCCAAGAAAAATCTTATTAAAGTTCCTGTATTGAAAGGTACACTTCCTCATGAGCAATATGCCAAATTTGGTGGTGCTCGTGTATATCTCCAGCCGGCTACTCACGGTACAGGAGTAAAGGCCGGTGGTGCGATGCGTGCGGTACTTGAGAGTGCCGGTGTAACTGATGTGATTGCAAAATCAAAAGGTTCATCAAACCCTCACAACCTTGTAAAAGCAACTATTGCCGCTCTCGGCGAGATGCGTGATGCAAGAACTGTAGCAGCAAACAGAGGTGTTTCATTAAGTAAAGTGTTTAACGGTTAAATTTTTTTGAATTATGGCTACACTGAAAATACAAAAAGTTAGAAGTACAATCAAAAGTCCGAAAAATCAAAAATTGGTTATGGAGGCTCTTGGTCTTAGAAAAATGAATGCCGTTGTAGAGCACGAAGATACCCCACAAATTCGTGGTATGGTAGAAAAAGTGAAACATTTAGTAAAAGTAATTGATTAATTTAGTAAAAAACAATTTAAACGATGGAATTACATAATCTTACTCCTGCTGCAGGTTCTGTTCATTCAAGAAAACGTATCGGTCGTGGTGCCGGTTCAGGTCTTGGTGGAACATCTACTCGTGGTCACAAGGGAGCTAAATCTCGTTCAGGTTATTCCAAGAAGATTGGTTTTGAAGGTGGTCAGATGCCTATCCAACGCCGTCTGCCTAAATATGGCTTCAAGAACATCAATCGCGTGGAATATAAAGCTATCAATATTTCTACACTCCAAGCTCTTGCAGAAAGTGCTAAACTCGAAAAAATCGGTGTTGAAGAACTTCACAATGCCGGCTTTATCGGAAAGAAAGCTTTGGTTAAGATTCTTGGAAATGGTGGACTAACTGCTAAACTTACTGTTGAGGCTCACGCTTTTTCAGCTGCTGCAGAGAAAGCTATTACTGAAGCCGGTGGAACAGTAGTAAAACTCTAATCAACAATGAAATTTATCGAAACTTGTAAAAATATCTGGAAGATTGAAGATTTGCGCAATCGACTCTTGACAACACTTCTCTTTGTGTTGATCTATCGTTTCGGTTCGTATATCGTTCTTCCCGGTATTGATGCTAGCGTACTCGATCAAATGTCGGCAACCCACGACCAAACACGTGGTGGTTTGCTGGCATTGCTCGATATGTTCTCAGGTGGTGCATTCTCCAATGCGTCAATTTTCGCACTTGGTATTATGCCTTACATCTCAGCGTCAATTATCGTTCAACTTCTGACTATTGCAGTTCCTTATTTCCAGAGATTGCAAAAAGAAGGTGAGAGTGGTTACCGCAAGATGAACCAGATAACACGCTGGCTAACCGTAATAATATTGTTATTCCAAGGTCCGTCTTATTTGGTTAACCTCCAAGCGCAAATGCCGGGAGCACTGCCAGATTCGATAGGATTCAACTGGTTTACAATATCATCAACATTGATTCTCTTGTCAGGCTCTATGTTTGTCATGTGGCTCGGTGAAAGAATTACCGACAAAGGTGTTGGAAATGGTATATCATTCATCATCTTGATCGGTATTATTGCTCGTCTGCCGGGTGCTATCGTACAAGAGTTCACAGCAAGATTGAACAATGCCGGTGGTGGTTTGATTGTCTTCTTGGCAGAAATCGTTGCACTGATCCTCGTCATTGCATTAGCAATAATGCTCGTACAGGGAACACGCAAAATTCCTGTTCAATATGCTAAACGTATCGTTGGTAATAAACAATATGGTGGCGTTCGTCAGTATATTCCTTTGAAGGTTAATGCAGCAAACGTAATGCCTATCATCTTTGCGCAAGCAATAATGTTTATTCCACTTGCATTTGTTGGCTTTAGCTCAGACGGTTCAGGTTGGTTTGCTCGTAATTTCTTGAACAATACAGGATTCTGGTACAATTTTGTATTTGCAATACTGATTATCTTGTTCACATATTTCTACACAGCAATTATTATCAACCCGACTCAGATTGCAGAGAATTTGAAACTCAACAACGGCTTTATTCCTGGAGTAAAACCGGGTAAGAAAACAGCAGAGTATATTGATGACATTATGTCTAAAATAACTCTTCCGGGTTCAATATTCCTTGCATTAGTAGCTATACTCCCTGCATTTGCTCAGATACTTGGAGTTAGTCAAGGATTTGCTCAATTCTTCGGTGGAACATCACTATTGATTATGGTAGGTGTTATACTCGACACATTGCAGCAGATTGAGAGTCATTTATTAATGCGTCACTATGACGGCTTGTTAGATTCGGGTTCGAGAATCAAAGGTCGTGCAGGTTTGGCAGCTTATTAATAGATTTCTGAAATGATATTTCTAAAAACGGATGAAGAGATAGAGCTATTGCGTGAAAGCAATTTGCTATTAGGCAAAGCGATGGGGGAAGTTGCCAAGGTTGTTAAACCTGGTGTTTCAACCAACCAGTTGGATAAAGTATTCTATGAATACATTTGCGACAATGGTGCAGTTCCCGGTTTTCTCAACTATGGTGGTTTCCCAAAATCTCTTTGTACATCTGTTAATGATAAGGTGGTGCATGGCATTCCGTCAGACGATGATATTCTTCGAGAAGGCGATATTGTGTCATGCGATGGAGGCTGTATTCTGAAAGGTTTTAACTCTGATTCAGCATATACTTTCCCTGTGGGCGAGGTGTCGCCTGAGGTGATGAAATTACTGCGTACAACAAAAGAATCTTTGTTCAAAGGTATAGAGATGGCTGTTGCCGGTCGCCGAATAGGTGATATAGGTTATGCAGTACAGTCTTACTGCGAAGAAAGAGGCTATTCTGTTGTTAGAGAGCTTGTAGGTCATGGAGTTGGTCGCAACCTGCACGAAGACCCCGAAGTGCCTAATTATGGAAGACGCGGTAATGGAGTTGTGCTCAAGAAGGGCATGACGATAGCAATAGAACCAATGATATGTCTTGGAAGGAGACATTTGATATTCGAAAATGATGGCTGGACTACCCGCACAGCAGATCGTAAGCCGGCTGCACACTTCGAATTGTCAGTGGCTGTTGGAAAAGACAAAGCAGATATATTGTCAACATTCAAGTATATCGAAGAAGTGTTAGGTGATAGAGCTATTTAAATAATAACAAACTAAAACAATAAAGAATAATGGCTAAACAGAATGCAATAGAACAAGATGGTACCATTGTTGAGGCTTTAAGCAATGGTATGTATCGTGTAGAATTGGAAAATGGTCATCAGATTTTGGCACATATTTCAGGAAAGATGCGCATGTTCAACATACGTATTATTCCGGGAGATAAGGTTAAAGTTGAGATGTCCCCCTATGATTTAACAAAAGGAAGAATATCATTCAGATATAAATAAAAATACAACAATGAAAGTAAGAGCATCAATCAAAAAGCGTAACGACGATTGCAAGATAGTACGTCGTAAAGGTCGCTTGTATGTTATTAACAAAAAAAATCCAAAATTTAAACAACGCCAAGGTTAATTCCGCGGCATAGTATTATTCAATTATGGCTATAAGAATTGTCGGAGTAGATTTGCCCCAAAACAAACGTGGGGAAGTCGGATTGACTTACATCTACGGATTAGGTCGCAGTAGTGCAAAGAAGATACTTGCAGAAGCAGGTGTTGATCCTAACATTAAAGTACAGGATTGGACTGACGACCAAGCTGCAAAAATTCGTGAAATCATCGGTGCTAAGTACAAAGTCGAAGGTGATTTACGTTCAGAAACACAGTTGAACATCAAGCGATTGATGGATATTGGTTGTTATCGTGGTGTGCGTCATCGTATCGGTCTTCCAGTTCGTGGACAATCTACTAAAAACAACGCTCGTACGCGTAAAGGTAGAAAGAAAACTGTTGCTAACAAGAAGAAAGCAACTAAGTAACAACTAATTATTAAACTTTAAGAAAAATGGCAAAGAAAACAGTTGCAGCCAAGAAGCGTGTTGTTAAAGTTGATGGTGTAGGTCAATTGCATGTTTCATCATCTTTCAACAACGTAATAGTTACCATAGCTAACTCACAAGGTCAAGTTATATCATGGTCTTCAGCAGGTAAGATGGGCTTCCGTGGCTCAAAAAAGAACACTCCATACGCTGCTCAAATGGCAGCACAAGATTGCGCTAAAGTAGCATACGATTTAGGTTTGCGCAAAGTAAAAGCTTATGTAAAAGGACCGGGTAACGGTCGTGAATCAGCTATTCGTACTTGCCATGGTGCAGGTATAGAGGTGGTTGAAATCATTGATGTTACACCATTACCACACAATGGATGCCGTCCTCCTAAAAGAAGAAGAGTTTAATTTTTTAACATTAAAAAATCATTTAATTTATGGCAAAATATATTGGTCCAAAAACTCGTATTGCGCGTAAATTTGGCGAACCTATTTATGGTGAAGACAAAGCTTTTGAAAAGCGTAAATATGCTCCGGGTCAGCACGGACAAAATCGTCGTGGCAAGAGATCAGAGTATGGCACACAGTTGAACGAAAAACAAAAAGCTAAATACACCTATGGAGTATTGGAGCGTCAGTTCCGCATCTTATTTGAGAAAGCACAACGCACTAAAGGTATTACCGGTGAAGTGCTTCTTCAACTCCTTGAGAGCCGCCTCGATAATATCGTTTATCGTTTGGGCATAGCTCCAACACGCGCTGCTGCTCGTCAGTTAGTGTCTCACTGTCACATCGTAGTCGATGGTAAAGTTGTTAATATTCCTTCATATCAAGTTAAACCGGGTCAGAAAGTTGGTGTTCGTGAAAGAGCTAAATCACTTGAGGTTATAGCTGATTCACTTGCAGGTTTCAACCACGCTAAATATCCTTGGTTGGAGTGGAATGAGGCAGAGAAACAAGGTACATTGCTTCATATTCCTGCTCGCGAAGATATTCCTGAGAATATTAAGGAACAACTTATCGTCGAACTTTATTCAAAACAATAATCCGTAAATTCATGGCAATATTAGATTTTCAAAAACCTGAAAAGGTGATAATGTTGGAGTCGAGCGACAAACGCGGAGTCTTTGAGTTCCGCCCGCTCGAGCCTGGTTATGGTATTACCGTAGGTAATGCACTTCGTCGAATTTTGATGGGATCTCTTGAAGGATTCGCAATAACATCAATAAAAATAAGTGGAGTAGACCACGAATTTGCCACGATTCCGGGTGTTATCGACGATGTAACCAACATTATCCTCAACTTAAAACAAGTGCGTTTCAAACGCAATGCAGAAAGTGAAGCAACGGAAGAAACAATCAATCTCCATGTTGCAAATTCAACAGAGTTTCTGGCAGGAAAATTGGATGAGAAACTCCAAAACTTCACCATCCTCAATCCTGAACTTGTAATTTGCGAGATGGACGAAAAAGCTTCTTTTGATATTGAGTTGCATATTGGTAAAGGACGTGGCTATGTGCCGGCTGACGAAAATCGTAATGCAAATGACCCGATTGGCGTTATTGCTATCGATTCAATCTACACTCCTATTCGCAATGTGAAGTACTCAATTGAGCCTTTCCGTGTTGAGCAAAGAACAGACTTTGAGAAACTCGTTATAGAGATAGATACAGATGGTTCTATCAATCCAAAAGACGCTCTCAAAGAAGCTGCTAAAATCTTGATTTTCCACTTTATGCTTTTCTCTGACGAAAAGATAATGCTTGAAACACAAGATTCACGAAGCAACGACACACTCGACGAAGAGTTGTTGCGTATGCGTCAGTTGCTCAACTCAAAATTGGCAGACATGAGCCTTTCAGTTCGTGCATTGAATTGTTTGAAAGCTGCCGAAGTTGATACTCTTGGTCAGTTAGTAACCTTCCATCGTAGTGATTTGCTGAAGTTCCGCAACTTTGGAAAGAAATCACTCACAGAATTGGATGAGTTGCTCGACAAGAATGGTCTTCAGTTCGGTATGGATATTTCTAAGTATAAACTTGATAAAGATTAATTAAAATGAGACACAATAAGAAATTTAATCATCTCGGACGTAAGGCTGCTCATCGTGGTGCAATGCTTTCAAACATGGCTTGCTCTTTGATTCTTCACAAGAGAATAACCACCACAGTTGCTAAAGCTAAAGCTTTGCGTATCTATGTAGAACCAATTTTAACCCGTGCAAAAGAAGACTCAACAGCTAATCGTCGTCTTGTTTTTGCTGAGTTGAAACAAAAAGAAGCCGTAAAAGAATTGTTTGGTGTAGTAGCAGAAAAGATTGCTAATCGCCCGGGTGGTTACACTCGTATTCTCAAAACAGGTTTCCGTCTTGGTGACGCTGCAAAAATGTGCATTATTGAATTGGTTGACTTCAATGAAAATATGCTCAAAGCTGCACCAAAAGCTGCAAAGAAAGCAACTCGTCGTAGTAGCAAAAAAGCTGCTCCTGCAAAAGAAGAGGCAGCAGCTGCTGAATAAAAGCAGACTATATCTTCATAAAGTAAGAGGTGCGAGCTATTTGCGCCTCTTGCTTTATTTAAGTTTGGTCGTGATTTAACACCTTTTCTCTATTTTTTTTACGTGTAAAAACTTAGTATTCACATGAAAAAAAATATTTTAATCGTTCTATTTTTTTTAAGCTCTTGCATTGCGTATGCGCAGAGCGATTTTGATAAATTCTATCAGGAAAGCCAAAAAGCCTTCGAACAATTCAGCAGAGATTCGCAGGCAGACTTTGAAGCTTTCAGACAAAAGGCAAATGAGGATTACGCCAATTTTATGCGCCAAGCTTGGGAAGCGTTTGATGCTCATGAAGCAGAAATTCCAATAAAGGAAAAGACTCTTCCGCCTGTTGTCTATGAACGACCTGTGATAGAATCTCAACCAACTCCGCAACCGATACCTGAGCAAAATACTAAACCTCAGCCTCTACCAAATCAGAATCAGAAAACACAACCCGCTCCTCTGCCTATACAAGAGCAACAACCAACTCCGCAACCCATACCGGAACAAAAAACGACTCCACAACCTGCCCCTCAGCCCATACAAGAGCAAAATCAGAAAACACAACCTGCACCTGAACCTGCCCCACAACCCATACAAGTTAAACCGGAAGTTGTTGTGGTGCCAAAACCCAAGCCTGCGCCTGAGCCTTTGGCTAAAATCCAACCGAAAGAAGATGTACAATACAATAATATAAGTGTTTCATATTACGGAACGCCGATAACTATTGCTTTCCCCGTTGCAGATAATTTGAAATTAGCAAGAGTGGAAGAAAATGCCATTGCTGATGCATGGAAAGTTATGTCCGGCAAAAACTATGACATTACTGTTAAGACAGCCCTCGATGCTCGTAAGTCATATTCTTTGTGTGATTGGGCTTATATGGATATGCTCAAAGAGGTAACTCGTAAGCATTATGGTCCGACCAACGAAGCCGTGTTGATGCAGGCATTTATTATGACCCAATCAGGTTACAGAATTAGATTGGGTATGTCGGCAGAGAAATTATATATGCTTGTAGCCAGCGACTATACAATCTATGGAATGCGCTATTTTACCCTTGACGGCTCGAAATTCTATCTCATCAATGGAGACGGGAAAAGCAAATTGAAAATATGTTCTGCAAAATATGACAAAGAGCAAGCTCTCTCTTTGCAGATGTCGGCTCTGCCTAAATTAAACAAAGAGCGAGCAGCCAAACGAAAGCTAACATCTCGAAAAGGCGTAACAGTGGGTATAAGCTCTAACGTCAATTTAATTAATTTCTTTGGCAACTATCCGCAGGCATGTATTAATGGCGATTTTACAACTCGTTGGGCTGCTTACGCCAATACTCCGCTTGAGGCAGATATAAAAAATGCGCTCTATCCTACATTGCGTAGTGTAGTAGAAAATTTGCCCGAAGACCAAGCCGTTGATGTATTGCTCAATTGGGTTCAAACAGCTTTTGAATATGGCTATGACGACCAAATATGGGGTGGAGATAGAGCCTTTTTTGCACAAGAGACTCTCTATTATCCCTATTCAGATTGTGAAGATCGAGCCATATTGTTTTCGCGAATTGTTCGCGACATAATGAAGCTTGATGTTGTCCTGCTTTACTACCCCGGACATCTTGCAACAGCTGTTGCTTTCAATAAACCCGTCAGTGGAGATTATCTGACTTACAACAATAAGCGCTACATAGTTTGTGACCCGACATACATAAATGCACCTATCGGAAAAACAATGCCCGGAATGAATAATCAACAAGCAAAAATTATAGCTCTGAAATGAAAAAAAACATTATTATATCGCTAATTTGTGTTGCTGTTCTTGTTGTTGGTGTTATAATTTATCTATTTCTATGCAGCAAAGAAAAGCCAATCGACACTACTGAAGAGGGCGAAGTTGAAGTCATAAATAATGAAACAGCAGGTGCTCAAGAATACGAGTTTGCCGTAAAACCTGCCGACTTATATATCGTAGGTTTGTGGCATGAGGCTGCTAATCCTTTATGGTATAAGGCTTTTTACGACGACTATGCCGGTGATGGCTATTTCTGGGGTAAGGAATGGCAAGAAAATGATAGTATTTTTGAGGAAGACTTACCTTATCATGGCAATGGTTGGTTTAGATGGCGTAGAGAAGACGACAAATTAATCGAAATGCATGTGATGACAATGAGTAAAGTGCCTATTGCCAAGCGATGGACAATAAAAGCTTTGCAGTGTGACACGATAAATGGCAAAACGCCAAATCAATTCGTTGATAGCCTTATTTTTACAGAAATAGAATTCTCTAAGAATTGTTTCCGTTTCTCAAGAGTGGCAGAATAGGTATATAGTGTCAATTGTTAGTTCAAAAATGCTTTTTTATACATATTTGTACATTATTAAAGACAAATAGCACATGGAAACATCCATACTTATCGGACTTATAACCCCGCAACAGCCGGAAGAAAAGACGCGCGAGTATCTTGACGAATTGGCTTTCTTGGCTGAGACATCGTCTATAGAGCCGATTAAACGCTTTGTACAGCGCCTCGAAACTCCTAATTCAAACACATATATTGGTGAAGGCAAGTTGCAAGAAATAAAGCTTTGGCTTGCTGACCATCCTGTTGATGTGGTTATTTTTGACGATGAACTCTCACCTCGTCAATTGCGAAATATTGAAAAGGTGCTTGGTGTCAGAATTATGGACCGTACGATTCTTATTCTTGAGATATTCCTTCAGCGAGCACAAACGAGCTATGCCAAGACACAAGTTGAGATGGCTCATTTGCAATATATGCTCCCGCGTCTAACTCGTATGTGGACTCACCTTGACCGCCAAAGGGGTGGTGGAACAACATCGCGCGGTATGGGTGAGACACAGATAGAGGCTGATAAACGAATCATCAAAAGTCGTATCGCATTACTGAAAGAAGAACTTTCGAAAATTGACCGTCAGATGTTTACGCAGCGTCAAAACCGTGGAAAAATGGTGCGTGTGGCTCTTGTAGGATATACTAATGTCGGCAAATCAACGCTGATGAATCTCTTGTCGAAGTCGGAAGTATTTGCCGAGAATAAGCTCTTTGCCACGCTCGACACCACAGTGCGAAAAGTGACTATCGACAATCTGCCTTTCTTGCTTTCCGATACTGTCGGATTTATTCGCAAATTACCGCATAACTTGATTGAGTCTTTTAAGTCAACGCTCGATGAAGTGCGTGAAGCCGATTTGCTAATACATGTGGTTGACATATCGCACCCTAATTTCGAAGAACAATATGAAGTCGTCTGCCAAACACTCAAAGAAATATCGCCTGAGGATAAGCCATGTATTCTTGTGTTCAATAAAATAGATGCTTTTACGTACACTCCTAAGGATCCTGATGACTTGACTCCTATCAAGCGCGAAAACATATCGTTAGAGGAATTAGAGCGCACATGGATGAGTAAGATGCAAGAAAATTGCATATTTATATCAGCCAAAGACAAAGAAAATATTGAGCAACTGAAAGAAATGATGTATCAAAAAATCAAGGAGATACATATCCAACGCTATCCGTATAATGATTTCTTGTTTCAGAAATATGATGAATAAAGATGTAAAAAAACGCAACTCTTGGTTGCGTTTTTTTTATATTTTACTAAAGTTTCCCACCAATGTTCAGTAGAACTTTTATTGGGATTATACCCCGTAGGGGTTTCCTTTTAATAGCATTGATATTGATAGTCGGCGTTATTTCCCGTTAGGGAATATCTATTAAATTCATTTTTCGACATAGAAATTCCCTAACGGGAAATCAATGGATAAATATAATCGGCTATCCTATTAAAAGAAAATCGCTACGCGATAATCTATAATATAAAGGGAAAAAATATATTCCTACAATATTAACCAAGTGGGAAACTTCAGTATTTTAGAGAGCAGGTGTCTATGAGTTAATGTATTGTTGTTGCGCTAAGTCGCAAGTCATCTGATGCTATTTTTTTGTTATTTTGCGTTTGAGAAATCTAATACCTTTTTTGATAATTTCGCATGTCTTGACTCCATAGATATAAACAAATGATGGTGTCAGACGATACCAATAAACGAAACGATTGGCGGGGATGTCAGAGAATTGTTGTCTCATCACCTTGTCCCATTTTTCAAGTTGCTGTTTGGCAACAGAGTAGGGGTGTTTTGCTAATTCATAGTAGTTGCAGGTGCTCATGAATTGATAGCAGTCGTCAATATATGCTTCGCGTGTTCCGCCTTTGGGCACTATATCCCTATGTTGTTTAATCCAACCAAGTACTTGAGCAATCACCTTCGATTCATGGTCTGCAGCACGACCGGCTTTCACTTTTGGATCCATCGATTGTCCCGGTCTGCCAATATAGTAGCGATAGACATTGAGGTCAGTATAAACAAAGTTTTCTGCTATGGCGATAGGAATGGCTTGTAAAGCAATGTCATCGTACATAACTTTTTCGCAATAGAGAGGCAAGTATTTTTGCATCATAGATGTGCGATATATTGTGTCGTGTGCGTACGTCATGTTGTGCCCATGACCTGTTGCTATCCAGTCAAACTTGTCTGTATTATAAATTTTGTCAGCAATGAGTTCTGTGTGCCTGTTGGAGTCAGTGTATGAGTCTTTTGTCGCATCGTAGATCTTACTATTTATCATCACCATGTCCGTGTCGCAAGACTCGAGATAGTCAATCAGGCGGCCAAATTCTGCGGTGTCAAACCAATCGTCTGAGTCGAGATAGAAAAGATATTTACCAGTTGCAAGTTCAGTGCCGTGATTCCATGCTCCGCCGTGTCCGCGATTTTCCTGATCTATGACTCGAATTGTATCAGGGTACTTTTTTTCATATTGTTTAGCAATCTCGGCAGATTTGTCAGGTGTGCCGTCGTTGATAACAACAATATCAAGCTTCTCAAATTGCTTTTGTGGAACAATAAGAGAATCTAAACACCTCTCAATGTATTTCTCAACATTATAAACCGGTATGATGACAGAGAGCAATTTCATAGCTTAAAGTATTTGAAATAAATCAGGGCAACGTCTTGTTGCCCTGATTTGTTGTGTTTATTTTTTTTCAATCAGGCAATGTCCTGTCATTTCTTTAGGTTGTTCAATTCCCAAAATGTGTAGTAATGACGGAGCGACATCAGCCAAGATACCTTCTGCACATTTCACATCTTTTTTCTCTGTAACGTAGATGAACGGAACGGGGTTGAGCGAGTGAGCAGTGTTTGGTGTGCCGTCTTCTTCGTTGATGGCATGGTCGGCATTGCCGTGGTCGGCAATGATTATTGCTTCGTAGCCGCAACGTTTCACTGTTTCTATTACTTGTTCAACACAGTGGTCAATAGCGCGAACAGCGTCTTGTATTGCAGGATAAACGCCTGTATGGCCTACCATATCGCCATTGGCAAAATTCAATACAATGAAATCGTATTTTTGTGATTCTATAGCTTTGACGAGTGCTTCTGTTACGAGTGGTGCCGACATCTCCGGTTGCAAATCGTATGTTGCTACTTTTGGTGATGGAATGAGGATACGGTCTTCGCCTTCAAACTCACTTTCGCGTCCGCCGGAGAAGAAAAATGTTACATGGGCAAATTTTTCTGTTTCGGCAATACGAAGTTGTTTCAGACCTTGTTCGCTCACTACTTGTCCTATTGTGTGTGTAACATTTTCTTTGTCGAAAAGCACATGCAAGCCCGTAAAGCTTGAGTCGTAAGGTACCATACAATAGTATTGCAATGGCAGAGTGTGCATACCTTGTTCGGGCATGTCTTTTTGTGTCAAGACAATCGTCAATTCTTTTGCGCGGTCGTTACGGAAATTGAAGAATATCACGACATCGTCGGCTTCAATAAGTCCGATGGGTTTATTGTTGGCATCTATGGCTTGAATAGGCTTGATAAACTCGTCAGTAACCTCTGCGTCGTAACTATTTTGCATAGCCTGAACCATGTCTGTGGCTTGTGTGCCTTTGCCTTCGAGCAATAGGTCGTAGGCTTCTTTGATACGTTCCCAGCGTTTGTCGCGGTCCATAGCATAGAAACGCCCTACTATAGAGGCAATATGGCAATCTGTCTGGTTGCACACTTCTTGTAGTTGTGCTATAAATCCTTTGCCTGAGCGTGGGTCGGTGTCGCGTCCGTCCATGAAGCAATGAACATAGGTTTTTTTGAGTCCGTAGTGTTTTGAAATCTCACAGAGCTTGAACAGATGGTCGAGAGACGAGTGTACGCCACCATTAGAGACAAGTCCCATGAGGTGAATCTTTTTGCCTGTCTGTTGAGCGTAAGAAAATGCTTGTTTTACTTGCTCGTTGTCAAGGATAGAATTGTCGTGGCAGGCGCGATTGATTTTCACTAAGTCTTGATACACCACGCGACCCGCACCAATGTTGAGGTGTCCTACTTCTGAGTTGCCCATTTGCCCGTCCGGCAAACCTACATTTTCGCCTGAAGCTTGTAGCTGTGAGTGTGGATAAGTGGCGTTAAGATAGTCCATGTAGGGCGTTGGGGTGCTGTAGATAGCATTTGTCTTGTCGTGAGGCCCGATGCCCCAACCATCAAGAATCATTAATAATGTCTTTTGCATATATAAAGTAAATGTTAGTTAGCTGTTGCTGTTGATTAGACAAATCGAAATAACGGAATATCGAAATATCGAAAAATAAACAAATCGAAAAATAAATAACTAAATCGTAAATAATTAAATAAGTAAATAAATCATAGCCTTGCTTTCCATTCGCGGTCGATTTGTCGGCGGTCTTCTTTTTCTTTCAGTGTCTCGCGTTTGTCATAACTCTTCTTTCCTTTGCAAAGTGCAATGATGAGTTTGGCTCGTCCGTTTTCGTCAATAAAAAGTTCTATAGGTATGATTGTATTTCCTGTTTGTTGTGTTGCGCGTTGCAGCTTGTTTAGTTCGCGTCGGTTGAGTAGTAGCTTGCGGTCGCGCCGAGCCTCATGATTGCTGTAAGAACCAAATTGATAGGCGGCGATGTGCATGTTTTTTGCCCAAAGCTCGTTGTTGATGAATGTGCAATAAGAATCTACAAGTGAGGCTTTTGACGCACGAATCGACTTAATCTCAGTACCCACAAGTTGAATTCCGGCAGTGTAGCGTTCGAGAATAAAGTATTCAAATTCCGCGCGTTTGTTTTTTATATGTATGTTGGCTTTTGCTATCATTATATATTTCTGAGAATAAGAAAGTTAAATGCAATGGTTAATATGATTGGTACTATAGTTATAATCAGTGTGAAATAAATGACAAAATATTGTCGTTCGTCTTCTTCGAGCAGTAAGACGGCTCTTGCGGCTTCCCATAGCAGGTAGGCAACAAAGAAATAGAGTAGGTAGAGATAGTAGGAAATAGGGATTATGGAGATGAAAAATTGCAAAATGATGATGAAAGCGTAGCAGTAGGTTATGATTTTGTCGCTATCTTCGAGGTTGAATCTATTAGGGAAAGTGTTTTTCAGCGTTGTTCTGCCAAGCAGGCAAATGATATAATAGCCTCCGGTAAGTACGATTAAATCTCTAAGACTTGTCGCTATGGCATATTGTATGTCATTGAGAAGCCAGTTGAAAGCGAAAACCAGCAAAACACAGAGTGCAATTAAACAAAAGGTATATCTGTTGCGTATTTTGCTGATTTCGGTGTCGTCTTTTGCTATTTGTTCCCATGTCTCAGGAGCTTCAATGGTGAGGTGCCATAGTTGAGAAAAGATATGTTTGATTGTATTTAGCATTTGCATCACAATTGATTCATTTGTTTATCCTCTTGTATTCTGATTTGCAGTTCTTTGGCATAGTTGAGCATTTTTTGTTTCTGGATAGGGTCTGAAGTGAAGAATCCTTCGTCAAAATGTTGTGCTGCTGTTTTTGCCCAGTAGTAGGCACTTTGCAGATCGCCTTCAATCTCAAATGTGGCTGCCATATTGGCTGCTGCACGGGCTTTGATTTTTGATTTGCCTGTTTGATAGGCTTCGTACCAAAGATTAATAGCTTCGTCCCAATGCTTGCGGTAGAGTTGGTCAACGGCGGCACGCATGGTTTTGTCGTTGTGTGTGTAGAAAAAGCGATCAACTTGTTGCCAGTGTGGAAGTATTTTCTTTGCAGCCCGTTCGGCTGAATAGATAGCCATGTCGAGCAGAGCGTCTCGGCGGTTGGGCAACTTATTCAGTGCTGTGGTACGATTGATGTCTTCATATTCCCATATCAGAGTGTCCGATATGCTTATGGTTTGAGGTTTGGTCTGATTAGGGAAATAGACGCTGAAAAGAGCTGTGCATTTCACTTCAAGAGAGGCGTAGAAATCTTGAAATTCTGTGTCAAAGGCGTCTTCAACAATGTCGGAAAGCATCAGACGATTAAGCACAATAAGCGCATCAATGTCGTATAGTTTATATAAATGATCGATTTGCAACTCGTTGAGAGTGGTTAATTGATAAAAGTTTTTAGCTATATTTTGAGATTGTTCGAGCAAATCAACGTCGCCAAAATAGTCATCACTATTCAGTTGCTGAGTGAATGATGTGAGGTAGTAGAACACAGCACTATCAATGTCAATCTCTATGTTAGAAGGCATCTGACCGGAAAGTCTGGATTGATGTCCGTAGTTGTGGGGTTGCGTAACAGCGTTGTTCACAACCAAGACATGACTGACATCTTGCGGCAAAGAGATAAGTCCCGGACGCAACACGTCTATTGTTGTGTAAAGCTCTTGTGCAGATGCTGCAAGGCTTGTTGCAATTAATAATATAGTAAATATGTATTTGCGCATATTTATAATTTTCTGATTCTCCATTCGTTAGGGTAGAGGTTGTTGCTATGGTTACCTATGTTTTTAACAAATCCAAGGGGTATGTTTTTGTAGGTGATTAGGATTATACCTATTGGCATGTCTTGTAGTGTGAGGGCTTCCGAGCGCAAAAAACTCAAAGCCGTTTGCAAATCAACATCTTTGTGTTGGAATGGTGCAGGGTTGAAATCTTTTGCCATAGCCAAACTATGTTGCGGGGCAAGTCTTGTTCCTTTTATTTCGGCAAGCCCTATGCCGATTGAGATGCAAATCAACTTATGCGAGAGTAGTTCGATGAGCTCGGCATATTTGGCGGGATAGGCATTGATAAAGCGGTCTTCAAGGTGCATTGCCCAGTTTTCAGGGTGTTTGAGCCATGTGTTGAGTTCGCTTCTGCCCATAATTTGTTGTTGATTTTTTGTCTTTTCTTGTCTTATCTTGAATGGACTAAAAGGTTGCTCGTCTTTTTGCAGCACGCACATATAGAGCCCTTCGCCTTGTGTGCGGTGCGGGTAGAAGTGATAGCCTATTCCGGCATCAACAATACCCCATGATTTATCAATGTCGATGGGTAAAATTGTAGCACCAAGCTGTTCTGAAATCCAAAGAGCAATTTCTTCGTTCTCATGTTTGTTGAATGTGCATGTGCTGTAAATAAGTATTCCGCCGGGTTTGAGTGAGTCCCAGAGGTCTTCAACGATTTGTCGTTGTCGGTTGGCACATTGTTCTACCAATTTGTCGCTCCATTGTGTGCGTGCTTCTTCGTCTTTACGGAACATGCCTTCGCCCGAACAAGGAGCGTCAACAAGTATTGCGTCAAAGAGGTTGGGCAATTTGTTGCCAAAATCCGCTGCTGCGTTGTGCGTAACAATGGTGTTGCCATTGCCCCACTTCTGAATATTCTCCGAGAGTATAAAAACGCGTTGGCGAACCACTTCGTTACTAACCAGAAGCCCGTCTTGTCCAAGAAATTCACTTATTAGGGTTGATTTTCCGCCCGGTGCGGCACACATATCAAGTACTACAGATTGCGGATTGACAAACTGCTCGAGAGCCTGTTGCAAAAACATTGAACTTGCTTCCTGAACATAGTAGCACCCGGCATGAAATAAAGGGTCGAGAGTGAATTGTGGGCGATTTGCAAGATAGTAACCATCCATCGACCAAGGCACAACAGAAGCACCGGCAAGCATCTCGTCCAAATCAATGTCCTGAAGTTTGTCTTCATTTAGGCGTATGCTCGTCAGCGGCTCAGCGTTCAAAGCGTCAATCAATTGTTGAGCTTCATCGCCAAGCTGTTCTCTGATGTGTTTAACAAATTGGTCCGGCAAGTTCATAACTTCGCAAAATACCCTAAATTAATCAACCTACAAAGTTACACAAAATTTCAATAATTAACAAATTTTGATAAAATCCTTTTGAAAAATATAAAAAAAAGAGAAAAAATCAGCCGTATTATGGTGCAAAAATAGCGATAAAAAGGTAAAATATAGTTCTCTTTGTCAAAATAAATTTGCAGTTCGTCGCCCAAATACGACCGTTCGGGGGGGGTGATTTTGTCAGTTCGTCATTTCTAAATAATTTTGCAAAGTGAATAATGTGCTATAAATGCGCAAGTTAAAGGTAAATGCAAGACTATGTTTTTATTTTGTTTTGCGTTTATGGTTTTTTTTATTAACAAATTATTTAAGGTATGAAGAGATTGTTACTTCTTTTGGCTGTATGCTTTATGGCATTCAGTCAGGTTTGGTCGCAAAACCAAACTATTACCGGTAAAGTATTGAGTGCAGAAGATGATGAGCCGGTTCTCGGCGCATCAGTTGTTGTGCTTGGTACAAGCCGAGGTACCGTCACCGATTTTGACGGTAAGTTTACAATTGATGTGCAACCTGGAGCCACGCTTGTTATCTCGTATGTCGGTATGAAAACAGCGAGTGTAGAGGCGAAGAATGGCATAACGATTCGTCTTGAAGAGGATGTTCAAGTTCTCGAAGATGTTGTCGTTACTGCTATGGGTATTTCTCGTCAGGAGAAAACACTTGGTTATGCAGCGGCAAAAGTTAGTGCCGAGGAAATCAGTGGTGCTCGTACTACTAATGTGGCAAGTGCTTTGGCAGGTAAGGTGGCAGGTGTGCAGGTGCAAGCCACATCGTCAGACCCGGGTGCAGCAACCAACATCGTCATTCGTGGTTTCTCGTCAATATCTGGAAACAACCAACCTTTGTACATCATTGATGGTGTTCCATTGCAGACAACAACAGACAATGGTAATTCAACAATGCGTCGTGACGAGAAATCAAATGCTCTTGGTGGTATTGCCAATCTTTCAGCTCAAGACATTGAGTCGATGACTGTCTTGAAGGGTGCTGCTGCAACAGCCATTTATGGTAGCCGTGCGGCAAATGGTGTTATTGTTATTACTACCAAACAGGGTGCAAAGGGAGAAAAACGAAACTTCAATATTGAGTATAACGGAGGAGTTTCGTTCAGTCAAGTGTCCATGTTGCCGGAATTTCAAAATCAATTCGGTCTGGGTTGGAATGGTCAGCAGACATTTATTGAAAATGGTTCTTGGGGACCTGCATTTGACGGCTCGCAACAAGTTTATGGTCCGATTTGGAATAATCAACAATTGTTACACCCATATAGTGCGGTACCAACCAATGTCATTGATTTCTTTGATTTAGGCGTTTCACACAATCATAATGTGGCATTCAGCGGAATGTCTAATGACAAAACAATGACCTATTATGCTTCATATTCCTTCACCGGTGATAATGGTATTATGCCGGGTGATCACGACACATATAAACGTCATACTATCGCTTTCCGTGGAAGTTACGAACCTGTGAAATGGTTGAAAATCTCAAGCTCAGTCAATTTTGCTAAATCAAAAACTGATGTGGTTGATACCTATCAAGGTACATCGGTGATTGATGGTTTGTACGAATTGCCACGAGATATTTCGTTAGTAGATAAAACGGATTTGAATAGTGCGTTCAACACTCCTGAAGCATACTTTACGCCATACGGCGTAACCAATCCATATTGGGCACTTGCCAACAACTACCACCGCGATGATGCAAAGCAGGTGTTTGGTAAGTTGCAAGTTGATGCCAAACCGGTTGAAGGTCTTACTCTGACTTATCGTTTTGGTTTCGATTATACGGATGCTGATATTAAAATCGGTTCTCCGCAAATTGCACTTGATGATGCTTTGATATCAAGCAGTTACCAGACAGCTCCGAGTTATATGAATCAAGATGGTTTCGTTTGGAGTCAATATCGCCGTCTTTACGAATTGAACCACGACATTATGGCTACATATCAAAACAAGTGGGGACAATTCGATTTGAATGTTCTTGTCGGTTTGAACATCAACGAGCGTGCTTCAACTTCTATGGCAGGTCAGACAAGTACGCTTACTTTCGAGACCGGTTTCTGGGATTTGAGCAATGGTGCTAACAAAGACGAAATATCTGAGAGTCAGTCGAAGCGCAGAGCAATAGGTTTGTTTGGAGATATCACCTTCGGCTATGCCGACCAATTGTTTATCGACTTTACGGCTCGCAATGACTGGTCATCAACCCTTCCGCAAGGCAAAAACAGTTATTTCTACCCGGGCATAACAGCAAGCTGGATTTTCAGCGAGTTGATACCAAAAAATGATGCTCTGTCGTTTGCCAAACTGCGTGCAGCATACGGTATGACAGGTAATGATGCCGGTGTATATCTCACCAATCTTGCCTATACACAAGGTTATGCTTCAACAGCCTATCTCGGCTCAAATTCCATTTCATTCCCTATTGACGGGACAAATGCCTTTATTGCAACTTCAAGATTAGGTAGTGCCAACCTTCGTCCTGAAATGACTTCAGAGGCTGAAGTTGGTTTGAACATGCAATTCCTGAATGGTCGTATAGGGTTCGATGCTACATATTATAATCGTGTAACAAAAGATCAAATCATTGCGCTGCCTGTTGATCCTGCCACAGGTTATACCACTATGGTTACCAACTTCGGTAAAGTAGAAAATCAAGGTTTTGAGTTCGTATTGAACACAACACCTGTAAAAACAAAGAATTTCCGTTGGGATTTGGACATCAATATTGCCCGCAACTGGAACAAAGTACTCTCATTGCCTGAAGAACTTGAAGGCGGCAGACAATATATCCAAGGTTTCTCAACTTCTGCAGATGCCGTAACTGCTTATGCTGAGGTGGGGCGGCCGATGGGTGTGTTCTACACCAATCTGCCAAAACGCACAGAAGATGGCAAAATTATTGTAGGCTCAGATGGTTTGCCTATTATTGGCACCGAAATTGAAGACACCGGCAAAGACATGCAAACCAAATGGACAGGTGGTCTGACAACATCGCTCACCGCATACGGAGTAACACTGAGCGCTACTCTTGACTGTCGTCTCGGAGGCTATATGTTCTCACGCACAAAGAACCTGATGGAATTTACAGGAAATGGTATCGTTACAACCTACAATGGTCGTAACCCATTCATCATTCCAAATTCAGTAGTAGAAAACGAAGATGGAACATATTCACCCAACACCACACCATTGTTTATGCTTGATGGCTCGTATCAATCATATTTTGATGGAACAGGAGCAGGCGAAGGCGGCGAGTTCTTCTTGATTGACCGTTCGTTTGCAAAACTTCGCAATATAAGTCTTACATGGGAGCTCCCAAAGAAATGGATGCAAAAGATTTATTTCGAAAGCATCTCAATCACTGCTTATGTAAACAATGTTTACACATGGACGGCTAAAGACAATCGCTATATCGACCCGGAGACAACAACCTTTGGCGCTAATGGTGACTTGGCTGCTCAATTTGGTGAGTATTATTCCAACCCTGCAAGACGTCAATATGGTCTTAACTTCAATATTAAATTCTAAAAATGTAGGAGGACAAGAATATGAAAAAATATGTAAATATAGTGATGTTTTCTGCTCTGTTACTCTTGCTTAACAGTTGCAAAGACTATTTGAACATCAACACCGACCCTAATTCACCGTCGGAAGAAAACCTGACAAGCAGTATGATTCTGCCGGCTGCAGAGATGAGCATTGCTGCAACATACTCTTACTCATTGCACATACTTGGTGCCTACAATGTTGAGTATTACGCACAACAAACAGGTACGCCAAACTATCTTGAATACTCTAAATTCAATGTCTCTCCGACAAATGGCAATCGTGCATATACAGAATTGTTTCAGCACGCTCTGAACAATTCAGAAAATGTGCGCAAAAAAGCCAAAGAAGATGCTGAGTATGGGGTATTCCTTCAAGCCACAGTTTTGCGTTCGTATGCTTTCCACTTACTTGTTGATGCTTTTGGTGAAGTTCCTTTCACTGAGGCACTTGACGGAGTCTCTACATCTCCAAAATTTGACGACGGCAAGTTTATCTATGAAAGTTTGATTGCTGAACTTGACGAAGCTATTGCTTTATCTGCCAATGGAGGCTCTTTGGCAACAAGTTTCATCTTGCCCAATGGCACAATTGCTGATTGGCAACAGTTTGCCAAAGCCGAGAAATTGCGTTTGCTATCTCGTATCAACAATGTGGAGGACAAATCGGCTCAACTTCAAGCCCTGATAGCTGAAAATGATTTTCCTGCTTCCGATATTCAAATTGCAGGTTGTTGGGCAAATTCATCAGGCCATGCCAATCCATTTTTTGCTGAAGAAGCGTCTTCGTGGGCTATCGTTGGAGGCAATGTGATTGCCAATTTAGCTCTTGTTGAAACAATGAATCAAGATACCTATTCTGACCCTCGTCTTGCAGCATGGTTCAAAACCAATGGCTCTGGTGCATATCGTGGAAGTTTGTCGGGTGCTAACAGTATTGAGACAACAGCTTCGTGGAGCTCTCCTAATATTGCTTACAACACTCCTGTAGTGCTTTGTGCAAAATCAGAAGTAGAGTTCTTTATTGCTGAGTTTTATGCTCGCAAAGGTGATGCTGCCAATGCTCAGTTACACTATGAAGCTGCTATCAACGCTTCATTCGAATCTGCTGGTGTTGTAGGAGCAGAAGCCAATATTGCTCAATATCCTTATGACCAATCAAATTGGAAACAATCAATTGGTCTTGCCAAATGGATTGCTCTTGCCGGTGTAAATGGTTTTGAAAGCTATACTGAGGCTCGTCGTCTCGACTATCCGGCCTTTGGAACAGTTAAAGGCTCTGATATGTTGTCGGCAGGTGGTACTTTTGATCCTTCTGCTTATGTGCCCGGAACTTTATATACACCTTATCAGCGTTTCGACCAAGTTGGCGACAATAAATTGCTTGAGCGTTTCCCTTATCCGGAAGCATCAACATCAAGAAATACTAACAGCCCTACATTCCCAGGCTATTTAGAACCAATTTTCTGGGGTAAGTAATGAATATAATAATCAGAAATAAGTTATGAAAAAGAATATTTTATATCTTTCAGCCCTTGTGGTTTTGATGTTAGGTTTTGTCGGCTGCAAAAAAGAGTCGAAGGGCCTCACACGAATAACCACTTATGCTGAACTTGAATTATTAGGTGATAACCCATTATTGTTGGCCAAGGGCTCAGAATTTGTTGATCCGGGAGCGTTGGCTTTTATGGGCGAACAGGATGTTACAGACCAAATTAAAGTAACAGGTAGTGTTGATCCAACAACATCTGGTGTTTATCAATTAACATATAAGGTAATCAATCCTGATGGTTTTGAAGCGTCTGCGTCTCGTACCGTTGTTGTTGCAGACCCCAACATGCCTCTTGAAGGTTTGTGGGTAACTGACCCTGCAAGTTATCGTGTAAATAGTGGTGGCGCTCCTGTTCTTTATGGTGCCCCATTCAATATCGTAATCTTGGCAAATGTGGATGGTACCTATTTTATTGAAGACCTGCTTGCCGGTTGGTATTGCCAGCGTGCCGGCTATGGTAGCAATTATGCAATGCAGGCTAATATTGCTCTCGCTGATGATGGCACAGTATCTCTTATAGATAGTTATGTACCCGGCTGGGGTGATTCTGCAGACGCATTAGATGGAGCAGTATATGATGCTACTGCCGGAACATTAACGTATAAGGTTACTTATGCCGGAACACTTGATTTTTATGTTACACTTATTAAACAATAAACTATTATGAAGAAGATACTATTTTCCGTTTTAATGATGGGAGTTGTGTTGCTCTCTTCATGCAAAAAAACACCGATAGGTGGAACAGCAACTGAAAGTCTTTCAGGTCAATGGTATGTTGAAATTCTTGGTATAGATGAGAATGGCGACTTGCTTTACACAGACGATGAGTTGTATGGCGCAGGTTTCCAGCATCTTATTACCTACAATACATCTGAAAACACAGAAGACAGTATGTGGATTCAAGATGCAGAAGGAAAAATTTGGGATTTCAAAGTAAAGGTGGCTTGCGATTTGGCTAATCAAACATTTTCAATCAATGAAGGTGAAAATCAACAATATTCTCCATGCAAAGTGACCATCACCAATGGTAAGATTCTCAAAGGTGCTGCTACGACTCCAAGTGGTATGCCGGCAGATTCCATCGTTATGGACATATTGTTTGATGACGATCCCTATGCAGGTTCTATTTACGACAGACTTCGTCTGAGTGGCTATCGTTATACTGGTTTTTATAACGATGGTGGCGTTAACTTGTAAATATTTATTCATAATAAATAGACTTGATTTCATGAGAAAAAGGCAGCCTTGGCTGCCTTTTTCGTTGTATAGAGAAGTAAGATGTAAGAAGTTAGATTGGCTTCGCCTGCAAGAGGTAAGAAATTAGATCGGCTTCGCCTGTAAGATGTAAGAAGTTAGATTGGCTTCGCCTGTAAGAGGTAAGAAATTAGATCGGCTTCGCCTGTAAGATGTAAGAAGTTAGATCGGCTTCGCCTGCAAGAGGTAAGAAGTTAGATCTGCTTCGCCTGCAAGAGGTAAGAAGTTAGATCTGCTTCGCCTGCAAGAGGTAAGATGTAAGATCGTGTTGCCGTTAAAGTTGGATTTGAAATATCCCGTAGGGATTATCTTTTAATAGAATAGTTAAGTGCGTTACAATATAATATCCCGTAGGGATTATCTTTTAATAGTTAAAGGTCAGTAGTTTTAAAGAAATTCCCTAACTGGAAATTTCGTAGATAATTGTAAATGATAAAATGTTAAAATGTCCAAATGATAAAATGCTAAAATGGTAAATGTCCAAATGATAAAATGCTAAAATGGTAAATGTCCAAATGATAAAATTATTTGGCTATTACTTTTTTGGTGTAGTCATTAACGCTCACTGCATACATACCTTGTTGCGGTAGAGCGAGGTCGTACTCGGCTTGTGTGGCGGTGAAAGAATTGATCGTTTTGCCGTCAGGAGTCAATACACGAACCACATCACCTTGCTCAAGCCCTTTAACATGAGCAGTCATTTGATGGGCATAGATTATGATGTTGCGTGTGCGATAGGTATCATTAGGTGATTTTCCTATACGCAATGTAAATCGTCCGGTTTGTTCGCCTATTGCGCAATAGAACTCGTATGGTTGGTCCATGAGGTTGATTATAGAGTCGTTGTTTCTGTCAGTGAGCCATACTCCGCCATAACCTTCAAATAGTTCTTTGTCGGTTAGTGAAATAGAGTATTTGCCGTTGTGTCTTATTGCCAGACCAACCAGCATATCAACCTCTGTAGGTGCATTGGCTGACAATGCCATCGGAGTGTGATTTTTCTTGTCAATGAGCCATATCTGCGTGTGGTTGTCGTTAGCCCATTTTATACCATCTCGACCCATACGATAGGTTAGTGCCTTATTGGCATATTCATCCGGTATAACCTCCATGATGTCGCCTTTGCCACTATCGTCAGCAAGGAGTACAAAATGTCTTGGAGCATGCATCGGCCGGCCTGCATAGAGAGGTTGTTGGAAAATCAGTGTCTCGCTGCTTGTTATGTCGGCTGTTTGTGTGAACCATGCATTGCCCAGTGTCATCATGGCATCGTCAGTCCATGAGCGTTGTGAGTGAATCTGCTCTACACTTTCAATAAATTCGTGTATGTAATCTCCTGTTCCTGCCATTTGGTAGATGAGGTGAGGTATATGCATTTGGTATTGACCACTCTTCATACCTGTCTCATATTCTGCCACCAAATAAGGCATACCGCGCATATTCCATCCCATGTCTTCTTGACGTGTGAAGTTCAGTCCGCTACCGTTTGTTCCTCCTGTGCGGTTGTCGTATTGTTCAAGTACGACTGTTTTTGGCGTACCATCTTCGGTGTAAATCCACGTGTTTTCTTCCGTACTCCAGCCTGTGAATCGTATTGTGTCAAGAGTATGAGTCGTCTTGAAGTCAAGTAACCATCCGTCGTTGGCATTTATTGTCTTGTTGCTGATAGGTATCCAGCAGTATGAGTCTTCGGTGCGGAAAACATAGTTGTGTGTAGCACGGTCAGTACCGCTATAGTAATACTCGTCAAAGCCATTGTCGCGTGCAACATAGCTCATGCTGTCTTTTGTGTTGTCGTAACGATAAGTTGCAGCATTGGCTATAGAGTAGGTGTATGGGAAGGCGTTTAAGCTGTATTGCTGGTTGTTGAACAATTTATCCACAGCCACATAGTCTGCTCTTATTGTGTTGCCGTTGCCATATAGTGATGCTCCGTCTTTGAGAAGCAGGTAAGCAGGTCGTATCGGGTTGGTCGTTGTGAATTCTGCCACTCCGTCATTGAGTTCTATGTTGAGATATGAATCGCTGTTGATATACACAACACTACCGGCATGCGGATAACCATGTCCGCCATAGTTGGTTGTGTAGGTTGAGTTGGTCAGAGCTGATGCTGTTGCCGTTCCTGTTACAGCCCATGTCTCGTAACAGCCGAGGTCGATGCTTGTGCTGAAACGGCGTTGATTGCCAAGCACATCGCGGTCGGTGTTGAAATCGATATGTTTTGCGTAATTAGCGAAGCGCGAATTTACATTGCCGTTGCTTGCCGAACCTCCGAACCATGCAACTTCTATACCGGCATCTATGGCGCTACTGTTTTCATGCAACTGATACCAAAGTTGTTGATTTGCTGTTGCGAGTAGCGTATTTGTCGGTGTTCCGGCAGGGTAGGTGTATGTCGGGCGCAGGTAAGGAGCAAACATATTCAATTTCGTGTTGCAGGTGAAGAAAGCGTCATAGTAGGCACGACCTAAATTATGCTCTGCTTCGTTGATGGTTATTGTATTTACTATTGTGTGTTCTTGCAGTGTTTTAGTTCCGATTGCTATTTGTCCTTCTTCATCTGCTACAACCGTACAATTGAGCACAAGGGCATTATCGTCGGCTGAGATGATGGTGTCGCTTTGGTTGCCGTAGAACAATGTGTTGTAGATTAGTCCTGTCTTTTGTTTTACGAGTGGAATGTGTGTGGCAGTACTACTCCCGTTGAATACACAGTTGCGTATTATCGTTTTGTCATTATTGATGGCAACCACGGGTGTTGTTGTGCTGCTTCTTTTGTTGTTGATTATAAATCCGTCAATGAGGCAGTCTGTGTTGAATGAGTCTGAGTAGTCTGCTCCAATGGAGTTGAGTCGTGTCGTTGCAACTTTTGGTGCACCTACGCCAGGTCGTACAGCCCTTACTTGATTAATAAATTCTTCGCAGTCGGCATTAGTATATTCGCTCAGTACTTCATTGTAAGGCACGGTGTCGAAGAATGTTGTCGGCACTCCGCCAAACATGTGTACTCCAGGCATAAGTGTTATGTTCAGATCGGATTGTTCTTCAAGCGAGCCTTTCACGAATACGTACGAGCGGCGGTCGTCCTCAAGTGCTGCATTACGGTGCAAATAGGTATAAATAGCAGCTGTAGATATGGCGTCTTGCATCTGCCCTTGTCCGAAGGCTTTAGCCCACGACGAGCCATCGTCGTCAACACTTGCCAATTTGTTGGGCAGTACATAAATTACACGTTGCAGCTTTGCCTGACACTCGTATGCTCCGCGCTCCATACCGACACCGAGCAGTCGAGGCTTTGATGCAAGGTCTGAGTCGTTACGCAGTGTGGTCAGTTCGTGTTTGATAGCAAACGGACGTGCCCACAGACCGTCAAGGTCAGGAACAAGATATTTACGACTGAACACAAGGTTGCGATATATCGTCGTGTCTGCCATATCCATGGTACGAACAGCCGGTTTGAGGTGGAAATCACGAGCGCGGCGCACCGTGTCGTGCGTTACGGCGGTGTCGATAGGATTGACAAAGTTAGGTCCGTTGAACAAGTCTTTGTTTTCTGCTACGAGATTTTCGTTATGGTTAAGATCTGCGTCAAAGTCAACGCCATACATAGCGTTGTACGTAACGGAGTCATTTTTCTGCGGAGCGGCAAAGCCGCGTTTCCACTGCTGAGTTCCTACAACTACTTGCGTCGTAGTGTCGTCCAACAGGTCCTCTTTCCAAAACAATGAGTTATGCACCTGACTATGCGGTTCCGGCAATATGGTATAGCCTTCGTTGAGCGCAAAGGTACAGTTGACCACATGCACAGTGTTCGGTGTGTCATTGATTCGTCCTTTATTATTCTTTGCAGCCATTGAGAGCGGAGCCCATAGCGGACAACCGGCATTTGAGTGGAACAGCGAGTTGACAATCAATGAATAACCGCCGCCATCGCCTATACGCACTGCCGACGGACGGTTTGCAAGGTTGCTTGTGCGTTGGCCGTTATTGCGGAACTGACAGTTGGAAATTATCAGTTTAGGTATTTCTATCGTGTCGCCAATAGAAATTACTTCACGTGTCGGATAAAGCGGGATACTGTCAATGATGGTCAGTTTGTCGGCTTCGGTGGTGTGCTGACGCTGCATACGATAATAAATTGCCGCACCACCCTCATCGCGCATTGCACCGCTATTGAGGTCGGCGCGTGCATAGTTGTTTTCGAATATCAAGCCGTCGAATGCCACAGGTATAACTGTCGTGTCGCGCGTCATATCATCGGCACGGAATGTACGGCGCATATTCTGGCGCGTCATGTCGGCAATGTGGAACAACTGGTTCATAGTGTTGTTCTCGCCTTCTGACATGGTAATAACTGTCGGATAAGCTTCAGGATTGCGGCCTTCACCTTTCGACGACGGACTCCAGCCGCCGAGTAATGTCAGGCTCTTGACGTAATAGTTCTTATCCGTCTCACCTACTCGTGGCAACTGAACCTCCATATAGTCGGTCGGCACATCAATGACGAATGAGCGTCTGCCGTCAATGACCATGTTAGGCGAATACTCGCCCTCTTTGAAGCAAATATATTTGTCGTGGTTATTGTGCGAGCGCAAGAGTGTGTAAATGGCATGGTTGATATCCGATGTGGCTGTTTCGTAAGTCAGACCATTATTGTCTGCCCCTGCAACCTCATTGCTGGTTACCCAAATTGTGTCAACTTCCGAACCATCGAATTCCAACTGAACATATTGGTATTCGTAAATACCCATGTCAATATAAAGGTCTTCAATACCAAGTCGCGGGTTGGCAGAGATACGGTTCATGTAGCGTTGCACATTGTCGCCCACACGGGTGTAGAGCATATAGACTTCATCACCTTCAGGTGCCATCGGATAGCGGAAGTCGCGGCGGAAGTGGTGCGACTGATAGTTATACAAAGCAACTTTGCCGGGATTAACATAGTGTGCTTTTTCCAAAGCATAAACAGGGTACCACATATCGTCGTGGAACAAGTCAGGGAAATTAGCCAACGAGTCTTCGTAAAGTTCAACGGTCAGTTTGAGTTTCAATGGGTCGTCAGGCAGCATAATGGCTTGTTCGGGCGAATTCCATTCGTAGTGGTCAACTTCACGGTGTACTTCCTGCTTGTAATATCCCCATCCGGCATCGGTCAAGGCGTTGATACGGCTCAAGAGCCAGTCTGCGTTCTGCATGTATCCGTCTGTACCCGGAAGGTTGGACGGCTGAACAAAATTAGGTCCGTCAATAGCATCGTTCTTACGGTTCAGAATGATATTGTTGTTACCGCAAACGTAGGAGAACAAGTCGGTATAATTAATATCTTCGTCGCCATTGGATAATATCTTTGTAGGTACGGCTTTTTGTTTTGCGTCAACAAAGTCATCGCTTTGTGCTTTGGTCATCAGGTAGCCGCGATGCGAGCGTGCTGCGTCAAGACCGTAGCCGCGGCGATAGGCGCAGAAATAAAGTCCCTCTATTTTGTTGCCCAACTCACGGAGTTCGGCAAGTTTGTCGAGTACTTCGGTGTTGAATGTGTCTTGGACTTCGACATAATACTCATAGAGAGTGTTGTATTCTGCAAGCAAGCGGTTGAACTCATTCATGTTGGCACCGTCGTAGTGGAACACACCATTTCGTGAAGGCTCGTAATTAGTTGCAAATGTTGCTTTAGATTCCTCCAATGCCGAACTTGCATTTTCGCATTTCAAGATACCCGTTCCTTCATTACCCCAGAATAGGCAGTTGACTGCGAAGTGCATTGAGTCAGGGTCGGTATAGTAGTTGTTGGGCCAGAAATTGTATATTGCCGGATAGGCTACGGCTTTGTTGTTAACAAAGTGGCAGTTGAGTGCGCGAACCCGTGAAGATACTGATGCAGATATAACTCCTGCAAAGCCCTGACGCGCATCGGCATTAGGAATTTCCTCATCACCTTTCACAACGATAGGATACTTGCCTCGTTTGGCTTCGTTGTTGTCGAACAGACAGTTGGTTACACCGCAATAAGTGTTGGCTGCAATACATGCGCCTGCCGACCATGGGATATAGAGTGTGTCAGTCGGTATTGTAGGTCCTATTGCCTGATTTTGTGTGAAATGCGAGCCGAACACTTGCAATTTTCCATTAGAATAGATCGCACCGCCGTTGGCAGCCGAGTTGTCTTGGAACTGACAGTTGCGCACAAGCATAGGTATGTCATGCGGTGCAGGGTCGGTAACGTGAGGAATAAACGGGTTGGTAGGGTCATTGAAATCTTCTGTCCAATTGCCGTCAACGAATATGCCGCCACCACGGAAATAAGTCTTTTTCATATATTCATGCGCCGCTACATCCTCTGCTGCAATAGCGTTGGCATTACCACCTTTGATACTCAAACCGTCAAGAATGATAGCGCGAGCCACTTTCGAGTTTTCACACTCAAGAGCAAAACCTTCAACATTCATTCTGAAGCCGTCACCATCTTTTACTGAAAATGGTATGGTGTCCTCAAATTGGTGGGTTGACTCATTGTAACGCTTAAACATATATGGTTGAGCACCTATCTGCGTTGAGTCGGCATGGCAGGTGATGACGTGATATACATTAGTGGCTTGGTTGTTATACACTGCTTCGCCTGACAATGTGGTCTGCTCGGAGAATTCCCATGGCTCAATCACCGAGTTGTAGTTATAGTCACGCACAGGTCGGAGGTCACGAATGGAGTCCGTTGTGGCATTGTTGAGAACTATTTGGTCAAGAGCGCCATCGTGGAATATCTCAAGCGTATCATTCTTGTAACCGTTGATACGCGCTATGTTTCCGTAGTAATCGTTCTGATAGCCGGCTTGACAATATTTCCTACCGCTAATGCGGTGGTTGACACCGCCTATCACAGTTACACCTTCAGGTATAACAAATGTGTTGGTGCGCACCTGACCTTCTTCGCCGTAGGCGTTATGGAACGGATAGTATGTACCGGCTTCGACAAAGACTTCAAATCGTGCATTGCGATAGAGTTTCGGATTGTTTTTGCGGATCTGGATAATATAATCGAATGCGTCGGTGAGTCGGTGGAATGGGTTGAGCATACACGAACCCATCTGACGATACAACAGTGCACGTTCGCGACGGTCATGATTGAGTGCGTTGTCAGGCAGGTCGGCATCAGGGTTATCCTGCAAAGCACGGGCACGCTTGGTGTCAAGCAAGTCGGTATGCACCACAAAGAGACGGTACATAACATGCTGGTTGTCAATCTTGATTTCGTATGTGCCATCAAAGGCGCGTGCACCTATCTCAATGAAGTCGTTTTGTTTGCAGACAAAAGTGTCAATAACTGTTTCTCCATCGACAATGTGATACCAATACTCACTGCGTTTAACACCCGGTATCGACCACGCAGTACGGCTCACACCGGCTATATCGATAGAGTCGAGCGTAGAGAATTGAGAGTACAGTTGCCGCCAAGTATAATATGTCATGCCGGCACGAGCCAGAGTGGACGACATCTCTATCGGGTAATAAGTCATCGTTGCAAACGGATCCTTTGCGTCCCAACGTACACCCTCAGACGCAATAGGCGAGAGTTCTATATTGCCTACACCTTCAAGTTTGTTCACCTCAACGGCAGTAAATACAACCGGATAACCATACGTCGTACCGGCAAACTGTCCGGCAATGTTGGCATTATCGTTAGATGAGTTGTGCCATATAGCGCAACTGTTGATGCGAACATTGTCTTTGAACCATACACCGCCGGCGCGGGTATTGGCATGATTGTCGCAAATAGTGGAAGCGATGATACGCGCCGTGTCGAGTACCGAGCCGTCAGAAATCTCAATATATATACCGCCACCGATAGCCGCAGAGTTGTTTTTCACTATAGTGCCTGACACCAATGCTCCGGGTTTGAGATACAGACCGCCGCCATAACCGGTAGCATTGTTGTTGTAAACAACGCAGTTGCGAACATGTGAGAAATTATTTACCACCGCTGCGCCGCCTACTCTGTTGTCGGCATCAACCGAATTTGCCATGCCGTTGGTGATGAATATGCCATCCACCACAGCGCGTTGGGCTTCGGTGTTGTAATCAACAGTGTTGAATTGGTCACCCTCATCAACCGTTTTCTCGTCAATGTCGAAAAGGTTGTTAGTGAATGTAATCACATGATATGTATGTCCCAACGCACCGGTCGAAGAAACCAGCTCGCCGCTAAATATGGTTCTGTAAGCCAACGGGTCGCGCTCGTCTTTAATTGTTCTGCCCTCGGCAGGTGTGGTGTAAACCGTTCCTCCTGCATCTTCATAATGATAGAAATCGGTAGTATAACCGCCAAGCACCTGAATACCATGAGGAATAATCAACGAGTAGTCGAGAATGTTGTCGGCAATGTTGGTGTTGTCATATAGTGTTGAACGTGTAGGTTCATAGGAATCAGGTGTCGAGTTCGGGTCTTGATTGCCTGTAGGGTCACCAGCGAGACGGACCTGCACAACCCAACTCTTGTCCGGTGCGCCTGCCACAGGTTCTGCAGCCACTACAGCATAGCGAGAGTCTGTCATCAGGGCATATTTATATCGCCCGGCAGCATCAAGTACTTTCTGCAATTTTGCTTTACATGCAGCATTGTTAGGCGAGTCGGCAGAGGCATTACCGTTGTAGGCTCCGTTATGTGACACATAGAATATGGCATATCCGGGGTGCGTTGTTATGTCGGGGACAATGTTTTTAGCGCCGTTGTATTCATAAGCACCAATATCTATCTGACAGTCTTGCACACGGTCGGCAAATGCCACATCGTTCTGCGGAAGTTCTGCTGTATCCACGATTTGATAGATAAATGAATTGCGAATGTCAGTATCTGATTTCCCTTTATTGCGGAGAGCGGTATAGAACGTTTCGCCAAATTCATCAATACCATGATTAACACAACTTGAGTCTCCTTTGTTGAGCAAACGATAGTCATTGTACAGTTGTGCATTGCCGGTATATTCGCCCGTGAGCGGACTCAAATCAGCCTCAAATGGTGTGTTGTATTTTGTTGGAGCCTCACCATTGATGTATATGTTGTTGACACCGTAATTATCATTACTGCCTGTCTTAGTGCCGTAGTTACCTACATTTCGGTTTGTAGCATCGTATGGTTGCTTCACTTCCGACTGTATATAACAGTGGATGAAGGGGTTAACGTTTCCATAAGCAGTATTACGGTCACGGATGGCAACGCCATTGTTCCCGTAGATAATCGTATTGGCGACAAAGAGATTCGGATTGGACGACGTAGCTAACGAAATGGCACCGCCGCTGATTCTGCCGTTTTCCACAAGAGTTGCTGTGTTATAAGCTACCGTGTTGTTGAAGAACCTACCAACGCAGAAGCCCAAGCCGCCTGCCGAACCATAACTGTAGTTATTGGCAAACAGAGAGTTGAAACACGTACCCTCGTACATAAACATTCCGCCTGCGAAGATTTGCCCCTGTGAAACCTCTGTACCCCGTGTAGAAGTATTATCAAGTACAAAGCAACCCTCGATAGTAGATGTAGCACCATCGCAGAATATACCACCTCCCTTTACATTTCGACAGGCTGACATATTATGGATTACGATACAGTTTCGTAAATGTGCGCCTTCGTACATATTTACACCGGAACCGCCGCCGTGCGCCATTCCCTCGTCATAAAGAAATCCGTGACGGATAGTAAAACCGTCCCAGTTGGCATCGTTATATTCCACATAATGCGGATCCTCTTGTTTTGCAAGAGTTGCCGCCGTTCTCAGTGCTTTTGTTGCACCTTTCACACGATCGGTATGTGGTAAAGCATCGTTTGAGAAAGCATTTCCCATAACGACAGGATCCCCGATACCGCCTCCTCCGTATGTCGGTACGCATACGTCAGGCATCGTCAGAACGCGTTTGCGAAGTGTAGTACGATGGGTGGCTGGCGTATAAAGAACATAGGTCTTAACTTGCGGCGCGGAAGAAGATGTTACCGTTGTCACATCCACCGGTTCGGAAGGCACATAGTTCTGACCAGTTAACCAGAACAGATGGACATTAGCCATACATACCTTGCGCCAGTTGTTGCTACTGGTTGAGAAATTACCTGCAGGATCTGTAGCATGCGAACCGGGTACAGACATCATACGGATAATAATATCTCCGTCGGCTGGTTGGGTAAAACTAAACTCGTAGTGGCGCAGTTTGTCGTCCTTGCAATAGACAGCCTGTTGTGCTACCGTATTTCCGTTGGAGGTGAGAATATAGAATGTAATACCGGTGTTTTCATCATTGACAAAACGTGTATAATAAGCTCCTAAGTCAATCTCCAGTTTGTAGTCTCCTGCAGGCACGTTTTTCAGCGTTTGCCATACGCTCATCGTATTCATTACACCTTGCAGTAACATTCCGCGTGGCACCGTTCCAATTTTTGAACCACCGGCATCCAATACATCGCGGCTGGCATCAAATCCCCATACGTTGTAATCAACATTGTTGCTTCTGTCCTCATACGCCAATTCCCAACTCCTGTTCCCGTTCGCATCAGGCCATGGATTTGAAGCGCTCTTGGCAGGACCGAAGAATTGGTACACCACCAGTTGTCCTTCTGTCCAATTCAGACCGCCAAACTCTTCGTTGGTCATAGTAATGTGGTTACTTATGATATTTCCATCCCTGTCCACTCTGTTTCGGGTGGCCTTTGCGAACACGTTGGTACTTGGAGCCTTATACAACATATCGGCATAGCGGATATACGTAGAAGTTACCTCTTCGCTTGCAGTTTCCCATGTGTAGGTAGTAGTCCGTGTGATGGTTGCTGTCTGGATGGTTTCGGTGTCGGTTATGATGTCTGCAGCATAATCATCATCCCAATACTTAACTGCGGAATTGTTAAGGTGCGTATTGTCTTGTTTGGGATTAACATCCGATATTTGCAAGATGGTCTCATAGTCGGTAGCATCAAAATCTTTTGCGGGTTTGGACTTTGGAATTGAGATTACATCGGACATCAATGCCTGACGTTCACTCAAACCCGGAGCGGCATACTTGCCAGTTGGGAAACCACCCAAAACGGTTACCGTGTCACGCATCACGAATCCCTTGTAATCTGTGTATTTGCCTGCGCCAACCCATACTTGCACGGAATCCTTATGATACAAGGCGTTCGTTTCGGAGGCACGCTCAACAGCATACTGCAAGCCGCTCACATAGCGCTCGGCACGGGTGTTGTTAATCCATCCGTTGGCGTTACAAGCCGCGATAAATGATGCAGGACTACCATTCCCATAAGTAGCAAGAGTTCCTGTGTAAGGGTTCGCACGCCAGAATGAGCGTGAAGCACCGGAGATTTCGCCATAGGGATAAGTAACAAGATAGTCATACCCGGGTGTAAAACCACCGGGTGTACCACTACTTATCGTCGTTACATCCGACTTAGTTTCGTGATAAGGAGCAAGAGTCTCAGTTCGGTCATTCGGACCGCCACCGGTATAAATAACCGTTTCGGTTACATCAGCATCGGTAGTCAGCGTGGTGGTAACAGTCTCTGTCTTTGAAGTTAAATAGGCACGTCCCCACCCTCCGTTGTATTTCTCATTGGTGGTCAGTACCGGGTTACCTTCGCTGTCTAACACGCGGTCGCAGGTAGGCTCACTGTCTATCTGGTCGCCTGCTGCAAGAGCCGGACCGGCAACAGAACTCAATTGATACACCGTATTTCCTGCAATAGCATTGCCCCAACTGGAACCATCGCGTTTGCCGGCACCATCAGGCGTTACATAAAGAACTGTTCCGATGGCGGGGAGATTGGTGTTTTCTATAGCACCGATATCGGCAGCACCACCATAGTTGCGGTGGATGACATCGCTGCGGTCGTAGCCCGACATGCTTGCATCGCTTGCCGCATTGACGCAAGGGTTAAGGTTCAACGGACGATAACTGATGCTACCGCCATAAAGAGGCATATCGCTGTCATACGAGTTACCCACATTGCGAGACGGGTTCTCAAACACAGGATAAGTCAACGCAGTGTCGTCATCGCGGGTGAAAACACACTGGTTATGCCAATCGCCCGATGCTACTCCTTCGGTTATCGTGGAAGTAATGCCTGTAGGGACAAAATCGGCAGGTAGCGCTGAGAGTGTGAAATCAGGCTTGAAAAAGCCGTGAGGCTGAGTGACATTTTCTTCATGGAGAACAATATCGGCATCGAACATGTTATATGTGCCATACACATAGTTCTGTCCGTCTGGGTTGACAGATGTTACTTTACCTACGGTATGTAATTGTCCGCGGTCGTCGAGTTTGCGGTCGCCGTTGCAGAAAATAAGGGAGTTATTAACTCTTATATATCCGTGATAATGGGCTATAGGGCTGTCGGTATCGGTTGTTTTGTTGTCCGCCTTGAACGGATAGCCCACATTATTGGCCACCGTACAGTGGTTGACATCAATATATGCACGACCATTAGCGGTAATAACACCATGGCTTTGGGTCAGTATTTGGTGGTTGGTTTCGTTTTCAAAGTCGGATGTGTTGTTACGTATAACGCAGTTCTCAACTTTCAGTTCTGCAAACGAGATGGTTCCGTCTGCAAGAGGGTATTCACCATTGACATATATGGCAGCACCTTTAGGTGATGAGCAGTGAGCAATAGCGCAGTTGCGCAACTCATTACCTATCATGTGGATACGCTTGGCAACAGGTGTCGTGGCATTATTGACCAACACACCACCACCGGCATGTACCGATGCCGTGGAGTTGATGCCGTGAGTGTTGGCGTTATAGAGACGGAAACCATCCACGATGGCATGCTCGACATTGACCAATGCAATGACGTGCGCAGAGTTGTTTTTGTATCCGTCTTCGCCCTGCGCACCGGTTATGTTGGCAGTGATGATAGTTACATGAGTGTTAGGGTTGCGTCCCTCGGTGTCGGTTCCTGTATTGCCTGTCGGATAGCCGCCGTACAGACGCATGCGGCTCTCGACACGCACAGAGGCAGTACGCAACTCGTCGCCGAGGTAGTTGCCCGGTCCGGAAGTAGTGAGCGTACCTTCTTTGACAAGCAGTTGGACATAATCAGCCGATATACTGTCACCCGTCTCGTTGCCGTCTTCGTCGTATTCGGGCAGACGGTAGTGATGTTGTCCGCCCGGGTCGTCAACAAGGAAATGACGGAAGTATTCTATTGCGTGACCGAGGTCGCCGAGCGGGTTGTCCCAACTCTGACCTACATGCGGACGCTCCGTGAAGTTATTTTCTCCGTCAAAGACATGCTTGCGGTTCGGGTCAACAAAGATTGTAGGTATGAGATGTACACCGTCGCTTTCGCGTTTCTCCTTGGCTTGATAGTCAACGAGGGTGTATATGGTCTTCTCATTTTCGCGTACCAAAGCACCGATAGATGATATTGGCTCAAAGGAGTTGCCTACAATATCGTATTTGGTATGAGCATGTTTAATCCACTTTGAAGCACCCTGCACGGCTTCGGTTACTTGCACACCCTTGCCCATAAGCGAGGTGTAAGGTTTCGGATGCCATGAGCGAGCCAAAGGATAGAATTCAGGGTGCAAATGAGGGTAAGTTGATACAAACTCATCACCGACACGCTCGCCTGCCAGTACACCTGCTTGCGGAACAGGGTCGGTGAAACAGGCAAATATACCGTCATCAACACCATGAAGAGGGAGATTACTCTTGTCAACATTATACACCATGTCTTTGAGAGTATTGTTCCAGTCGGAGATGTCGTGGTTCATGAAACCGCTGTGATAGATATATATTTGATGGTCATCGTCAGGATTCTGCATGATTGAGGCAAACTGCATATCGTTGTTGTAGTAACATTTATTGCCCCATACCACAGAGTTGTACATCATACCGCAGTTGCGGATATATATACCGCCCGACCGTCCGTGACGGCGGCCGTAATAGGTTACATCGGGTCCGATGCACAGGTTGCGGACTATGGTACAGTGGTTGATTGTACCGCCTTCGTCGAGATAGACACCACCGGCTTCGGCATTGGTAGTGTTGTTGGCAATAACGCAAGCCGATGCATAAGGGCTGTAGTAACTGATTTGGTCGGACGCAATAGGTTCGCGACCATAGCGCTGGCGGATACGGTCTTGCCACGGATATTCACCCGGCACATGGCATATAGCCAGACCTCCGCCGATACGCGATGTACACTGTATGATATACGAATGAGTCAAAGCACCGTCGTAATCGATACATACGCCGCCGCCATAGCCTTGCACAATACCTACACCGCTGGCTTCGCAAGTGTGTATGTAGCAGTGTTCCACCGTGCCGCCTCCGTCCATATATACGCCGCCGCCGCGTAATGTGGCAGAACAAAATTCTACAGTACAGTTGATTAGCGATGAATTACCAACCATATATGCACCGCCGCCGTATGATGTATGTTCGCGGCGAGAGGTGGAACGGTTCGATGCATTACCGCCGCGGATCGTACACCCGTCAACCCATGCAGGCGACGACAGAGGCAGATAATGGTGAGCAAGACTGTCGTTGGCAACAGTTATCTCGCCATTAGTAGCAAACCATACCACATGGAACGAACAGGCGGGGAACACTGTGTTGAAGCGTCCGCGCACACTATCATAAGTGAACGAAACAGGTATGTTGGAGTGGTTGCCGGAAAGAATTGTCTGATACTTGAAGTCCCACATTGCTGCCACCTCTTCGGCAGTGGCAACACCTACTTCGGGGCGCGCAGCCCAGTTTTCAGCCCATGTCTTGTCGTTAGCCATCTTGCGCAATGTAGGATTGGCTTCAGGGTCGGCAGCGTTGAAACCACCGAAGACGTGTATGCCGTTGTATATCTTGAATGAGGTGTTCAATAGTGAACCGCCTGACGATTCGGTTGACTCTGACGGTACGTATGTGCCGGAGGCAATATAAACAGAACCGCCTGTCAGACCGTTCTTGATAAGATATTCGTTCAGGTCGTTGATAGCGTCTTGTACATTGTTTTTGGCATTAGCCCACGACTTGCCGTCATTGCTGAAACGCCCTGTCGGACTGACATAACGAATAGTGTCAAGCGTCTGGGCTGAAATCGACAATGCAAAAAGCAAAAAAAATAATATGTTGTGTAGTCGTTTCAATTTTTTTTGAGTTTTTTGAGTTTTCTGAGTTTTCTGAATTTTCTGAGTATTCTGAGTATTCCGAGTTTTCTGAGTTTTTTGGGTTTTCTGAATTTTCTGAGTTCTTAATCAATCACTTTCACTTGACTTATTGTTGGTATTTTGGAGAACGACATATTACCCCTAATCCAAGGCACGAACGGGCGATCAATATCAACCCCTACTTGCAGTGTCAGTTCGCGCTGTCGCTCAACGCCTGCCTCGTCAAACTTCGTGTCGAGGACTATATCAAAATAATTCTTACTCGATTGTTCAAAATAGTATGGTATCGTGTAGAAATATGAGCGGCCTTTATACTGCAAAGCCACATCACTTTCTGATTTGATATTCAGTGAATAGGATTGTTCCAAACTCGGCTTACCATGATTCTCATTCGGACGGAAAATATATGCCGGTTGTTTGTTCAGCCGTAAGGCTGTGATGTCTTTCACGTGATATTCTCCTTGCTTATCGTCCGGCACATTCCATAGTAAATCAACCTTGCATGCCACGTGGTAGAGCAAGATATGAAGGCGCGGATAGACATCGTCTCTCAATGTGGTATAAGTGGCGTAGTATTTGCCATTGACATTATAGTTGTAGGGTGTTGAATAGATGTTTTGCAGGTTGTCGATGATGTCGTCATTGTCAATATTGAATTGCATATTTTTGATGTCGTTTTCGTTTGAGAAAGATGCTGTGGCAAGATTGTTGAGCGGAACATACGACATCGCTGCATAAATACGGATGTTGTAATTCTCTATCTCTACCGGCAACTCAATCTCTAATTCACCTTTGTAGGTGAATAATGAATCGGCATAATATTGCAGAGTGCCTTTGTATGAACCCACTTTCCATTCTTCCTCTTCAATGTCGGCAACGACAATGCGTTCGCATGTTGTTTCGTATGGGGCGGCTTTCTGCTCTGTTACTATAAAAATGTACAGATAGCGTGGGAAATGGAAATATTCGTATGTTCCCGGATCGCCGAAGACATTTGCTTTTTGTGCATGAGCCGGTTTGTTGTAACGCTGACCGGAGATAAGTTCATCCATAGGCAGACCTATGTTGAACTCCACTTTTCGCTTCTCTGTCGGGATCTTTGGTTCATTATATTTGCATGATGACAGTAGGCAACAGAAAAGAATAACACTTGTGAGTGCTAAGTTTTTGAAGTGCGATATGTTGTAGAAATGTTGCATCGGATTTCTAAAATTCTATATCTATCTCTCCTCCTGCTTTCCATTCAAGCTGTACCGAGGCTCCAACACCGGCTGTAATAGCGTCTGCCTGACCATTGCGGCGCAGCTTGGCTTGAATGATTTCCAAGTGGCCGGCAAGAAGTTGTTCGTCAATATAAAGTATCGTTTCTGTTATCTTATCTTCCCATGTAAGAGCATAAATTCTTATACGCCATTTGTATGGTATGTTTTTGTCTGAAAGAAGCGTAGTGTCGTTCGAAGGGTAACATGCCGTGCCGTAGCACAAACGATCGGCATATCTTGCAGGTATTGAGATTTCAGAACGATGTTTGGCTTGTATGGGCATAACAAAGGGTAGTTGCTCGGCTTTAATCAATGGGTTGGCATCGAAAATATAAAGGCTGTCTTGCACAAAGAAATTTGTTGCCATATCTTGCACATATATTTTGATGTCTTTCACCCAACTGCCTGCCGTGTCAATCAGCACACCCACACCGCTGTTGGCCATATAGAGCGGCACAACGAAGTTTTGCGACGAGTCTGCCAACACATCCATGTCCAAACGCGCTGTGAACAGTCCTGTTGTGTGCGGACCGAGTGTGTCGCCCTTCATTTGAGGCAGTTGCATGGTCTCAGGATGACTGTCTTCTTCAAGCGAAACTGTTTTTGCATCGACTATATTGCAGGCTGCAAGGTGTTTGTAGCTGTCTGCTTTCAAGAACAGAGTGAATGATTTCTCGCTCGCGTCGATGATATGATTGTCGTGGTAGGCACGCTCTTGTGTCGTTGTCTTGTAGAATGACAAATCAACATCATGCACATAATCGACAAAGATGTTTTCAAAATATTTGTTGAAAGTGGCATGATGTATGGCGTCTGAATCAGTACTCAACACTGTGTTAAGTTCCACGTCAAGTGTCGTGATGAGTTTCACTTGATATGTAACTTGTGCTTCTTGTCCGCAGGCTGACAGGTCGTCGTCAATAAGTTTGCAACTCTGAAAAGTAGCGATGCAGAAAAGTACTATGCAATATGATATGTACCTTATTTGTTGTGTCATCCTATAGGAGTATAGTGGGACAATCAAGCCCACTATACCAATTTTTATTGAATTATTGCCATTCATCAATTGTAAATGTATGACCTTCTTGCCATTCGAGGTCAACTGACATACCGATTTCCATTTCTGAACTGCGGAGGTCAGGAATTACATTGTAGGCTTTCGACAAGTCGCTGATTGTACATTTTGCGATTGTGTAGAAGTCTTGTTTGAAGAAGAAGCCGCTTGCTTCTGATTTTGAAGCATCTTCTGCTTTCAACTTACCTACCATATAGAACTTGCATCCGTGAGGAACAACACCTGATTTACCAAGGAAGTCAGCACCTGTGTTTTCGAGCTCTAATGCAAAGTATATCTCATCTGAAGAAGTTGCATACGGAGTTTCATAAACAAGAGTGTAGTTGGTTGGAACACCTGCCCAGTCTGCACTACCTAAAACTTTATATTCAGTTGCTGGTGAAACAACATTGATATCGTTGTCGTAAATAACATAGTTGTCTGTTGCGCCGGCTACTTTGTGGAACATGTAGTCGATTGGGTTTTGTGAGCCAACAAGCACACCGGTAAGTTTGTAACCGCCAACAGGAACAGAAATAGCCACACCTTCACGGTCGGTCAAAGCAACTGTAGAACCTAATTTTGCCATAACATCGAAACGACCTACACCATAGTTGATAGGTTTGTCGATAGCTATAGAGCGTGTTGAAGCAAGTACTACGCGGCTTGAGTTTGCATAACCATTTGTTGCATCGTCTGTGTTAACCCATGCTGTCCATGTCTTGCCTGAACCTGCATACTTGTCGAGCACAGTGTGGTCGTTGGTGTGGATTGTTGAGTTAACACCATAGAGCAATTCTGCAGGATAAACGAATTTGTTGATAGGTGTTGTTGATGAACTAACCAAACCTGCAATAGAATTGTTGGTGTAAGCGCATGCAGGGAGAGCACCCGGTGTGTTAGGATCACCTGTCCATACCAATGCGGCAGCACCATCAGGCAACTCAAGATTAGCAGGGAAACCTTGCAAACCGGTGTTGAGAGTAATCAAGTCGCCATTCTCTTTTGTTCCTGACGGGTTGATTGCAGCGTAGGTTGAGTTGGTGATTGAAGCAACCAAAGCAACAGCCATAGGGTCTGTTTGGTCTTTAACTGAAGAATAGAGGTCTGACACAACAACTTGTACATCAGCTGATGAACCGGCCTCAAGAGAGGTGAAACGTGTGAACAAGTCTTTCATACCGGCATTGTCGGCTGTTGAACCCCATTGCTTTGTTCCGTCGGTGGTTCGAGCAATAGATGTCAGATATGCAACAATTTGATCACCTTTAGCATCGCCGGTGAGTGATCCTGCGAGACAGCGAACCGAAGGAGTGAACACGATTTCTGAAGGAAGCAAGTTGGCTTTTTCCCAATTCGGCATACCTGTCTTACCAATTTGGCTTGATGTTCCGGCAGCAGCTGATTTAGCATAGAACAAGAATGAAGCAGTACCAACAGGTACGGCAACATCTGAATATTTTCTTGTGTTTTCAGTTGTTGTGGACTTCAATTCCGTATCAACATAATCAGTAAGCTTGATGACATTACCAATTTTCACATCTGATGCACCTACAGGATCTGTACCTGTTGTGGCTGCATAAGGATAGAGATAAACGGCAGTGATGTCATTGAAATTACCGGCTTGTTGAACTGTTGTTCCTTGCATGCGGCGAGGAGCATTAGCTTTTTTATTGCCGGTGGTAGGAATAGAGATTGAGAACTGTGTCTTAACCTCAGAACCATTAGCAGCAGTTGGAGCATTGTTGTTTTGCGGCTCTGCCTCTTTGTTTTCTTTCTTGCATGATGTGAATGCAAGACTGCTTGTGAGTGCTACGGCACTGATCAAAGCAAATAACTTAATTTGTTTCATAAAAAAATAAATTAAAAAAATAATTAATGAGTTTCCTGTCTTATTTTCCCCGCTTAGGGAATGTCTTTTTTGTATGTATTGTGTTATTATGTAATGTTTTCCCGTTAGGAAAATTATTTTACTCCTTCGATAAGCACATGTTGCAGGTTGTTGAAGGCGTCTTTGTCGCCATTTGCGGCAGCGCGGCGCCAGCAACGTATTGCATTCTCACGGTCGCCGGTCATATAGTATGCCACGCCGAGCGCATTTTGTGCACGCTCATCGTCTCTGACTTGCAATAACTTCTCGAGGGCTTCGGCGTAACGCTCTTGACGAAGCAATGCCGTTGCCTCATTAATCGTGATACCATTTTTGTCGGGCTTGACTTCATAATATACGCGCACATATCCTGAGTTACGCAACGGCGGCAAGATATGTTGCTTGATATATGCCCATGTGCGCCCATTGTTGAGCGACTTGAGCCATGCCTCGCGTTTGTTCAGATCAGGTACTGTCTTGATTATCTCAAGCACGCGTTGTTTGCCCTCAAAATTGTCTTGCTGAACAAGCCATTCAAACTCTGTCCAAGCCTCACCTCCACCGGCTACTTCAAACTCTATTCCTGTTGTGTCGATGCGTTGCTTGATGTAGTCGCGCAAAGCATTACCGCGGTTTTGAGCCAACCACTCATTGTGAGGCACATTACCTTCTATTGATGCCAGACCGATGATTTGAATCACCTTAACAGCCGTCGTTGTGTCTTCCATCAACGAATTAATCATATACATAATACGGTCGAGCGTGGCGGCGTTGTTGCTGAACTCACGGAGCAGCACAATCTTATCTAATGGGAAGTGAACATACAGGGCTCCTGAGTCTTTGGCTAAGACAACAGTCTTGTCGTAAGGCTTATAGTCTTTGAATTGTATAGCCACAGGGTTGTTGCGCACCAACTGAGCTGCGAAGGAATCAGGCTCAAAGGTGTCAATATCAGCAAAGTTCGGAATAAAAGGCGGCACAGTATCCACCGTGTCTGCCGCTACGGTGTCTATCTGAGCATACTGAACTGTGTCGATAGGCTCAACCGGCTCGTGCAAAGGAGCCTTTGCTGCTGACAACAGAGCTGGCATAAACTCAGCATTGCAGCATCCTTCTTCGAGCACCTTGACGCAAAGAGACAATGAGTCGGTCATAACCCACGGATAGCGTTTGGCATTGATGCGTATCGTGTCGTTATACACAGCGTCTTTGCCCATACGCTTACCTTGTATGTAATCAGGCTCGGCGGCTTGACGATGGTTCAGGACATAATAACGATGCGTGATTTTCTCGTTGTCGCGACCGCGCACAAGAATCGACTGCAAACGCAAAGTGTCGTTTTGTCCGCATATCTGAGGTGTGAATGTCAGAGAATAGGCAGAACGCGGCTTGCTCATGGGGAAAGAATAGCGCACGACAACAAAATCGGTCGAGTCGTCAACCTCTATTGTCTGTGCTCTACTCGTAAGGCAAAAAGCCAAACAAACCACGCTTAATAATAATATGTATCGTATCTCTTTCATTTCTTGTTAGTTGTCAAATCGCTTCGCTGTTAGAAGTCAAATTGCTTTGCTGTTAGTTGTTAGATCGCTTCGCTGTTAGAAGTTAGAGATCTCTCAGTTCTTACAAAGCAATGATCTTACTTCTCACTTCTTACAAAGCAATGGTCTTACTTCTCACTTCTCTACTAAAATATCTGCCATACGGCATTAAATCCAAATTTAGGCATCACAAACCATTTCTCGTCGTCGCCAAGGAAGGATCCGCACCACGGACACTCAAATTTTTTGAACCATGTGTAGCCCACATCAAAACCGGCTTCTGCCTCAAGACTGAAGTGTGGACTAACGACCCATGTCCAGCCATAGGCAGCACCGGCAGCAACCAAATCGCCTTGCAGACGATTCTCGCGCACGGCAGGGTAGAGCGTACCAATAGGAAAATTAACGCCTCCAACATTATAGTGGCTATATACGGCATTAACTTCCAAGAAATCGCGCGCAAAGACTGTACAAAAATAGTATCTGAATTGTGGGGCAACGAGAATATGCCGCCATTTTGGAAATTTCTGGTCGCTCAGTGGCCAAGGATTGAAACCTACATTGAAGCCCACTGTCCATTTGTCCGCAACACGAGCCTCCAAACCCAAGTTTGGAGTCAGCATTGCATCATACAAGATATTATTTTTCAGAGCTAAGTTCTGCGCCTGAACTTTGTTGCTAAAAATGCAAAAAGTGAGCGCCAGAAAAATTGTTAGGTAAATAATTCTTGTGTTGTGTAGTGTTGTATTGATGCGTCGTGTTTGTAAGTTGTTCATTATCATATGTTTACCCCCCCCATTATCGGGATAAACTTGAATTTTTTTAATATTTGTATTTTAAATACCTTAAAAATCAGACTACAAAATTACAATTATTTTTGATAATAGCAAAATATTTTTTATGTTTTATAACATTTTTTTACACCCGCGTGTGGTTGTTAATATGTTGTTAATAGTGTATAGTGTTGATAATAAGTTATTTGCGGGAAATGTTAAATTTTAGTAACAAATTGTTAATTTTTTTATTTTCTAATATTAGTGGTTTATTTGTGTGTTTTTTGTGGTATTTTTTTCGCTTAGCATTAGATTTTTTATAGATTTTGTTGTGATTGATGTGGAAAAATCGTCTTTAAAGCAAAAAAGCGAACAGAAAAATGCAATCAGCCGGGAAAAATGCAATCAGCCAATATTGGCTGATTGCTTTCTCACATCTCGCTTCTTGCTTCTTATTTCTCACTTCTCTTTCCTCTTTCTTGCTTTTTTGAGTTCGGCTTCAAGGGCAGAGTTTTCTTTTTCGAGGTTGGTGATAGTTTTGAGCAATTCGTTGAGTTCCTCATTTTCTATTGTTGTCGGGTATTGCTCGTCTACGAGTTGCAGGAAGTCGGCGAGTACATTCATGTAGTTGATGAATGCCTCGTATGCAGATTCATAGTTTGTCCAGCCGGCATCAATATGGTTCATGTAGAGGAAATGATCGTCGGATTGCAGTATTTGCCAATCGCGTTTGAGGAGCATGTTTTGGCAGAGGTTGACGCGCTCGCTCACGGCATAGAGTTTTTGCAGTGCCTCTTGTTGCAGGTCGTTGCCGTTGTAGGCACTGATGTCTTTTGCTTCACCGCTCCAACTTGTAGTGTATGGCGAAACGATAGTGTCGGAAGAAGCAATTTTCTTTGTAGCCTCGCTTGGAGTGAGGAAACCTAACCCGCGTTCCATTGCGAAATAGGGCAGTGCTTTCATAAACTCGAATATGCCAGTGGTGTGGTGTTGGCGAATACCAAGAGCTTCGTAGCCCATCCAGATATTAATGATAGGTTCTTCAGCCGGTGTTTCGGCAAGCCAATTGACGTATTTCTCAGCGTCGAGAGGGTAGTCTTTCCATGAATAGTCGGAGAAGCGGAAGGCGATGTCGTCTGATAGTTTGGGATTGCGCATCAGCACTTTGAGTTTGTTGCTTGCTGCTGAGTTATAGACATAGTTAGGTGATTTCCACCCTAAGATATGGCGAGCACCTTCGGTTAGAATGGTTTTGTAGCCCATCTTAGCCACGGTGTCGGCAATCTCGTCGGAGTACATCAACTCGGTGTTCCATACGGCTGTTGTCTCAACGCCGAATAGTGTTTTGATTTTTTCGGCATGCAGACGCAGTTGGCGTTCAAACTCATGTTGGTCGTAGGCCGAAGCAAGTGAATATGAATAAGGTGTTGCCAAAAACTCAACGGCTTTGGTGGCTGCCAATTCTTTGAACGAATCAATGACTTCAGGAGCATATTGTTCGAGCAATTCGAGCAAAATACCTGAAATAGAGTAGGCGCAACGGAATTTGCCATTGCTGCTCTTGATCATCTCAAGTATGGTCTTGTTGGCAGGTTGGTATGATTGACTTGCTAACTGTTGTATGCGTTCCTCGGTCTGGAAGTCATCATAATAGTAGTGGTCCTGACCTATCTCGAAGAAACGATAGCGTTTCAAACGATACGGAGCATGTAACTGAAATACAAAACAAAGGTTTTTCATATTTTTACTATTTAATTATTATTTTTCTGAGTAATCTGAGTATTCCGAAAATTCTGAGTATTCTGAAAATTCCGAGTAATCCGAAAATTCCGAGTAATCCGAAAATTCCGAGTATTCCGAAAATTCCGAGTAATCCGAAAATTCCGAGTATTCTGAAAATTCCGAGATTTAACTCACTTCACTTCACTTCTAATGTCTTTCGGCTATTACCTTATCATATATAGCGCGTACCTTGAGTCCTGCGTCACTCCACTTGATGTTGTTCACTTCTTCGCGACCTAATTCACGCAGGCTCTTGTACATGGCAGGGTATTTCACGATGGCATATATTGCGTCTGCCATAGCGTCGATGTCCCAATAGTCGGTTTTGATGGCATGTTGGAGAATCTCGGCGCAACCGGATTGTTTTGAGATAATAGATGGAGTACCTACTTGCATTGCTTCAAGTGGCGAGATACCGAAAGGCTCGGAAACGGAAGGCATGATATAGCAATCGCTTTCTGCCAGCATTTCTTGCACTTGACGACCGCGAAGGAAACCGGTGAAATGGAATTTGTCGGCTATGCCGCGTTTTGCCACAAGGTCGATCATCTCGTTCATCTTGTCGCCTGAGCCAGCCATGACAAAGCGTACTCCGTCTGTTTTTTGCAGAACGCGTGCTGCGGCTTCAACGAAGTATTCCGGACCTTTTTGCATCGTTATACGACCGAGGAAGGTAACCACTTTGTCCTTGCGTGGCGTCTTGGTGAAACTATCAGCGTCAGCAAGCGGCTCGACGGCGTTATGTACTGTCGAGACTTTCCATTCCGGTTGTCCGTATTTCTCTATTACGGTGCGTCGGGTGAGGTTGCTCACGCATATAATATGGTCAGCCTCGTCCATGCCGCGGCGTTCTATGGCATAGACGGTAGGGTTCACATTGCCGCGACTGCGGTCGAAATCGGTGGCATGAACATGTATCACAAGCGGTTTGCCGGAGATATGTTTAGCAAACACACCGGCGGGGTAGGTGAGCCAATCGTGCGAGTGGATAATGTCGAAATCAAGTTGGTGTGCCAGAACAGACGCCACAGCCTCATAGTTGCCTATTTCCTCAACGAGGTTGTCGGGATAGCGACCGGAGAAATTGACACATCCGAGGTCGTCGGTGCCGATACGGTGGAAATCGTATTTGATGCCATTGCGAAGCCAGAAATACTCATCTGCGCTCATGCGACCGTTCAAACGACTGTTCACATAGTTCCAATCGTTTTCCTTCCACACGATAGGTACATTGCAGGCGCCTATGATTTTCAGAAAAGACTGGTCTTCGTCGCCCCATGGCTTAGGTATAACAAAAGTAATTTGCATATCGGGTTGTTGAGCCATGCCTTTTGTCAGACCGTAGCTCGCTGTTCCAAGACCTCCAAGGATATGAGGCGGAAACTCCCAACCAAACATAAGTGCTTTCATACTGTATTTTTTTTATTTTTGAAGATTTGAAAATTTGAAAATTCAAAGATTTGAAGATTCAAAGATCCATTCAAATATTCAAATCTTATGTTAATTTTCAAATTCTTGTAGTGTTCGCATAACACTTATTACGGCTCCGACAGATGCTGCAAAGCTTGGTCCTCCATGTCCTTTGTATGGTGGGTTGCCGTCGTAGAGCTCGTTGATAGTGCCGATGCAGAGATCGCTCATCTCAACTTCGTAACCAACCAGCATGCGCTCCATAAATGATTTGCCTGAGTTTTTATACACCTTCATGTAAGCCGAAGCGTATGCAGCAATGGTGCAAGGCCAAACCGGTCCGTTGTGGTAGTTGTGGTCGCGCTCTTTCTGACCGCCGATGTATTGCGGACGATAGTTACCGCTCTTCGGGCTTAAGGTGCGCAAGCCGCGAGGAGTGAGCAACTCTTTGGTACAGATATCAACAACGGCTTTTTGTTGTTTGCGGTCAAGAGGAGAGAATGGCAGACTTGCCGCCCAAATCTGATTTGGACGAACCTCTTTGTCGTGATAGTTGTCAACAACATAGTCGTCCAAATATATTCCGTTCCAGAAAGTATTGACAAATGACTCGCGTGTTATCTCCGATTGATATTCCATCAAGTCGGCACGCTGTTCGTTGCCCAAAACACGATGAATGCTTGCCACGAATTTCAGAGCATTGTACCACAAAGCATTTATCTCAACGACATATCCTGTACGCGGCGTGATAGGGCGACCATCCTCTACGCTGTTCATCCATGTGGCAGGGGTGTTCCGACCGTCAACAAACAAGAGTTGATTGTTATGCAATAATGCGCGCGGGTGCTCTTGTTTGCGATACATCTCAATGACGCGTATGCATATCTCACCATATTTTTTTGCTGCTTCCTCGAGCGAATAGAAGCGGGCGTATTGTTGTATGGCACGCACAAACCAAAGCAAAGCATCGGGTGCGTCCATGTCGGCAAGTTTAATCTTGTCATATTCCTTATTTATAAAGGCATTGATTTCGTCAATAGCCGTTTCGTCCATGATGGCTTGCCAATATTCCGGTCGGTCGATCATCAGTGTGCAAGCAGGTAGCGCGAAGAACTCACTCCTTGCCTCGGCTTTGAACCATGGGTAGCCGGCAAGTAGATAGCATTTTTTTCCTTCGCGTTTGTAGAATTGTGATGCTGAGTTTTTGAGGCATGCAAACATATCGGTGCGAGCGTTGCGGCGTTCCAGCTCTTTTTCCCAAATAGAATTTAAACTACGGACGCTAACCTCCGATATTCCGGCAGAGAATATGACGCTCTCGCCTTTCTTCAAAGGCACCTCAAAACAACCGGGAACAAGTTGGTCTTCTTGATACTCATAGCCGCGCTCTTGCTCCTTGTAATACTCAATGTCTTTATACCAGTCGGGGTTGTGAGTATAAGTGCATTTGCGAGAAAACTGCATGTATAGTTTCGGAAACTCAGGATACATTTGCATCACAATACCATTACTTACTTCCTCATAACTCGTGTTGGCTCGATCATTCTGACGAGTCAAAGCATTAACGCTGCGATAAGCCAAAAATGGTTTAAAACGCAATGTCGTTGCTGAGTGAGAGTCAATCAGTGTGTATCTAATCAACACACGAGGCTCAAAACTAACCAACATACGCTCTTTGGAAAGCACAACGCCACCAACACGATATGTGGTGCGACTAATCACATTGCAGTCGAACTCACGAATGTACTTATGCCCATTGGGAGCATAGTTGTTGCCGTTGTACTTGTGAATTCCAAGATTAAATTCGGCACCATGTTGAATCACTGTTTCGTCAAGCGAACCAAGGAGTACATAATTGTCTTCTTTGAGCGGTGAACCGGGCTCACTGCCGAGAGGAATAACAAGTTGTCCATGGTACTTTCTTGTGTTGCAATCTATCAAGGTGGTGTAGTTGTAAGCACCGGCACGATTGGTGCGAATCATCTCTTTTGTGAGCGACCGTTCCAGATTGATAAGTAATGTTTTGTCAAAGGTTAAATAACTCATATCTAAGTATTTATGTAGTTATACAAAAAAGCGTCACCCCTGCTCAAAACAGGTGTTACGAAATCGGCTGCAAGTTACAACTTTTTTTTCAATCAGGCAACATTTTTTTTGTGTTTTTTAACATAAAAACACAATTATTTACATATTTGCTTATTTACGATTTACATATTCAAATACTATTGAATTGGTTGTTGGTGATGTTGCATTTGTTTATTTGCTAAAAAAATATTAATTTTGTGGCAATTATAGTTTTTATGTATCAATTATTTCGTTTTTTCCGTAGCCATAGAGCATTGTACTACACTTTGCTCATTGCAACATCTGTGATTTTAATAATTCTCGGAAGTCACCTGACCTTCGAAGAAGATATCTCAAAACTTTTGCCACCTCCGGCAGAAGAAAACAAGTCGCTCGATTTGGCTTTCTCTGATTTGAAAGTGAAAGACAATCTATTTTTGCAAATTCATGCAACTTCTCAAGCCGTTACGCCTGATTCTCTAATTGAGATATGCGACAATCTGATGGAAAATATTCTGACTGCCGATTCTGCAAATCATGATATCAATTCGACGCTTTACGATATTGACCCTATGATGTTGCTTGATTTGGCAGACTATCTCTTGGCAAATATCCCATCATATATCGACACATCATATTACTCCACTTTTGATTCTCTATTTAGTGCAGAACATCTGTCGGCTCAGATGCAAAGCGACCAAGAGTTACTCCTCCGTGCCGACAATGATTTACTCTCGATGCTTGTCATGAGCGACCCTGCCGGACTGCGTAATGTCATATTAGGCTTTGATGCAGGAAGCATGGGCGCATCGACAAAAAAGATGAATTACAATATCATTGACGGACATCTTTTCAATCGTGATTCTACCACTTGTGTAGCTTTTATCTCACCGGCTATAAGCTCAAAAGATTCAAAGTCGGCAATACGTTTGTTGCGTACTATACAAGGCTCTATATCAACAATCACAAATCCCGATGTTGAGGTGCTTTATCATGGAGCCGTAGTGCAGAGTGCCAACAATAGTCTGCGCACCAAACGCGATATAAAACTCACAATGGGTGTCTCATTTGCTATAATACTCATTCTGCTTCTTATTGCCCTTCGTCAGCCAAACAATATATTGCTTTTACTTCTGCCTATTGTGTACGGTACCTTTTTCGCTATGTCGTTTATATGGCTCTGGCAGGGCACTATGTCGCTTATGGCTATGGGCGTGGCAGCCGTAGTATTGGGTGTGGCAATGAGCTATTGCTTGCACATCATCATACACTATAAGTACACAGGCGATCGTGAACTGACTATTCAGCAACAAACCAAGCCTGTCATCTTAGGCTCTCTAACCACGATAGGTTCTTTTGCCGGCTTGCTGTTCACGAGTTCGTCACTGCTCAGCGATTTCGGACTTTTTGCTCTTCTTGCTCTTGTTGGAACGACAATGGCTGCTCTGATTTTTATGCCGCAACATTTTCCGCGCAACAACAAGAAAAACGAGCGCATTTTTTCGTGGATGGAAAAAGTCAGTGCCTATCCGCTCGACGAAAAACGATGGTTTGTTGCCTTGATAAGTGTAGCGGTTATCGTACTGATATGTTTTGCGTCGAAAGTGGAGTTCGACCCTGATTTGCACCATATCAACTACACCTCACCTGAGGCACAGCGTGCCATGCAAATGTGGAACGGCAATACTGCCGACGGCTCAAAACAGCAGTATTATGCCACAATGGGTAATGACATCAATGAAGCACTCGAAGCACAAAAAGACTTTGAGGCGGCATGTGCCCGACTCAAACATGATTCAATAATCAATTCTTATACCCCGATGGCAAAAATTTTGCCCTCGTTGCAAACACAGCAAGTCAGGATAGACGCATGGCACGACTATTTCTCCTTGCATGCCGACGAGATAGAAAGCAGAATACGCCGTGAGGCAGAAAATCTTGATATCGACCCGGAAATATATGAAACTTTCTATGCAATGATGCGCCAACAATACGAGCCATCGTTACTTCTTGAAGAAGGTGTTATTCCGGACAATATAATAGGTAATTTCACCGAAAAAATAGGTGATAAATACCTCGTCTTTACGCCCGTCACAATGCCAATAGCCAATCTTGATAGTGTGAATGATGTTCTGACAAAGGTTGAAAATGCTTTGGTTCTCGACCCCTTCTATTATGCTACCGACTTGGTCAAACTCATCAACGACGATTTTTATATCATCTTGCTTATCTCGTCAATATTCGTATTCTTAGTCTTGATTGTTGCATATCACAATTGGCTTTTAGCTCTGATTGCTTTCCTGCCTATGGGCTTGAGCTGGTATGTGGTTGAAGGAGCAATGGCACTGACAGGGCAGGAATTTAATCTGATAAATATCGTTGTAAGTAGTTTTATTTTCGGAATAGGTGTTGATTACAGCATTTTTGTTATGGATGGCCTGATAGCATCGGCTCGTGGCGAAGACACCAAACTTCTGGCGTACCACAAGACAGCCATAACTATTTCTGCCATCATATTGATAATCTGCATGGGCTCATTGCTCTTTGCTGTCCATCCGTCAATACATTCAATAGCTTTCCCGTCGTTGATTGGTATGATAACCACACTATTACTATCATACACCATACAACCGTTTTTGTTTAAAGCTTTACTGAAAACAAATATGGGTAAGGGTATAGTAATGAACTCAGAAAACAAGAAGAAATCATGTTGCAAATAATCGCAGATTGGGTTGTGGCGAATTGGGTTGAGCTGGTAGGTGCCTGTACGGGCATCACATATCTGATTTTGGAAATAAAGCAAAACATGTGGCTTTGGCCTGTAGGCTTGCTCAATGCAATATTTTATGCTGTGATATTCTTTACCGGCGGACTATATGCCATCACAACACTGCAAATCTATTATGTCGTGATGATGATTTACGGCTGGTGTCATTGGGTCAAAGGAGGTCAAGGCGAACCTAATGACGAATTGCCTGTGAGCAAAGTGCCTGTAAAGTATTGGTGTTATATCATTGTAGCCGCCGCAATTATATGTTGTGCCTATTATGTTGTTTTGTTGCGTTACACCGATTCGCAAGCGCCGGTAGGAGACGCTTTTGTAACAGCATGGAGCATTGTAGGAACATGGATGTTGGCAAAGAAATACATAGAGCAATGGTATGTGTGGATTGGCGTGAATATGTTCTCCGTATGGCTCTATGCCTCGCAAGGATTGGTGGTAACATCTGTTCTATATGCCTTTTACGCAATAATTGCGATTATAGGCTACTTCAATTGGAAAAAAACACTATGTCGCGAATAGCACTTATCGGACCGGAATCTGTGGGCAAGTCAACACTTGCTAAGCAATTAGGCAAGATATATAATATGCCCGTTGTCGCGGAGTATGCCCGTGATTATGTGGCTAATCTCAATCGACCATACACCTATGATGATGTTGAGCTAATTGCAAAGCATCAGACAGAAGAATACGAGCAATATGAACATGCCATATTCGACACTGAAATGATAATCACCAAAGTGTGGTTTGATGTTGCTTATTGCAAACGCCCTATATGGCTTGATAAATGGATGCAGGAGCACCGAATGGACTATTATCTTCTTCTGAAACCCGACATAGAGTGGCAGGCTGATCCGACGCGTGAGAATGGCGACAAAAGAGAATGGCTGTTCAATATCTACAGAAAAGAATTAGAGTCGTTAGGTGTTAAATATGATATCGTCAGCGGCTCAGGCGAGGCGAGACTCACTCACGCACTAAATTTTTTGAAAGACAATGTTTGAAATTATTGTTGTCCGATAAATCGATTTTTCCCGTTAGGGAATATCTTTTAAGGTCTTAATGTCTTAATATCAATAGTTTGCTAAACTTTCTCACATTGCTCGGAGTAGTAAATATAGGGTTATCAATCGCTTTCCAACCGCAATAGCGGTTGCATATTAATAGAAAATTTATATACCCATCCATCTCTCTCAACCGCAATAGCGGTTGCATATAAAATACTATGCGTTAAATTTGAATATTTGACAATGTGCAACCACTACGTGGTTGTTGTGTTTATTATGTTGATTATATCTATTAATATGCAACGGCTAACGCCGTAGAACGCCGAGATATTAAAATCTTATTGATATGCGAAACTTAAATTATTTTATTAAAGTTTCTCACTTGGTTAAATGTTATCGCGTAGCGATTTTCTTTTAATAGCTAATTATGTTTATCCATTGATTTCCCGTTAGGGAATTTCTATGGCGAAAAATGAATTTAAAAGACATTCCCTACGGGAAAAGATATTTGGTTATGTGTCAAAATTCTATTAAAAGATATTCCCTCCGGGAAAACATCGATTTATTGGACTTGAAATCTTCAAATTTTCAAATCCTCAAATTTTCAAATCTTCAAATTTTCAAATCCTCAAATCCTCTACTCGATTATATCCAAATCATTTTCTATATCAAGAACAGACACGGTGTCAATCTCTGACGAGCTGGTGTCGGCAGGGGTATCAACAACGGCAGGGCTTGGGGCAAGAGGACTTTCGTCCATTGATTCAATTGATTTGAGCGTATGATAGCCAACGCCGAGGAAAGTAATCACTGAAATAATCCAAATCAGAAGCATAATCAGTATAGACTTGCCGGAAGGCCATTCCGATTTGGTGAGGTATTTAATTGCAGCATAGATAAATCCAAAGAGAGGAATACCGACCGTCAAAACGCCTAAAATAATCAACACGGAAGGAATCAGTCCGACAAAACCTAAGGGCAGTAAAGCGCCTAATGAGGCAAGCAAAGTGATTATAACCGGAATGATAGCCAGTACAACACCTAATGCGCAAATCAGTACAAAGGCGCAAATAACATAGAATAGAGCGTTTATAACTCTATGCCTTACAGGGTTGTTCTTGTGATTTATGCCGGTCAGCTCTATAGCTTTCTCTACCATCGGAAGTGTGAGCGTGTCGGTGTTGTTCTCTGCCAAGAGCTCGCTAAATATTGTGGCAAGACGCACCTCAATATCAGGCACTTGAGTTCTATAGTTGGCATTGTTTTCAAATGAAATCAAAAAATCAGTCAGCACCACGAGTGCCTTATGCTCAATCTTGAACGATGAGCCATTTAGTTCTACTGTTAAATCGTAAGTCATATAATAGTTGTTAGGAGTTAGATTGCTTCGTTGTTAGGAGTTAGACCGCTTCGCTGTTAGAGCTGTTAGGAGTTAGAGATCTCTCACTTCTTACTTCTCACTTCTCACTTCTTATTTCTATATCGTTATTTGTGTAAGTTTGACAAATCGCAGCAATAAGGTCTTTTTACCTACTTGGTCGAATTGTATTTCTATTTTGTCATTTTCATTTTCTCTATAAGCAGCCAATACCGTTCCTGCGCCAAACACGCTATGTTGCACACGACTATTGATAGGGAATGGGCTTTCTATGTCTGTTCGAGGAGTCTGCGTGGTGGATAGTTTTTTTAGGTTCGTTTGTGTGCGGAAAACAGTTTTGCCGACATCATTATTGCGTTCAAAGCGTCCCCACTGATTTGTCTCGATTGTGTTTTTGCTGTTGGCTGTCGTCTTTTCTACATATTTCTGGTCTATATCATTCAAGAAACGACTCGGGATAGCAAAATTGACTTGCCCGTTTTTGAAACGACTTTTTGCATAAGTTATTATACACTTATTCATTGCGCGAGTGATTGCCACATAAAACAAGCGTCGTTCCTCTTCTATATTGTTTTCCAGATCTGCCATAGCCGAAGGAAATAGATTATCTTCAAGTCCGACGATATAGACAATCGGAAATTCCAGTCCTTTGGCGGAGTGGATGGTCATCAGAGTTATTTTTTTCTCGGTCGGGTCTTCTTTTTGGTCAAGGTCGGTGAGTAGTGCAACTTCGGAGAGGAAACTCTGAATCGTTACAAATTCTGCTCCATCCTGTATCTGTGTCTCGGTGAATTCTCTGACGCTATTGCGCAACTCGTCCAAGTTTTGGTAGCGGTCGGTTCCCTCTGCATTCTTTTCCATAAGAGCTTCAGCCAACAATCCGGAATTTTTGAGAACAAGTTCCATCATGCCGTAAGCATCTAATTTCTCAATTTGCTCGCGCATATTTTCAATCAGGTTGTAGAAACTTGTTACGCGTTTGGCTGTTGCCGCACTGAGTGATATGCCATGGTCTAAAGGAGCAGCCAAGAGGTCGTACATATTTTGAAGATTCTCGTGAGCGTATTGCTGAATCTTGTCTATTGTTGAATCACCTATACCGCGCTTAGGAACATTGATTATGCGCAATAGGGCTTCTTCGTCTTGAGGGTTTATGATCAGGCGGATATAGGCAAGCGCATCTTTTATCTCTTTGCGCTGATAGAACGACAACCCGCCATATATCCTATATGGGATAGCCTGTTTGCGCATTTCGTCTTCAAGAACACGCGACTGTGCATTGGTACGATAGAGAATGGCAATGTCTTCGTAGTTGAAATCATAGTCTTTCTTTTGGCTGCGTATGTCTGTTGCCACAAAAGACGCTTCCTCACGGTCGGTAGAGAGTGAGATAACCTTGATTTTGTCGCCTTGCTCTTTCTCGGAATATACATCTTTGGGTATTTGGCCTATGTTTTTTTTAATCACTGAATTTGCGGCGTCAACGATGTTCTGCGTACTGCGATAGTTACGCTCTAATTTATATAGTTGCGAATCGCTATAGTCAGACTGAAAATTCAGGATGTTTTGTATGTCTGCCCCCCGAAACGAATAAATACTTTGAGCGTCATCGCCAACAACACAGATATTGTTTTGCGGAAGTGCGAGGCTTTTTACTATCTGGTACTGAACGAAATTTGTGTCTTGATACTCGTCAACAAGAATATATTGGAATAAGCCTTGGTAACGATTTCTGAACTCCTCATTTGTGTTGAGCAGTATATTGACATAAAAAAGCAGGTCGTCGAAATCCATAGCATTGGCTTGTCGGAGGCGTTTTTGGTATTCAACATAAATCTCGCCTAATGCCAGAATGCCACACGAGCGGTCGTAGTCCCAAATCTTTTTGTTGCTGCAATATGACTGCGGGTCATACATGTTGTTTTTCGCCCATGAGATACGATTGAGCACAGTAGAAGACTTATATTGTTTGTCGTCTAACTGTTTCTCTTTCACGATTGCCTTGACCACTGATTTGGTGTCTGTTGTGTCGTATATGGTGAAGTCGCGACCGAAGTCTAATTTGTTGGCTTCGGTGCGCAAAATACGTGCGCAAATAGAGTGAAAAGTGCCCATCCATAGGTAGCGTGCTGTGTCGTTACCAACAAGACTCTCTATGCGGCTTTTCATTTCGCGAGCCGCTTTGTTGGTGAAGGTCAGCGCAAGAATGTTTGATGCGCTCACACCATTGGCAAGAAGGTAAGCTATTTTGTATGTCAGTACGCGTGTCTTACCCGAGCCGGCACCGGCAATAACCAATTGTGCGCCGTCGGGATGGGTAACAGCCTCGTACTGAGCAGGATTTAAGTCGTTGAGAAAGTCGAAAATCATAATGTTCTGATTATGTATCTAAGATTGTTTTTGATTGTTTTTGAAGTACTTACCCACAATGGGTAGGCTGCTGATTGGAAAGTCGCGTTTGAAAAGGAGTGCTAAATATGCCACCACAGCACATGTGCCGATAAGCAGATTGGCAAGGTCTGCTCGCAGGAAACTGATGTGGTAACCTTTCAGGGTGTAACCAAACATCTCATGCTGCATCAAATCACTTTGGGTGAAAGCATATTTGCAACCATAGTAGATGCCCAAAAGCACTATCGTTATGCCAAAATAGACAGCCATAGATTTCAAATCGTATGGGATAGGGTATTTTTTCTGACCCACAAAATAGGAAAGTAACATGCAGGTCAAGAAGCATGCCAACGATGCCCATGCACAACCCATATAGCCAATCTTTGGAACAAGAACAATGTTGAGTACAAAAATTATTGTCAGTCCGATAAGCGAGAATGCAGCACCCCATATCGTTCTGTCTGTCAGCTTGTACCATATTGACAGATTGAAATATATGCCTTCAAAAAGATAGGAAAGCAATATGATAGGAACAACTTTTAGTCCCGACCAATATGCGGGAGAGATGATGAGTCGAAGGATGTCCATGTATGCCACCATGCCTATGATTATGAGCAGGGCAAATATGGTGAAGTATTTAGTGGCATCAGAGTAAGCCCCGACAGAGTTCCTGGAGTTGTTCTTTGCAAAGACAAAAGGCTCGTAAGCATAACGAAAAGCCTGAATGAAAATCATCATCACCATAGCCAATTTGGCACAAGCGCCATAGATACCTAATTGTGCATTTCCCTCCTCCACGCTGTCAAACAAGTAAGGCATCATGATTTTGTCTAAGTGTTGATTCATAATTCCTGCGATACCCAAAATCAGCAGAGGTAATGAATAGCGGAGCATCTGTTTGAGCAGAGAGAGACTGAAATTGAATTTGGCTTCAAAGACAAATGGCAATAGGCATAGTGTGGTAACAATGGTGGAAAGCAGGTTAGACACACAGACATAACCAACTTCGTAATTAGGTCTGTAGAACCAATCAATGAGTTGCGGTGAGTGTTGAGCTATGCGCGGACAAGCAAGGAGGAAAAACAGGTTGGCACCAATATTCACCAATACGCCAATAAACTTGATTATAGCAAAACGCCAAGGCCGATTTTTGTAGCGCAGATAGGCAAAGGGAATAGTGTTGAAAGCATCCATTGCCATGATCCAACCGAAATAGAAAATATAGTCAGCGTGGTTGCAGTATCCCATTGCCGATGCAATCGGTTGTTGCCATATCGTAACGCATAGGGCAAAAAGTAGCGATGTGGTGAAAAGCGAGCAAAGCGTGGTGCTATATACTTGATTAGCATCGTTTTCGGGCTTGTTGATGAAACGGAAAAAGCCTGTTTCCATACCATAAGTTAGCACCACGATAACCAAAGCCATCCAACTGTACAGATTGGTGATGACGCCATATTCACTCGTGGTTTGAAGAATGTAGGTATAGAACGGGACGAGCAGATAATTGAGAAACTTATTGATTATGTTGCTCACTCCGTATATTGCGGTGTCTTTTGCGAGACTTTTGATTTGGCTCATGTAGTTGTTTGTTAAAAAAAATTATTGGAAGAGGTCGAGCATACCGCTGCCGTTGTTGAATGTCTTGCCTAAGTGTTTGTAGGCGAGTTCGGTTACTTCACGACCGCGTGGCGTGCGTTTGATGAAACCTTCTTGAATGAGGTATGGTTCATACACTTCTTCCACAGTTCCGGGATCTTCTGAGATAGCCGTTGCTATAGTGCCTACACCCACCGGTCCGCCTTTGAACTTGTCGATGATGGTGTTGAGTATCTTGTTGTCTATCTCATCGAGGCCGTAGGTATCTATGTTGAGTGCTTCGAGAGCAATGCGCGCTATTTCGAGGTCGATGGCTCCATCGCCTTTCACCTGTGCAAAGTCGCGCACACGACGCAGCAGAGCATTGGCAATACGCGGCGTTCCGCGACTGCGACGCGCTATCTCGCCGGCGGCATTGGGGTTGATTTCTATGTTGAGCAAACGGGCTGAACGCTCAACTATGGTTGATAGTGTGGCAGCGTCATAATAGTGCAGGTGACTGTTGATGCCAAAGCGTGCACGCAGCGGACTGGTAAGCAAACCACTTCGGGTCGTAGCACCTATGAGGGTGAATGGATTGAGGTCAATCTGTATCGAACGAGCCGAAGGACCTTTGTCTATCATGATGTCTATGCGGTAGTCTTCCATTGCCGAATAGAGATATTCTTCCACTACAGGACTCAAACGGTGTATCTCGTCGATGAAAAGCACGTCATTAGGTTCAAGACTCGTCAGCAAACCTGCCAAATCACCGGGCTTGTCAAGCACAGGACCTGATGTTACTTTGAAGCCTACGCCTAATTCGTTGGCTATAATATTGGCAAGTGTTGTCTTGCCTAAGCCCGGAGGACCAAACAAAAGTGTGTGGTCGAGATTCTCGCCACGCATCTTGGCTGCCGTAACAAAGACACGCAGATTATCAACAATTTTTTTCTGACCATTGAAATCATCAAACCGAAGCGGACGCAAAGCACTATCCACCTCGCCATCGCTCATCTGCTGCTGTTTGCGTATGTCAAATTCACTCATGCTGTTTTTTCTCTAAAAAGTTTGTTCAAATCAACCGCTGTCAGGTCGTCTATGTCTGCCACTATCTTGCCATTATTCAGTATGGCAACGCGACTGCACATCTCTTTGACCTCTTGCATAATGTGGGTGCTCAAAATCACTGTACGGTCTTTGCCGAGGTCACGAATCAGTTGGCGTATCTCGTCAAGTTGATTGGGATCAAGTCCTGTTGTCGGTTCGTCAAGAATCAACACTTCCGGATTGCCCATAATGGCTTGTGCCAAGCCGATACGCTGGCGGTAGCCTTTCGACAACTGACCTAATCTCTTGTTCTGCTCGCGAGTGATGCCCACTTTTTCTATCAATTCGTCAACGCGCTGCTTGCGCTGACCTGATTGTATGCCACTCAACTCAGCCATAAAAGAAAGGTATTCACGAACATACATATCGTCGTAAAGAGGGTTGTTTTCCGGCAAATAACCTATTTTAGACGCCACTTGGTGAGGATTGATAGACATATCAACACCACAAATCGTCAGATGAGTATCCTCTTTATTGTCGAATGACCAATAGCCGGTCATGATTTTCATCAAAGTTGACTTGCCGGCACCATTAGGACCTAACAAGCCCAACACCTGACCGGAGGGAATGCTCAACGACACATCATCAAGTATAGTCTGACTACCAATCGTTTTATATAAATGCTTGATTTCAACTGACATAGTTATTTTGTGTGGGACTTAAAAATAATTTACAAATTTAAGCGTTTTTTTTGTTTTGAGCAAATTGACACTTCGTTTTAGTAAACAAATGTTTTTATTGTCGTTTTTGTTTGTTTCGAGTAAACAAGGTAAACGCCTTGTTGCAGAGGAATTGAAACACTACTGCCCGCCGCTATGTCCCATTGCCCGAGTTCTTCGCCTAATGGATTGAATATGCTTATGTCTTGATTTTCTTGTGATTGCAGAATGAGCATGTTCTTTTGTGCTATAATAGAAAGCCCATTGATGGTTGAGAAGTGTGTTAAAAAAGTCTGTGGGTTTAGAATTGCGTCGGCGTCAAAGGTGTCGTTGATATTCCATGTGCTTTTTGATGAGGCGATATAACTATCTGTCCAGTTTACAACCGATTTGAAGTTGCGGCGGAATTGTTGTTTCTCAAAATCCCAGTCGAAACGCTGCACTTGGGCATCGTAATAGTTGCAGAAAGTGGCATTACCGGAAATAAGCAAAGTGTTGTTTGCCAAATCTTCAATGTCGGTGTTATGCGCCGATATTGTTTGCCCCGGACCTTCCAAGACGATGTATTTTCCGTTCCAATAGTTGTAGGCATCGTCGCCTTTGTCGGCTTTGTTCGGAAACATGATAGCGTATGTCCTGCCTTTGTGCATTATTATTCCGTTGGAGTCGGGTCGTGCTATAGTCCATGCTGTCGCAAATTGCCCATCCGGAAATGCAAGATTGCTTGCTTCATAAAGGTGGAAATCGCCATCCAAAGAGTCTTTGTTTTCAATTGGGTAGAGAGTTTGTTGTGTGCGTGCCACCTGTGGAAGTATGTCGCTTTCGCTCCGATTGGTGGTTGGCTTGTACGGACTTACGGCTCTTTGGTAGAGCGACCATAGAGGAACATCCATACCCAATTCGTGACGAAGCTCGCTCAAACGACCTTTGATAATGATTGTTTGTACAATTTTTTTGTAGTAGTCATATTCCAAATCAGGATCTGTCGTCTTGCCATTCTCGTCTGTAGCCCAAGTGCGAAGCAATGTGATGTCGCTGACGTCAAAAGGCATAGTCAAAATACGCCATTTGTCTGCCATTGTCCACGTAACGAGATACACCCTTTTGTTGATGGTGTAGTCTTCTGTCTCTGTTATGTTTGAAGGTATGTGTTGTTGAGCAACGGGGTAGTAGGGGTTGACATCGCATAATGCAAGATAGTTGGTACCCTCAAGTGTATCGCCATCAGCCTTTTTGATTGTTGCCATCAAAGGCCTGTTTTCGTTCGGGAAATCAGTGCTCAGGCCGGAAGGAATAAACAAGTCCCAATTCTGATGGTTGTTGAAGTTGTTGTCGCATTGCCGATCCCCTTTCGACGGGAGGTAGGCCATGATATAATTCTCGCCTGTTTGTGCGTTCTTTTGTGTGGTAAGGTAGTTGAAGTTGTAGTTGTCGAACACGGCATCAGGCTCGAGTGAAGTGATTGGAATAACTTTATTGTTGCCGGTAATGCAGGGTAAGTAATAGTCAAAGACTGTGTCTTGGCCATTGGTCGGACAACTTGTTATGCCGGAGCAATTAGGTGCCGTCTCATCGCCGTCTGTTGTGCGAACTATGCAATTCTCGAAATTACCGCCTGTGATATATGTTCTGAGCGGCATGTACATTATGTAGTATTCGCGGTCAAATGTCTGACCATTGGCAAGTTGCATTGTGCGACTTGTGGGGTTGCTCAATAGCGGTGTTGTCATTCGGAAATTACCGCCTTTGATATATACCAACCCATCGCCTACATCTGAACCAATGTCAGGGCATACATAGTTTACCATAGGTGTCTTATAGGCTCGTCGGCTGACCATCATAAAATTGACAGTGGAGGTGGAGTTGTCGGCGGGAGAGAGGTGATAGTTGCCGCCGTCGAAAGTAACCGATGTCCTTGTGTTGCCTGAATATATCGGAGCCGAAAGACAGTGATATGTCGTTTCTGTATTGCCGAGAGCTTCGTCTGACGAGCCTTCAAGTTTGAGCAGTCCCTTTGTGCGCTTTTGGTCTGTCCATAAGTCGTCTAAAGTGAGACTGATGTATGTCGTGTTTGAAACATTGAGATATATGGCAGCCGAATATAGAGTGCTCATAGTCTGTTTGCCTGTGTTGCCTGCCAAATAGTTGCGCCCGGCAAAATGTATGTGTGTATCTTGTCCGTCACCTTCAAGAGCAATGGCGGCACTAAGATATTTGCGCGGCACTTTTTCAAATGAGGCTGTCGGCTCGTCTCCCTCAACGCCTAAACTCTTTGTGCCGATTTGGAAATTCTCAAGGTAGATATTGTTTACGCCTCCATTCCTGATGTGTATCACTGCCGGACCATCGTCGTTGCCGCACACAGCACCGCTGAAAAATGTTTTTGTCTCTGTCCCTGTGGCTGACAATCCATATATAGTGGCAGGAACGAGACGACCGGTGAAATAGATTTTTTTGTTGTTGGCGGTTATTGTTTGTGGACCTTGTCTCTTGCCGTCGAAGCGTTCTTTGAGTTTGTAGGTGTTTTGATGCCGTGTGTAGTGCAGCACATCAGCGTGTGTTATTGTGTTTTGAATCTTTGACCGAGTATTGTGCCTGTAGATGGATTGATTGACATAACTGAGATTGAATTGCAAAGGACTCTCTAATCGGTTGAAATGCAGAATGGTATATACAGTATCTTTGTCAATTCCTTTAGGCCAATAGAATGTGTCTTTAATTGTGTCGGTTTGCCAATACATTCTGACTGCCTCTTTACCTCCACCAGGAGCATTCGGGATAAATGCAGTGTCGTAAGGCGAAATCCATTCTGTGGCACCATCAATATATTTCAATTCACCCATAGCAACCCGCTCTGTACCTTCTATGTGTGGATTGAATATTTGCCGATTGAGCCGCATGACGATGCATCCAATTGTGTCAAGAATCGTGTCAGGTTGGTCTATCCAATGATAGGAGGTTGAAATAAATTCATAATCGTAATAGTTGCGGACGACATAGCCCTGACTTGTTGTCCATGAGCAAGAGCATGAGTCGTATTGTGAGAGAATGGTTATTGTTGAGTCGGGTAGGGTATCGTTGTATGGCAGTGAGATGATTTGTTGTGTGTCGGGTTGACTTAGGGGTATAGAGGTTTGTATGCATGTAGTGTTGCCGAAATTGTCTTTTTGTGGCTCATGGTGCATCAGATATGTTGTTTTAGTAATTAGTACATTGCGATACGATGTTGGCTCTAAATACCAGAATAGTTGCGGGTTATGTTTGTCTTGAACGATATTGTTGAAATCAATGTCGTTGATGTGAGATTTTATTGCTTCAAGTGAATTGGTGTTTGGCAATGCAAAATAATTTGTGTCTTGTCGCTCTTGCCATATCCTTCCGTAGATATACAAATCATCGAACAAAGCATTACCTTGTCCGTCAAAACAATTACTCAGGTTGGCAATGTCGGTTATGATAGAATTGTCAGATGTAATTGTTTGAGGGTACGGAGAATTGCCCATGGCTTGAACTGTATGCAAGCACAAAGCAAATGTAAGCAATATGTTAAATATGCCTTTTTTCACTTCAACTTGCAAAGTTAATTTTTTTTAGCAAAAAAAACAACTTTTTTTAGCGATTTATGATTAAAAAATGTAGGTATTAGATTAAAAATCAAGTTCCGCAGTAAAATATTTATATCTCGGCACTCAACGGCGTTAGCCGTTTAGAGCAGGGATATAAAAATTCCATTAATATTCGAAACTTAATTATTGCGCAAAAATAATCAATAATTAAAGTTTCCCACATGGTTAAATGTTATCGCGTAGCGATTTTCTTTTAATAGGATAGCGGATTATATTTATCCATTGATTTCCCGTTAGGGAATTTCTATTGCGAAAAATTAATTTAAAAGATATTCCCTAACGGGAAATAACGCTGATTGCAATATCAATGCTATTAAAAGGAACCCCCTACGGGTATAATCTCAATAAAAGCACTACAGAACATTAGTGGTAAACTTTAGTCAATAAATGATTATATGCAAAAATGGCATATTGAGAACATTGAAAATTATTTATTCAAGTTTTCAAGTACTTAATGTGCTACATTATAAGAACTCGTTTGTGTCAGATTCAAAGGCAAAAAACCGCGTTAGCGGTTTCATATTAATAGAAAATTTATTTGCACATTCCGTCTCTCCCAACCGCGTTAGCGGTTGCATATTAAAATACTATGCAGTAAATTTGAAAATCTGGCAATGTGCAACCACTCCGTGGTTGTTGTGCTTGTATTCTTGATTGTATCTATTAATATGCATTAATATGCAACGGCTAACGCCGTTGTACGCCGAAATATTAAAATTCGATTAATATGCGAAACTTGAATATGTAACGGCTACGTCGTAGTTTTAGCAAGAGGGAAACTTCTATTTAGTAACTAAACTTTCCCACTTATAGAAATTACGGCTTTAGCTGTTACATGTTAATAGAAAATTCTTCTTTCACCTTTCACTTTTCACCTTTCACATTCTTTTCTCTCGCAGCTTTTCGATTGTTAAAGCGGCGTATCTTTATGTTGTTTTTCCCTTTGTATTTGTCAGGCAAATCAATGATTTCAGGAGTGTCCGGTTCCTGATTGATGATGTTTAGAGAAGAGTCGGTCTTCTCTATGGTGAATTGGTCGTAGAGTGTGTTCCCCTCAATCATATATGTTCTGAAAATAAGCGTGTTGTTCATTATGTCTATACAATTATAGACAGGGTGTCCGCTCAGTATCCTATCATCGTCAGGACTTACTTTAGACAGATAATATTTCTGTGCCGATGTTGTCTCAATATACACCGGTGTTGTAAGTGTTGTATCGGTACGACTGAAGCGTTTGGCATAAGAGTGGTCGTGGCCTTCAAGAACGATGTCTATGTGTTTGAGCGAATGACGGAATATGATATTCAACAATGTGTTGTCTCTGCCCTGACATGTGGAATAGATAGGATGGTGAAGCATAAGTATGTTCCAACGCTTGTCGTTGTCTGCTATTTTCCGCAGCCATGCGCTTGTCCGTGTATAGTCAGAGAATAGTGTGAGCCCGTCGGTGTCGATAACGATAAATCGCATGTTTTGAAAATCTACATAATATGTAGTTCCGGCAAAACGCTCCGGTCCGTTGTGAGGGTTGCCGAATATGTTTGTCCAACGATTGTCGCGCGTCTTTTTGAGTCCTTTGAGGTGCTCGTGATTGCCTGTCGCTGCAATGATAGGTTTGTGAGTCTGAACATCATTCATACACTCAAACCAGTATTGCCAATAGACATCCATCGGGCGTTCAATTATATCACCTACAAATGCCCAAAAGTTGACGTTGTGATGCAGACTATCCACCATGCTGAACATCTGTTTTGACGGACCGCCTACTTCATCTTGTACATCTCCGAAAACAATGAAACTCAAATTATTGCTGTTCTGAATTTCAAAGTCATACCATCTACTCTCATACTTATCACCAATGATTTGATAGTGATACTTACCTTTTTTTAGGTTGTGTAATTCAACTCTATAATACACACCTTTGCCATTTCTGGTTACTACAAGGCTGTCTGTCGGTTCAAATTCCAATTTAGTTTTGTCCGGCATTTCGAGCATAAGAGCAAAATCTTGTTCCACCGTGTCTGCACGCCAACTTATTGTTCGGTCTTTTGTGGCATCAGCACCGTATGTCATTATGATATTGTGAGGTTGAGGCGGAGTGTTGTAAGCCGGTTCGGGTAGATTGCCGAACCATGCACTCCAGCGTGTTATACAAACAATGACTGCCGTCAGCAGTGCGACTGAGCAAACAATGAGTTTGACAATGGTTTTATTTTGCATTTTCATAATGAACAAAATGGTGGGTTAAGAATAAAACAAGTGAGTAAAATGTTAGCCACTTTACTCACTTGTTGTTGGTTGAATAATTTTAGAAAGGCATGTCTGACGATTCGTCAGGTGTGCTTGTGAATGCTTGTTGTTCGGCCGGTTGTTGGGCTTGTGGCTGTTGCGGTGCAGCTGGCTGTTGCGGTGCAGCTGGTTGTTGCTGAGAAGCTGTTTGTTGCGGTGCAGCAGGCATTGTTCCTGCTTGTGCGGCTCCGGCTTGATTGTGGTCAATGCGCCATGCGCGAACAGAGGTGTACCAACGACCGTTGAACTCGCGACTCTCGAGGTCGAAACTAACTGTAACAACATCATCAACATTGCATTTGTATTGGTCGGCGTTACGGTTGAACAACTCAATGGCAACTTTGCGCGGATATTGTTCCATCGTTTCCAAAATATAGGTCTGCAATTGCCAGTTAGAACCAGCCTTGCTAACTCCTGATTGAAGAGGGAGAGCTTGAATAATTTTTCCTGTTATTTCCATTGTAGTTATGTTTTTTTTGTTTATAAATCAGTGCCTGAATAGCCTATCTGTCGTAGATAGTATTCTCTCAGTTGCAAAGCTTCTTGCTTGACAACTTTTGTACTTCTGCCTTTGATGATGTTTTTCAGCTCCGGAACCATAAGTTCTGTGCCCGGTTCTATCATGCGCGGGTTGCTGATGACATCTGAGTTGGCTTCGTAGAGATAAACCCAATAGTCAGGGTCGCCATAGTAGCTCTTTGCTATGCGTGCCAGACTTGCTCCTTTCTTTACGCGTATCTCACCGCTGAAGGTATCATACAAGTCGTAAGCATTGTCGCGCTGTCCGGTCTGAACCATTTGTTGTATCTCGATTTGCTCAGCAAATTTGTTCAGATAGGCTTCACGTTGTTCGTAGCTGAAACTACCCAAGAGAACAATCTCTACACGACGGTCGAGCGACAAATTGTGCGAACCGTATACCGAAGGAACATTAGAACCGTATGAAGCAACGAGCATCTGGTCTTCATTTACGCCACGCATCTTCAGAAGTTTTGCAATGTTTCTTGCTCGGCGCAGAGCCAAACGACGATTGTATCTTTCTGTGCCCAATTTGCATGCATGTCCGTTGATGGCAATCACTAAGTCAGGATGAGCTTTGAGCGTCTTAGCAATTACGGCAAGTGCATTACGAGGAGTAACAAATGGAGGATAAGCCTTGTCTAATTGGAAGCGAATTGAGCAACCCGACAAGTAGTCGATCATCTCTTGTTCGTCACCGCTAAGCGCTTCATTGCGAGTGCGCAAACTCTGACTGTAATTTCTACCATTGCGTAGTGCTTCTTCGTTATATACATAGTCGTCGCCATCAGCAGGATTGTAACTATTGGTTGGAGTTGAGCGAGTGAGCGTTCCGTTGATATATGGATTGCTTGATGTTGCGTCTATGTAGGGGCGATTTTGCATGAGAGCAGGGTTGTAGCCAACTGAGTCATAAATAAATTGGTTGGTTACGCGGTGTATGATGATTGTGTCGTGTATGATGATTGTTGAGTCGCGCAATGTGTCGTTTGGATTAGCTTTTATGCTCTTGCCTTGTTTCTTCAGCTCGTCGTCCTCACCTTCTTTGTCGTCTTTGTCTTTTTTCTCTTTCTTAGGTGCAAAGTTGAAACTCAATGTGGCTTTTATTCCAACATTGTAAGGTCTCAATTCACCCAACAAGTCAGTACCTATCAAACCTCTGTAGGAATTCATCCACGGGTAGTCGAAGGTTGAATTGCTGAATCCGAGAAATGTTTTTTGAGCATCACGGCGTGCCATTGAGATGTCATGAAGAGCCATGTCGAAATATGCACCAACCATGAGGTCTAATTTTTGAGTGAGGCGAATGATTGCACCTAATTCAGCATAGCCGAAAAAGTTGATACCCAAGAATTGTTTTCCACTCAAATAGACGCCTTTGTTGTCGGTGTAGTCCGTTGTGCCAAAGTAGCCAGGCACATTGCGGAGTGTGAGGTTGTATTTCGTGTAGTAAGCATAGTGTTCAACAAGACCACTTTTCACCTTGTAGGTTGACGAAAACGGCATAGTCATTTTCAAACCTAATGTGGCATATAAGCCGGCTATATCGGCAAATTTATGCTTGAATTGCAGACCGATAGGAATTTCAAATGTGTTGATATTGACAACCTCGTTGAAATTGCCTAATCCGATGTTGTGGAAATAGGTGTCGCCATCCGGGTCTCTGACAGGTTGATATGCTCCGTTATGGTCGGTGTATAGTTGGTAGGTCTTAACGGCGTCAGCATTGAGCAAGAAATTAGCTTTGTAGTTGCTCATTTGCAGTCCGGTCAGGACGCCCAACCATTTGATAGGGAAAAAGACGTAGTCGATACTTCCGGTGAAAGCAGGTCCCGTGATTTTACTTTTCCCGAGGTCTTCGCTGATTCTCGTCTGTGTTCCGCTCCAGCCCCCACCGAAGCCAAACTGAATGAAATGTCCTTCTCCATTCCATTCCGAGCTGTCATTACTTGCAGTGTCTTGTTCCTGAACAAGCTCTTCGTCTGCGTCTGTCGCTGTCAATTGTTCCGGATCAAGCACAAGAGCAGTAGGTTGATTTACTATCGGAACAACCACTTCTTCGGGTTGTTCAACCGCCGGTGTCGTGTCTTGATAGATGTTTGCTGTTGGCATTAATTCCTGGCTGTCGTTCAGCTGGAATTGTGTCGGAACAAATTCAACGGCAGCCGGCTGACTATTGTTGCTCGGTGTCAGAGAACTATCGTCATATTCATATTCGTCGAAATAGTCCTCATCGGCAATTTGTATGCTCTGTGCCGGCACAACATTTTGTGCTGCAAGCAATGCCGACATCAAAACAAAGCTGATTGATAAAAATGTCTTTTTCATGATGAAGATTATTTAACGATGAATTTAATACTTTCTTGTTTGTCTTGATATGAAATCAAGATAATATATGTGTTAGGGCGCATCATAGGCAGTTCTTCGTATTCGTTCAGTCCCACTTTGACAAAAATCAATTCCCCTTTGATGTCGAATATACGAAGTACGCTCTGATTGCGTTCCTCTTCTGTGTAGAATGTGTGGAGCGTCGGGCGCTCATACTCTTTGGCAGGGTTAGGATAGATAATACTGCTTCTGCGCTCCGGCAAATTCTGTTGTGTCTCAAACTCCACTTTGCAGAGAGTGAATGTGCGCCCGTCGGCTGTCGTCGCAACAACATAATAAGAACCCTCGAGAGGTATCATATTGCCGGCTTCGTCTGTCTCGTAGAAATATTGTTCGGTACACGATGTCTGCTCGTCATTCTTATACCATTGATACGAAACGAATATCAGAGAGTCGCGCTGGCAGTCTTTAGTGTTGCAGCTGTTGTCAACAAAAATCAGGCAGTCGTCAAATTTTGTCCGTATATAGTCGCCGTCTAAACCTCTTGCTATATTTGTAAATTCAACTGAGTAGAAAGCAGTGTAAGAATCGTTTTCTACAAAGGTGAAATTCGTGCTGTCAACAGTCGTAACAATAGGTATAGTCTCAGAAACGATTTCTTCGCCATCGCTTGTATATATATATACGGTATCGTATTGTAGTGCGTAGCTGAATATTGAATCGCCTGCACCAAGACTATCAATCAAAGTCGTGTCGAGAGCATGCGTAACAAATGTTGAATCTGTGGCAATTGAATCAAATGTTGCCGTCTCAGTGGTGTCAATTCTTGTTTGATGTTCAAGCGTGTCAGTTTTTGTGGCATACACTTTTGTTGTTGTTGTGTCGTGCGTTGTTGAGTCGCTGAGTTGAATAAATACTCCGCCTGAGATTGTTACACCTTCCTGCAAATTGGTGATGTCAATCGGAAATGCAGGATTTTCAGTGTCGAAATCTGACCACTCTGTCGATGCTAATCCTTTCGTTTGTGCGACGGAATCAACGACGAGTCTGATTTGGTTAGGCGCACCGACCAAGTTTTGTATCTCAACAATATATACGTTTCCGCCGCCGCATACCGGTCCGGGTTCCTGAGCAGTGAAACTGATTTGTTGGATTGTCAGACTGAAAGTGTCGCTCACCACTGTGTCGCTCACACCTGTGTTGCGCATGCGCAGTGCACACTGATATGTACCTGCTTGGATAAACCGAGGCCGAGCCACACCTATCGAGTCGTTACTCGACAGCGTTTGCCACTCTGCACTTACCACAAAGCCGCTGTCCGCAGCATTGTACAAGGGCTCAAACAAATATTCCGCCGGCTCTCCACCTCCGATACTAAAGTGGATGCCAAACGAAGTGTCTGTAATCATGAATTGCTGATCTTCAACCGTGAAGGAAATATCGGTCTCTGCAGCTTTCGATTTCTTGGGTAGGAACAACGACTTTGCACTTGCATCACATACACTAATGCATATAAACAAAGTCATCAGACCTACGAATAAGGACCTGTTCATTGTTTAATTTAGTTTGGTTAGACAATATTAAAAGTAGACGTTTTAGTGGGGCTAATCTACTTTTTAACGCACAAAGTTATAATTTTTTTTTATAACTACCAAATATTTGTGAAAAAAAGTTGAAAAAAATATATTTTTGTCCTTTTTTCTTGTTAATATGTCAAATATTTCTTAATTTTGTGGCAAATAAAAACTTAGCATTTATTTAATATGAAAAAAAGTAATTTCCTGCCAATCATTCTATTGGCCTTTGTATCAGTTTATTTCTTTGCTTGCAAAGATAAATCTAAATCAAACGAGAAAGAGTATTCATCTGAAGAAAACAAAAACAAGTTAGTTGAAGTGGCTAACAAAGTGATGAGTAAGTTCCAGACTGCTGATCAGCAAGAAGCCATTGATCTTATTGATGGCTTGTGCGAAAAATTTGATGGTTATAGTTGGGACGGAGTAGAAGATTATTTCGAAAATCGTTATGACGCTGTTTTCGCAATGCCTCGCTATCTCTCCGATGTGGCTCATGGACACAGAAAACCGGCGCTGATAGGTTCTTATACCTTCTCTTTTAGTGGTGAATCGGTCATCTTTGAGGCCAATGAACAGACTAAGTCGTGGGAAAAAGTAGGAACAACAAGCGACAATAGTATCATCTTGCGTTGCACAGACAAAAATGGTAAAAAATGTGAAGCTAAAGTATGGGGCGAGGGCACAACCAAAAATTATGCTTATGCTTGGTATGAAGATGGTACAGAAGCACTAAGAGGAGGTGATTACAGAATTGAAGCCGAAGTGCCTGAAAAAATCTATTTCACACTCACTGCCGATGGTAAAGAATATGCAAGATTTTTGTTCTCGCAAGACATGCAACTGAACAATCATGCCTATTTCTCAGTTAATGCAAGTGTTGCCAATCTAAATTGGACTGTCGACACAAAAATCAACCTAAAAAATGTGTCAGCTGTTTATACCTTTAACTACGGATCAGAACACCTCATTTCTGCATTTGTCAAACTCCCTTCTTTAAGCCTTATAGGCAAAAGCGATGACCAGACTTTTGAAGAATGGTATGAACTCTATGAGGATCAATATGAAGACCTTATCTCAAAAGTTGGACAAGCAGACATGGCTGTTGATATAATCAACGAGGTTCAACTTAAAGGATATGTGAAAAATGTAGGTCAGGCTTATTCAGATATTCAGAAACGTAGTGAGAATTATGACGATGAAGACAAGGCAAGTTGCGATCGTCTTTGCAATGCCATTAATTCCAATATCGACATGAAACTCTACTACGACAACACCGATATTGTTCAAGCTCAAGTCCTCACTCAAACAGCTGTTGACGAATGGTACAGCTACTACGACAATAAGACTCATATAGACTATTATCCCGAACAAGTCCTCTATTTCCCGAATGACAACACAACCTATGCCTTCGAAACGTATTTCGACTCAAAACCTTTCACCGACCTGCAATACACTCTTGAAGACCTTATTAATAAATACATAAGACTCTCACCTATGCTATTCGATGAGGTAGGCGAGGTTGAGTTCTAATGAATAAATATTCATTTTGCATACTTTTCCTCCTCAGTGGCAGTTTATGCATCAATGCGCAAACTGCCACTGACACTATTATTCAACACCAACTCGACGAAGTGGAGGTGGTGCAGCAAAAGTCGCGCCAATTCGTTACTCAGTTTGAAGGCAAAATGATTGTTGACGCCCAGCAAATCCAGCAGATGCCCAAATTTCTCGGCACATCTGACCCTATCCGCTATCTGCAATCTTTGCCAAGTGTTTCAACCAACAATGAAACAACAACTGGAATACATATTCAAGGCAGTGCCGACTATCAATCGTTGATAGCTATCAATTCCGTGCCGGTGCTCTATCCTAATCACCTTCTCGGACTATTCTCTACTTTCAATGCCACTCATTTCAAACAAATCACGGTACAGCAAGCCCAGCATACCGGCACAATGACTAATCGTGTCGGCGGACGAATAGATTTCTTGACGCACAAATCTGTTCCTGAACGCTTTTCTGTTGAAGGCAATCTCGGACTCATCTCAACAGACCTTACTGCAAGCATACCTATTGGGAAACATAATGCACTCTATCTCTCAGGCAGAACATCATATATTAATGCCCTTTACGGAAAATGGTTAGCCATAGAAGGCATGAAAATCAAATATAATTTTCAGGATTATAATGCCACTTTTCTGAGCGAGCTGTCGCAAAAAGACAAACTTGTGCTGACGGCGTTTTATTCGCGTGATAAAATAGGCGTGAACGATACGGGTGTTGATGTTAGTGTGCCATGGAATAATATCCTTGCGTCTGCTGAATGGTCGCATCGTATGAGCAAAGGTCTTTGGAAAACAACTGCGTTCTATTCCTCTTTCGATGATGAAATCAATGTCAATATACTGCAACAAAAAGTAAAACTCAATTCAAATTTTGCACTGACAGGACTACACAACTCTTTCAACTACTATATCTTTGATTCCCTCACGCTTGAAGCTGTGCTCGACTATAATCATTATATTTGCCTGCCCATGCAGTTCGATTTGCGAGGCATTGACCTATTTGAAACATCTCACTCCCCCAATCAAGTTGAACATTCTGACGAGTTGGGATTAGGCGTTGACCTGCGACACGATGTGAACAATTATTTTGCATATAATGTAGGACTTTATGCCTCAGGTTATTACAATAAAACTCCATTTGGCGGCTTAGATCCAAGGGTAACACTGCATTTCTATCCCGCATCAAATCACACATTGTCGCTCCATTATGGTATGTACTCACAGAATTTCCACAAAGTGGGGCTTACTAATGGCGGACTGCCTACCGATTTTTTCTTTTTTGCAGACAGACAATTAAAACCTGAAAAAGCTCACTCCTTTAATATAAAATACACTACCGACTTCATTGAAAGAAAATATAGTATATCTGCAGAATTGTATTTCAAGCAGATTTATCACATCACAGAGTCTGTAGGGAGTATATTTGAGTTGTTGAATAAACACTTTTCTTATTCTGACGACATCATCACCGGCAATGGGCGCAATTACGGAATCAATCTGATGCTACAGCGCAATTATGGCTACCTGACCGGTTATGTAAGCTACACTTATGGCCGTTCAGTAAGGCAATTACCTTCGCTTGAAGGCAGGCAAGACTATTGTTACGCCTCTTCATACGAGCGTGAGCACGACCTCAAAGTGGTACTTAACTCGCAGATAGCAAAACGCTGGAACCTGAGTGCTATGTTTGTCTTCGCAACAGGCTTGCCTTACACTCAGGCACAAGAAGTCTATATGCTAAACGGCAAAATGATGTGCGCTTATTCAACATATAATGGAGCACACATGCCGAATTATCACCGCCTTGACCTTAGTTGCTCGTATGATATAATCAATAAAAACGGACATCTATTGGGCATTAATCTATCACTTTATAATGTTTACAACCAGCGTAATGTACAGTTTGTTGTCTATCGTGAAAACCTCTCTCCCGTAGGTGGAACATTTATTTCAAGAATAATCCCCTCAATAAGCATATATGGCAAATTCTAAAATATACATATTACTCTTTATCTTGTCGCTGTCAGTCTTGTCGTGCAGGCATGAACCAGCTCCGCCGGAGCGAATGATTGTTGAGGGGTGGATTGACAAAGATGGTTTCCCGTTCGTTATTTTGCATCGTAGCTATGTCTTTGCAGAACATGAAAATAACGACGGAACAATAGAAGATGTAATCAAGAACCAAATGGTAATATTCGGACGGGTTGTAATTTCAGATGGAGAAAGAGAAGTTGTCCTAACTGGTAGAGTGGACACCAATTTTATGCCTCCTTATGTCTATACAACGGCGGAAATGAAAGGCGAAGTAGGTAAAGAATATTTCCTGACTGCCACTTACGGAGACCTGTCTGCAACAGCATCTACAACAATATTGCCTCCCAAAACAATTGATTCAATAACTGTCCAAGAAGATGAAAAAGGCAGAATGAATGTTGTAATGCATTTGAGCGGTTTTTCTCAAGATAGTATGAGCTATTATGCCGTTTTTGTCCGCCAATTGCCATCCCGTCAATTCTATTTTGCTCCAATAAGCAATTTCGACAATAGCAAAGCAACTGCCGGAAGACTGAAAATCAATGTCTATAATCCATTTGCAAGCACTCAAGATGAGATATTGTCGGTGTTCAAACCTTTTCCGAAAGACACAAGCAATGTCTATCAAATCAAGTTGGCTCGTATTGACAGGGATGCCTACTCATTTTGGGAAGACTATGCCAATCAGAGTGTGATGCAGGGCATGTTTTATGTGCCTGTTTATACCAACATGCGGAGCAATATCTCCGGCGGTTATGGTGTTTGGACCGGTATGGGAGGCGTCAATTGCCTTATAAAAACAGCAAAAGACACCACATATATACCATAAGAGAGGCAAGATTTCTTGCCTCTCTTATCTCTCACTTCTTGCAGCGCAGCGTTCTTATCTCTTACTTCTTGCAGCGCAGCGTTCTATTTTCTATTCTCCTTTGATAGCAGCAACGCCCGGAAGTACTTTACCTTCTATGGCCTCAAGCAATGCACCACCGCCTGTTGAAATATAGCTTACTTTGTCAGCCATACCGAATTTGTTGATGCAGGCAACTGAATCGCCACCACCAATAAGCGAGTAGGCACCATTGGCTGTTGCTTTGGCTATAGCCTCTGCTATTGCACGGCTACCACCTGTGAAGTTGTCGAACTCAAATACTCCGGCAGGACCATTCCAAAGAATAGTCTTTGCGCCTTCAATAGCCTCTGCAAAGAGTTTGCGAGTCTCTGGACCGGCATCAAGACCTTCCCAACCATCAGGGATAGCATTGGCTGCAACAACTTGTGTGTTGGCATCGTTGGAGAATGCATCTGCTGCTATGCAGTCTGTTCCTAAAACAAGATTGACACCTTTGGCTTTGGCCTGTGCTATGATGTCGAGAGCAAGCTGAAGCTTGTCGTCTTCGCAGATTGAATTACCAATCTTGCCACCTTGAGCCTTGGCAAATGTATAGGTCATACCGCCGCAGAGAATCAAGTTGTCAACTTTGTCCATCAAATTCTCAATGATACCAATCTTTGTTGATACTTTCGAACCACCCATGATAGCAGTGAATGGACGCTTGATATTAGAGAGAATATTGTCAACGGCTTGCACTTCTTTTTCCATCAAGAAACCGAGCATCTTGTTGTCGGTATCAAAATAGTCGGCAATAACGGCTGTTGAAGCATGTTTGCGGTGAGCTGTACCGAAGGCGTCATTAACATAGCAGTCGGCGTAGGAAGCCAATGTCTTTGCAAATTCTTTTTGCGAAGCTTTCATGGCCTTCTTTGCTTCGTCATAAGCAGGATCTTCTTTGTCTATGCCTACCGGCTTGCCTTCTTCTTCAGGATAGAAACGAAGGTTTTCAAGCAGCAGAACCTCGCCGGCCTTAAGTGCGTCAGCAGCCTCTTTGGCTTTTGCACAGTCAGGAGCAAACTTAACTTCTACTCCAAGAGCTTTGCCTACGGCTTCACGAATCTGACCAAGACTCATCTTGGCATTTACTTTACCTTTCGGTTTGCCCATGTGGCTCATGATAATCAACGCACCACCTTTGTCGAGAATATAACGAAGGGTAGGGAGAGCACCGCGGATACGGGTGTCGTCTGTGATATTGCCATTCTCATCGAGTGGAACATTGAAATCCACACGAACAATCGCCTTCTTACCGGCGAAATCATAATTGCTGATAGTTTGCATATCGTATGTTTTTAGTTAAAATTTTATTTTCAATATGCAAAATTAATATTTATTTGTAAAATATGCAAATCAAGAGCGACTAAACACAAAAAAAATAGTGCAGAACGAATGTTCTGCACTACCGATTGAGAATAGTTGTTCTTTTCGTAGTATCTGATTATTGTGAAAAAGTTTATTCTTTTTCTATTTTTGATCTTCAAAGAAGTCAGCATCTGATTCCATTGCGCTGTAATATGCCATTTTTTCTTCTTTACTCATGTTTTTAGTGGCCTCTCTGCTTTTTGCTATTCTGGTATTATAGTTGATACTTGCCATTGCAGCCACTGTAAACGATTCTCTCATGCCGCTATTTGTGTATTCAAATTCGCGTGTGTTTTTGATATTCAGTCTTTTGGCTGTTTCCATGACATCTTGATTGGCTCCCATAAATGCAAATGTCCAGCCCTTTTCGCGTAAGCGACCTACTAAATCGTAAACTTCTTTACCACTATATTCGCGTGAGGAATTTTCTTGGCCGTCAGTGATTACTGTTACCAGTCCTATGGCATCATCATATTTATCGACTTCCTTTTCAAGTGCTGTCAGCGATATGCCCATTGCATCGTATAATGCGGTGCATGCTCGTGGACAATATTCACGATCGATGTCTTTCACATTATCTATCTTTTCATGTTTGTAAATATAACGCATTGTGTCGTCGAAAAATACGAGCGTTACATTTTGCTCAATTTCCGCATTGTCTTCAGCTGCCTTGCGTATTGTACCCAACACTTCGTTGCAACCGCTGCGCGCTGCCTCTTCTATTTTGTGCATACTCCCACTCTCATCCAAAATTATCAGATTAAAGATGTGTGTTTTTTCATCTTTGATTAGTTCTTGTGGAGCGTTTTCTTGCTCTTTCTTTTTTGTAAATAACATAGTTTAAATTGTTTAGTTCGGACTTGTGTCCGTGGTTAATAATAAGGTTTTAGTTTCTGTTCTGATTTTTAGAATTCCTTCCCATTAGTATTTTCCTCTTTCATTTTTTTGTATTCGAGAGGATTGAATGTGAATAATTTACTTGGGCGATGGCCTGTTGATTCGCTATATACAGTTGGAGTGACAATTCCGGAAGCCATCATTTTTTTCTGAAAGTTGCGGCGGTCGAAGTGTCTGCCGAGTATAGCCTCATATAGCCTTTGAAGTTCAGGCATGCTGAATTGCTCGTCAAGAAGCATAAATCCTATAGGCTGGTGATGTAGGTCGCGTTTGAGAGCCAGCATAGCCTCGTCAATAATCTCTTTATGATCGAAGGCTAAAGGTGGTAAATCCTCAATCGGAAACCAGCGTGCGTCATTAGCGTCGTCACCGCCAATAACATGTGTCCGTTTGACTAATGCATAGAAAGCCACCGTTACTACTCTTCCGCGAGGGTCGCGGTCTAAAGATGAGAATACACCGAATTGCTCAATCTGCTCGGGCTCAAGTGATGTCTCTTCTTTCAGTTCGCGAAATGCACATTCTTCAACACGCTCATCCATCTTTAGAAAGCCTCCGGGCAATGCCCAACTGCCTTTGAAAGGCTCAATGCCACGTTCAACAAGCAAGATATTCAAGTATCTGCCGTCGAAACCGAATATCACGCAGTCTGTTGTTATTGCTGCGCGAGGGTATTTGTATTCATACCCATCGTCCGTTTTCTTGTAGTCTTCTTTCATATCTTAAAAAGTAACGAATAAATTGTAAATTTACCTTAATTGTGTAATTATGACGCAAAACTAATACATTTTTTTTAACTGACAAAATATTTTTGTGTATTTTTTACACTTTTTTGATTTTTTTCTAAAATACGAAAGTTTACCACTTGGTTAAATGTTAACACGTAGCGATTTTTTTAAAATAGAATATTCAGGTTAATTACAAATTTATATCCCGTAGGGATTTTCTTTTAATGTCTTATTATCAATGATTTAAAAGAAATTCCCTACGGGAAACCGATTAACTAATAGTCCAACAATAGCTATTAAAAGAAATTCCCTAACGGGAAATCTCTGACAAAATGAAAAATATGCGAAACTTGAATTCTATTCAGCTCTTTTCGACTTTACTATTTGATTTTCTGCAATTTTATCTATTTTGCTGTTTATATGTTCTTCTAAATTGGCTGTCTTTTCGTAGTACCAACCTGAAAAAGCATAAAATCCTACTGCGGTCAGAAAATAAATGCCTGTTTGCAGCCATAGGACATAATATTCGTGCCTTGTCTCCCAAAGACTTGCACCACAACTATTGATATGTATGTAGCCATTGATGGCGTATGTTGACGGAAAGAGTCGTGCAAAATCAGCCCAGAATTGTGGTAGGTTACTTGAAGGCCATGATGCGCCTGACAAGAATAGCAACACGATAGACGAAAACAGAAGAGTTACCATTGCCGTCTCTCTTTCTCGTATAAATACGCTCACGGTCATTGAAAAAAATGCTGTTGCAAGCAAAAAAGGAACCGTAAAACGCATGATGTCAAGGGGATTTCCTATGTGCGGGAGGTCAAAAAGACGTGGTACAAGTAGTAACGCATATACCGAAAGTCCAAAATATATTGAGAAATAGGCAAAGGCCCTGCCGAATACAAGTCGGAATGTGCTTCGTTCGAATTTCCTACCTTCTATATAATATAATTCGCCATTTTTCTCGCGTGCAATACCTGCCAGCATACAGATACCGAAAAACATCGTTTGGTAGAGAATCAAGATTAGCACCGAAGGTAAAAGATACGATGGATAGCCACCGGCAGGATTATAGAGCATTACTGTTTCGTATCTGAGTGGTTGAGCAAGTGTCTGAGCCATGGCTTTGTCGTTGCCAAGAAGTTCGTAGCGCTGTGTCTGTATCTTTACGTGTTGGTCGAGCATGACGAAGTTGGACGCCTGCAACACATTTTTGTAGTATAGAAACGACGACATATCGCAATAGACCGACACTGTGGCCTGAGCACCGGCTGTCAGAATGTTTTTCTCAAAGTCTGAAGGAATATAAATAATTCCATGTATTTTGCGCTCGTGGTAAAGACTTTCCGCCTCGTTCATGTTGGTGCATTTGTAGGATACAGCCACTTCGCGAGTTGCATCAATCATGCGTATGTACTCGCGCGAATAATGTGAGGCATTCATGTCAACGACGGCTATCGGCAAATCGACAATAGCTTCATGATAATATATAAATGGGTATAGAATAGGATACGCCAGTACTGCTACAAAGAAAATGAGCATTACACCTTTATCACTAAAGATGCGTTTGAGTTCTTGTACATAAACATACCAGACATCTTCTATTCTATAAAGTAGCCATGTTGCCAAAGGATATTTTTTCATTGTTCTATTCTCCGATATAATCCGGATTGAGTGCGGCTTTACGCAGTCTGCCTGCAGCCGGAATTGTTATTAATACTGCTGCCATAAGTATGGCAAAACGGAAAAATGATTGTGTTACGGGCAGTCCCATCAGCATTTGATCTATTGTGATCATATAGTAATGCCGGAGTGGAACCAACCATGTTAGAGCCTGAAAAGGTGACAGCATCGCTTCCACGGGGTAGGAAAAACCCGAAAGTGTGTAGCATAATGTACCATAGAGAGAGCATATACTTATTGCCACACCCGGCATAGGCAACAGCTCAACTACGAAGACGGCAACAGACTGCATTGCAATGATATATGCCACCATGGCGACATTAAGGAATATAAACGAACCCGACATCGGGAAATGCATCACCTTGAACATAACAACATTCATTGCCCATCCCATTATGCTGAACAGAATGGTGTAGGGTAGCATCTTGCCTATTATGGCAACAGCCATGTTGTTGTCAGCTGCTGCAAGCCAGCCTTTGGCCGTTTGTATCTTAAGTTCATGTGTGAGAGAAAAAACAGACAAGAGCAACACCATCAAACCAAGTGTACCGGGAAGAATAGTGGTGCTCAGATATACAGAATAATTCACCCACGGGTTGCCGAGAATATGTGTGTCAACAACGATGGGTTGTATTATAGGCATGATTTGATAGTCGCGATATCCTCTGCCTCGCATTACTTCTCTCTGTACTGCTCCTGAAGCCAGATTGGCCATGGTCATAAGCTGCTTGTAGGCAAGTGTGCCGCCAAGTGTATAGGCTGAATTGGCATAGAGAGTGATGGTTGGACGCTTGAACGACAAAAGGTCGGAATAAAGATTTGCAGGAATATACATAAATGCATATATCTCGCCTCTTTGCATGGCTTCACGAGCCTCTGTGTAGTTGGCATATTCAGCAACAACCCTAACCGCCTGACCTGCATCTACTTCACGCTTTATCATGCGTGAGATATTAGTATGGTCGCAATCCACAATTCCTACAGGTAGTTTTTGAGGAACTCCTTCATTGAGCATACTCAGATAGAACAGACAGCAAAAAGCCATAACAAATATTGACCCAAAGATGTATAAAGGTCGGGACATCATTTGTCGGCACTCGCGCAAAAATACTGCTTTTAATCCTTTTTTTAGCATCGTAACATTTTATTTCAATATGACTGTCATTCCCGGTCGCAAATTAGGTACTTGCATTGTGGGACGAGCCTTGATTTCAAATGTCTTGACATCAAACTGACCATTTGTTTTTGTGGCGCGCCATGTGGCATAGGATGCTCGTGCTTGTATGTTTGTTATTTGTGCCTGATAGGTGTTGTCTTTTCCCAAAGCAGGAGCGTAAAACTCAATTATTTTGCCCATAGTCAGACCTGTAAGCTCGTCTTCTCTCACCGAAAAAGTTAGCCACATATCGCTAAGATCGGTTATTGATAATATTGGTGAGCCGGAGCCGACCAATTCGCCTGCTTTTGGGAATTTGGCTGTAACTTCACCATCTGCCGGTGCGGTGAGATAAAGCTCGCCCAAGTATGCATTAACTTCCGAAATTGCTCCATCGGCTCTTGCCACGAGAGCTTCTGCTGCGTCTTTATCTTCTTGTCGAGCACCTTTAAGAGCCATATTATATTGTGTCTTAGCCGCTTTTGCTGTGGCAACGGCGGCATTGTACTGAGCCTCTGTTTCGTCAAGTTTCTGTGTAGTTACCACTCCTTTTTCGTGCAACCTTTTTACTCTCTCGTATGATTTGCGCATGATATCCTCGCCCACAAGAGCTTTCTGCCACATCTCGTACGCACCTTGTATTTGTTCTGTCTGTGCTCCGTTTTGTGCTTTTCTGCTTTGAGCATCAGCAGCCGAACGCGCTGCTTCGGCTTGAGCCAATTTGGCACGCACCTCAGGTGAATCAATGAATACAAGTGTATCTCCTTTGCGCACTTGTTCGCCCTCATCAACAAAAAAGGCTTCTATACGACCTGGAACTTTGCCACTCACGCGATATTCTGCTGCTTCTACTTCACCTTGTATCAAAACAGGCTCAGGGCGAAGAGCAAGAATTCCTATTACACCTACTATTATTATAATCGAAACGAGTGCGATTAATCCAATCAAAAAATTGTGTTTCTTGTTGTCCATAATATTCTTTTTTTTATAGTCTTCCTGTATTTTTCTTTAAATAAGTTTCGTACATACGTACTTCTATTGCAGCGTCAATCTTTTCCGAATAAGCTTTGAGCCATGCAGTTTGTGCACCAAGCAATTCTGTCGATGTGAGCATACCTTCGTCGAAGGCTGCCTGAGCCATACGCAAATTTTCCTCTGCGTTATTGATGTTGGCTATTGCCATTGCAAGTTTGCGATTGGCCTCTTGCAGTTGCTGCTGACTCTGTGTGGCCTGTAACTCAATCTTTTCTTTGGCTTCTTCAAGCTGCAAGTCAAGTGTCTTTGCTTTATGCTTTGCTGCTTTAAGCTGGTAAATATCGTCTGCATGTGCAATAGGTATATTAACTACCACTCCGGCTTGAAATGTACCGCGAAATTGGTGATTATCGCGATAACCATTGAAGAGGTTCGGACTTGTGGCTATGTAGTTGGCAGAGGCAACAATGTTGGGCATAAGTGTTGAGGCAGTAAGCTTCACTCCTGCATCTGCCATCTCTTGGGCTTGTTGAAGCATCTGTATTTCGTTGCGTCTCTGCAACACATTGTCCATGTCTATATATTGCATATCTTGCACAGAGAGATTCTCCAATCCACTGTCGTCAAGGTGAATGTCTGTGTCGAGAGGCAGACCGATGATTTGGCACAATGCCATTTTTGAAAGAGTAAGACCATTGGTGGCTTTTGCCAAACTAACCTCGGCCTCATTGAGCTTGACACGCACTTTGAGTAAGTCGCCCTTTGTCACAGTGCCTTCTTCTGCGGCAGCCGACATATTCTCTTCCACTTGACGAAGCATCTTGCAATAACGATCGGCTAACAGATATTTTTGTTCAACAGAAATAACACGCCAATATGCTTCGTCAACACTGACAATGAGTTCATCATTATGTTGGTTGGCGCTGAGTTGGGCAATATTCTCAGTGGCTTTTGCAATCTTGTAAAGCTCAACCACTTTACCACCTAAAAAGATAGGTTGCACAACACCTATTTGACCTACAAAAACATGATGAACATCAAGCTCGGATAGCTCGCGGATTTCTTTATATTCGCTGGCAGCCCAATCAGACAGTTGTTGGTCAAGCTCTGGAAATGCCTCACGAAAATCAGCATAGTTGAAATGTTGAGTCTGGAAGGCATCATCCTTGAAAGTAAATGTTCCGTCAGGATTCATCGTACCAAAACTGAAAGAATATGAGCTTGGCAGAATAAAAAGATTTTTTTCCATCCAAGAGTAACCCCCATTGGCACTTACCTTAGGAAAGAATTTTGCAACAGATGCTTTCTTCAAATCTTCTGCAGCACTGATGTTTTCTTTGTCGATTTGAGCTTGCTTATTGCGTTGAAGGGCAAGGTCGCGACAACCATCAAGTGTAAGATTGGTTACAGCATTTGCATTTAGCGTAATTAGCAAAATGCTAATCAATAAAAAATTATTCCTCATTTTTTTGTTAATGAAAATTTATCGCGTTAAAAAAGACAAAAAGAGTGCCATCTTGTCTGTTGACCTTTGCTAAAAGGAATTTTTGAACAAAACAAAAGGAAAAACGACAATATTTTTTGACAAATCAGAGTCTAAATCATATATGTCGTACCAAAAATGGACAATATGTCAGTATTGTCTATTCATTATAAATGATTATTATTGTCCGATAAAAATGAATTTCCCGTTAGGGAATATCTTTTAATAGCATAATATCGTAATTTCATATCGCGATTTCCCGTTAGGAAATTTCTCTTAAACTCTTGTTTTATATTGATTAAAAGAAATTTCCTACGGAAAAAATATCGAATTAAAATCTTTATTCTCTATTAAAAGAAAACTCCTACGGAGTATATCGAAAACATAAGTCCCCTCATAGATTAATATTTATATCGGCTTGATTGGCAA